>DASZLO010000091.1:0-12702 GCA_035552315.1 Bryobacteraceae bacterium
ATGGCCTGGTACAGCGGATGGTGTGGCCGCGCACGCGAGCCGAAGGGACGCCTCTTTCCGATGGCTTGCAGCCGAACGACCTGTGGTGCACCGATTACAAGGGCGAGTTCCAGTCTATACGGCTTCTGCCAGACCGTACGTCGGCATCCCGGAACCGAACTACCCGTTTCACGACAAAACAGTGCTCGTGACCTGCTGCGGCCACCTCTGTCTGCATCGCAAGAAAATCAATCTGAGCAAATCGCTAGCTGGTCAAGTCGTCGGCATCAAGGAAGTCGAAGACGGTATCTGGCTCGTCAGCTTTATGGATTACGATCTCGGCTACGTCGATTTGGAGGAACGTACTTTGCAGCCCCTCGAAAATCCCTTTGGGCCAAAAGTGTTACCTATGTCTTAGGAACAATCTGTTACCTATGTGTCCGGTTCGGACATGATGTTATTGGAGCCGGCAGAGGGACTTGAACCCCCGACCCTCTGATTACAAATCAGATGCTCTACCAGCTGAGCTATGCCGGCCTGGCGGGTGGAAAGCGGCAGTTTGTGCCGTTCCTCATTCTACAACGTCAGGCGAGGCGGGTGACTAGTTCGCGCAGGGTTACGCGGCCGGCGTCGATGTGGGATTTTCCGAGAGCGGGGCCGATGGCCAGGGCTTCGGAATGGCCTTCGAACCACACCAGAAACCCGGACCGGTCCGCGCCGGAGAGGCGCTGCAGGTTGATGTAGGTGTAATACGCTCCCATATCCGCATCGACCAGCGAGCCCGGCGGGTCGAGTACAGCTTGGTGGGCTGTTCCGGCCAGCAGTTCCTTCATCGATTCTTCCCGCTGGCGGGGTGCGAAGCGGGCTACCAGCGTGAGCGGCTGCGCCCGGCGTAACGCTTCCCGGGCCGACCACTGCACAAAAGTTGTGCTGAATAATTGCGTCCCGGATCCTTCCGTCAGCATGCTGATGCGGAAGCGGTCGAGCACCGCCGTGGGCGAGTTCTCAGGAAGTCCTAATTCGGCGGGAGTGATTTGCGCCAGAACGGTGCGCAGCATCTCCGATCCGCCGCCGCCCGGCTGCATGACCTGGCGCATTTTGTTGATGAGGCCGAGCCGGATGGGATCGAGGGATGCGTAAGAGACACACGTGACGCTTTCGCCGGGCAGCGGAGCAGCATGCCCGCCATCGATGTACCAGTGTGCGTACGGCTCAGGATATTTGGCCGCGCGGTCGGCGGCGATGGCGAGGAGATCGTCCACCCCGCGCTCCGGATCGACGTTTGTGTAATGCACGCCGACGGGCCGCAGTTTCCGGAACAGCGGTATGGCCGGTGTGGCGACTCCCTGCCCGATGATTACGAGCGCCAGGCGGTTCATCTCGGGCGTAGGAGCCTGCTGTGAAGCCTGTACCCGATTCACGTAGTCAACCGAGGCATTGCGGAACGCGTCGTGCTGGTGGGTGGCCCAGAGCTGCGCGCTCAGCTTTTCCGAGAAATCGGCCGGGTGATTGACCCAATCGATTTTCTCGAAGTCGGGACTCAGCTGAAGCGCGGCGAAGGGCGTCATCTCCCTGGTGAACTCGCCGGGTTCGAGCGACTGGAGATAGGCGAACTGCGCATCCAGGTCGCGACGTTCGGCCGGGAACTTCCAATCGTAGGCCATGACTTCGCGCAACAGAAGCGGCAGGAACGCGAGCGGCAGGCGTTGCAGGGTTGCGAGATGATCGGATGCTAACTGGCGAGCTTGCGGCGGATAGTTCGAGAAACTGTCCCTGGTGAGCTGCGGAGGAAGCATGGGATTACGCCACCTCGGTCAATATTTTGCCTTGTGAAAGGCCGGGAGAGAAGCCCATCAGCGCTCCAACCGTAGGGACCAGATCGATGGATTCCACCGGGCGGTCGATCACAACGTTCTGACGGATGCCGGGGCCCATCGCCATCATCCAGGTGGTGCGCGACAAGGCATCGCCGGTGCGGTGGTGCTGGAAGCCGTTGCCGCCGGGATCGGTATCGGAATCGCGCCCGAAATCCGGAAGAATGAACATCGCGGTTTTTCCCGCATACTCGGGCTCGCTCTGAATGGAGCGCCACAGCTCGGCGCAGAGACGGTCGCTGCGGCGAATGCCTTCGAGATACAGGGAGTAAGTTCCCGAGTGCGCGATGTCGATGTCGTGCAGCGTGATCCAAAGCAGGCTGGGCGCAACCTGTTTCATCAACTGTTTCGCGATGTAGACGGACAGTTCGTCAGGGCTGGCGAGATTGCGGGCGTGTGCCGTGAAGTCGCCGACCGAGAGCTTCAGCATTTCCGCCATCTGGTGTAGTTCGACCTTGTTTCCGGCGAGTTCCGGCGTGTAAAGCGGAGTCTCGTAGTTGTCGTTCAGAAGGTGCTCATAGCGATCCGTGTTTTCGGAGGCGAGCGCGCTTCCGAGTAAGCGCTTCGGCAGGATAACACCGGCGCCACAGCCGAGCCCATAGCCTTTGTGGCCACTTTCTCCGATGCGATTGAAACCGTTGCTGGGGGCCACCACCCAGGCGTCACTGGCGGGGCGCTTCAGTTCACGGCGGAAGTATTCGAATACGGTCGGATTCTGCGGCGGTACCGCCGCGAAGTTATTGAAGGTCTCGTAAACACCGGTCGCGATGCTGGCGGTGGCGACGTAGTGGCCGAGAATTCCGCGATTGACTACCTGCGTGAAGAACGTCGCCTGGGGAATCAGTTCGCGCAGCAGATACGGGATGTTCTCCTGACCTTCCGGCATGAACGTCTCCTCGTCGCGTGCGCCGCCTCCAAAGGTGACCACCACCACTTTTTTCCGAAGACCATTGCCGAGCGCCAGTTGCGGGCCCATTCCGAACAGGGTCGCGCCCGCCGCCGCGCCCGTCAGCCCGCGCAGGAAGTCGCGCCGGCTCGTCGAGAGCCTGGTTGCAGCCGCGCTTCCACTACTGAAGTCACTGCCTATCAATTTGACTCTATTTTAGTCCTCACGAATCGTGAGGATCTGGTCTGCTTTCTGATTTTCGAGCCTTTGTTTCCGCATTCCAGGCCAGAGGACGTCAATGCGGTCGATGGTGGTTGCTGCACCGAGGCCGAAATGAAGGCGCAAATCGCTCTGCGAGAGATAGCTTCCGCCGCTCCGGACCTCTTGAGTTCGCGAACGGCCGTTGGCGGTTACGGTGACACGTGCGCCGATGGCGTCGCGGTTGGAACGGACGCCTTTCAGTTTGAGAATGATCCAGTGTCCAGGCGGCTGCAGCTTCTGTTTCAGCAGCGACGGAGCCTCACCCTGATTATTGATTGCGATTTCGACCGCTCCATCGTTATCGATATCGGCGAAGGCCGCACCTCGCGACGAGTGCTTCTCGAGAATTCCTGGTCCGGCATGCTCCGACACGTCCCGAAAGCGGCCCGCGCCCTCGTTGCGATAAAGAATGGCTCGATCCTTGTAATGGATGTCGATGTTCAGCGAGTCGACTTCCGGGAAAGCGTGGCCGTTGACCAGGAAGAGGTCCGGCAATCCGTCGTTATCGAAATCGAAGAAGCCCGTGCCCCACCCGACATAGCGGGTGTTCTTGCCGAGCCCCGCGTCGAGCGTGACCTCATCGAAATTGCCGTCGCCGCGATTGCGATAGAGTGTCTCGAATTCGTCTGAAAAATTAGTACGGAAGATACTCTGGTGCCCATCGCCGACGTAGTCTCCGGCGGTGATGCCCATGCCGGACATAGCCTTTCCGTTCTGGTCGAAGGCGACGCCGCGCAGGACGCCTTCTTCCTCGAACTTGTTGTGGCCTTTGTTGATGTAGAGCAGGGAAGGGGTTTGGTCGCAGGCGACGTATATGTCGGGGAGGCCGTCTTCGTTGAAATCGCCTGTCAGCACGCCAAGCCCGTAATGGCCGTCCGGTTCCGCAATGCCGGATGCTTCCGAAATGTCGGTGAAGGTTCCGTCTCCGTTGCTGTGGTACAAGATGTTTCGGTCAAAAGGCAAGCCGCGAGGCCCGCAGTTGACCGGAATGGAGCGGTAATAACAATAAGCGTTTGCGCCCGGCTTGGGCGTGCTGGCCGGATCGAATTTCAGGTAGTTCGAGACAAACAGATCGAGATGCCCGTCGTTGTCCGTGTCCACGAAAGCGCATCCGGTGTTGTAGCGCGTGCGGTCCTGTGTAAGATGCGCCGCCGCCGTCACATCGTCGAAATGCTTGCCATTCACGTTGCGGTAGAGATGATTCTGTCCCCAATAGGTGACGAACAGATCAGTGAATCCGTCGTTGTCGTAATCGCCCGAACAGACGCCTTGCGCCCAACCGGACGAGAGTAGCCCGAGTTCGCGTGTGACATCTCGAAATCGGTCGTGCCCCTCGTTGTGATACATGCGGTTGGTGCCGCCTTCTCCCGAGAGGACGAACAGATCGGGAAGGCCATCGTTGTCGTAATCGATGAAGGCGATGCCACTGCCGGTGGTTTCAATGATGTACTTCTTCGTAACGGTTCCGCCGTTCGGGAAGGCATCGTTGAGGCCTGAGCGTGCGGCGATGTTTTCAAAGTCGGGTGCGTAGGAGGGCAGGGAAGCCGCAGCCATCGCAGCCACAAAAAGAGCGACCGCGATTCTCACTGCTGAGGCCGCTTCTCTCCCAGCTTTTTCAGGAAATCGGAAAACTCTCCTTCCGGAGGTTTCTGCAAACGGTCGAGCTCCGTTTTCTCCTCTTTCGCTTTGTCCATCCGGCCCGAGTTTCGGTAAGCCGTCAGGAGCGCGTAATGGGCCGCCTCATTGTTCGGCTGCAAGGTCACGGCGCGCTGCAGGAGCGGAATGGCCGCATTGAATTTCTTCTGTTCGCTGTAGAGTTTCCCGAGAGCGATGGCGGGTGCCACGAAATCCGGTGACAACGAGAGCGCTTTTTCGAAGTGCATTTGGGCGACGCCCGCGTTGCCGCCGACCTGAGCGATTTGACCGAGTTGATACTCGCATGCGCCGTCTTCGGGACTGAGCCGGAGTTCGGCTTGAAACTCCGTGGCGGCTTGCGCCAGCGAGGCAGGTTCATGGCTCTCCATCAGAAGATCGCGCCCCAGGCGGTAGTGCAGTTCGGGCGCCGAGGGATTGAGCTCAATCGCCTTGCGATACTCTGCAGCGGCGTCCGCATACTTGGCCTCCACTTCAAAGATCTCGGCCGAGAGTTCATGCACACGATAGGATGCGGGCGCCCGCTGGAACATCGCAAAGGTATCGTCGTTGAAGGCTTTCATGTGCAGCCGGGCTGACTCGTACAGAATGTCCGGATTATCCGGATGTTCGCGCGCGAGTTTGCCGAGCAGAGCAAGCGCACTCTCATCGTCTCCCAGGGCGCTGTAGCACTTGGCCGCACCCAGGCCGGCGAGCGGATCGGCATCGCGGGCCAGAACCGGCAAAGCTGACTTGCAGTTTCCTCTGGCAGCTTCGGTGAGCGCCAGGAAGCGCGCGGCGAGCTTGTCCGTGGGATCGTCTTTCAGGGCCTGTTGCAGTTTCGGCAACGCGGAGGAGTAGCGCCCGCTTTGGAACGCGGCAATGCCTTCGGTCCGAAGCGCGGTATCAGCGCCAAGTATCAGACCCGCGCTCAAGAGGGCAACCGCGATTCGATTAGTGGCCGGCGTCATCCAACATCAAATCCGCGTTCCCAAAGCGGCCGTGCAACTGACCTTCGTAATAGCGGAAGCTCAAAAGCGGCGGCTGTCCCGGCGCAATCATCGGCTTTGGCGTCACTCTGGAATCGTCGGTCTCGGCCACTGTCGCGCATCTTCCAGACTGGGCGATCTCGCGAATGAGGGCTTCATCGGAGCCTGCGGGCGGCGGCTGAAACCAAAGCAACATCAGTCCAAGCGTAAGCATTTCAGATTCTCAGCGGCCATTCAGATCACGCAAAGCCTGCCGCGCGATGGTGCTGCGTGGCTTGCGGTCCAGCAACTCCTGCATCACGGCACGGGCCTTATCGGCCTGGCCCAGTTTTACGTACATTCTGCCCAGATTCAGATAAAGTATATCTTCGTCGGGCGCAACGCGAATGCCGTACTGAAAAGCGGCAATCGCATCATTCACCTTGCCTTCATTGGTGTACAGCACTGCGAGATTGTTGATGGCGTCGGTGTAGTCTCTGCGGTTCGCGATGGCCTCTTCGAAGTAAGGCCGCGCCTGTTCCACCTGCCCCTGTTTGGCGAGCGCCAAACCTAAGCCGTTGGCCGCTTCGGCGGATTTCGGATCGGCCGCAAGCGCCTTCGAATACCATGCGGCGGCGTCAGTGAGGCTGCCTCGCTTCTCCGCAACGGCAGCCATGCCGATGAGCGCGGACACGGATGCGGGATTGACGGCGAGCGCCTGGCGGAACGATGCGGCGGCTTCATCGAAACGCTGTTTCTGCAAGTGGATCTGGCCGACCAGCACCAGGACGCGCGGATTATCTGGCGTCCGCACTAGCACCTGCCGCAGGTATGGGAGTGCTTCGTCTACGTAGCCCGCCCACAGGAAAGCAGCGCCAAACTTGAAGAAGTCGCGGTGCGCCTCAAGAATGTAATTGCCGCGAAAGGGAAGCGCAAGCTGCGGGGAGAAGTGTGCCAGCGACTGCAAATCTTGTTTGCATTTCGTGTCTGACGGAACCTCGCCATAGATCTTGACGACGTGTCCGGAACCGTTGAGCAGCATGGCGAAAGGCGTTTTCAAAGAGGTGCGCCAGTCGAACAGATAGCGGCGGAAAATCTCGAATTCCGGGGTTGGCTCGCGTATTACAAACAGGCCTGGACCGCGTTCCGGCTGGGGTAGCGGGACAGGTTGGAGCAGCCATGTATCCTGCAGCTTCAACTCGTTATTCCCGCTGACCGGCTCGGAGGGGAGAGCGCGAGTTTCCGCAAAGCGCTTGCCGGGCGAGAGAGCCATTCCTTCCCTCACGGCATAAACGCAGCCGCATGTCAGATCCGAGAACTCCTGCACTGCGCCAGAGGGCCAGGTGATGCGGACGTGCTTTATGGAGTTTTGTTCGCCCAGGCCGAACAGCAGCGTCTTGCTGTGCTGGGACAAAAAGCCGGAACCCGCTTCGAGCCACTTTGTCTGGCCGTCCACTTCCACCTTCGCGCCAACGGCATCACGATTCGACTTTGTGCCCGTCAATCTGAACGCCACGGAGTGGTTCGCGCCCGCGCAGTTATTTTGCAGGACACGGAGCTGCGGTCCAAGGCGGCTCTTCAGCAGAACGTCGGGACGGCCGTCCCCGTCGAAATCTCCGACAGCGAAGGCGCGACCATCCTCGGCGAAATCCAACCCGCTGATTCCCGAGAAATCAAAAAAACGTCCGTTGCGGCGGACATGGAGGACGTTGGGCTCATGGCCGCTCCAACTGTAGTCTTCTCTCACGAATTGATTGAGAGCGTTCCATCCGTTCTCATAGGCTTGTGACGGGGAAGAGGTCACGGGCGACTTCGCAACCACCTGACGCCAGAAGAAGCTGTTCAGATCGATGTCGGACGTGTTCGTCAGCATGCCGCAAGTGATGAACAATTCAGCGACGCCGTCGTTATCCAGATCGTGACCGCCGGAGGCCCAGGCCCAGCGTCCGAAACCGGCGTACTCTTTCGCGGTTACGTCGGCGAAACCGTCTCCCCCGGCATTGTGGAACAGCGAGTTTCCCATCGTATGGGCGCGATAGGCCTGCGGGCTCGCTTGTGCCGGCGCGAAATGCTGATCCGCCACCACGCGCTGGCCTGCGGCGGTCCACATATTAGCGACGTAGAGATCCGGCCGGCCGTCGCCATCGTAGTCAAACCACGAAGCGCTCATGCCCGGGCCGATGTCTTCCACTCCGGCCTGGGCGGCCACATCGCGAAATTTGCCGCCCTCGTTCTTATATAGGTTCTTGCGTCCAAAATCGTTGGCTACATAGAGATCGGGCCAACCGTCCCCGTTGTAGTCGCACCAGGCGGGCGCGAAGCTGAACCGGTCGTTGTTCTCCATCATGCCGGTTTCAGCCGTGCAATCTTCAAAAGCGCCATCGCTGCCATCCGGCCCCAATCTGTTCCGGAAGAGAAAATTCGGCGGCCCGTTGCGCGCATCGTGATACGGCGACGCATACGTGTATTGCGCCTCGCTCTGGAAGTAGACGTAACAGCAGAGATACAGGTCGAGCTTGCCGTCGCGATCGAAATCGGCAGCCGCCATTCCGGTGAAGCCGCCCTTGGGAAGGGTCGCGAACCGGAAGGCATCGGTACGCAACTGGAAGCGGTCTCCCAGGTTCAAGTACAGAACGGGCCCGGAGCTGCGCAAGACGACCAGATCCTGTCTCCCGCTGTTTCTCAAATCGAGAAACAGGGCGCAAGAGGTATCGTCGAGCAGGCCGGTCCCCCATTGCTCCGTCAAGTCCGTCATCGTTCCGTCCGGGCGGAATTTGAAGAGGCGATTGGGCAGGCCGCCGGGCTGGCAGACATACACCTCGTCCGCTCCGTCACCATCGATATCCCCCAGCGCGATTCCGTTACTGCCATAGATATCGATGCCGCTTGCGGGATCGAGCGTAGCGCGCCAATAGGGAATGCCGTTCAGCAATTGCCTGCGCGCGTCGCCCAGATGCTGGAACGCATGGGCGGTGACGTCCCGGAACCAGGGCATTTCGGCGGTTGCGACGTGCTCCGAGAGGGGGGTAAAGTCCACCAGCGCGCTTGCGGACGCCCGGCGCGCTTTCCAGAAGCCTACGCGATACTGCCGCTTGCCTTGCGCGCGGCTTTTGACTTCATAGCGAATGATGTTTTCGGGAAGAACGTAGAACTCGATGCGCTCAATCGAGCCGAGAGAATCCACCCAGGCTTTCCATCCGGCCGCCGTATCAGCCGGCCGGGTGTCGAAAGCGGCCTCCTTGAGATCGGGTGCGATCGTTCGATACGAAGCGGGAAGCGGCGAAGCGCCGGTGACGTTTCCCAGTTGTTTCGTCCGGATGGCGGTGTGGAGGATTTCGCGGATCTCCGCGGCTTCTTTCTCCACCGCGAATTCATCGGAACCGGGAAGAATGTATTTGGCGAGTGCGAGGTAGGGAGCTTCGTGTTTCTCCTCGGTTTCCTGCGTGAATGCGGCACGGGGAGCGAGACAGCTCAGGGCCGCCGCGGAAAGCAGGAATTCGCGCCTGGAGAACGCGGTGATGGAACCGTACCGCTTCATGGCTCGACGATTTTCACCGACTGGTTGGCCGCTGTCTTCCCGATCTTCTGGATTGTGCCGCTCGGCCAGCGGATCTCGATGGAGTCTGCTGCCGAGGCATCGCCCAGCCCGAAGTGCAAGGTCAGTGAGTTTTGCGAATAAAAACTGCCGCCGCTCATCACTTCATCTATCATCTTCCGGCCGGAAACGGTGACGATGGCCCGCGCTCCGATGGCCGAGCGGTTGGATTTGGTTCCGGTTAGCTGCAGATTCAGGAAGTGCCCACCCGGCGCGGCGTTCTTCAACAGGCTCGGGGTGGCATTCATGTTCACGATCACGATCTCGGGCCGGCCGTCGCCATCGACGTCCCCAGTCGCGAGGCCGCGCGCCGGACGGGATACTTGAAAGGCCGGTCCCGCTTGGGCAGTGACGTCGGAGAACTTGCCGTTCCCCAGGTTGCGATAGAGGATTGTGGGCTGCAAATAAGTGTCGCCCAGTCCTTTACCTTCCACTTCGGGATAGACGTGGCCGTTGGCGATCACCAGATCGCGCCAACCATCGTCATCGACGTCGATGAAGCCGATGCCCCAGCCGAGCAGTTGCCGCGCTCCGAGACCGGCCTCGCGCGAGACATCGGTGAAGAACTTGCCGTCATCGTTGTGATAGAGCGAGGTGAGATCGCCGGAGAAGTTTGTCTTGGCGATGTCGAGCAGGCCGTCTCCGTCGTAATCCGCGACTGCCACGCCCATGCCGGCCTGCAATGCGCCATCGAAGTTATAGGCGACACCGGCTTCCGCGCCGCGCTCCTCAAAAGTGCCGTTGTGCAGATTGTGGAACAGCAGACTGGGCGTCATGTCGCAGGCGACATAGATGTCGGGCCAGCCGTCGTTGTCGAAATCGGCAGCCGCGACACTGAGACCGTAGCGGCCGCCCGGCTTCAGGATGCCGGCGGCTTCCGAGACATCGGTGAAGGTGCCATCGCGATTGTTGTGATAGAGGGCGTTGTGCGCCAATGGCAATCCGCGCGGTCCGCACATCACCGGGATGGCCTTCCAGACGCAGAACTCTCCCGCGCCAGGCTTAGGCGTGTGGGCCAGATCCATATCCACGTAGTTCGACACGAACAGGTCCACATAGCCGTCGCGGTCGTAGTCCACGAAAGCACATCCGGAGCCGTAGCGGACACCGCTCACCGGCAACTTCGCTTTCTCGGTGATGTCTTCGAAGCGTCCGTTCCCCAGGTTCCGGTACAGAATATTGTGTCCGTAGGCGGTGACGAGCAGATCGGGATGTCCGTCGTTATCGATGTCTCCGACACAAGCGCCCTGCTGCCACCCGGACGCCGTAAGCCCGGCCTCGGCGGCGACGTCCCGGAAACGGCCGTTCCCTTCGTTATGGTAAAGCTGCGATAAAGGCGCTTTCTTCTCGCCTCCGACCTGCCGGACGCCATTGGCGACAAAGATATCGTTTCTGCCGTCCCCGTCGTAGTCGAAGATCGCCGCACCGTTGCCGGTGGTTTCGAGGATGTAGTCCTTCTGCGCCAATCCGCCGTATACATTGACCGCTGTGAGCCCGGCGCTCTTCGCGAGATCGGAAAAATGGGCTTCAAAGGGCGGGAGTGCCGCCGCGAGGCCAAGAATGCAGAGAATCGCCAGGGCGGCGCGAATCCACATGGACGGGGTCATTATAGCCTTTCCGGGCAAAGGGCCTACCTGCAACCTGTTGCATCTTCAATAACTTGATCGACTGAAAGCGATTACGGTTTTTCTACTAAAAAAATGTTGATGCAAACGCTTACGTGTGATACAGTCATTCCCAGTTTCTAGTATTTAGCTTCAGTTTCCATAGGGGTGAAGTAGTATGCCACGTAGGCTTACAGGAATCTCGTCCACTTTCCTGCTCTTTCTGTCGTTTGCCTGTCTTGCATTCGGGCAGCGGGATCTTGGAACCATCACCGGCACTGTGACAGATCCGTCGGGATCGGCCATTGCGAGTGCCAAAATCACAGCTAACAACGATGCTACCGGCGTAGCGAGTACGTCAGTAACCACCGATACCGGCTCTTACACCATTCCCGCTGTTCAGCCCGGTACTTACACGATTTCTGTTGAAGCCGCGGGTTTCCAGAAGGCTGTGCAGAAGGGCGTCCTTGTCAGTCCTGGAGTAACGACCACCGCGAGTCTCGCGCTGCAGGTCGGTAATGCTTCCCAGACGATTGAAGTCACGGCCGCGGCGCCGTTGCTGCAGACGGAATCGCCCGCGATTGGCGAAAGTCTTTCCTCCCAGCAGGTTGCGGAACTTCCATTGGGCGGCCAGCGCACGTTTACCTTCCTGGCACGTCTCTCGCCGGGCGTGCTGCCTCCCGAGAACGGCGCGCGCGCCTCGCTCGGCGGGGACTTCTCGGCTAACGGCGTTCGTTCCACTGGTGAAAACAACTTCCTGATCAACGGCGTGGATAACAACGTGAACGTGATTGACTTCATCAATCAGACTTCATTCGTTATCGGGCCGTCGGTTGACGCCATCGGCGACATGCAAATCATCAGCAATGGTGCGGGTCCGGAGTATGGCCGCGCGGCTGGCGGTGTTGTAGATATCACGATTAAGTCGGGGACTAACCAGGTACACGGAACTTTGTTTGAAGTGTTCCAAAACACGATCTTGGACGCTAACCGCTGGGAGAATAATCTCGCCGGCACCCCGAGAGATCCCTTCAAGCAAAATCAGTTTGGCGCCACACTCGGCGGTCCGCTAATCAAGAACAAGCTTTTCATGTTCGGCGATTATCAGGGTACGCGGATCGCGACGGCAGGCGGCACTATCCAGAATCTTGGATATGGCGGTTTTTACACGATTCCCACCCCCGCCGAGCGTAACGGGGACTTCTCAGCCCTTCTTGGCGGTTCCGTCGGGTCGCAAAATGGTCAGACCATAGCAGCCAATCAAATCTATGATCCCGCTTCTACCGCTTGTGTCAGCGGTTGCTCGGCGGGATTGACGCCCGCTGCCGGAGCGAACCCGGTTTACACGCGCGCGGCATACGCCGGGAACCGCATACCGACCTCGCAAATGGATCCGGCAGCCTACAAACTTGCGCAGCTTTATCCGAACCCGAACCAGCCCTTTGCCGCGGCGGGCGGATATCCGCAAAATGACTACTACGTCACCACTCCCGGCGCTCTAAATACAGATCAGGGGGACGGCCGAGTAGATTACAAACTGAACGATAACAACAGTATTTTCGGCAGTATGAGTTGGACAAATACAGCCAAATCGAGCATCCAGCCGTTTCCTGGAGCATTGGACGGTACGAATTTCAACGGCACGGGAGAGACAGACCTGGGTCGCAACGGCATGATCAGCTGGACCCACATCTTCTCGCCAACCTTAGTCAATGAGGCTCGTGTCGGCTTTAGCCGCCTTGTTACTTCGCGTACTCAGGCTAACTCCACAACCGACGAATTTAAGGCTCTGGGAATTCAGGGTTATGACCCGACTACGTCTGGCAACGGTGGGTTGCCTCAAATCAGCCTGGGCCGGTACAGCACGATAGGCGCCCAAGACTGGCTCCCGACCAAGGAGTAC
>DASZLO010000092.1:0-11452 GCA_035552315.1 Bryobacteraceae bacterium
GCCTGGTGGCGCACGTCAGCTTCGCCGATCCCGTCTGCCCGCAGCTTTCGGCGGTGGTAGAACAGGCGTGCCAGACCGCGGGCGTCACCGTGAAGCGCGGCGGCACCTATCTCTGCATGGAAGGCCCCGCCTTTTCCACCAAAGCCGAATCCAATATCTACCGGTCGTGGAACATGGACGTGATCGGCATGACCAATCTGCAGGAAGCCAAGCTCGCGCGCGAAGCCGAGATCTGCTACGTCACCATCGCCATGGTGACCGACTACGACTGCTGGCACGATGAGCACGATTCGGTCGAGGTGACGGACATCCTGCGCGTCCTTCAGCAGAACGCCGCCAACGCCTGCCAGGTGGTGGCAGAAGCCGTAAAGGCGATGCCCTCCACCCGCGAATGCAAGTGCGGCGCGGCCCTGCAGCATGCGCTGATCACTGACCGCAACTTCGTTCCGCAGTCCACTATCGACAAGCTGGGCCCCATTGTCCGCAAGTATTTCGAGTAGCGAAGCGCTGGCCGCCCTGCGCCGCGGAGAACGGCTCGATCCGGCGCTCGTACGCGCCCTGGGCGAAGAACGGCCCGCCGAATTCTTCCGCGATATCGTGGAGCCGCTTTCCGATTCTTTCGATCCCGCGCAAGTCGCCGCGTACGAAGACCTGATGCGCGTCTGGATCCCGCAAGCACCGCCCGTTCAGCCTGCCATTCCGGCACGCGTCGACTCCGTAGACATCCTCTCGCGCGTCACCCTCGGCTCCGATATCAAGATCACCAGCATCATCATCGATGCTATGAAGCGCCGCTTTCCCGATGCGGCGATCCGGTTCGTCGCCAATCGCAAATCCGCCGAACTGTTTGCCGCCGATCCCCGCGTTACCCACATCGAAGCCGAGTATCCCCGCTCCGGGCCGGTCAGCCTGCGTCTGGCCTTCGCCGCCGAATTTCGCCAAAAACTCGCGGCCCCGAATCGCATCGTGATCGATCCCGATTCCCGCATGACCCAACTCGGCCTCCTGCCCGCGTGCGAGCCGCAACACTACTTTCACTTCCCCAGCCGTACCGCCAATTCCGCCGCGAATCTCACACGCCTCACGCAGGACTGGCTTGCGGAAACCTTCGGCGCATCAGGCAACGCCTACATCGCCCCGCTTCCGGTGCCGGTCGAAGGCGAACGCCCGCGCGCGACCATCAGCCTCGGGGTCGGAGGCAACGACTCCAAACGCATCGGCGGCGAATTTGAAACCGGACTCATCCGCGATCTGGCAACGCGCTACCGCACCCTGTGGATCGACCGCGGAGCGGGCGGCGAAGAAGCGGTCCGCGTCACCGCCGCCGTCGAGGCCTCGGGGGCGGCACGTCAAGTCCACTACTGGGAAGGTTCCTTCGCGGGATTCGCTTCCATCGTCTCGCAGTGCGATTTTTATGCCGGCTACGATTCCGCCGGCCAGCACGCCGCCGCCGCCGCCGGAATCCCGCTGACGACCTGGTTCGCCGGTGCGCCCTCCGAACGTTTCCGCGAGCGCTGGACCCCCGCGGGTACGGGCCGTATCCGTGTTATTAATGAAGCCGAATGGACATCGCAACCCTGAAGGTCGAACCCGCCGGCAAATTCAAACTGAAGAAACGGAAACCGGACGACACCCACGGCATCTCCAAGTCGCAGGCCTCCAAGGGGCTTCCCGTGCACGTGGAAAAACTCGCAGCCCTGCACGACCTGCTTTACGCCGAACACAAACGCTCGGTTCTGATCGTCCTGCAGGGCATGGACGCCGCGGGCAAAGACGGCACCATCAAGCACGTCATGTCCGGCGTGAATCCGCAGGGCTGCAGCGTGACGTCTTTCAAGGAACCGACACTCCCGGAACAGGATCACGATTTTCTCTGGCGCGTTCACGCCGCCGTTCCGGGCAAAGGCACGATGGGCATCTTCAATCGCTCTCACTACGAAGACGTGCTGATCACGCGCGTCCATAAGCTCGTCCCCAGGAAGCTCCTCGAAAAGCGCTACGCCGAAATCAACGCCTTCGAACAGACTCTCAACAATCACGGCACCCGCATCCTGAAATTTTTCCTGCATATGAGCAGTGAAGAACAGCTCAAGAGATTCAATGAGCGCCTGACCGATCCGCGCAAAAACTGGAAAGCCTCCCCTGCCGACTTCAAGGAACGGAATTTTTTCGCTCAGTATCAGGACGCCTATGAAGAAGTGCTGGACCGTTGCAGCACCAAAGATGCCCCTTGGTATGTCATCCCCTCGGATCACAAATGGTTCCGCAACTTCGCCGTCGCCGAAGTGATCGTTCGTACAATGGAGTCCTTCGGTATGAAGTACCCTGAAGCCGCCACCACGCTGGTAGCATCATCATCAATAGCATGAGTCTCGATATTGCCCGCCGCGAGCGGGAAGGCATCATTCTGCTCGACCTCAAGGGCAGGATTACGGCCGGGGCCGAGGCCACCGCTTTCCGCGCGGCCTTTGAAGAAGTCACCCGTGAGCCCGGCGCGAAGCTTCTTCTCAATTTGCAGGAAGTCGATTACATCGACAGTACGGGCCTTGGCGCCATGGTGATGTGCTCCCGGCGGGCAACCAACACTAAAGGCGTGGCCAAGCTGGTCCATGTGAACCGGCGCGCCATCGAGCTTCTCGTCATGACCCGGATCGACACCCTTTTCGAGGTCTTTACCGACGAGCTCGATGCCGTCAACAGCTTCTTCCCCGGCCGAGAAATCAAACGCTTCGATATCCTCGCGTTCGTGCAGGACTTACAGAAGGAATAGCAGTTCGTTACCATATAGAAAATGGCAAACCTGATCGGTGAAGCAATCGGCGCCGCCGCGGCTGTGGCCAAGGGCATGGGCGTCACGATGAGGGAGATGATGTCTCCCACCGTGACCGAGAACTACCCCGACGAGCCCCCCAAGCTGCAAGAGCGTTTTCGCGGCGTTCACGTTTTGCAGCGCGACGAAAACGGCATGGAAAAATGCGTCGCCTGTTTCCTGTGCGCCGCTGCCTGCCCGGCCAATTGCATTTATATCGAAGCGGCGGAGAACACCGAAAAGGTCCGCATCAGCGGCGGCGAACGCTATGCCAGCGTCTATAACATCGATTACAACCGGTGCATTTTCTGCGGTTATTGCGTCGAGGCCTGCCCCACCGACGCGATCACGCACGGACACGGATTTGAAGTCGCCAGCTACAACACTTCCACGCTGGTGAAAACGAAGGAGGATATGCTGGCTCCGATTCCCCCGGGCGCGCATCCGCCCGCCATTTCCGAAGCTGCTGAAGCCTCGGGGCATTAGAGCGCATCTCTTATCTGCGGCTTGACTGCCGCGCAAACTATGTTTGCCGCCATCCGGGAACAAATCGACACGATCTTCCGGGAAGACCCGGCGGCCCGAAGTGTCCTCGAAATCGTCCTGTGCTACCCGGGGTTCCATGCAGTCACGCTGCACCGGATCGCCAACTGGTTCTACCGCAAGCGATTCTCTTTCCTCGCCCGGTTCATTTCACAGTTTTCACGGTTCTTGACCGGCATCGAAATTCACCCGGGCGCAACCATCGGCCACCGGTTTTTCATCGATCACGGCATGGGCGTGGTGATCGGGGAAACCGCCGAAATCGGCGACGATGTCCTGATTTACCAGGGTGTGACGTTAGGCGGCACCGGGCACGAGCGCGGCAAACGGCATCCCACCATCGGCAACAAGGTCGTGATCGGTACGGGCGCGAAGGTTCTGGGCGGGATCACCATCGGCAACAACGTGAAGATCGGCGCGGGTTCGGTGGTCGTAAAAACCGTGCCGGACAATTCCACGGTAGTCGGCATCCCCGGCCGGATCGTGCGCAGCACGGACCCCACGGGCGTTCTGGAACACGGTCTGCTCCCCGACCCCGAAGGTCAGGATATCGCCGATCTGAAGGCCAGAGTCGCCGAACTTGAAGCGCGGCTCAATGCAGTTTTGGACAGCACCGCCGTCCGGCGTTAATTCACTGGCGTTAAACCGAAGGCGCGGGAAGAGGCCCTAAGTGGGCTTCCATTGCGATTCCGATTGCCAGCAACTTCCGGTCGCTTCCCATAGGTCCGTCCAGTTCCATGCCGATCGGCAAGCCGGATTTTCCCCGTCCCGCGGGCAGCGTCAACCCCGGCATCCCCGCACTGGACCCCGGCGCAGCGTTCCGCGTGTACGTCCCAATCGTCGAAACTTTCTTGCCGTTCAGATCCACCGTCTGGTCCTCGCCGATCGGCCGCGCAGGCAAAGGCGTCGTCGGAAAGAACATCGCCTCCACATTGTTTTTCGCGAAATAGTCGGCGTAAAGCTGCTGCAACTGCGGACGCCATTTGTTCACCGTCTCGTTGTAAGCGGCCTCATCCGCCGGATTGCTTTTGATCCGTGCCACCGCGCGAACCACATCCGGACTCTTGATGCCCTGAATCATGGCATCCACCGTAACCGTGCTGTGATCCGCCGCCAGATAGGCCGCGATGTCGCGCAGCATTTCATAACCGATCGTATTCCCGGCCCGCCGCGTCAGATCCGCCAGTCCTGCCGGACTCGCCTCCACAAACACCACGCCCAGATCCTTCAAACGCCGGATCGCCTCATTCATCACCGTCTCGGTTTCCGGATCCAGATCCACCCAGAAATACTCGCGCGGCAATCCCAGTCGAAGGCCGCTCAAACTCGCCCGAGGCGTCGCCGGCGAACCAGTGATCACCGCATCGAGCAAAGCCACATCCGCCACCGTGCGCGCAATCGGACCAGCCGTATCGCGCGTATGGCTCAGCGGCACAATCCCCTCCAGCGAATATCGCTTCGACGTGGGCCGCAACCCCGCCACTCCGCACAAGGACGAAGGAATGCGCACCGAGCCCGCCGTATCCGTTCCGAGCCCCGCCGGAGCGATGCGCGCCGCAATCCCGGCAGCCGTTCCGCCGCTGCTTCCCCCGGGAATCATCGACGTGTTGTACGGATTGTGTACCGCGCCATAGCCGCCGTTGTTGCTGGTGATCCCGTCGGCAAGCTCGTGCATGTTGGCTTTGCCCAGCAGAATCCCGTCAGCCGCCAGCAGAGGTACCAGCACCGGCGCATTTTTCGACGGACGATTCTCCGCCAGCCCGCGGCACCCGGCCGTCGCCGCCAGACCCGCCGCGTCGATGTTGTCTTTCACGATCAGCGGAACCCCGGCCAGCAGTCCCAGCTTCTGTTTCTTCTTGCGCCGCAGATCGATCGCGCGCGCCGCGCTTAGCGCCCCTTCGTTATTCAACGCGATGAAAACGTCGAGATCCTTGAGCCGCTCAGCCCGTGCGAGAAGTGTCGAGACGTAAGCCTCAGCCGTCATCTCGCCGCGGCTGATCCATCCGGCGGCTTCCACCGCGGTCAGCGCCGTCATCTCGCTTTCAGTGGCTCTTCCAGCGGCCCGGGTGGGAGTCGCCAGAGGGGGAGTCGCGAGCACGGTCGCCGCGCCAATTTTCAAAGCATCGCGCCGGGTAAAATTCATGCTTTAACAAGATCCCACACGGCGCGCTTCACCGTGGCGCTCGTCAGCGGAACCTTATAGGCATTCTTCGCCAGCGGAGTCGCGCCCTTCACCGCCGCCTCGCCCGCCTGCGCAGCCAGTTCCGGCGTGATCTTCTGGCCCGTCAGCATCTTTTCGGCTTCCGGTACGCGCCACGGAACCGGCGCCACGCCGCCCAGCACAATGCGCGCCGACCGGCAAACGTCCTTATCCATCTGCAGCACCACCGCCACGCTGACCACCGCGTGCGTCCAGGCCTCGCGATCCATCACCTTGTCGTACGCGCTGACGCTGCCCGGCGGCAATACCGGAAGCTCGATGGAAGCCAGCAGTTCATGCGGGCCCAGCACGTTTTCGCTGGCCGCGTTCTGCTTCGGCAATACAAAAAACTCCGCTGCAGGCACTACGCGCTGACCCGAAGGTCCTGCGATGTGGAACTTCGCGTCCAGCGCCACCAGCGCCGGCGCGGTGTCGGACGGATGCACGATGAAACTGGGACCGCCGCCGAAAATCGCATGAAACTGATTCTCGCCCGTGATGGAGAAGCAGGTATTGCCGCCCGCTTTGTAGCACTTGAAGCCGTTGCGGTAATACCAGCACCACGGCCGCTGGGTCACATTGCCTGCCAGCGTACCCGTGTTGCGGATCTGCGGTGTCGCCACAGTCGCCGCTGCCTGCGCGAGCACCGGAAAATCTTTCTGAAACATCCGGCTTACTTCGTCCAGCGTGGTCTGTCCACCGATGGTCGTGCTGTGCGGCGTGTGAAGAACTCCCTGACTCTTCATCGTGCGCAGGTGCACCAGCACGTCCGGCGTCACAATCCGCTCCTTAACCATCCCGAGCAAATCGCTGCCGCCGCCCACAAACACCGGGGACTGCGCCGCCTGCGAAAGCTTCACCGCATGCTGCAGGTCTTTTGCATTTGCATTCGCGAAGGTCTTCATGCCATCACCCCGATGATCTTGTCTTTGGTTATCGGCAAATCCCGCATGCGGTGTCCGGTGGCATTGAAGATCGCATTCGCCACTGCCGCGACTCCGGGCACCTTGCCCGCCTCCCCGATACTCTTCGAGCCGTAAGCCCCGTAGCCATCGTCATTCTCGATGAAGATGACCTCCACGTCGGGCGCATCCCGGTGCGTCAGCACGCGCGCCCCGTAATAGCCGGCCGTCAGCGCAGTGCCCGAGCGCCGGTCGTAAATCAGATCCTCATGCAGCGCCATCCCGACCGCCATCGTCACGCCGCCCTTGATCTGTCCCACCGCTGTCAGCGGATTCATGATGCGCCCGCAGTCGTGTACCGCGACGTATTTGAGGATCTTCACCCGCCCGCGCTCCACATCCACCTCGACTTCCACGAAGTGAGCGGCGAACGCATTCCGCACCAGCCCTCCCGCCACGCGCGGCGTCGGACTGGCTTTCGCGGTATACATCTCTCCCGCTTTCGGCATGCCCTTCTCCGCAATCTGTTTTTTCAGATCGCGCGAAGCTTCCACCACCGCGTGGCCCGTCATGATGGTCGTGCGGCTGCCCGATTCGCCCACCGAATACGGACACGTCTCGGTATCGCCCCACACCACATCCACCTGCGACAGCGGCGCTTCCAGCGCTTCGGCCGCGATCATTCCCATGGTGGTTTTCGCGCCCGCGCCCACATCGGTGACCCCCACATGGCACGCATAGCGCCCCTGCGAATTCACCGTCACGATCGCGTCGCTGCGTCCCACGCCCGACCGGAACGACATGAACGCCACGCCCGCCCCGCGTTTCACCGGACCTTTATCCGAACCCGGCGTCGCCTTCCAGCGCTTCTTCCATTCGAAAGCTTCCACGCCCCGCTCTATGCATTCAACCAGCGTGTAATTGGTGAACTCCGTGGTGTCGTTGGCCTTGCGGGTGCGGTTCATCAGGATGAAATCCACCGGATCCATCTTCAGTTGAAACGCCACGTCGTCCATCATCGACTGCATTCCGAAATAGCCCTGCGGAAACTCCGGACCCCGGAAGTTCCCCGACACCGTGAGGTTCGTATAAACCGGATGAACCGACGTCAGCAGATTCGGACAGGTATACAAATCGACCCCTGCCATCGCCCCGGAATTTTTGCGGTACGGCCCCATGCCGCTGTATCCGCGCAGTTGAATCGCCTGCAGTTGACCGTCCCCGGCCACGCCGATCTTGAAATACTGCACGGTGGGCCACCGTCCGTGCATGCCGAGAAAATCTTCTTTGCGCGAAAGCTCCAGCTTCACCGGCGCGCCCGCCTGCTTCGCCAGCATCGCGGTAATCAGATCGGCGTCCTGATTTTGATTCTTATTCCCGAAGTTGCCGCCCATATACTGGCAGATCACGCGCACGTCTTCCGGTTTGATTCCGAGGTCGCGCGCCATGTCGGTGCGGCAGTTGGCGATGCCGCCCGTGGGCGTGTAGACCGTCAGCTTGTCGCCTTCCCAGTGGGCCACGCACGCGCGCGGCTCCATCTGCGCATTGTGCTGGAAGGCGGTGGAAAAGCGGCCCTCGAACACGTGCGCCGAATTTCGGAAGCCCGCTTCCACGTCGCCGCGCTTTTGCGACATCGGAACAGCTTCGTTCCGATTGCTCAACGCCAGATTGCCTTCCGGCCAGATCTGCGGAGCATCGGGCTTCAGCGCCTCTTCCGGATCCAGCACGAACGGCAACGTCTCGTAATCCACCACGATCTTCAGCAGCGCTTCTTCGGCGATATGACGGTTGATCGCGGCCACGGCCGCCACCGGCTCGCCTGCGAACCGCACCGGATTGTTGAACGCATAGCGGCGCTGTATGGTGGTCTTCTTGATCTCGTCGGTGTATTGAATCCCGCCCGCCACCGACCCCGCGCCCCACACCACATTGCAATTCTCATGCGTGAGAACAGCCTTCACGCCGGGCATTGCCAGCGCCTTCGACGTGTCGATGGAGCGGATGCGCGCATGGGCATGCGGGCTCCGCAGCACCTTCCCGAATAGCATGCCGGGCAGCATCACATCGTCGGTGTATTTGGCCCGGCCGGTGACGCGTTCCAGCGCATCGATGCGCGGCGTGGGATGTCCCAGGGTCTTTAGTGGCGTAACGCTCATGACCGGACTCCTGACTGATTCCCGGAAGCCGCCAGGACGGCTTCGACGTAACGGTTGTAATTCGAACACCGGCAGATGTTGCCCGTCATCGCGGCCTTGACCTCGTCCACGGTGGGATGCGGATTGGAATTCAGCAGCGCTTTGGCGGTCATCAGTTGTCCCGATGTACAGAAGCCGCACTGCGGCGCATCGTGTTCGATGAAAGCCTGCTGCAGCGGATCGAGATGCTCGCCGCGCGAGAGACCTTCCACCGTCTGGATCGAGCGGCCATCCGCCCAGACCGCCAGATTGCTGCATGAATAAAGGGGCTTGCCGTCCATAAGGACCGTGCACGCGCCGCACTCCCCGCGATCGCAGCCGATCTTGGTTCCGGTGAGGCCCAGATGATCGCGCAGCATCTCAACCAGAGTCCAGCGGTCCTCGACTTCCAGCCGATGGGCTTTTCCGTTGACAGTCACGTGGATCGTGGTGTGCGGGACGCTGGGGTCGGCCTTGATCAGCGGAAGTTCAGCGGCATCGAGCCCGGGAAGCGTAGTGGCCGCCGCCGCCCCGGCAGTGATAACAGCAAATTCGCGGCGCGAAACCTCGGGAACAATTCGGTTTTCCGGCATATTACAGGTGATCTTATTACAGATGGCGGTCGGACGGAAGCGCCGGAGCGATCCGCTAAGAGTTCACGCCAAATGGCCGCGATCGAAGACGCTGGGCTCCTTAAGCAGCCTTCGGAGTCTTGGCGCCAGAAGTGGGGGGCGCGACAAGGCGGCTTGGAATGACTCCCAATGTTATGCATTCAAGCGGAACCGTCGCCGGTCCGGCAAGGTTCCCTCCGCGGAACGGGTGGTGAGCGCAGCAGTCAGGGTCCCCCGTTTTGGCTGTGAAGATCCTTTTTCACGATCATATAATTATATGCTTAAAATATAACTGGGACATTCATGCTGGACACTCGAGAAATACACTCGCTCACCGACTTCCTGCGCAACCACAAAGCTCATCTCACACGGCTAAAGGACACCCATGCGCCCGAAGTCCTGACCGTCAACGGCAAAGCAGAAATCGTCGTGCAGAACGCGGAGAGTTACCAGCGCTTGCTCGAACGTCTCGAGCGCCTGCACCACATGGAGACGATTGCCGCGATTCAGGAGGGGATGGCCAGCGCCGAGCGGGGTGAACTGAAACCCGCCACTCAGGTACTCGACGAGATGCGCGCACGCTATGGCCTATCGCGTTAGCCTCACTGGCTCCGCCGAAGAGGATGCCTGGCCTCGAATGTATCCGCGCCGCGGCGCCCTGGCATGCGGAAAAATGGCTCATCCGGTTGTTCATGACGATAGGAACCCTTGAACACCGTCCGACGCGATCTCGGGTGATCTCCGAGGCGGGAGAACTTGGTTTTCCCGCGCGGCAACTGCTATTCGGCAGGGGCAGGGGAGTGTACCGCATTATTTTCCATATCCGCGAAGACGAGCAGCACGTCCGAGTACTGCGCATGTGGCACGGATTCCGGGATACCGTCACCGCTTTCGATGTTGAGGATGCGGAAGAAGGCCCGTGATATTTCGTTTCGACCATGGCTGGTCGTCTCGAAGGCAAAGAATAGCAAACAAGTTTAATTCGCAGAAATGAATATCAGACTGACGCCCGCGCTTGAAAAATTCGTGAAGCAAAGAGTTGCTTCCGGCCTGTACAACAACGCCAGTGAAGTCATTCGCGAGGCCCTGCGTCATGAGGTAGAGAGAGCGGATTTTGAAATGCTGAAGGCGGGGACAGCTTCGGGATTTTCCCAACTTCGTGCAGGCCGGGCAGTGCCTTACGACATGCCGGGCCTGAAGCGCAAAGCGGTCCGGAATTCAAAGAGCGGGCGAACTATAAACCCACTGGTCGCCCCCTAACAGAAACATCATCCTTTCGGAAAACTGCCCCTCTGATCGCGCGCCGGGTCCGAGCGCCACTCAGCAGTTACTTCGCCGCCCCGCCCACACGCCCCGCATCCCTCTCGCCCTCGGCGCAAAAACTCTCCAGAATATCGCTGTTCGGGATCAACACCAGCGTGAACCGGATCGTCACCGGCTTCGTCAGCATCTTGGGATCCTCGACCGTCGTCTCAACATCCATATGCCCGAAATCGCGGCGGTGAAGGCGTTCCGTCACCTTCAGCGCCTCGCTGTGCGGATGCCCGCCCGCATCCAGCCACGACAGGTCATTGAACCCCGTCGTTTCAGCCACCAGAGTGTCCCCATCCCACTTGCCTGTCGAATATCCCATCCACGAAGGGAACGGATCCACCGGCAGCGGACGCCCGTCCGTGTGGATCTGGCGAAAGGCCCCGTCCACTTCAAAGAACATGGCAATCTCGTTCGCCGTCTGAAAAATCTTGAACGGACGAAAGTGGAAATAACGATTCGGCAGCCCGTACGGCAGGCACTTGGTGGTCGGACTGTCCAACCGGTCCCGCTGCGCCGCGTTTTTCCGCGTCAATGCCGCCGCCTCTGGCGTAATCGGCTCTTCTCCCCGCTTGAAGCCGCTGAAGATGTTTCCGAAATACGGCGACAGTTCCTCGCCCTCGTCACCCACGACGCTGCCGACGCCGGGATTGGCGCGCCGGCGTTTGACCACCGCGGGGTCCAAAGGCTCCATGTGCCAGACTCCCGACAGGTCCGGCTTGCCACTGGAAACACGCGGCGTCTTCCCCGTCAGATTCGGACCGCCGCCCGGCGTCAACGGCGTACCCGGCTCCGGATAATTCAGCCACTGCGCGTTCAGAGGCGCGATGACAGCGGCCAGGATGATCCCCAATCCGATTAATTGACGGCTCACAGTTTCTCCCCTCGCTCCGCGTCAATCC
>DASZLO010000093.1:0-32943 GCA_035552315.1 Bryobacteraceae bacterium
AGATTTTCAAACAGCCTCGCCCACTTCGTGTGATGCGGAAGGATGCCCGTATGCAGCATGTCCGGGTTGGTTAGAACAATATTTGCGCGCTGCCGGATGGCCCGCCGCGCATCGCCCGGAGTATCGCCGTCATATGTGAAGGCGCAGAGATCGGAGCCGATGGCTTCGATCAGCCCATGCAATTCATCGAGCTGATCTTCCGCCAGGGCGTTGGTGGGAAAAAGATACATGGCGCGCGCGCCAGGTTCGCCGAGCAGGCGGTTCAGGATGGGCAGGTTGTAGCAGAGGCTCTTCCCGCTCGCGGTTGGCGTAACCACGACAGGGTTGGCTCCGGCGTTGATCCGCTCCCAGGCCTCGGCCTGATGCGAATACGGTTTGGCGATGCCGCGCCGGGTCAGATTTTCGCGCAGCGCGGGATTGAGATTCTCCGGAAATTCGGCGTACACGGCCTCGCGGGCGGGCGTGCGCCGGATCGCGCGAATCGGCCCCTCGGCGTCTTTCGCCATGCGCTCGAATTTGTCAAGCAGCGGGATCACGGCATCGCTCTTGCGCGCCGTCATCCGCAATTCCGGTAGCGCCAGGGACAGGGATTCGCTCATTCGCCTTGTGTTCGCCTTCGTAGGCTAACACATTCAACCACCGTGCCATGTCGCAGGAATGTTTAGTGCAGTTGGCCTAGACGCACGAGGTGTAAAATATGACGAATGTCGTCGCGGTCCCACAACGACAACGAACTCGTAAGAGGTCGTACAGTTATTCGCGCAAGTACTTCATCAGGCGAGGTGCCAGTCAGGTCTCGTGACGGTTGGAGAATCGCGCTGGCGCTATTGGTGAGCGCGCTTCCCTCTGTCGCGTTGTTCGCCTTTTCACAGTACCTCACGGCAAGGGGCTTCGTGAGCTCAACCCTAGCTCGCATTTTGTTAGCGGTGGCTTGGGTTTGTATCGCCGCGTTACTCGCCCTAGTTGTCAAGGTACTTGAGATCAAGAGGAAGGTCGTGGTCTGCTTTGTCGGGCTCGTAGTCTTGACCGGATCCTTAGGTGGCCTCGAAGTTTGGGCCACGCTGACCACTGCACGTAGGGGTATTGTTGGCGGGCCAAACGCAATGCTTTCTGCTTCCGCGATCGAGGATGCCGCCAGAAACGGTGCTCGACAAGGCGCACGTGAAGCGAAAGAGCGCAATCCCGCCCCCAGTCCTTCACCATCAAGAAGCGCGGCCAATCCTCTGGAACATCACACCCCCGAGCGTAAGCTGATGTTTTCGAATTCGCCGTTATTTAACGACGCGACAAAAGCGCGGATTCAGATCGAATGTGACAAGGTTTGCCGATACCTAACAGGCTTCGGATTCCCCGTGCCTGCTGAGTTTCCGTTAATCAGAGTATTGAAGATTGATGGCTACTACACCCTGCCAAGTGACTTCTTCATGCTGACGACCCTCGGTAGTTGGAGCCGCGATCTCGACCTTCAGTCTTCAATCGGTGGTGGCCTTACGCTATCCGAAGGTTTATTGGATAACCGGAAGTTCTTGTTTGCTCCTTTCATGCAATACACGCTAGAACATTTCAAATGGTCCGTCTCCCGCGACCCTGATGAATTCGTATTTTTGGGAGTGTTGATGCCGTATCTGGTCAGTAGTTACGCCGACACCTACCCGCTTCCTGGGCCGCAGCCCGACAATAACAACCGACCGTTCATGAGCATTCTCGACGGCAGGAAGCAGTACGTTTACCCTTGGAGCGATGCTCTTTGGGATATCAGGAGTGTCCAGGGAAAGGATTTTACTGATCGGCTGGTCATCAAAACACTAGAGGAGTTTTCAAACAACATCGATGTCAGCAGATTTGACCCATCTGATTTTGACCGGCGTATTTTTGCTCGATTATCGTTGGCCGTTCGAACGCTGAGTAATGACCCGGCAGATTTGTGGAAATATATCCAAATTCTTTCCAGGCACGAGATAAACGTAATGGATAAACCAAAGCTCTGAGGAGACCGACAAGCGCTTGACGGAAAAACTGAGGAGACGATAAACCATTGATTGCCCGCATCGCCGCTTTTCAACTTCAAACCAGCATTCGGGATCCGAAGGTTCAAGCGCCGAGCAGGCCATCAGCAAGGTTCGCTTAATGGTTTCCAAGACTCCGATATGTGCCGGAGTTGAGTAATGCATTGTAAAGGTATTCGTCGGTGAACATCGCCCTACGCTTTTGCACGAACGCAGCCACACCTCCGCGTTGAGTCCGGGCCGGCCGGGTTTTTGGGCAGCCGGGCTGGTTAGGCCACTGCAGCGCTATTCCCCGGTAAACGTCGCCTTGCGCTTCTGCACGAAAGCCGCCACGCCCTCGCGCGAATCCGCGCCGGCGGCCATTTTCGCCAGCGTGCGCGTCTCCAGTTCCATCTGCGATTCCAGGCTGTCGGTCGATGACATCTGCAGCAGCTTCTTCACGCCGCCGAATGTCCGCGTCGGCCCCTGCGCCAACTGCGACGCGAGGTTTGCGACTTCCGTCATCAGCTCGGCGGCGGGCACAACGCGGTTCACCAGTCCCCACTCCAGCGCTTCCTGCGCTGTGAGCGTGCGATTGGTCAGATAAAGTTCCATGGCGCGCCGGCGGCCGATGAGGCGGGGCAGAAACCACGTCGAACTGCCGTCTGGAGTGAAGCCGATCTTCGTGTACGCGCTGGTAAACGTCGCCGTATCGGCCGCAATCGCCAGATCGCACCACGCCACAGCGCTGAGCCCCGCGCCCGCCGCCACACCGTTCACGGCCGCGATCAGCGGCGCGTCCATCCAGGCGAAGCGCGACGCCGCGGCGTGCAGCAAAGTGGTGCCCTCATGCACACGCAGCGCGATGTTGTCCTGATCGGCATGAAAGCCGGCCACGTCGCCCCCCGCGCAGAAAGCCCGCTCGCCGGCGCCGGTGAGAACAGCCGCGCGAATGCTCTTGTCCGTCGCGCAGCGATTGGCCACCTCATACAGTTCGTGCATCGTCGTCCGGTTCATGGCATTCAAGCTCTTGGGGCGATTGAAGGCGATCCACGCAACGTTGTCGCGCACTTCGAACGTAATGGCTTCGTAGTTCATGGGCCGATTCTATCCTAAGAGTCGTGAACGAACCCGACGCCGGCCTTTGCCCTCGCTGTATACACTGCAAGGAAATTCGTAGCGATCGCGGAAGCGTTTTCCTCATGTGCCTGCGGTCATTTGACGAACCGGAATATCCCAAATACCCCCGCTTGCCGGTGCTGCGATGCGCGGGCTTCGATCCCGTTCCGGAAACCGGGCCGGTGAGATAATTGCAGTAACTCGCTTTCATGGCCGAATCCAGCACAGTGGAAGCTTCTTCACCGGAGAAAACTTCAGAGGAGGGGCAGATCTATGCCCCGTGGAAACCGAGGTTCAATCCATGGACCGTCGCCCTCACGGTCACGCTCGCGACCTTCATGGAAGTGCTCGACACCTCCATCGCCAACGTCGCCTTGCCCCATATCGCCGGTGGCCTTTCCGCATCGCAGGATGAAGCCACCTGGGTACTGACCAGTTACCTCGTTTCCAACGCCGTCGTGCTGCCCATCAGCGCGTGGCTCTCCGTGCTGGTGGGCCGGAAACGGTTTTACATGGCCTGTGTGGCCATGTTCACGGTCAGTTCGTTTCTTTGCGGACTCGCCCCCACGCTGGGAATGCTGGTGGCATTCCGGGTGATGCAGGGACTCGGCGGCGGCGGACTCGCTACCAGCGAACAGGCCATCCTGGCGGACACTTTTTCCCCTGAAAAGCGCGGCATGGCGTTCGCTATTTACGGCATGGCCGTGGTGATGGCGCCCGCGATCGGCCCCACCCTCGGGGGCTGGATCACCGACAACTACAGCTGGCGATGGATTTTCTACCTTAATGTCCCGGTCGGCATCCTTTCGCTTTATCTCACGCACAAAATTGTCGAGGACCCTCCCTACATGGAAAGCGAGCGGCTCAAGATGCTGCGCAATTCCATCGACTACGTCGGTCTGGCGCTGATCGGCGTGGGCATCGGCTGCCTGCAGATCGTCCTCGACAAAGGGCAGGAAGAGGACTGGTTCTCTTCCCGGATGATCGTCACGATGTCGCTGATTTCCGCGGTCTCCCTCGCGTTTTTCATCCGCAACGAATGGCGGCATTCCAATCCGATTCTCGACATTCACCTTCTGCAGCAGAAGAATTTTGCCACCGCCGCGTTCATGATGTTCGTGCTGGGCGTGGTTCTTTTTGGCACCACGGTCCTGATTCCGCAGTTTCTGCAAATCCTGATGGGCTACTCGGCGCAATCCGCGGGGGAAGCCCTGTCGCTCGGCGCCGTGCTGCTGATTTTTATGATGCCGATCGTGGGCCAGCTGGTGTCGCGGGTCGATCCGCGCTACCTGATCTTCGCGGGGTTCCTTGCCACCGCCCTGGCTTTGTTTCACATGACCACCATCAACCTGCAGATCGACTTCAGGACCGCGGCGATGTATCGCGTCTACCAGGTGCTGGGCCTCGCGTTCATCTTTATTCCGATCAATACGCTTTCCTATGTGGGAGTGCCCCGCCACAAGAATAATCAGGTGGCGGGAATTACGAATCTGGCGCGCAACCTCGGCGGCAGCGTGGGGATTTCCATGCTGAGCACTTTTCTGCTGCGCCGCCAGCAGGCCCACCAGGTCTATCTGATGGCGCACGCCTCGTCGGGAAACCCGGTGTTTACTCAGCAGGTAGCGGCTTTGAGCGCCAACTTCATGCGGCAGGGAAGTCCGCCCAACGTGGCCACCCAGCAGGCGTATGCGCTGCTGGAAAGGTCCATCGGCGCGCAGGCCACCACGCTCTCGTATATCGACATCATTTCGGTGGGTGCGATTCTGGTAGCCTGCCTTGCCCCGTTTGCCTTTCTGATGCAGAAGCCGCTCAAAGGCGCCGCGCCGGTGGCTGCTCATTAGTACTTCTCTGTAACTTTCGCCCTCTTAAAAACAGCTAAACTCAGAGGGTATGAAGCCGCTGCGAATACTCACGTTAGTCGCTCTTCTAAGCGGCGTCGGGCTGGCCCAGCACAATGTTCAGGTGCCGGTAGCCCCGATGCCCTCCGATCCTCTGGAGCCCGTAAACGGCGGAATCGTCATCCCCGCGACGCCCGACCAGCGTCTCGCGGCGCAGCAGATTATCGTGAAGGCGCGCGACCAGTACAAGCTCCACGCAGGAGGTCCGTTCGATTTGAAATTGACGTTCAATGCGACCGGGCGCTCCCGCTACGAGGGCCCCGGAACACTGGAGGAGTTGTCCCTCGGAATGAACGGCTCACGCTGGACCGCGCAACTCGGCAGCTATTCGCAGACCCGCATCGTCGGGACGATGGGGTTGATCTACGACGACAAACCCGCCGGCGAAATTCCCATGCGTCTTCAGCAGTTGCGCGAAGCGGTGTTTTCGCCCATCTATGCCAGCCCTCAAAACGCTTTCATCCGCACCGCCACCGTGATCGTGAATAACGAAGAGTTGAACTGTGTCCTGTTAACCCATTCCAGCGGGGAACCGCCCACCGTGCAACGCCGCCGCTGGAGCGAAACCGAATGGTGCGTCAACGCCCAATCCGGCTTGTTGCGCATCGCTTCGGAAGCGCCAGGAACTTATACGACTTATGACTACACGGACTCGCTTCATTTTCACGACTATATCCTTCCCCGCAACATCAAAGTCAGCGAGGGCGGCACGTCCGTGCTCGATATCCGGCTGGAAAGCGTCACCGATCCGGCTTCGCTCGACCGCCAGCAGCTCACTCCGGCCGCGGGGATGAAATCCGGACCGGTGTTGCAGGACGCTGTCCATTTGTTCGAGCCGGTCTTTTCCAATCTGAACGCGCGGCCTACCGTGATTCGGCAGGTCGTTGTGCACGCGACCTTCGGAGCGAACGGGAGGGTTATCGAATCGGAGTTGGCCGAGGCCTCCGACCCGACCCTCGAAACGGCGGCGCTCGATTTTGCCAGCCGCTACAACTATGCGGTTCCCACGCCGCCCGGCGCGATCACCAGGCAGAGTCAGGTCTATCTCCACATCAACTTTTTCCAGGCCCGCTAACCGCTACTGTTCCATCGCCGCGCTGGACGCCTGATCCAGAAGCGCAATGGCCGCTGCCGCGTCATGGGATTCGACCTGCAACCGCATCCCTCTGGTGAGGGGCCATTCCACGCGCGCGATATTGGTATCCATAAGGAAGCTCTCGATTCCCGCGGAGTCGAGACAGCACTGGGCGAGCAGCGCTTCCGACATGTCTCCGAACCGGCGGATGGTTACCAGTTCCGGCGTCGCCGGGTTATCCTCAGATTGCTCGTCATGAGATTGCATCGCATCCCTTTCCGGAGCAATCATACCTCTGTCGAGCACGGAAGAAAATGAACACGCCACTTACGACCAGAGCCACCCCTAGAGCCACCCTCGCCGGAAGTGACAAGCAACCGCTCGGTAAGCGCGTGGGCGCTCTGCAGGCCGATGAAGTAGTCGAAGTCTCCGTCATTCTCAAACCCAAATTGCGCGCTCCAGTGCCGCACGAAGGGGGCGCTTCCGTTTCCCGGGAAGAGTTCGCGGAGCGGCACGGCGCCGACAGCGGCGCGGTCGAGCAGGTCACGCGGTTTGCCGCGGGAAACGGCCTCACCGTGATGGATTCATCGCTCCCCAGGCGAACCGTGAAACTGCAGGGCTCCGCCCCGAATATGATGCGGGCTTTCGGAACCACGCTGGAAACCTGGGAACACGACGGCCATCGATACCGCGCGCGCACCGGCGCAATCGCTCTTCCCGCCGAACTGGCCGATTCGGTGGAAGCCGTTCTCGGACTGGACAACCGGCCGCAGGCGAAAACAAACTATCGCGCGCGGCCGGCACAAGACCCCGCGGTAGCCGCCGAAGCGACCCTGCTTGCCGGCGGTACTTCCTATTCGCCGCGCGAGATCGCACAGCTCTACGAGTTTCCTCTCCACGTAACCGGCGCCGGCCAGACCATCGCGATTCTGGAGCAGGGAGGCGGTTACAAGCCGGAAGATCTGAAGACTTATATGGCTTCGCTCAATATCCCGCAACCCTCTGTCACCCTCGTTCCTGTCGATCACGCGAGTAACGCGCCCACCGGCAAACCTCTGGGCGCGGACGGTGAAGTGATGCTGGACATTGAAGTCGCCGCGGCCGTGGCGCCGGGCGCGAAGATTGTCGTCTATTTCACATCCAACACGTCCCAGGGATTGCACGATGCCCTGACCACCGCGATCCACGATAAAGTAAACAAGCCCACCATCATTTCCATCAGCTGGGGCAGCGCGGAATCCGCGTGGACCCCCCAGTCCATGGCAGCCTTCGATTCGGCCGCGCAGGACGCCGCCGCGCTCGGGATAACGATTTGCGTCGCGTCCGGCGATCACGGCTCAAGCGACAACGTGGAAGACGGCGCCAACCATGTGGATTTCCCGGCTTCTAGTCCGCACGTGCTCGCCTGCGGCGGAACCAGCCTGCAGAGCGCGAAAGGCGTCATCACGCGCGAGACTGTCTGGAACGGCGGCGTCACGCTCGGCATCGGCGGCGGCGGCTTCAGCGCCCAGTTCCCGCTGCCTGCCTGGCAGGCCAGTCTGAAAGCCAGTCCGGGCTCCGGAGCCGGTCGCGGCGTGCCCGATGTTTCCGGCGTCGCCGATCTCAAGACCGGCTACAAGGTGCTTGTCGATGGAGTCCCGCTGGTGCTCGGAGGAACGAGCGCCGTCGCGCCGCTGTGGGCCGGCCTGATCGCTCTGCTGAACGAGAAGCTGGGAAAGCAACTGGGCTTTCTGAATCCGATCCTCTACGCGCTGCCCGGCTCGACGGATTTCCGCGATATCACCGAGGGCACGAATGGAGCCTTCTCGGCGGGCGTCGGCTGGGATGCCGTGACAGGACTCGGATCTCCCTCCGGAGAGAAGTTACTCCAGTCGCTGCTCGGCGTCCCGGACAAAACCCAACGCGCGGCGAAGGGCTGACTACTGTATCAACGACCGCCACAGCGATGGCGATCAGAATTGCCTCGCCCCGTTGTACGGCATAAAAGCCGCTCAGCAGGTTTCGTTCGTAAATATCACCGTCATGGTCAAGCCTTGGGGTCCGTGTCCATTAGATGTTGTAGATATTGTGCAGTTCTCGTAGCGTCTTGCGCTTATAGAAACCATCCCCGAGACGGCCGTCGGCCCTGGCCCGAGATCTTTACCTCGCACGCTCAATGGCACTAGTTTTAGCAGAAACTCCTCCATACCCCTGGGGCTGCTTACCCCTGGACGTTCTTGTTCGGGTCCGATTCCGGGAAGGTGCATTTTGCATACGTGACCGCTCGGAGCGTAGTCAACCTCCATATCGCCAGCGGGGATCTTAAACACTTCTCTCACCAGAGGAGGGCCATATTTTGCGCGCAGATCGGTCGCAAATCCGCCGGCGTCGAATTGGGCGCAAGCGAAAACTGCTGAAACGATGAGAGCCGCGAAGATTCGCAGAGGCAGTTTGGTCTGCATGAACCCATAGTACCGGCAATTGCAGAAACGGCACGAATTGCGTTTTCGCAGAACCCGGCGCCCCGCGAAGGGTTGACCGCGGCGGAAGATTGTCTGCACGGAACGCGGGCCGCCGGCGTCAATCCGTTAATTCAATGCCAAAGCCGGCATTCACGTTTCTGCTCCTGGCCGCCAGTGCCCTGCAGGCAAAGGCGGGAGTCATACGCGGCGTCGTAGTCGAGAAATCAACCGGCTATTCACTGGCCCATGCCGCTGTTACGCTTGAGCCGGTCCCCGGCGGGAATCTACCCGGCCGCACCATGCTGACCAGCGAAGCCGGCGGCTTCGCCTTTGACAAACTCCCCGCGGGCGCATACGTACTCAAGGCTTCCCGGCGCGGATTCATGCCCGGCGAATACGGCCAGAAGCGCTGGAATTCAGCCGGCACCGTCATCGTCGTGGAAGGCGAAGCCTCCACCTTTTCCGCTCGCATTCCTCTCACCCGCTACGGATCGATCAGCGGCACCGTGCGCGATTCCAACGAAGTCGGCATCGGCGATCAGGACGTCGCCGCCTACACGAACACGCAACCGCCGCACTTCGTCACCCGCGCAAGGACCGACGAACGCGGCATCTTTCGCATACCCGGACTTGACCCCGGCAGCTACCTCGTCCGCACCGCCGGGAATAACGACGAGGATCGTTCCTATGTGCCGACTTTTTCTCGCCAGACGCTCCGCGTTGAAGAAGCGCGCACCGTCGCTGTCTATCCGGACGAAGATACGAACGACGGCGACGTGCGTCCCATTGCCGGAAGACTCTTCGAAATCTCCGGCAACGCCGCTCCCCTGCCGACCACCAATTACGGCTGGGCAGTTACCGTAACCCTGGCGTCCGACACCGGAAGGCTGGTGACTCAGGGACAGGTATTTCACTTCCCCGCGCTGGCGCCGGTCCGCTATGAGCTCTACGCCGAGGCCCGCGAAGCTGCGCCCGGTACCAGAGTCCTCGGGGGATATACCGAGTTCCCGCTGGATCGCAATCTGTCGATCCAATTACCGCTGTTCGAGCAGCGCGAGAGCCAGTTGGCGTTGCAGGGCGCGGGCGAAACGGTTTCGGCGGCAGGGTTCTTTCGCCGGAAGGATCTCGCGGGCGTTGGCCCTGTTCAGGCGGTGAAACTGGGCGTCTCGACCGGGATCGCCCTCCTGCCGGGCCGCTGGGAGATATTGGTTGGCCCGCCCGCCGGTTATTATGTCTCGCGATTCTCTCCCGTGCCACGCGACAATCCAGGACCTCCCGAAGGCTGGAATACCGTTGAAGTCGGCCGGTCGTTCGGCTTCAGCCGTTTTATCGCGACCCTTTCGAATGGCGTGGGCGGGATTCATGGAACGGTGAAAATTTCCAACGCGGCTGCCGGGGGCGCGCCCGTGTTTCTGGAACTCTACGACCCTGCCACTCGCCAGCGGCTGCTCGACCTTCGCGAAACCCGCGCTGACATGAGAGGCAACTATCGTTTTGATGGCCTGCCGCCGGGGGAGTACCGCGTGCTCGCGACGTATGAATATTCCTCGCCCGATCCCAATGCGTTCGACGCCGCATTGCCGCGCTCCTTGCGCGTCGAGAGCAGCACGAATCCGCAGGTGGATCTTGAGTTGTACGGAATCCCGTAACCCCCGCAATTCGCGCTACAGAAAAATTCAGGTTCATCCGATAGAAGGGTCATGGCGGACCCGGCTGCATGAAAATCCTGATCGCCGAGGACGATCCGGCTTTTCAGTGTCTTCTGGCGGCTCTTGTTTCGAGGTGGGGACACGAGCCGGTTGTTGCCGGTAACGGCCTTGAGGCGTGGCAATATCTCCAGTCCCCGAACGGGCCGCGTCTGGTGCTGGTGGACTGGGTCATGCCAGGTCTGAGCGGCATCGAATTGTGCCGGCGGATTCGTTCCCGAACCACCGGCGGCTACGTTTACGTCGTCATGATCACCGGAAACTCGGAACCGGAGGACGACGTCACGGCGCTGGAAGCCGGCTCCGACGACATCATTACCAAGCCGTTTCATCACCATGAGCTGCGCGCCCGGATCAACACCGCGCAGCGCATTCTGGCGCTGGAAGAAAGCCTGTCGCGCCAGGCATTTTACGACCATCTCACCGGGTTGCCCAACCGGACGCTGCTGGCCGAGCAGTTCCGGTCAAGCATGGCCCGGGCCGCCGGAAACGGCGAAATGCTGGCGCTCCTTTATATCGACCTCGATCACTTCAAGGTCCTGAACGATTGTCTGGGACGCGCCAAAGGCGAAGCCATCCTGAAGGAGATTGCCGGCCGGTTGAAGGATTGCGCCCTCGAAAACGACCTGGTTGCGCGCGGCGGCGGCGACGAGTTCGTCTATGTGTCGCCCGTTCAGGGCAGGGAAGCCGCCGTCGTGCTCGCAACACGAGTGAGGGAGTCTCTCAGATCGGCGATGGATGCCAGCGGTCATGGCTTCGCCGCCAGTGCCAGCATCGGCATCAGCCTTTTCCCCCTGCACGGCGACACCTTCGAGGTTCTGCTGCGGAACGCCGACGCCGCCAAGTGTGAGGCCAGGCGTCAGGGACTCGGTCAGGCTGTTCAATTCTTCAATGAGGAGATTGGCGCGAAGTACCGCCGGAAACTGCTGCTGGAAACTCGTTTGCCAGGAGCCCTGAAAAGGAATGAGCTCTTCCTCAACTATCAGACAATTTTCCGCCTGAGCGACATGACCATGGCGGGATCGGAAGCGTTGATCCGCTGGAACGACCCCGGGCGGGGAGTGATTTTTCCGGCCGAATTTATTCCTGTCGCCGAAGAGTCGGGCTATATCGCCGAGATCGGCGAATGGGTTCTGGATCAGGGTTGCCGGCAGGCGAAACTCTGGTCGGCGAGCGGCAATACCGATTTCCGCGTCGCGGTAAACATTTCCGCCAGCCAGTTCTCCGACAGCCGGTTTGTCGACATCGTTTCTGAAACGCTCGCCCGTACCGGCGCGCGCCCCGGAATGCTCGAACTGGAGATGACCGAGACCGTGCTGGTGCGCGATATGGAGAAATCCGCGGCCACCATGCGGGCCTTGCGCCAGCTGGGCGTGCGGGTTTCGCTCGACGATTTTGGAACCGGCTATTCCTCTTTCAGCTACCTGGCGAATCTGCCGATCGACACCCTCAAAATCGACCGGTCTTTTCTGTGCGGCATCCACTGTCACCAGCGGCGGTCCTCCGTGCTGGAAGCGATCGTGAGTCTGGCCCGCAAATTGGGCATTCTCGTGGTTGCCGAAGGCATCGAGGACGAAGACCAGTTGCGCGCCGTGCGGAACGCAGGTTGTGATGAGGTGCAGGGTTTCCTGTTTGCCGAGCCCGCGCTGCCGGTACCGCAAGAGTTTCGCACCTCGGCCGATCTGGGCGCGCTCGCCGGACATCTTTCGCCGCAGCCTGTGTTTGGCTTAAAACCGGTATTGGTTTAAAAAAAAATGACAAACGTACTCGAACCGAATGTTTCGCAAGCCATTTACCCGAAGACCGAAAACCCATGGCTCCTGTGCGGCGCCTTGCTGGAATTCGCCGAGGACGGGGAGTTCGCCCTGGTTCGCCAGATTGTCAGTGTTTTCCTCAACGACACGCGCCTGAAAATGGCTTTGCTTCAGCAGACCGTCCGCAGCGGGGACGTGTCCGAGGCCCGCCGGATCGCGCATTCCCTGAAAGGGGCGGCCCGCCAGGTAGGCACGCTGCACATGGCCGAAGCGGCGGCGCAACTGGAAAACTGCGTCCGCGAGATCGATCAGCCGGCCTTTTCCCGGCTGGTCTTGTCAACCGTCCTGGCATGGGAGGAAGCCAGCCGGTCCATCGCCGCCGCCCTGGCTTCCATGCCCCGCTAGGCAAACCGGGCCAACCGGCGCCGCGCCTTGTGGTATCCCTTTAAAAATCACATGAGGCCGCCCCGCTTCCAAACAAACCTGATCGCCGCGACTGCGCTTCTCGCCTCCGCCCTGACTTCCGCCCAGACAGTGACCGGGCCCGCCCTGCGCGACGTGACCGTCAGCGAGGGCACGTCGATGTCGGTCGCGGCCTCACCCGATGGCCTGACACTCGCTATCGACATGCAGGGCAGCATCTGGACCTTGCCCGCGTCCGGCGGAACCGCAAAGAGGATCACCACCCTTTTCAACGACGCCCGGCAGCCCGTCTGGTCGCCGGACGGCAAGTGGATCGCATTCTTCGGGTACCTCGACGGCGGCTATGACATCTGGGCTGTCGCGCCGGATGGAAGTAATCAGCACAAACTCACCTCGGGTCCTTACGACGATCGCGAACCGGCGTATTCCCACGACGGCGCACGCCTGGCATTTTCCTCCGATCGCGGCGATCCGCTGGGCGGCAGCTACAACATCTGGACCCTCGACCTGCGCAGCGGCGAATTAAAACAGATCACCAGCGATTCCTCCGAGAACCGCATGCCGGGCTGGTCTCCGGACGATTCGGAAATTGTCTTCGCCTCCACGCGCGACGGCGGCAATTCAGTGTGGGCAGTCCGGGTCGCCGACGGGCAAACGCGGAAGGTTTCAACGGCGGCCGGAACTGTGGATGCGCCCTCGTGGAGTCCCGGCGGAAAGATGAGTCCCGGCGGAAAAATTGTCTATCACAGCACGGCGGGTAACGGCAGCCGGCTTGAAGCGGACGGGATCTCCCTTACCGGCGATGAAAATGCATTCGCCTTCCGGGTCTCGTGGGTTTCTTCAACTGAATTCTTCTATGTTTCCGACGGGAAAATCCGCCGCCGTTCCATCAACGGAGGGACGGCGCAAACAATTCCGTTCCAGGCCACGATGCAGGTAACGCGCGCGGCCGGCTCATACACCCGGCGCAAGCGCGATTTCGATTCGGTGACGCCGCGCCGGGCCCTCGGCATTGTGCGCCCGGTCATCTCCCCCGACGGAAAAAAAGTCGCGTTCGCCGCGCTTGGCGACATATATGTTGAAAGCATCGGCGAGGCTGGCAACAACAAACCAGCCAGGCCCGAAAACCTGACAAACGACAAATACCTCGACACCGATCCCGCCTGGTCGCCCGATGGAAACCAGCTCGTCTATTCGTCCGACAAGGGCGGCAGTCTGCTCCAGCTCTGGATTCGCGACATGCGCACCGGCCAGTCGCGCCAACTGACAAATATGACGACTCAGCCGCAGGGCGCGGCATGGTCGCCCGACGGCAAACGCATCGCCTTCTTCGACGTGGACGCGATGTGGCGCGCCGCCAGCGTGTCGGTGGTCGATGTGGCCAGCGGTAAGGTCACAAAGATCCACAACTCCCTGTTTGGACCGGGAATGCCCGCATGGTCGCCCGATGGCAGACGAATAGCCCTGGCCATGGTGGCGCCTTATTCGAAAAGTTTTCGCGAAGGTACCAACCAGATCCTCACCATGTCCGCGGACAACGGGGCCGCCAACAGTGCCGACCGGTGGTTTGCGCCGGTGCCGAACCTGTCCATCGATTCGCGGGGCTTCTGCGGCCCGGTCTGGTCGCCGGACGGTACGAAAATGGCGGCGATATACGAAGGCGTACTGGCCGTCTGGCCCGTGGCGCCTTCCGGAGAGCCCCTTGGACCGCCCCGCCACATGACCAGCGAAATCGCCTATTCGCCCAGTTGGGCCGGCGATTCCCGGCACATCCTCTATCAAACGCTGGACGAGCTAAAGACTATCGATATTCTGAGCGGCGAAACCCGCGAGGTGCCCCTCGATCTCAAATACACGCCCTCCATTCCCAAAGGCCGCATCGTCGTTCATGCCGGCCAGCTGGTGGATGGCAGGAGCCAATCGGCTCGCCGCGATGTGGACATACTCATCGAAGGCAATCGCATCCGCAGCGTCTCGCCCCACACGGCGCGCATGCATGCGGGACGCGTGGTTGTCGATGCCTCGAACCTCACGGCAATGCCCGGCCTCGTTGAATACCACTCTCACCTGCAAAAGGATTTCGGCGAAGCCGAGCACCGCGCCTGGCTTTCCTTCGGCATCACCACGGTCCGGAGCCCCGGGGATACGCCTTACGAAATCGTCGAAGACCGCGAGGCCAACGAGTCGGGTGTGCGACCGGGGCCGCGTATCTTCGGTACGGGCTATTTGATGGAGTGGGGCCGCGTCTATTACAAAATGGGAATCGCGCTGTCGGGCCCCGCGCATTTCGAAATGGAGCTGCAACTGGCCAAAGTTCTGCAGCACGATCTGATCAAGAGCTATGTACGGCTCCCCGACCTGCAGCAGCGCCGCATGGTGGAATTTGCCCATGGCATTGGCGTGCCGGTCACCACGCATGAAATTTATCCGGCGGCATATGTCGGCGTCGACGGGACGGAACACACGGCCGCTACCAGCCGCCGCGGATACTCCCCCAAAGCCGCCACGCTGCAGCGCAGCTATGAGGACGTCATCCAGTTATTCGGCCAGTCCGGACGATTTTTCTGTCCCATGATCCCGACCGCGGGGACCCGGAAGCTGCTGGCGGATGAGCCGTCGATGCGATCCGATCCGCGCTTCAATCTTTATCCGGCATGGCTGCGCGCCCAGGCGACCGCCGCAGGCGGCCGGGGCGGCGGGGAAGGACCCGGCGCACCGGGAAAAATGGTGATGGACGCCATGCATGCGGGAGCCATCATCGTGGCGGGCACCGATACGCCGAATGCTTTCAACCTGCATGGCGAGCTCGAGACCTACGTGCTGGCGGGGATGACCCCTTATGAGGCCCTGAAAACAGCAACCGTCAATGCGGCGCAAGCGCTCAACCTCGACGCCGGCAGCATCGAGCCGGGCAAACTCGCCGACATCGTGATCGTGGACGGTAACCCGCTCGAAGACATCGCAAACGCCCACAAAGTCAAACGCGTAATTGCCAACGGGCGGCTTTACGAGCTGGAAGATCTGGTGAAGGGTAATACGAAATCCGCGCTCGCTCCGCAGCGGCCGCCCCGCACCCGGTCCAACAGTAAGGGGGCACACCCCCGCAAAGTGGGAAGATGGAGACGATCGGCATGCACTTGGTCTTATTCGCGCTTGCAAGCATCTTTCTCGACCAGACGCCCATGCCCGAGCCGGAAAAGCTCGCCCGCGATATCGAAACCAAACAGCGCAAAATGGACGAGCTTCGCGAGAACTATACCTTTCACGAGGTGGTTCTCACGGACGAGCTGGACCCGAAAGGCGCGGTCAAATCCAGCGAAACCACCGAAAGCGATGTTTTCTTCGTCAACGGTTACCGCGTCTCCCGCCTGCTGAAGAAGAACGGAAAAGAGCTGACCGAAAAGGAAGCCAGAAGCGAACAGGCGCGCATCCGGAAACTGGTGGAAGAAGACCTGAAGGCTCCGCCAGGCCATTCCTTCAATCGCAGAGGCGAAAACACCAGCGTCAGCCAGATTCTGCCGCTCGTCAGGATTTCAAATCCCCGCCGTGTAACGCTGAACGGACGGCTCACCCTGACCTATGATTTCGTCGGCAATCCGCACGTGAAAGCCCACGGACTGGCGGAGAATGCCGCGCGCAGAATCATGGGCACCGTGTGGATCGATGAAGAGGATCGCCAGGTAGCGCGCCTCGATGCCCATTTCGACGATACCTTCCGCATCGGCGGCGGCCTGCTGGCCAGCATTCAAAAAGGCACATCACTCATCTTCGAGCAATCCCGCCTGAACGCCGATCTCTGGATGCCGTCAGTCAGCGACATTCATCTGGCTGCGCGCGAGTTGCTGGTCAAAGGTGTGCGGCAGAACATCCACATAAAAGACACCGATTTCCACCGGTTCGACATCGGTGTGCATCAGGAAGTGGGCGCACCCGCGCCCTAGCGCTAACGGCGGCCGCCGCCGCGAACGCCACCTCGTACGGCTACCCCGCGTCCCCGATAGCCCACACCGCCCCGGTATCCGCCATAGCGACCACCGTAATATCCAAACCCAACGCCATAACCGTAGGGATAAACCGGTGCCGCATAGGGATACGGATAGCTGTAAGGGTAAGCATAGGGATAAGGAGCGTACCCATAGGGATATGCGGCGTAAGGAGCCCCATAACCATATGCCGGATAGGCGGGATACGGAACTCCAACCCCGATTCCCACCCCGATCCGCACCCGCGCCTGTGCCGGATGCATCGGAATCAGAAGAAGTACAGCGATCAAAGCAATTAAAGGAATCCTGAATTTCTTAAGCATTATTTCGACCTCCGTTCGCTCAATTCGACGCACACCCGCACTGCAGGTTTCGGGTGGGATGCTCAAAGAGACGCCTCAAGAAAAGGTTTGTCCGGCCGCAGCCGTGTCGTCAATAAAGCTCCCACCAACAAAAGTGCGATCGAACCCGCAAACGGAATCACCCAGCTGCCCGTCCGGTCCACCAGATACCCGAAACTGGAGGGCGAAATCAGTCCCGCCACCGCGAAGCCGAAGTTCATCATCCCGCTGGCGGACCCTGCGAACTGCGGCGCGATATCCATCGGAATCGACCAGACCGGCGCCACCACCAGCTCCGCGAAAAAGAAAGCCAGCGAGAGCCCCACCGCCGCGCCCGCCAGGTTGTGTACCAGCACCACCGGAATCAAAAATACGAACGCCCCCAGAAATCCGGTGACGATCACGGATCGCCGCGCCGTCCGCAGATCTCCCGTGATTCGCAGCAAGCGATCGCTGGCCAGCCCGCCGGCGATGTCTCCCAGCACTCCGGCGAACAGGACTCCCGCTGAATACAGCGCTGAAGCCTGCAGATTCAGATGGTAATTCTCGTAGAAGAACGTCGGGATCCAGCTCAGAAATAACCACAGCGTCCAGCCGTAGCAGAAGTTCACCATGGTCACGGGCAGAATGCGCCGCGCCAGCGCGAACCACCGGGGAGCTTTGCGCGCGCCCGTCGCGGGTACCGGGAGTTCCGCCAGATCGGCAGCCGTTATGCCAGGATGCTGCCGCGGATCGTTGCGGAAATACGACGCCCACACCGCAAGCCAGACAAAGCTCAACAGCCCGAGAATCACGAACGATCCGCGCCACGAAACCACCAACAGCAGCCCGGCCATAATCGGCGGCGTCAGCGCATTCCCCAGCCGCGCCGATGAATGCGTAATCCCCTGCGCGAATCCCCAGCGCTTCACCGGAGTCCAGCTCGACATGGCGCGCGTTGCCGTGGGAAAGGCCGCCCCTTCTCCGAAACCGAGCGCCAGACGCAGCGCGAACAGTGACGCGAGTCCGCGCGCCGAACCGGTCAGCATGGTCGAGATCCCCACCACCACGCAGCACAGCGACAGGGTCAGACGCGGCCCGAATTTATCGCCGATCCATCCCCCCACCAACTGAAACACCGCATAAGGCAGCGCGAAGGCCGAGAACACCAGACCCATTTGCGTGTTGCTCAGTTTCAGATCCGCTTTGATGTATGGCGCGGCGGTCGAGATATTCACCCGGTTCACGTACAGGATCAGGTAAATCAGGCACAGCAGACCCAGAACAATGCGCGGCGCGCCCGGCTTCTTCACGCGACCGGCCGTGAATCGCCTTTGACCTGCGTGCGGTGCAGAACCCGGCGCGTGCCCGGATCGAAGGAGTCGCGCCGGTGCATCGTGCAGCGATTGTCCCAGAGCACCACGTCGCCCACCTGCCACCGATGGCGCAGGGCAAATTCCTCGCGCGTCGCGAACCCCCATAGCTCGTCCAGCAGCGCTTCGGAATCCGCCAGCGGCAGTCCCGAGATGTAAGCGTTGCGCCGCCGCCCCAGATAAAGTCCGCGCCGTCCGCTCTCCGGATGCCTGCACACCAGAGGATGATAGGTCCCTGGCGAACTCACCGGATCGTCCACCGCGGTCACGCCCTGCCGGACGTATCCGCCGCTGTTGTACGTCCCGTCATGCTTGACCTTCAGACCCTCGATGCGCTGCCGGAGCGAATCGGGCAGCGCCTCATACGCAAGGTACATGCTGCAAAACCAGGTGTCGCCTCCGTCCGGCGGAATTTCCAGCGCATACAGCATGCTGGCCTTGGGCGGATCTTCGAGGTACGACATATCGGTGTGCCACGTCGCCTCGCCCGCCCCCAGACTGCCGATGGGCACGCCGTTTTCGATCACGTTCGAAACCACGTAGATTTCCGGATACCCTTCCACAAAGCGGCGGCCCGTTTCCTGTACCGGCGCCAGATCGAGGTTGCCGAAATGCCGGCTGAATGCGATCAGATCCTCGTCGCTGAGTTGCTGTCCGCGGAACAAAAGCACCAGGTTGTCGATCCAGCCGCGGTGAATGGCCGCAAACGCAGCGTCATCGATTCGCTTCAAATCGACGCCCTGAATTTCCGCGCCAAGAGCCTTGCCCGCCGGACTGACCGTCATATTGGAATAACTGTATCAACAGTTATTCCAAACGAAGCAGGGGTCAATTCGGTCGCGTGCGGGGGTGGTCATTGTGCGGGTAGTCATTCCACCGGTTTTGAATGCCCAGCACCTTGGTGGCGCGCAGTTCCCTCTTTCCCAGAACGAGGCCGATAACTTCAAGACTGTGGCCGGCTTTGAGATCGTCGCGAGTGCAGTCGCGCTTCAGGTCCTCGAAGGCACAGGAGCGAAAGTCGGTGGCGGCATCGAAAATGACCTTTCCTGTTCCTTGAACGGGCTTATCGAATTTAAGATAGACAGTCTTGTTGACGACCTTCGAGATGACGCCTTCCCAGTGGCCGACGTTGGCGCTCACATCTTTGGCTTTTAGCTCGTCGCCGGGATATTCAACCGTAGCCCTTGCGCCGATATCGTCGCCGATTTTCAGCCTGCTCGTATCGTGCAAAACCTCTCCGCGCCAGATCGTGGTTCCCGCGTCAATATGGAGGACGCAAGTGCCCTGATCGTTCTTCACCGAGAGCGTGTCTTTGCCTATGGCAACCAGCCTTCCCGCGCAAACGCGAATCTCGGCGCCCGTGGCAACGCGCACCAGGAGGCACAAGCCCAGGCACCAGCCGAGGCACCAGACAGCGCGCATGCTCTCAGCTTAGTCGCTGCAGACCCGCAGTGTAAAATCGCGGACATGCCTCACGCGCGCGGATCCTTCACTGTCAATGTTCAGCCGCTCACGCCGCCACCGGCCGAGGGCCTCGCCCGCTTTTCCATAGACAAGCAGATTCACGGCGATCTGGAAGCGACCACGAAAGGCGAGATGTACTCGGGCGGCAATCCCAGGCAGGGCGCCGCCGGCTATGTGGCGATCGAGATGGTGACGGGCACGCTCGGTGGCAAACAGGGCAGTTTCGCGCTGCAGCACAACGCCACCATGGACCGCAACGGGCTCAAGATGTCGGTGCACGTCACGCCCGGCTCCGGAACCGGCGAGTTGCAGGGGATCGAAGGCCGATTCGTCATCCAGATCGAGGGCGGCAAACACTCCTACGACTTCGAATACAGCTTGCCAGAATAGCCGCCTGAATAACACAACATCCGGGCGCGTCCCGCTATACTGGAACCACGTCCTGACCCCGTTGTTGACGTGACAAAAAGCATGACTCGCCAACAATTCACCCTTGCTCTGATTGCCCTTTCTTTCGCCCGGCTCGCTGCTGCCCAGTCACGCCCGCCGGCGCCGGAGGCCCACCCGAATTTCGAAGGCATCTGGAACTCCGCCACGGCCACTCCTCTCGAGCGTCCCGCGCAATTCAAAGACAAGCCGTTCTTCACACCGCAGGAAGCCGCGGATTTCGAACGTCACTCCGCCGCCCGGCGGGAAGATCCGAAACCGGAGGCGGCCGCTGCCAAATCCTTTGCCAGTTACAACGCCTTCTTCTATGAAACCGGCACGAAGGTTTTGAAGACGATGCTGACCTCAATCATCACCGATCCGCCGGATGGGAAAATTCCCGCCCTGACCCCCGCCGCCGCGGCCGCCAAAAGCCGCCGCCTCGAAATACTCCATCGTCCGCATGTCTCGACCGACCTCGGGCTGCAGGATCAGTGCCTGGTCTTCCCCACGTCCGTAGCGCCGATGACGCCCTACATCTACAACAGCAATTACCGGATCGTGCAGACCGATCACGAGCTGATGCTCAGCGCCGAAATGAATCACGACACGCGAATCATCCGGCTCAACCAGCCCCACATTTCTTCATCGGTGCGGCAATGGCTGGGCGATTCAGTCGGGCACTGGGAAGGCGGCACGCTGGTGGTCGACACCACCAACTTCAACGATGCCGACGGCTTCTTCGGCGACGCCGGCGGGATGCTCGGCACCGACAGAAACCTGCACGTGGTGGAACGCTTGAGCCGTCCCGATGCCGATACGATTCTCTACCGGTTCGAAGTTGACGATCCCACCGCCTTCACTAAGCCCTGGAAAGGCGAACTGACGTGGTCCCGCTCGAACGGACCGATTTACGAGTACGCATGCCACGAGGGCAATTACTCGCTGACGGACCTGCTGGACGGCACGCGCGCGCTGGAACGCGCCGAATCCTCCGGCGCGAAAAAGTAACAGCGCCCGCTACTCGAACGGGTTATAGCCCGGCTTCTTGTAAAGCTGCTCCGCCTTCTCCAGAATTTCTGGCCGGTAGACTTTCTCCGGCCAGTCCGCGCGCGGAACCTCTTCGATCGTCAGCGACACCGATGCCTCTGCGCAGTTGGCGTAAGTCATCACGTCTTTGACGATCTGATCCGCCAGCCGGCTTTTCTCCTCTTCCGATCTGCCGGGATAGAGTTTGATGGAAACGTGAGGCATCTTTTCTCCTTGTGCACACAGTAACAGTTGAGGGCCAGCGTAAATACGTGGCCCTCAACTGTCGCGGTGAACGCAGCGCAACCTAACGCAACTGCACGTCAACATTCCGGACATCGCCGTCCGAAAGATTGACCGTACAGGAAAACGAAAACGCCGCCGACCCTCTGCGCGAATTCGCCCGCGCATTTCCCATCACCCGGTCGTTGCGGCCCGGCCGGTCATCCACGCGAATCGAATCGATTACCGGATTGTCGAAACCATCATTCGCGATCCGGCTCGCCACTGCCTGCCGGCAGGAATTAATCGCACGATCCGCCGGATCGAAGCGCCCGCCGCGATCTCCGCCACGATCTCCACCAAAGCGATCGCCGCCGAAATTTTCGATTCGCGCGTCGAACACTCTGCCGCTGTCAAAGTTCACCGAACACGAGAAGCGGAACGTTTCATCGCGGCCATTGCCGCGCCGCACTTCAAAGATGCCCCGCACCGAATCCCGCGGCCCCGGATTATCGTTCGGATCCACCCGCCGGAACGTGATGTCGCGCGCATTTAATTGCTGGAAGGCCTGCTGGCGCACCGCATCCTGACAGGAGTTCATCGCTTCCTCCGCGGTAAAGCGGCGTCTGCCCCGGTCATCGCCCGGTCCGGGCCCTCGGGTTTCTATCGGATTGCGATCCGGCCCGCCCCAAGTCATCTCGAATCGATAACCGCCCGCGCCATTCTGCGGGTCTTCGACTCTTACCACCGCGACCCCGCCGCTGCGCGGATCGCGAATCAGTTGCTGACTGCCGCGGCCGTCAATTCCCGCGAAACGGAAATCGCCCGGGTTGTTCGGCAGCGGGCCTGTACATTCAAAGCGCCGCCATTGCGGCGGCTGCCCATTCAGATTCCGCAGGGTGCCGTTATTGCCCCGGATCTCAATCTCCGCCGCGCCATCCACCACTACTTCGACCGTACACCTGCCCCGCTCCAGACCTCCACCGCCCGTAATCGCCGCTCTGCGCTGTAACTGCTGCGCAAAACCCGGGGCGGCAAAGGCCACCGCAATATTGAATACTGTCAGAAAATGCGTGCTAATAATCCCCATACGTTTACTTTACGCAAGTAACGGGCCAGGTACGTCCCGCGAAATTCAGTACCGGGGACGAAATCTAATTGAAACTTTTGATGGCCGATTCCAGTTGATCTGCTCGCGAAGCGATCTCCGCGTGTACCGCCGGGTCCTTTACCCGCACCAGAAAGCGGCGAATTGTCTCCAGCGCGGTCCTCGCCTTCTGCACCGCCCTCCTGGAATGGTCGGGATCGGAGTTCGCTTCGATGGTCGCGGTATCGAGGAACGTGAAAGCGGTATCTGTATCGATCCGCAGAAAATCGGTGAGGTTCTTTTGAAATTCCGCGGTGAGGTCACCCGGCATGTCGCCCTCCCTCAATACCTTTAGCGTAGCGCAGTGTCCGGGTGGCGAACGTTATACAATCCACCTGGAGAAGAAAAAACATGCGGCTTGCGCGATTTATCACGAGTTTCCTGCTGCTGTGGGTGGCATCCGGCGCGTTGGCCCCGGCCCAGACAGGCGCGAAAAACGGCGAATGGCCCACTTATGGCGGCGATCTCGGCAGCACCCGCTACGCGCCGCTCGACCAGATCAATGCTTCGAACTTCAACAATCTCGAAGTCGCCTGGCGTTTTAAGACCGACTTTCTCGGGCCCCGCAAAGAATTTCAGCTTGAAGCCACCCCGCTCATGGTCAAAGGCGTTCTCTACACCACGGCGGGAACGCGCCGCGATGTCGTTGCGCTCGATGCCGCAACCGGCGAATTGATCTGGAGCCACAGCGAGCCCGAAGGCGCGCGCGGCGAAGCGGCCCCCCGCCAGTTGTCCGGACACGGCGTCGCCTACTGGACCGACGGCTCCGGCCGCGACGAGCGCATCCTCTACGTCACGCCCGGTTACCGCCTCATCGCGCTCAACGCGAAAACCGGCCAACTGGTTCCCGGCTTCGGCCGCAATGGCGTGGTCGACCTCAAGCAGGACGACGACCAGGAGATCGATCTCATCACCGGCGAAGTCGGCCTGCACTCGACTCCGGTGGTCGCGAAAAACGTTGTCATCGTTGGCGCCGCGCATCGTTCCGGAGGCGTGCCCAACAGCCGCCACAACGTCAAAGGCTTCGTGCGCGGCTTCGACGTCAAAACCGGCAAACGCCTCTGGATCTTCCACACCATCCCCACCTCCGGCGAATTCGGTTACGATACCTGGGAAAAGGACTCGGCCTCCTACACCGGCAACACGGGCGTCTGGGGACAGATCTCGGTCGATGAAGAGCTCGGCATGGTCTACCTGCCTGTAGAGCTTCCCACTGGCGATTACTACGGCGGCCATCGCCCCGGCAATGGCCTCTTCGGCGAGAGCCTGGTCGCGGTCGATCTGCAGACCGGCAAGCGGAAATGGCATTACCAGCTTGTTCATCACGGTCTGTGGGACATGGACATCCCCTGCGCGCCCATTCTGGTGAATCTCGTGGTCAACGGGCGCGCCATCAAAGCTGTTGCCCAGCCCACCAAACAGGCCAACCTTTACGTGTTCGATCGCGTCACCGGTCAGCCCGTCTGGCCCATCGAGGAACGCCCTGTCGCTAAGGGCGATGTCCCCGGCGAATGGTATTCGCCCACTCAGCCGTTTCCCTCCAAACCGCCGGCCTACGACCGCCAGGGCGTCACCCTCAACGATCTGATCGACTTCACGCCCGCGCTTCACGAACAAGCCGTCAAACAGGTTTCCATGTACCGCATCGGGCCGATCTTTACTCCGCCCAGCGTCAGCAAGAGAGAGGGGCCGCTGGGAACGCTGGTATTGCCTTCGGCCACCGGTGGTTCCAACTGGCCGGGTGTGTCTTACGATCCCGAAACCCACACCGTCTACGCCTTCTCCCAGACCAACATTTCGCCGCTCGGCCTCGTCCCGCCGCCCGACGCGAAAGTTTCGGATATGAATTACATCCAGGGCAACGCGCTCACCGGCATGCGCCGCACCGGAGGCTCCGGTGCAGCAGACCGCGTGGCGCCGACACCAGCCGCACCGGCGGCACGGGGAGGCGGCGAAGGCGGAGGAGCAGGACTGAGCGTCTCCGGCCTTCCTCTCGTCAAACCGCCCTACGGACGAATCACCGCCATCGATCTGACGAAAGGCGAAATCCTCTGGCAGGTGGCGCACGGCGACACTCCCGACAACATCAGGAACAATCCGGCGCTGAAGGGTCTCACGATTCCGCGCACAGGCCGCGCCGGAGTCATCGGCGTCCTGACCACCAAATCGCTTGTCATGGCCGGTGAAGCGGGCTTTGCGACTCAGCCCGGCGGAGTGCGCGGCGCGCAGTTGCGGGCATACGATAAAGCCACCGGCAAAGACGCCGGCGCCGTTTATATCCCGGCCCCGCAGAGCGGCTCTCCGATGACTTACATGCTGAACGGAAAACAATACATCGTGGTCGCCATCAGCGGCGGCAACTATTCCGGAGAATTTGTAGCCTTCCGGCTTCCCGGCTAATAACGAAGGCGCCGAACCTTACATCACATCCGAAGCACGCCGATACTGCCGTTTCGCGTAGTCAGTTCGATCAGCGGACCGCCTTCGCCGATCCTTCCATTGAGGTGATTGCGGGACTCGCGCACGCTGCCTGAGAGATCGAAATCGGTCCGGACCGAGCCATTCGACGTATCGGCTTCGAGCCGCGCCGCCGAGCCCCCCGGCAGGTGCACCGTAATCCCGCCATTCGTGGTTTCGGCGCGAATGCCGTTTTTCGGCGCGCGATCCATCGAAATCGTGATGCCGCCGTTTGACGTATGCGCTGTAAACTCTCCGGCGATTCCCTCGGCGCGTACCGGACCGTTGGAAGTCCTGATGCGGGCATCGCCTCCGATCGAGTGCAGTTCAACCGAGCCATTGGATGTTTGCGCATCCACCGCGCCGCGCAGATTCTCCACCCGTATCGGGCCGTTCGACGTCTTGAGCGACGCGCTGGTGTCCAGATCCTGTATGCGGATCCGCGCATTCGACGTCACCACGCGGTCGAGAACGGCGGTCTTCGGCACCTTGATGGCGTAGCGCGCCCCCATGCTGCCGAAGTGCGAAGAGGGCCGCGTCGTCCGGATGTCCACCGACCCCGGCGAATGATGAACATCCACCCGGATTTCTTCAAGCCCTTCTTTCGTGGAAGCGAACTTTACGCCCGTGATCTCGACCTTGTTTTCGTCCCAGCCGCTGATTTCGACCGATCCGTTCGCATTCTCAAGGTTGATGCGGCCACCGGGGTCAAGATCGTAACTGTAATGAAAATCAGCCTGATAGCGGTCCGAAGGGCTGAAATCGACATCGATGCAGCCGGTCAGGAACACGGTACACAGGCTCAACAGGGCGGGAGCGAAATGGAATCGCATAAATGGCCTCGAATCTAATACGTTTACATTGGGGTCCCGGTTCGGGATTAAATCGGAAGACGCTCGCGAATTAAAATCGGAAGAAGCTCCATTTCCGGGAACTTTCCGGCCAGGCAAGTCAATGGAGACTGACGAATTGATGCAAACAAGTTCCACGGCTTTGAGCGACGAAGAACTCTACCGGCGAACCCGGAAGGGTGACCAGTCCGCCTTTTCCGAGCTCTATCTGCGCCGCGAGCCGGCCATTTACCGGTACGCGCTGCATATGTCCGGCAGTTCCGTGGTGGCCGAAGAAGTCGCCAATGAGGTCTTCGTCCAGTTAATGGCGCCGAACGCTCGCTTCGACGAAAGTAAAGGGACGCTGGAATCCTGGCTGTACGGCGTGGCGCGGAACCTGGTGCGTATGGCCCGGCGGCGCGGTCCCGTCGAAGCGGCCGTGGACCGGGCATTTGAGCACGACATTCTGGGCGAGCTGATTCACGGGGAGAATATCGAAGCGCTCCAGCGCGCCATGCGGGACTTGCCCGACCGGTACAGGGATGTGGTGATCCTCTGCGATCTGGAGGAACGAAGTTATGAGGACGTCGCCGGGCTGCTCGGGTGTCCTCTGGGTACGGTGCGGTCGCGGCTGCATCGGGCACGGGCGTTGTTATCGACGAAGCTGAGGTGGCTGAATGCCCCGGCGGAGGTTTGCACGAGATGATTTGCACAAGTTGGATCCCGGAGATTGTGGAAGGCGCGCGGCGCGGCGGCAAGCCGGATGCGGCTCTGGAAGCGCATCTTTCGGTGTGCGGCGAATGCCAGGAGCGCTGGAAGGCCGAGGGTGAACTGAGCTCCCACTTCCGCGTGATGCGGATTCATGCGCAGGCGCGGCGTCCCGATTCGGCCGGTCAGACGCTCGATTTCCGGGGCCAGATGCTGATGCGGGAATTCGCGCGCAGGCAGAAGGCGACAAGATGGACGCCGACCTGGCAATGGGGCCTCGCGGCGGCCGCGGCGCTCCTGCTGTCGATCGGTTTGGGCCGCGAGATCGGTGTCAGAACCCGGCACGTGGCCACTCGGCCAGAAATCGTTCGGCCTGCGGCAGTTCACAGAAACACCAACGGGGCGGCTCTTTATGAAGCGGCCGCCTGGGAAACCAGCGCCGATGCGGGTGCCCTGTCGAGCGATGAATTTATCGCTGTACCATATTCGGCGCCGCTGGCGACCGGGGAAATCGTAAGGGTCGTCCGCACCGATTTGTACCCCGGGGCGCTGGCGAGCATGGGGATCGATGTGAATCCCGCGTGGGCGGGCGAGATGTCGGCAGAAATAGTGGTGGGTGAGGACGGCTTTCCGCGCGCGGTGCGGCTGGCCGATAGTGCGCAGAATTAACTTTCGGGAGAGATTCTATGAAAAAAACGATTGCGATTAGTTTAGTGCCGCTCTTCGCGGCCACGATGTTCGCGCAGGGCCCGCCACGCGGTGGCGGCGGTTTCGGCGGCGGTTTCGGTATGGGGCGAGGCATGCTGGGCGCGGGTCCGCGAAGCGCTCCGGTGACCGGCGCGCCTTACTCGGGAACCGAAACGGTCACCAGCCAGCAGACGCTGGCGGGCGGAAATCAGATTTCCCGGTCGCACACCTCCACGGTGGCGCGCGACAGTCAGGGACGCATCAGCACCAGCGAAACGGTGACGCCCCCGGCCGCATCGGGGAAGGCGCCCTTCACCATCCAGACCATTTTCGATCCGGTCGCCGGATTCCGCTATGAGCTCGATTCCGCGACCATGATCGCCCGGCAGGAACCGCTGCCGAAACCGCGGACCACCACAGGCACTCCTCCCGCCCGCCCGGCCCGCCCCAATGAAACAACGGTCACGCTGCCCACTCAGGTGATCAACGGGGTTCCGGCTACCGGTACGCAGATCACCGAGACCATTCCCGCGGGCGCCATCGGAAACGCCGCGCCGATTCAGTCGGTGCGGACCACGTGGGTTGCCACCACTCTCCAGGTTCCCGTCGAGATCAAGACTTCCGATCCGCGCTTCGGTACCACTGATATGGAACTGACCAACATCATGACTGTGGAACCGAGCGCCTCGCTGTTCATGGTTCCCTCCGGCTACACCATCAAGCAGGGCGGCGGACGGGGTCCGGGTGGCCGCGGCCAAAGTGCCCGCGGCGGCGGACCGGGTTCCGGTCCTGGCGCTGGCGCAGCGCGGTTCCGGGGCGGAGCGCCGGGCGGTGGACCGCCGCAGGAATAGCGAATCGGCAAAACTCTACTCTCGAAGCGCAGGCCTCACCGCCTGCGCTTTTTTTATTGCGCGGGTTTACTGCGCGGGGTAATAGCCGTCCCGCGTGCGGACTACAAGGTCTTTCCGCTTCACCGTTACATTGATTTTGCGGAATCCGGTGCCGCCATCTCGGTTGTCGGACGTATAGCCAAGGCTGTACTGATTCCTGAGTTCTTCCTGAATGCGGGCGTAAATCTGATCGATGTTTTCTTTCTTCGAGACTTCGAAGAATCCGCCACCGGTTTGGTTTGAGATCTGTTGCAGGATTTTCTTCCCGTCGGGGCGCTGGGACTGAGAGCGGGGCATCGGCATCCCGCCGCCGCGCCGGCTCATCCCCCGGCCTCCGAAGCCTCCGAATGGCTGCTGTTGCTCCTGTCCGGTGAAGTAGATCGAATAGACCAGGGTGTCGGCGCGCTCGGCCGCTTCGATCGCCTGCGAGAGAGGCACCTTGCTGCCGTTATCCACTCCGTCGGTCAAAAGCACCAGAGCTTTGCGGCCCTTCTGCGTCTTCATGATTTCGTTGGAGGCGAGCAGGATGGAATCGTAGAGTGCAGTGCCGCCACCGCGACGTCCACCGCCCCCGCCCCCATTAGGCGGGTAACCCCCGCCACCACCTGGATAACCCCCACCGCCACCGCTCCGGCGCATCTGCGGCTGGCCTGGGTCGGCGAGCCCCACGGTATCCAGCGCCTTTTCAAGTTTGAGCCGGGAGTTCGTCACGTCCTGGAGCAGCTCGACATCGAAATCGAAATGGATCAGGAACGCCTGGTCCTTGTCTTCGCGCAGGACGCGTTCGAGAAACCGGTAACTGGCGCTTTTCTCCTCGTTCAGCACCTGCCGCTGGCTCGTGCTCGTATCGACGAGGAGGCCGAGCGTCAGAGGAAGATCGGTTTCGCGCGAGAAGTATTTGATCGTCTGCGGCCGGCCGTCTTCGGATAGCCCGAAGTCCTCTTTGGCGAGATCGTTGACGATCTTGCCGCCCTTTTCGTGCACGGTTGCGAGTACGCTGATGACCTGAACATCGGTCGAGAAGGTGGCCGCGGAATTGGCCGCGTCCTGAGCCCTGGCCAGGCCAGCCGCTGCGAAAGCGAGGAAGATTCGCCGGGAGTAGTCCATCACCCTATTAACCCGGGCAGGGGGCGGCGCGTCCGGTAATTTGCTTTGTTTTTTCGTCCCACAAAACCGTAGACTTGCCGCTCGGACAAACGGCTTCCACTTTTTTACCTCTCAACGTGATCCGCAGCACGGCACCGTGGCTGTTGTTGACCCCTTCGCTCATGCCGGTGTCGATCAGGAATAGCAGTCCGAATCTTTGGAACATCTCGCCCGCGCGCCGCTTGGTTCCGTCCAGAAAATCGACATCGGTGGGCTTGTGGCCCTCCACGATGTGCTGGACGCCCAGCGCCTTCGCATAACCGGCCAGCAGTTCCTGTTCGGTGAGCTTGGGCATGCCTTCCTGCAGCCAGGATTTGCCGTTCGGGCCGTCCTCGTCGAGGCGAGCTTCGAGCAACGAATCGTTGCCGACAAGTTCCTGGGTTCCGTAGCCGTCGTGATCCACGCCATTCTGCAGGTCCGCCATCAACTTCGTCAGCGTGCGGCCGCCCGGGTTTCCGGCGTGGGAAAAGAACCATTCATTGACGCGCGCCCCGAAGGCCAGCGAGCAGAGGAATTCGCCCGTGCTACCCTGGCATGCGCCAACTTCGGCCGGGATGAGATGGGCCTCTTTTAACTGCTTGTTGAACATTGCCCCTTTGGGGGCGGCGGGGTTCGCCAGGAATTCAGCTTCATGGTTGCCTGCAAGGATGATGACCTTCCCTCCCTGGCTCCGCGCGTCGTCGCGCAGCGTTTTATAGAAGAGCAGAACGTCGAGCGCCCGGGGCCCTTTATCGATCATGTCGCCTGTGCTGATCAGGACGGCGTGGCCCCCGGTCCAGTGGCCCGCCTCGTCCGTGAGTCCCGCGCCGCGCAGCGCTTTTTTCAGACGGTTGTAATCGCTGTGCGCATCGCCAATGGCATAGATATCTTCCGGTGTGTCCAGTTGGACGATGGCCGGATTCAAGACCCAGTCGCGCGGCGCTGCATTGACTCGGGCCATGCCAAGCAGCAGACCCGCACACGCGAAAACCTGCGCTGCACTGTGTCGCATGTCAGTAGGCCTTGGCGATGACGACGCGGCGGTCTACGGTTTCGCCGGTCAAGATGCATTTGCCCGGGCCGTCGTATTCATCCACCAGCGGGATATTGCGAGTGCTGGCTTTGAACTGCTTGATGCGCGCATCGTTGGCCGGATCGTCTTTCAAATGCGCCATCACGAATTTGCCCCCGCCCTTTTCCGCGGTCACCGAGGCATTCAGGATTTCTTCCACTTCCCCGATCGAATTCGCCAGAACCGTATTGTCTTTCAGGCGGCCTTTGGCTTTCGCGTAGAGGTCCTTCTGCATGGCTTCCAGAGTCGCGGCCAGCTTCGCTGCGGCCTCGGTTTGCGGAATCACTTCTTTGGTGCCGGTATCGCGCCGCTTCAGCACGATGTTCCCGCTGGCAACGTCGCGCGGACCCAGCTCGAATACCACCGGAATCCCGAGCCGTTCCCAATGGAAGAACTTGGCGCCGGGGCTCTGACCTTCGCGCAGATCGATGTGCGCGCCCAGTTCGCCGGCGAGCCGCGTCGCCACTTCGAGCACTGGCCCCCGTTCTTCCTCCTTGCGGTAAATCGGCACGATGACGGCTTTTCGCGGCGCCATCTTTGGAGGCAGTACCAAACCCTTGTCGTCGGAGTGAGTCATAATCAGGCCGCCGATCAGACGTGTGCTGACGCCCCAGCTGGTCTGCCAGACGTAATCGAGCTTGCCCTCTTTGCTCTGGAACTGGACGTCGAAGGCTTTGCCGAAATTCTGGCCGAGATCGTGGCTGGTGCCTGCCTGCAACGCCAGCCCGTTCTGCATCATCGCCTCGATCGAATAGGACCGCAGCGCGCCGGCGAATTTTTCCGACGCCGTCTTGACCCCTTTGATGACCGGCATGGCCATGACGTCTTCCGCGACCTCGGCGTAGACGTCGAGCATGCGCAGAACTTCTTCAAGCGCTTCTTCATGGCTGGAGTGCGCGGTGTGGCCTTCCTGCCAGAGAAATTCCGTGGTGCGCAGGAACATGCGCGTGCGCAGTTCCCATCGAATCACGTTCGCCCACTGGTTGTAGAGCAGCGGCAGATCGCGATAGCTCTGAATCCACTTGGCGAAGAAATGGCCCACGATGGTTTCCGAAGTTGGCCGGATCACGTACGGTTCTTCGAGCTCCTTGCCGCCCGCAATGGTGACTACGGCCAGTTCGGGCGCGAAGCCTTCCACGTGCTCGGCTTCTTTCTTGAGAAAGCTCTCGGGAATCAGCAGCGGAAGATAAATATTCTGATGGCCGGTCGCCTTGAAACGGGTGTCGAGTTCGCGCTGCAGGATTTCCCAGACCGCATAGCCATTGGGTTTGATGACCATGCAGCCCTTGACGATTTCGGCCGGCTCGGCCATGTCGCCTTGCAGGACAACGTCCTGATACCAGGTTGCAAAGTCTTTTTCGCGCGCAGTGATTGGAGAATCGGCCATTCCTTGAATGATAACTTCGGCTTGTGTACAAGTCGTCCCGAACGCTGATTCTCGACAACTACGATTCGTTTACTTTCAACCTGGTGCAGGCCGTGGCTGCTATTTCTGGCATCGATCCTCTGGTGGTCCGGAACGATGAAATTTCGTGGGAGGAGTTGAAGCGGCTGGAATTTGGGAACGTGATTATTTCGCCAGGACCGGGGCGTCCGGAGAATCCGCGCGATTTCGGAATTTGCCGGCGTGTCATCGAAGAGCTGGATTGTCCGATCCTGGGTGTTTGCCTGGGGCATCAGGGAATTTGCCTCGCCTTCGGCGGCCGGATCGTGCGCGCCGCGGAGCCTGTTCACGGGCGTCCGGGGGCTGTCTTTCATAATTCCGATCCGCTCTTTGACGGGGTGCCGGATGGATTTTCCGCGGTTCGCTATCACTCGTTGATTGCGGTCGATCTGCCGGATTGCCTGGAAAAAATCGCCTGGTCTGGAGATGGCGAGGTCATGGGGGTCCGCCACCGGACCCGCCCGATCCGCGGCGTTCAGTTTCATCCGGAATCGGTTTGTACGGAATTTGGAAACAGGATTCTGGCGAACTTCCTCGGCGAACTGCCCAACCCTAAACGCAACCCAGCAGCTATCAAAAACGCAGCAGACATATTCCGCCGTGATTTTGCATCAGCGCCCTACGCGTTCTGGCTGGACGGCGGGCCTGATGGCGTTAGCTACGTCGGGTCCGGCACGCAGATCATTTCAGGGCCGGATGCGCTGGAGAAAATCGCCCGCGAACTGGACCAGCGGCGGATTGCGCCCGATCCCGATCTGCCTCCGTTCCAGGGCGGCTGGGTAGGTTATTGGGGATATCCTTCGGGCCGCCATGCGTCGCCTTATCCCGAGATGTGTTTTATCGCCGTCGATCAGTTCGTAGCCGCGCACGGCGCATCCGGAAAAAGCGGCAAAGCCTCTGCCGGTCCGCTAACCTTCGCCATCGAGAAACACGATTACATCAGCAAGGTCGACGAATGCCTCGAAGCGATTCGCGCCGGCGAGAGCTATGAAGTCTGTCTCACCAACCAACTGCGCGGAACCTCAAACGCCAATCCGCTCGATTATTTTGAACGCCTTCGCGAACTCAATCCATCCGCATACGGCGCCTACTTTCAGCATCCCGATTTTCAAGTGGCCTGTTCTTCCCCGGAATTATTTCTGAACATCACCCCGGAAGGCCATGTGACCTCGAAGCCCATCAAAGGCACCGCGCCCCGCTCCTCCGATCCGGCAGCGCTCGCAGCCGACGAGAAAACCCGCGCCGAAAATCTGATGATCGTCGATCTGCTTCGCAACGATCTCGGCCGCGTTTGCAAGACCGGCAGCGTGCGCGTCACCAATCTCATGGATATCGAAACCTTCGCCACCGTCCATCACATGGTCA
>DASZLO010000094.1:0-33674 GCA_035552315.1 Bryobacteraceae bacterium
CGGAACGGTATCGATCAGACCAGCACCGAGGGCATCCACGACACCCCGTATGCCATTCCGCATACGCAGGTGGATTATCACTGGACGGAAGTGGGAATTCCGGTGTTCTTCTGGAGAGCGGTCGGCTATACGCAGAACACGTTCTTCATGGAGAGCTTTATCGACGAACTGGCGGCGGCTGGCGGCAAGGATCCGGTGGAAGTACGGCGGAGGCTACTGGCCAAGTCTCCGCGCGCGCTGGGTGTTCTGGAACTGGCCGCGGAGAAATCCGGCTGGGGCAAGCCGCTCCCGGCGGGGCGTTTCCGGGGCGTAGGACTGGTGAACAACATCGGCAGCTTTACCGCGCAGGTGGCCGAGGTGTCGGTAAGCAACGGGAAAGTGCGCGTGCATCGCGTGGTTTGCGCGGTCGATTGCGGGCACGTGGTGAATCCGGCGATTGTGCAGCAGCAGATCCGGAGCGCCATTGTTTATGGGCTTTCAGCGGCACTGAAGGGTTCGATTACGATCGACAAGGGCCGGGTGCAGCAGGCGAATTTCAACAACTACGACATGCTGCGCATCGATGAGACGCCGGCGGTTGAGGTCCATATCGTGCCGAGCACGGCCAATCCCGGCGGCATCGGGGAGGCGGGCGTCCCGACGATCGCGCCGGCGGTTTGCAATGCCCTGTTTGCGGCGACCGGGAAGCGGATACGAAGGCTGCCAATCCGGAGCGAGGATTTGGTTTAAGACTGTCAAGCTTATGCGCGTTGGGACGCGCCGGCGAATTGAATCTGCAGCCAGCGAACGATTTCGCGTTTGTAAGGCTCCGACATAGCCGGCGAGCCTTCCCAGCGGCGCACGCCATGGGTTCCGCCCGGCACCGGAAATACTTCGCACTCTCCGCCCTCGCGTCGGATTCGTTTGCACATTGCCGGTGACTGTTCAAAAGGAACCAGGGGATCGTCCGTGCCGTGAATCAACAGAAACGGAGGCATTCCGGGATGCACGCTTTCGATGGGCGACAACTGCGCCAAGCGCGCCAGAATGACGTTGGCGAACGGTGTTCCGGCAATAGCCTGACGGACCGCTTCCGGGATCAGGGCTGAATTCTGCGCCAGCGCCGCCAAGTCCGTGGGCGCGTAGAGTGCGACTACCGCGCGTACTTCGTTGCCTTGCGACGGATTGAGCGCGGCCATGGCAGCGAGTTGCCCGCCGGCCGATTCTCCTATCAGCGCCATGCGCCCGGGATCGATCCGGTACTCCGCGGCATGGGCTTTCACGAACCGGACCGCGGCATCGACGTCGGAGCTGGCGGTCCCGAAATCGAGCACGCTGGTAGCCAGCCTGTAGCTGATGGAAAACCAGGCAATGTGCGCCTTCTCGAGAGGTTCAAACAGAGGCGTCACATCGATGCGGCGATCTCCCCGTACCCAGCCGCCACCATGCACAATGACGACCGCGGGAAACGGGCCCGAGCCGTCCGGAATGGAGGCATCCAACATCAGGCTGATGCCGCCGGGGCGAGCGTATTCAATATCGGTGAGTGTAGCGGCGCGGGCAGGCGCAACGGAAGCGATCATGATGAAAAGGAAAAGAAAGGCAGTGCCGCCTTTCAGCGGAGACATCGTAATCTTGGATGTCGGGGAGCGCACATACGTTTCAACCCGCGATGTCGAAGTCCGAAGGGTGAGGATGAGTACAGCGGCAGGCAGCGCTTGTGCTACCTTGCGAAGGTCGTTGCATGCGGCTTCTCAACGTCATCGCAGCCCTTGTCGCGAGCGCGGCGCTTCTCACCGCCACCCCTGCCGCAACCTCGCCAACGGTCACCCTCGCAAATGTGACTGGCGGCGGAGCGACGACGTTCTTCGATGGCGACGGTTTTGCTATCACGCTCAGCGGCGGAGCGCCGAACTCGCCCATCACCGTGACGCGGACGCGAAACGGTGCGGTGGTCAGCGTGAATTCCTCCGAAGGGAATACCGACGGCAAGGGCGCGGCCGCTTTCTCCGGATTCGTGCTTGGCAGCGACGCTGGCTCCTGGACGGAGGCCTGGTCCGTTGGCGGCGTTCCGGCCGCACAGCTTCTTCGCTTCACCATAAACAAAATCAATGCGACGCCCATACTGACGCCGGATACACCTCCGCATCCTTACTACCGGTTCAATGCTTCGTCGGCCATCGATGCCACGGCGGACGTCAGCGCGCTGCCGCACTTCTTTCGCGCGGCCGATGCTCTCAGCGACCCGCCGGCTGGCACGCTGCGCGGGGCTTGCAGTCTGGTGACGAACCCCGGCGTCGGCTATATTCCATCGGGGGCTTTCAGCTGGTTCTTCTATAATCCGCCGGGTCCGGCGACCGGTACGGTGCTGGCTGTGCCAGGCGAGTACATGGAAGCGCCGCGGTTCAGCTATAACCTTGCTTACCAGACGGCGGGCTTTGCTTTCAACGGAGAATTCATCGGGCAGGGCGCCGCGCCGCAGACGGCGAATCAGTCTTACGTGGAGGCTGCGTATGTCAGCGATCGCGCCTGTTACGACGGCGGCACGGAGTGGGGCTGGTACCACGCGCCGGCGATTTCGAACGGCGGGATCTCCGCCAACCAGCCGCCCAACGTGCTGATCTTTTACTACTCGGAGTTCACCAACTGCCACGGCAATTACGAATGCGAGTATCCGGACGGCACGCAGGTGCAGCAGTCTTCGAACTACTATACGGTCACGCTGAATGCGCCCAATGCGGCCGGGACGTATCAGTTTGATTTCGAGGTGTTCCGTACAAACGCGGATTTCGGCAGCGGACTGGTTTCGAATTTCGTTTTATCCATAACGGATCCTCAGACCGGCGATCCGGCGCTGTGTTCCGTGGTGCAATCGCCGCCCGAGACGTACCCCGATTCAAGGTCGATGACGAGCGTCGCGTTCACCAGGCCCGGGTATTGTTCCGAAGTCTTCGTGGGAATCGATGGCGGCTGGTTTCCGCCGCCTTCTGTGACGAACACCGGGTACGTGACGTTCACGGACGGGAGCAATCCTTACCTGCCCGAGTCGTGGTTTTATAACGGCAGCCCGGCAGGGAACACGCCGCCGGCGTCGAACGTGGTTCCGACGATCTATCCCAACGGCAAAGCCGCCGATGCCGCGGGGCTCAATGTGATTTCAGCCAGTGAGCTTTTCGTCAACCAGCCTCGTTTCATTCCGCATCCGGTTCCCGCGGATCCGCCTGTGCGGCCCGGCAAGGTCCATCGTTGAGTCTCATCGTTAATCAGGAAATCAGACCCTTTCGTACCGCATAAAGGATCAGGTCCGCCAGACTGTGCAACTGGAGTTTCTGCAGGATATTGTTGCGGTGGGTTTCGATGGTTGAGACCGAGACCTGAAGCAGCTCGGCGGTCTCGCGATTGGTCTTGCCCGTGGTCAGACACTGCAGGATTTCCTTTTCGCGGATCGTGAGCAGATCGTAGCTGTCTTTCAGGCCGCGCTGGCGCACCTCGGCAACGTAATCTTCCACCAGCATTTTGGTGATGCTGGGGCTGAAATAGGCGTTGCCGGCTGCCACGGCGCGAATTGCGGTCAAAATGTCGGCCTCCGAGGAAGCTTTCAGAAGATACCCGCGCGCGCCCGCGGTGAGGGCCCGCAAGACATAGGCCTCATCGGAGTGCATGCTGATGATGACGACTTTGGCGGTGGGGACTTTTTCGCAGATGCCGGCCGCGGCATCGGTTCCGGAAAGCCGGGGCATGGCGACGTCGAGCAACACCACATCCGGACGATGCCGTGTAGCCAGTTCGATGGCGTCGTAGCCGTTGTCGGCCTCTGCAACCACCTGGAATTCGCCGTTGCGGTCCAGCAGGGACCGCAAGCCGCGCCGCACGAGCACATGGTCGTCGGCAATCAGGACCCGGATTGGAGGAGCCATAGAACGCGCTCAAAATTGCCGGTAAAGTAATTCACTCTTCACGATATTTCAGTTCCCCGATTTGGACAATACAGCCGCGCCTGTATATTGAGGCGGCGCAGCGATGCAGGTCTACAGGAAGGAAACCGCGAAAATACGGCCGGAGTTGTATGTTCGGACGAATGGAAAAACGATAATCTCGTGAATGAGAGGACGGTCGGCCCTGAATGCTGGCCGATGCGGCGTTTCCAGCCGTGCAGTCGCCCCCTGCCGTCCTCTACTCTTAATTCTTCAGCGGACTCGGCACGCCGGTCGATTGTCCCAGAAGATCTTTCACCACGAAACCGATATTCAGAAAACCTTTCAGATCGGAAGGTTTTTCGATGTAGGCGGTGATGCCCAGCTCTTCGAGCTTCTCCTTGTCGCCCGGAACGGGAGAAGAACTCAGAACGGCAACGGGCAAATCGGAAAGGGTTCGACTCTCCCGAATCGCCTGCAGAACATCGACCCCGTCATGCAGCGGAAGGTGAAGGTCGAGGATTGCCAGATCGGGCGCGGCCAGGAGAGCATGCTTGCCCTGTCCGCGGATGAACGCCAGCGCATCCGACCCGTTTTCGATAACCGTGACCTGGCAGCGGACTCCGGCACGCTCTACGGCGCGCCGGAGCAGGGCAACCTCACCAGGGTTGTCATCGATGATCAGAAGGCTGGTTTCTTTGACGATCGTGCCGTTCGGCTCTTTCTTGAGCGGATAAGGCGCGCGACTCCCATCAGCTCTCATGCCTGATGATAGGATCGAAAGGCTGCTACGCGAAATACCCTGACGCTTGTATTTTTTTCAGATCGGATCATTCAACCCCGTACCTCCCTTTCTAGCGGGAATTTGAGTTCAATTCATTTTCGGTTCCGTCCGGTCCGACGCTTTTTACCGGGGAACGCTTCATGTTCGTAGAGTCGGCATCGCCTGCCTTCATGTCTTTTGTCTGCCAGGAAGAGAGGTCAGAACTGGTCGAATAAACCTGTTCGCGATTCTCTTTTGCCAGAGCGGCGGCGCGATCGTGGGGATAGACAAACTCCAAGCCTGCCTGCGCTCCGGGATAGAACCAGGCTTTGATCGCCTGGGGCGATCCGGCTGGCCGTTCCGCAAATTGAACGACTGTTTTGCCGGTGGCCTGCAGCCGGTTGTCCGTAATCGCCAGGACTACGGTTACCAGGTGAGTCATGTCCTGGTTGTAAATTCTGACCAGATGGCGGTCTGAGACAGGACTTTCGAGAAGCTTGAACTCGTATGTGCCCGCCGGCAAAACTCTGCCGGGAATCTCAACAGGTTCGTTGAACGTAAGCTCGGTTTGTTTGTCCCACTGGTCAGCACGAGCAGTGGGGGCCAAGGTACCCAGTACAACACCCGATACGGCAAGCGCAAAATAAATTGACTTCATAAGGGCTCCTTTAAGAAATACAGCGAACAATGGCTGATGTTTCCGCAGTAAAAAGCGCATGCGGCGTACCAGCGTATGTGAAGCCCCCGAGCGGTTCGCGTAGTAAAGAAAAGCACAATCTGGCAGGCGGGATTGCGCAAAAACGGGCAAGCCGCGCAAGAGCAGCCCGCGATTTTACAAGCCAATCAGATGGGCAGGATGTTGCGAGTGTGCAGAAACCGGTGCGGCCGCGCCTGATCCGGACAAATCCTCATCTTCATCGAGCAAAGGCAGTTCAAAGGAGATGATGGAGCCTCGGCCCCGCTCCGAATCAAGTGAAATCGAACCTCCCAGCCTGGCAATCCGTTCACCCATGCCGAGAATGCCGAGACCGGCCTCTTTTGAGGGTTCAAAGCCCTTGCCGTCGTCCTGAATGGAAACGCGAATCCGGGAGCTGTTCTGCTGAACACGAATCTTGATTTGACGCGTCCCGGAGTGCCGGACGGCGTTGTTTACCGCTTCCTGGACCACCCGGTATATACACGTTCTGTGGTCTTCGGGAAGCTCCTCGACATCGCCCTCCGCCGCCACATCGACGTTGATTCCCGATGTCCGCGAAACCTCCCGCGCCAGCCATTTCAGGGCGGGCAGCAGGCCCAGATCGTCCAGCATGGTGGGACGGAGCAACAGAGAAATATTGCGCACCACGTTGGCGTTTCGCTGAGTCATATCCTGCACGAGCTGCAACTGCTGCAGGGCTTCGCCCGAATCGTCCCGTTCGATAGCGGACCGCAGATTTCCGAGCCCCAGCATGATGGCGGACAGCACCTGGCCAACCTCATCGTGCAGTTCACGCGAAATTCTCCGCCGCTCGCCTTCCTGGGCCGAGACCAGCTCCGCCGAGAGGCGCTTGAGCTCATCCTGCGCATCGAGGATCTGCTGGAAACGATACTCTGTTTCGCGTTCCAGCGCGAAGATCCGCCAGAGCGACAAGCCGGCCAGCAGGAGTCCCGTCCCGAGGGTTGAAACCAGCAGCCAGCGCAGCCGCGTGCGGAAGGAGGAAAAGAGGTCTTTGACCTTCTGGCTGTTGGCCTCGTACTGCTGTTCGCTCAGTTCATGAATGCGATCCGCCAGATCCACCGCAAGCATCCTGCGCGGCAGTATCTCATTGCCGATGAAAGCCGGTCCCGCTGCCTGTCTTTTGGAGGCGTTCCAGTCGAGCGTGGGGTCGATCATCCCCAGGTAGGTTCGCACCTCATTCAGGAACTGGTCGAAAACAGCATGCTCGTCCGGACGCACCAGATGCTCGAAACCGGCCAGTTCGGATTCGATCCTGCGCTGCACGTCCAGGAAGGCGGCTTTGTGGGTAGCCGCCATTTCGGCGTTATCGTCCAGCAGATAGTCCCGGGCATAGGTGCCGGAAATGTAGATCCCGGACCGCAGCTTTTCGAGATCGCGGTCCCGTTCCACATACTCTCTGCGAAGGCTTTCCTGGCGGACCTCGATCTGGGAAGTGAAGGACAGGGCGCTCAAACCCAGAAAAGCCATCAGAAGCACGAGCCCGCCAAAACCACCCCAGAGAAGCAGGCGTGTTTGTTGGCGAAACGTCTTTTGATCGGTGGTCAAGCTGTACCCGGTTGCGGGCTCCAGTCGCGGGACTGATCCAGTAACTCTTCCAGTTTCTCAAGTGAGAAGTCCTGACGGGCGCAAAGGGCGATCAGTTCGGCTTCGTGCTTCCGTATCTCCGCCACAACAGGGGGGAGCTGCTCGGCGATCTCGAACGGAATGGAATGCACCCCGTTGCAGTCGCCATGGAGCAGATCGCCGGATGAAATCTGCAGACCGCCGATGGTAACCGGCTGCCCGAATTCGGTGATGTGCGCATAGGAGTGCGACACCGCTGAACCCGAGGCGAAACAATGGAAACCCATGGCATGAACGGCGGCGAGATCGCGTACTGTTCCGTTTGTTACATAGCCGAGGCATCCCAGGGCACTGCCGATGCGGGCGTGGATTTCGCCAAACAAAGCGCCCGCACCCATGTCGAGATCCTCGACAACCACGATTTTCGGACCCGGCATGCCTGCGATATATTGCCACCAGTCCGAGCGCTGGTAGTAACAGAGGCCCGAGACCGGAGGGGAGGCGGCGCGCATGCGGGCCGTCACCGCGTACCCAGCCACAGGGCCGAGCTTCCGGTCCATCGAATGGGTCTGTCCCTGAATATAGCCTTCGTTGCGCGTCCTGACCTTGAAGGTTTCAATTGCATTGGACACGCTGCAGGTATCGGTGTTTCTCAGGAAGGCAAGCAGGTTTTCGGACACTTGCGGTAGCGTTTTCTGCATGCGAAAAGAGGTATGTTCGCCCTCAGTATACGTTTCCGCTGCGCCCGTTGGGAATACAGGAATTACCTGATTCCCGGCGGAATTCGGCTTGAGTGCCTGTGTTCTACAGAACTGCGCGCGGGGACCGGGTAGCCAGCATCTTCTTATAAGCCTCCAGCAACTGCTCCCGCGCACTGGCGCCCAGCGGCTCGGGCACCTCGGCCGGCTGGTAGCGATGACACAACTCCACGGTCTTGCGCAGGCTCTCGACAAATTCGATGCAGGGCGGGCAACCGGCGAGATGGGCTTCCACCTCATTGCAGGCATCCGGCGGAAGTTCCAGATTCAGATATTCCGACAGCAGCGCAAACACTTCTTTGCAATTGTCCATAGCGGCTCCTGTTACCGGCTCCCGACGCCCGTCAGATGTTCGTCCAGCGACTTTCGCAAGGCGAGACGCGCGCGATGCAAACGGGTCTTGACTACGTCCTCCGAAACGTCGAGGACCTGGGCGGTTTCGAAGGTGGATAATTCCTCAACATCCCGCATCAGGAGCACCGACTTATAATCTTCCGGCAAGGCGCCGATAGCCTTGTCCAGCTCATGACGCGTTTCGGACTGGAGGAGCTGGCGGTCGGGCAAACCGGACCAGTCGGCGAAGTTGTGATTCGACGGCATCAGATCGTCCAGCGATAGCTCCGCGACGGGCGCGAAAACACTGCGGCGCCTTTTCATCAGGCAGGCATTGCGGGCGATACGAAAAATCCACGGACGGATACGCTCCGGTTCGCGGAGCTGGTCGAGGCTCTGGAAGACATTCAGCAGCGTATCCTGCGCCACGTCCTCGGCATCGTCCCGCTGGCCGCACATCAGCCAGCTGTAGTGGAAAATTTTTGCCCGGAAATGTTCGACGAACGTGTCGAATGCCGCCGCATCGCCCGCCATAAGCCGTCGCGCGAGTTCAATTTCGGGTTTACGTTCCACTGGTCAGCACCGCTTCCGATTCTAACGGCCGGCCCAGTCAGGCCGCGCGATCCGAAACGGAGGCGGCGACGCCATTGACGGTAACGCCGATTTCCGGTTTCGCGAGCAGCGTATTGTGGATCAGACAAGCCTTCACCGCCCGCAGAACGCCGGCCTCGTGCCGCGCATCGAGACCCGGCGCGGTGACCGCGACTTCGAATGCGGCGAGGCGCGCCGGCTGCGTGCCTTTCTCAGCCGTGACCCGGACGTTCAACTCCCCGGCGGGCAAGCTGCGCGTCTTCAGATACTGCGCCGCATAATAAGCCGCGCAGGTGGCCAGCGAGGCGAGCAAAAACTCGGGCGGTGACATGCCTTCATCCGCGCCGCCATTATCGAGCGGCTGATCGCAGAACACATGATGACCGCGCGTCTCAACTTCAAATTTCGTGTTCGTCAGACAGCGAGCCGATACTTCCATAAAATTGTTTCCAATCTCAAAGTTCCCAATCTCAAAGATGCAGTCGCAGAAAAAAGGTGACACGGTGTCACCGCGGTGAAGTAATTGCATCTTCGTAACCAGAAGCAATGAAGAAAACAGTGTTTTTACTGGCTTGTGTGCCGCTTTTGACCCAAGCCCAGTCGCCGATGTCGCTAAAAGACGCAGTCCGGCTCGCTTTGAGCGGCAACAAATCCATTGAAGCGTCCGATGCCGCGGAGAAAGGCGCGCAGAGCCACATCGCGGAAGCCCGCAGCGGCCGGTTGCCGAAGGTCAATTACGCCGAATCCTGGACGCGGAGCGACAACCCGGTTTTTGTGTTTTCATCCTTGTTGACGCAGGGCCAGTTCGGCCCTCAGAACTTCCAGACAGGAACCCTGAACCACCCCGACTTCCTGAACAATTTCCAGTCTCAGATCACCGCGGACCAGGGTCTCTATGATGCAGGCCAGACACGCCACGCCGTGCGCACCGCCGAACAAAGATATGACCGGTGAAGAAAGCCGGATGACCCGCATGCAAGTCATCGCGGCTGTGGTCCGATCCTATTACGACGCGCTGCTCGGTGTTGAGCAGGTCAACACCGCCGCCGAAGCCGTGCGGTCCGCGCAGGCGGATCTCGAACGCGCCCAGTCGGTGCTTCAGGCCGGGATGGCCACGGACGTCGACGTACTTTCGATCCGGGTCCACCTCGCGGGCATAAGTGAGCAGCAGATCGTACGCGGGGCCGATCTGGAGGTGGCGCGCGCGGCGCTGAATCAGGCGCTCAGTCTTCCGCTGGACACCGCGCATACGCTGACGACTCCAATGACGGCTTTACAAATCCCGGCGGGGCTTCTCGCCGATTACGAAAGCCACGCCCTACGCGAAAGGCCTGAGGCGCGCGAGATGAAGCTGGCGGTCGACCTCGCCGGTAACCAGTCGGCCACGGCCCGTAGCCGCTACTTGCCTGAGGTCGGGCTGCATGCGGCGTTCGAAGCCGACCGGCAGAATTTCTATGACAAAGGCGCCGCCAACTGGCTGGTGTCGGTCGGGGTGCGCTGGAATCTTTTTGACGGCTTCAGCGATAAAGCGCGCATCGAAGAGAGCCGCTTCGCTTTGCGCCGCAGCAAGGCGGAACAGGCACAGCAGACGTCGGCCATCCAGCTTCAGGTGCGGCGGGCCTATGCCGATTTACGCGCGGCCGCGCAGCGTATCGAAGTGACCGGCGCTTCGGTGGCTGAAGCGGAGGAAAGCCTGCGGATCACGCGGAACCGGTATGAAACCGGCTTGAGCAATGTAACGGATCTGCTGCGCACTGAGACAGCGGTGCTGGACGCGCAGACCCGCCGTTTGGCCGCTATCCACGATCAGCGCATCGCCGCCGCCATGCTCGAAATGACCGCGGGCACGTTGAGCGTGGACTCGGAGGTATTGAATTAATGTCACGGTCACTACTTGTTGCTGTTCCGTTCGCGCTGGCGTTGGCCGGTTGCGGCCCGGCCCCGACGCCCGGCGTTGCCGCCGCGTCGCCCACTCCGGTATCCGTCACCGTAGTTAGCGCCACTGCCGAAACATGGCCCACGACCTATGAGGCCACCGGCACAGTCCGCGCCCGCACCTCCGCCGCAATCTCGGCAAAGCTCATGGGCTACGTGCGCGAAGTGAACGTGCAGGCCGGCGATCGGGTACGCGAGGGCCAGTTGATGGTCTCTATCGATCAGCGCGATCTTGAAGTCAATTCGCATCGCGCCGAAGCCGCTCGCGAAGAAGTCCGCGCCGGGGTCCCCGAGGCCGACAGCGCCGTGGCCGCCGCCAAAGCCAACTTCGATCTTGCCCAGGTGACCTCCGGCCGCATGCAGGAGCTGTTCCAAAAGAAGTCGATCTCGATTCAGGAGTTTGACGAATCGTCGGCCCGGTTGAAAGCCGCGCAGGCGGCCTGGGACATGACCCGCGCCAAACGCACGCAGCTGGACTCCAAAATCGCCCAGGCCGATCAGGAAGTGCGCTCCGCTGAAATCGCCCGGGGTTACGCTGAAGTGCTCGCGCCGTTCGCCGGTGTAGTGGTGGCCAGATCTGTCGAGCCCGGGAGCCTCGCCTTGCCCGGTACGCCGTTGTTTGTCATTGAACGCGAAGGGGCCTACAGGCTGGAAGCTTCGGTGGCCGAATCGCATTTGGCCGAGATACGCACGGGGCAGCCGGTGGCTGTGACGCTGGATACCGGCGACCGCCCTGTTGAGGCAAAGGTCTCCGAAATCGTCCCGGCGGTTGATGCGGCATCGCGGACTTACACCGTCAAGATCGACCTCCCTGCCCTGCCCCAGTTGCGCTCGGGAGTTTTCGGCCGCGCGGCATTTCAGTCCGGCAGCCGAACTGTTCTTTGCGTTCCGGCAGCGGCCGTGGTGGAGCGCGGTCAACTGCAATCCGTGTTTGTGGCCGACCATGGCATCGCCCGCACGCGCCTGATTACCACCGGACAAAAGGTCCGGGATATGGTGGAAGTCCTTTCCGGCCTCGCGGCAGGCGAAACCGTGATTTTGCCCGTGCCACAGTGACTCCTGGACGGCGCGGCAGTGGGTGTTCGCTAAATGCACACGCCCCGTAAACTCGGAATCGCCGGAAAGTTCGCCGGCATCTGGATCGGTTCCAGGCTGACTCCGCTGGTTGTCGCTGGGTCGCTGCTGCTCGGCGGCTTCGCTGTTTGGAAGCTTCCGCGGGAAGAAGAGCCGCAGATCATCGTCCCCATGGTGGATGTGTTCGTGCAGATGCCCGGCGCATCGGCGCGTGAGGTGGAAGAGCGCGTCACCAAACCCATGGAGAAACTGCTGTGGGAAATTCCGGGCGTCGAATATATCTACTCCACTTCCAGCCCCGGCATGTCTACGGCGATTGTGCGCTTCCTGGTGGGGCAGGATGAAGAAAAGAGCATCGTCCGTCTCAATCAGAAACTAAACGCCAATCTGGATCTCATCCCCGCTGGCGCATCGCTTCCGCTGGTGAAGCCGCGGTCGATTGACGACGTGCCGATTCTCGCGCTCACCTTCTGGAGCAAGCGCTACGGCGATCTGGAACTGCGCCGCATCGCCGCGCAGGCCGAGGACACCATCAAGCAGACGCCGGATGCGTCGGCCGTCGGCCTGATCGGCGGTCAGCGGCGCGAAGTCCGCATCACGCTGGATGCGGCGCGCCTGGCCGGCTACAACCTCTCTCCCCTGCAGGTGGTGAATGCGCTGGGGCTCTCCAATCGCAGAATATCCTCCGGCGAGTTCGCTGCCGGCAACCGGCAATATCGTATGGAAACCGGAGAGTTCCTGCGGACCGCCGACGATGTTCGCGACGTCGTGGCCGGTCTCGCCAACGGCAAACCCGTTTTCGTGCGGGACGTCGGCGCGGTAACCGACGCCGGCGAAGAGCCGACGCAGTATGTGCGGTTCTCCAATGGCAAGGGCTTTTACCCCGCCGTCACCATAGCCGTTTCCAAACGCAAAGGGACCAACGCCGTCACGGTGGGAGAAGAAGTTTTGCGCCGCATCGAACCGCTGCGCGGCGGCATCATTCCTTCCGATGTCGAAATGACCGTCACACGCGACTATGGCGATACCGCGAAAGAGAAATCCAACGAGCTTCTGTGGCACATGCTGATCGCGGTGATTTCGGTCAGCGTTCTGGTGGCCCTCACGCTGGGGATGCGGGAGTCCCTGATTGTATTCATTGCAATTCCCGTGACGCTGGCGCTGACCCTGACGGTCTTCTATCTCTATGGCTATACCCTTAACCGCATCACGCTTTTTGCCCTGATCTTCTCGATTGGCATTCTTGTTGACGACGCCATCGTCGTCGTGGAGAACATCGTGCGCCACTGGCGCATGGCTGCCAATCAGGATCGTCCGCCGTTCGACGTGGCGATTGAAGCGGTGGACGAAGTCGGCAATCCGACCATCCTCGCCACGCTTGCAGTGGTCGCGGCGATTCTTCCCATGGCCTTTGTGGGCGGGTTGATGGGCCCGTACATGCGACCAATCCCCGTCGGCGCCAGCGCGGCGATGCTGTTTTCATTGCTGGTCGCATTTATCGTCACGCCGTGGGCCGCGGTCCGGATCCTGAAGCCGGGCAGTCACCACAGCGAAGAGCGCGAAGACTTCATCACTCGCGCGTATCGCGTCTTCATGGGCAATCTGCTGCACCGGCCTGCGATGCGCGTGAGCTTCGTCGCAGGCGTGGTGGTGCTTCTGCTTGGCTCGGTGTCTCTTTTTTACATCGGATTCGTCAAGGTCAAGATGCTGCCCTTCGATAACAAGAGCGAATTCCAGGTGATCGTCGATATGCCGAACGGAACTACTCTCGAAGAAACCGCGCGCGTCACGCAGTTGATCGCCGAAGAGACGCAGAAGCAGCCTGAAGTGGTCAATGTCGAGACCTATACCGGAACGGCGTCGCCCTATAATTTCAACGGTCTCGTGCGTCACTACTACCTGCGGCGCGGCCCGAACGTCGCCGACATTCAGGTGAATCTGCTGGCCAAAGCCGCGCGCGGCCTGCAAAGCCATGAAATCGCCAAACGGGTGCGGCAGCGCATCGAATCCGTCGCGAGACGTTACGGCGCGCGCATCAAAGTGGCCGAGGTTCCACCCGGGCCGCCCGTGCTCGAAACCCTGGTGGCCGAAGTTTATGGACCGGACATGAACCGCCGGATCGCGCTTGCCCGCCAGATCCGCGATCTGTTCCAGCAAACCAAAGGCGTGGTCGATGTCGACTGGTACGTGGAAGACGACCAACCGAAGTACAGCCTGACAGTGGACGAGGAGAAGGCCGCGCTCAACGGCATCTCCGAAGACGACGTTGCCCGCGAAATGCAGGTAGCATCCGCTGGCGTCGCCGCGGGCCTGCTCCATCAGGACTCTGAAAAAGAAGACGTGCCTCTTACGGTGCGGCTTGACCGGGCGACACGCTCAGACCTCGACCGTGTGCGCAGCTTGCGGATCGCGGGACGAAACGGAAACGAAGTTGCGCTCGGCGAACTGGTGCACATCCAAAAGAGCATTGAGGACAAGAGCATCTATCACAAAAACCTGATGCCGGTTACTTATGTGACTGCTGATATTGCGGGCGAGATCGAAAGCCCGGTATACGCGGTGCTCAAACTCGGCCCTGAGATCGACAAAATCAAAATCCAGGAAGGGTATCGAATCGAGCAGCACATGGCCGCGCTGCCCTCCGACTCCAGTCTCTATTCGATGAAGTGGGACGGCGAGTGGCATATCACCTACGAGGTCTTCCGCGATTTGGGTATCGCGTTCGCAGCCGTGCTGATTCTGATTTACGGCCGGTTGTCGGCTGGTTCCAGTCTTTCCTCACGCCGCTCATCATCATGGCCGCGATCCCTTTTTCACTCGTCGGTATTCTGCCCGCCCACGGGCTGCTGCATGCGTTCTTCACCGCCACATCGATGATCGGGTTCATTGCGGGAGCGGGCATAGTGGTGAGGAATTCGGTCATCCTGGTGGACTTCATCGAACTCCGCCTGGCCGAGGGCATGCCGCTCGATAAGGCGGTGATCGATGCAGGCGCGGTGCGGTTCCGGCCGATGATGCTGACGGCCGCGGCTGTTGTCGTTGGCTCGTCGGTCATTCTGTTCGATCCGATTTTTCAGGGCTTAGCCATCGCGCTGATGGCGGGCGAAATCGCCTCTCTCCTGCTTTCGCGGATGACCGTACCGGTGTTGTTTTACATCTTCAACAAGAACCGACTTGACCCGGAAAGGAGAACTGTATGACCGTTGAGCGTTATCTTCGATTAGCCGGTGGAGCGTTTGTATGCCTGAGCCTGGCGCTCGGCTATTTTGTGAGCCCTTACTGGTATTTCTTTACAGCGTTCGTCGGGCTGAATCTGTTTCAGTCGGCATTCACCAACTGGTGCCCGCTGATGACCGTGCTGCGGATGCTGCACGCGCGCGAACACTAACCGGCGGCTTATTTCCCGATCATCAGGATCGAAAATGATCCGGGTACTGCCGGGCCCGGAGTTCCGCGTCCCCCGCCCGGCGGAGGCGGCGGTGCCGGCCCGCGTTCCTGCGACATCGTGAAAAGGTGCCCGGTCTTGCGATCGAACGCAATGGTGCGCGCGCCGTTCATGGTCTGGAGATTCTGTTCCACTTCGAAAGTGGTTGGGCTCTTCTCCTTGACGATCGTCATCGTACCGTTTCCCTGTGTGCTGAAGGCTTCCATGGTGGAAGGATTGAAAGTCGCGCCGTCAGAACCACCCGCCAGCGGCAGACTGGCAAGGATCTTGCCGTCCTTCGCGCTCAGGATCACCATCGTCGGCTGCGGAGGAGTCGCCGGCGGATTCCCGGATCTGCCGCACGCAGCAAACAGCACCTGATTCTTCACGTCCAGCGCGAGACCGTTGCATCCACCCTTGTCCACAAACGTATAGTGCCCCACTGCCTTCATTGTCCGGACGTCGACCGCGGTGACGCTGCCCACCGGATCCTGCATGACCACGTACAGCATGCCTTTGCCATCGCCAACGCCCTGCTCAGGCACGCCTCCGAGATCAACGGTGCCGAGAACGTCGCCGTTTTTGGTGTCAATCACGGTCGCATCTTTGGTGGGATGGCTGAAAACATAAACTCTCTGGTTGAACGGATCGAAGTAGATACCGTCCGGCCGCGCCTTGCCGACATCGATGTGCTTGATGAGAGCTTTCGTTTTCGTGTCGAACATCGACACCTGCGGATGATCGCTGGTGAAACCGTGGCCGGACTTCGGATCGACCGCGGTTCCGTTCCCACCGATGCCTTCAATCGTCCCCGCGGGTTCGAGGGTATCGAGGTTAAAGATCGTGAGACGCAGCGGTGCCGCCGGCACAGCGGGTCGGCCATCGGTGGCCGGCACTTCGCGGGTTGCGCCGCGCGGAATGTACAGCCTGCGCCCGGCAGCATCGGCATAGATGTAATCCCAGCCGCCTTCCCCGCCGACTTTAGCCGTCTTCAGAACCTTAAAAGGACCGGCCTGTTGAGCCAGACCGATTGACGCAAGCAGGGCAGCCGCGACTGCCGGCAGGAACCAGGTTTTCCGCATTTGAATTCTCCGCGCACCAGTATAGTCCTGACAGGCGGGTTGTGGAGTCTGAGCCAGCTAAATTGGGCGACTTTATTTAGCCCAGCGACGAGCGGTGGCCCGGCCATTTCACCGACACGCCGGCATCCATCACGAGAACGCTGCCCGTAAACAGCTGCACGGGATCGCTCAGAAGGTACGCGATGAAGTGCGACACATCGCGCGATTCGCACATCCGGTGGTAGAGCGTAGCTTTCTCAAATTCCTTCGTCAGCCGGTTGCTTTCCGGCCATTTGTCGAGCAGTTCGCCGTACACCGGTCCGGGAGAGACGCAGTTGACCTGAACGTTATAAGGCGCGAACTCTACCGCCATGCTCTTGGTGAGATTTTCGACCGCGGCTTTCACGGCTCCCATGCAACCGAAATAATCGACGTAATCGTGGGCAGCCGGAGAGGACATGGTAATGATCTTGCCACCCCCGCGCTTCTTCATCAGTTCCAGACCGCGCAGCGAGCACTGGTGGAGACCGATGACATTGGTGCGGAAGGCCTTCTCCCAATGTTCCGGGAGCAGTTCTTCGAGCGGCGCCAGCAGACCGTTGGAAGCGTTGCAAACCAGGAAATCGAGGCCTCCGAAGGTCTTGTCCGCTACTTCAAAGATAGATTTCACGTGTTCCGGATTGGCGACCGAGCCCCACGCATGCACGGCTTTGCCGCCCGCCGCTTTGATTTCCGCGACGGTTTCTTCGCCCTGCGCCCGCGAGTGGAAAGAATTCACCACCACGCTGGCGCCCAGTTCGGCGAGATAGATTGCAAGATCCTTTCCCATGGCGCGGCCGGAACCGGTGATGAGCGCGATCTTGCCCTCAAAAGGCTTTCGCTGCGGAGTCAGTCCGGCAAATGAGTTGTCGACCACGGCCGAAGAGTGACCGGTTCCGTTGCCGTTGCGATGAACTCCGTTGCCGTTCACCGGGGTCTTGACATCCACCTTTACATCGGCCATTACATCCGCCCAGGGCTTCACCTGGACATTGAGAGTCAAATCCAATTCAGGCTTAATTTCATTCGCCACGCCCTGGAGATGAACTCGTAAGGCTTCTGATATGCCGCCGATCGTCTTCAGGTTTTCCCGCGGAATCTGCGCGTCTTCGGCCAGACTGTACCGCTCGCGCAGGACGGCGAAGATCTCGCCGAGCTTCACCGAATCGATTCCCAGATCTTCTTCGAGGCTGGCATTCAAATCGAGAATGTCCACAGGATAGCGGGTCACTTCCGCAAACACCTGCCGGACGCTGCGGCTGATTTCATCAAGGCTCAGCGGGGCCGGGGCGCTGCTCGCCGCACCGCGGTGTCCGTTGCTCACATGCAGCGGCGCGCTTGGTGCAAGAGCTGCCCGCGTATAGACTTCAAGCGCATCGGAAATGCCTGCGATGGTTCTGATCTGATCGCGCGAGAGATCCATCTTCTCCGGGAGCCCGTACTGTTCCCGCATCACCGCAAACACTTCGCCCAGTTTGACCGAATCGATTCCCAGATCTTCTTCGAGGCTGGCATCGAGATCCAGCACGTCCAGCGGATAACGAGTCACCGATGCGAAGATGCCCTGCACCTCTTTGCGAAAATCGCCGTTTTGGCGGGGCTGCTCGTGCCGGGGAGAAGTCCCGTTCAGAACGGGCGCGGGTGCGGGTGGCTGATTCGTCTTCAGATGCGCTTCCAGTGCTTCCGAAATGGAGGCAATGGTGCGCAATTGTTCACGCGGAATTCCGATGTCCTCGGCCAGGCTGTACTTTTCGCGCAGCACCGCGAACACTTCGCCGAGCTTTACCGAGTCGATACCCAGATCTTCTTCAAGACTCGCATCGGGTGTCAGAATTTCGAGCGGGTATCTGGTCACCTCGGCAAAGACCTCTCGAATCTCCTTCGCCAGATAACCGTTTGCGGGCGTCGCTATTGTTGTGCTCACATCGTCCCCCGATCTACTCCGCGGATTACTGTTAGTACCAGATCATACCGCCCTGAAATTGACACGCTGTGCGAAACCACACAGTCCCGATGGGCAGCTTCAACGTCTATAGAAATGAATTCGCCGGAGAATTCGCGAGCCGATTGCGGCCCTGTCAGATTGTTTTCGCCCCCAACGATACGGATATCGATGGCAGGCATGTCCCAGAGGCTGAGATTGTTATACGCCGGAGTTTTTAGCAGGCACTCCTTGATGCTCCACAACAGGGTGAAGGTCCAGTGCGGGTCCAGACCGTGCAGGCGGAAACTCTCGGCGGCTCTGCTTTTTTCGCCGCCGGTGAAGTTCCCTTTATAAAATACCGGGCTTCGGGTCTCAACCCGTTCCATATCGATGGCAATCGCTTTTCCGTCTCCCAGCAGAGAACAGGCGATTCCATTAGTGTGAGAGATCGCGACATCCCGAAACGCATTGCCATGACCGACCTGGGGAATCCCAAAGCGCACATGGTCGTATCGCACCACCTCAGTTTCGCGGTACATGCAAGTCGGAAAACGCCTCAGCTCGGAAGCGGAAAGCATGCCGGATTGCCGGCTGTCCCCATCGTTGAGCCACAGGAATTTGGAGGAGAGCCTTCCGGCCAGCCATTCGCTTTTTCTGACCGGCGCGCGGAACCGCGAATACTCTTCGTTCTCGCGCTGCGACAGAAACTCCTCGCAGTTGAGGCCGGCGAGCAGCCGCGAGTCCAGCACGGCGACTGAGTTATTCAGGTTATGCCGCACCGCGAACCTCACCGATTTTCCGCGATATCGCGCCGTCCACCATCGCCAGCGTGCGTCCCGCCGGATCCTTCGCTTCCACGGGGCCAACCACCATGCGGTCGGTTTTCACCAGCGGGTTCGAGCCTGCGAATTTGAGATTCCCGGTAAAGATCTTCTCGTCGGGATTGGTGAAATCATAATAGATGCGGATCATCCGGCAGGCTTCCGGAACGCAGATCGGGAACGACTTCTCGCCGTCGAGGAAGATGCCGCCGAAGCGCACCAGCGAATCCAGCAGGATCAGGTTCAGATAACGATAGCTGGGATAGCCGGCGCGGGACTGCAGCTCCTGCTGAATCCGGTAATCGGCCCGGCGTTCGAGATTGCCTGCGATGATATTGCGCATGGCGCGGAACGGCCCGTCCAGCTTCACCGGGGAGCCGTGCATGAGATAAGGATCTTCCAGAGAGAGATCGCCGGCCCCTCCCTGCGCGGCGCGCGGTCCGGCTTCGTCAGGAGGGGGCGCTGCAACCGTGCGAGCCAGCCGCACCGAAACCGCGGTCTGTTCGACATCCTTCTGCAGTACGGCGCCGCTTTTGTGGATAAAATCGGTCACCACCGAGACCCGCACCAGCGTGCTTTCCGCGTCTTCGGAAACGATGCTGGCCTGCAGCCGCAAGGTCGTTTTCCCCTCGGCCTTGATGCGCACGAAGCGGCGGAAAGAGGTATCTTCAAATGCGGTGATCTTCAGATCCGGCCGCAGTTCGAGCGCGGCCTCGCCGATGAGGATGATGAGCAGCACGCCGGGAATGGTGGGGATTCCGTCCACCAGGTGGTCCCAGATGTACGGCGCGTTTTCAGCACTCACTTCGCGTTCGATGACGATGGAATTCCGGCGGGCAACACGAGAAACAAGAGGCGTCGCCGGAGCCGTTTTCACCTTATAGAACTCAAGCTCGCCATCGGCCAGAGTCACGTTGATTGCGGCGGTCGCGCGACCGGTCAGGAGCTCGGCGAAAATCCGCTGGCCTTCTTCTTTGGTGACCCCGCGTAAACCACGGTGAGCCGCGAGCGCCGCATATTCCAAACCGCGCGTCATGCCGATTCCCGCCCAACCCAGCCACGCAACCGAGGTCCAGTGCCCACCCTGCGGGCCGTCATTCATCAGCGCCGAAAGGCGATTGAGTGTTTCGTTGGCGGCGCCGTAGTCTTCCTGCCCGTCGTTCCCCATGTAGCTGAACGCTGAAGTAAGGATGTGATAGCGGGTGCGTCCGGCAGCGTGTTTCTGACATGCCTGGTAGATGTGCCGCAGGCTTTCGAGTTTGGCGGACACGACGCTCTGGAAGTCGCGCAGACTCTTTTTCGGGAGCAGCTTCGAAACCTGCACGCCGGCCCCGTGCACAACCAGGTCGACGCGTCCATATTTCCGGAATACGGATTCGAGAATCGCCGCTACCGCTTTTTCATCCGTAAGGTCGGTGCTGATGTATTCGAACCGGCCGGGGAGCGCGGCCAGTCTGCTGACAGTCAGGTTCACTTCGAGCACGGATTGATACGCCTTGAACTGCTTCTTCAGCTCAATGATCTTCTTGCCGGTTCCCTGCGCAATCTGTTCCTTGTAAAACTGCGCTTCGTATTGCACCAACTGCCCTTCATCCATTGCCAGAACATGACGTGGCGCGGCGGCCGGGTCAGTTCTTCCCAGCGCGATTACGGTGCATCCGAATCGATTGAGCAGTTCTTCGGCGAGGACGGCAGTAACGCCGCGGCCGCCACCCGTCGCGATGACCACAGAACCGGCATCGAGCGCGGGACCGGAACCGTCTGTGAGCTGTTCCACTTTGGTCAGCGCAATCGAATAACGGCGGCCGCCCCGGTAACATATTTCGGATACGTCAGAGGAGCGCCCGAATTCCGCCTCTACATGGCGAAGCGCCGTACTCAAGCTGGCGTCGTCGGTATTGATAATGCGGCAAACCGCGTTGGGCAACTCGCGGGCAAGGGCTTTGAGGAAACCGGCGGTCAAGCCGGTGTTGGGGTCCAGATGCTGCCCGCGGAAAGCATCGAGACTGACCGAAGCCACCCAGATCTGCTGACTCTCGATCGCCTGATAACTGTGTTTGCAAACCGCGAACAACAGATCCGCCAGCGCGGAATAACGGCCAGTGAGAATCGAGGATCCGGTAGATTCGTCCAGACTCTGGACCGCCACGATCGCATCGAAGGAGCCTGCCAGCCGGTCGAGCGAGCCGTTGAGTTCCTCTTCGGAATCCATCGGTCCCAGCACCTGAAAATTCAGTCCGTCGAGCGCACCCGAGCGTTCCAGATCGACCCAGCGGGCGGGACTGTCCGTCAGGAAAAGAAGTTTGCGCGACCGCAGAGACACCGTGCGCGCGCCGCTTTCCAGCTCGGCGGGAACCATGACCGGCGTGAAGTAGTGGATGGGCGTGCCCTGCACATAGAAGTAAGGACTGTTGTCCACGCCCCACTTGCTGTCGAAAGATGCCTTGTCGAAAACGGGCTTGTCCGCGGGCTTTGCCAACGGCACCTGGGCCGGGACGGGCGGATATGTTCCGCTCAAACCGACTGTTTGCCCGTTATGGTTTTTCAGCGCCCTGGAGATTTCCACCATTCCGTGCGCGCCGCGGAAATTCCGGATTTCCGGGGACGAAGCCTTGACGCCGCCGTTTTCCCCGATATCGATAAAACACTCAACCGGAAGTCCATATTGCTTCGCGATCTCCGGGGTCGTCAGGGCCATCATGAACGCCCCTTCGAAATCCGCCGGGCCAGTGCGGACGGCATTGATTCCGCCCGCCAGCACGATCTTGCATTCATCGTGCGTCAGAAATCCGGCAGCCACTTCGATCGACTGGAACAGCGAGTTCGCCCCCATGTCGACCACCATGTTGGGACCGTTCAGATCGAACATCTGCGAAACGCGGCCTGCCACCAGGTTGGGCATCAGGCCAGGCAGAGTATAAGGTCCCGAGGGCGCCATATCGTTCTTGATCGCGGCGCTGAGCCGGTCGAGAATTCTGAGGGCGTCCGCTGAAAATCCGTTTTCGGCCTGTTCCGAAACGCGGCGGCGTATGCGATCGAGGAAGATCCGCTGGTTGATTTCAATGCCGCATTCGGTCTTGGCTTCCACGCCCATCACCACGCCGATCTCGCCGCGCAGAAGGGGCCATTGCTCCGGAATCTTCGCGAGCACCTGCTCGGCCGCCAGAGATACCAGATACTGGCTGGGATCCATATGATCGCGAACGTCGGGAAGCAGCATCTTGCCGCGGGGCAGACGCAGCAGCTTCCGGTCGAAGCGGGACTGACTGTCCGGCTCAGCGCTGGAAAGTTCCTCGCGCGCCGGAAAAAGAGAGGTGCAGTGGATTACAGCGAGTCTGGCGGGTGGAACTACCGAGGCGCGTCCGCAAAGCTTCTTGTGATAAGACGGATCGTATTCCTCCAGCACCAGATGCGCGTTGGTGCCTCCGAAGCCGAATCCGTTAATGGCGGCGCGGCGCGGAACGCCGGCGACGTTTTCGGGCCAGGCATGAGAGTTCGTGGAGATAGTGAACTGAGATCCCGCCAGCGGAATCTCCGGACCGGTTTGCGTGAAATTGTACTGGCCGGGCACGGTCTTGTTCTCAAACGCCTTGCACAGCTTGATCACTGAAGCGGTGCCCGCCGCCCAGCCGGTATGGCCAATCAGCGATTTGATGCTGCCGAGTTCGATCGGCGAAAAACCGGCGCTGCGCGGCAATGACTGGCAGAGGGCCTTGAACTCGACCGCGTCGCCCACTGGCGTTCCGGTGGCGTGAGCCTCGACGTACTGGATGGTATCGACGTCGATTCCGGATTTTTCGTAAGCGCGGCGAACGGCGAGGCTCTGTCCTTTGCTCTGGGGCACGTTGATGGCGGGACTCTTGCCATCGCTCGAAACACCGACAGCCCGGACAACGCCCAGGATGCGATCGCCATCCGCCATGGCGTCGGTCAGCCGCTTCAGAATCAGAACGCAGGAACCGTGTCCAAAGACGACTCCGTCGGCCGAAGCGTCCAGAGGCCGGCAAGCGGCGGGCGTAAGGCCACGGAACTGCGCAAAGAGGGCACTGTTGGCCGGACCGGGAGCGAAGACGCCGGCGGCAAATACCGCGTCCGCGCTGTGATTTTGCAGGGCTCGCATGCCCAGATGGATCGAGTACAGCGATGAAGAGCAGGCCGCGTCCACTCCATACATTCGGACCGGGCGGCCCAGAACGGTGTTGAGCACTTCCTGAAATTTCGGAACAGGAGTGCCGGTAAACTCGCTGTCGCGCGTTCGATTCAAAACGGCGGCAAACTTGGTGCGCAGCGCGGCATCCGGCTCAAGCATCTGGAGCCGTTCATGGAGCCGTTCGAACAGCGACTCTTCGTCATATTCGCCGCAGCCGTCGCCCGTATTTCCAAGAATGCATTGCAGCCGGTCGGCGGCGTACCCCGCAAGACTGGTCTTGAGTCCAGCCAGGCTTTGGGCGGTGGCAAGCGCCAACAGCTTTTCCGCTCTGGAGAGTTTCTCGAAACGCGCTTCGTCGATGGCCGGCGAAAGGAGGCGCGCGTCATAAAGGATGGTCCCCACGCTGCCATAAAGCAGGGTGTAGGTTTTGTCGGGAACGATGCTGATTTCGGCCCCGTTGCGGCCAGCCAGAAAATCCTGCGCCAGCGCGGGATCGTCGTGAGACGGGTCCACGATTCCGGTGATACCTCGCAGAATGTTGTCCCAGTATTCTTCGGGATCGCGCGCGCCCGGCAGAACGCAGCCCATCGAAACGATGGCGATCGGCTCGGAGGGCAGCTTTTCGTTTTCCGCAGGTTCGACTTCGGCGGCATGCGGAACCGTAACTGCGGCTTCTTCGATAACCGGCGCGGGCGATTTTTCGAGGACCTGCGCGGTCCGCTGCAGCACGGCCCTGACGTCCAGCATCAATTCGCGAACCGGATCGATTACCGGTGCGGGCAGGCCGCGCTGGAAATCCCCCAGAATGACGGCAAGGCCAGCGGCCACACCCGTGTCCGGCCGGGCAGAGGCCCGGCAAATCAGTCCAGGTTTTCCATTTAATGCCTTCGATGCAATGCCGGTCAGAACGTCCCCGGCCCCGCATTCAATGAAGCGGCTGAAGCCGGACCGGGAGAGCCCGGCCAGAACACCGGCGAAGTCCAGCTTGCGGATTAACTGGGCGGATAAGACATCGGCCAGATCGCAGTCGGGGCCATAGAACCGATCCTCCGTGCCGAGGAAGACGGGTGTGGACGGGTGCTGAAACGAATACGAGCATAAGGCTGCGCGGAACGGCGAAACCGCCGGGGCAAGAAGCGCCGAGTGGAACGGATAACGCGACCGGAGCAGCGTCAGTCCAATTCCCTGCCCGGCGGCGGACGCAGCCAGCCTTTGCATTTCGGATTCGTCGCCCGAGACAACAGTCTGACGATCGTGATTGACAACCGCGATCTGCAGAGTCTGCGCGCCGCAGGCCTCGATCAGCCGCGCCGCCAGTTCTGCCCCGCAGGTAAGCGCGGCCATCTTGCCCGCCGCGCCAAGAGGCTCAAGGGCGGCCGAGCGCTGGCAGACGATCTTCAGACCTGTTTCGAAGGAATAGGCGCCACCGGCAGCCAGAGCGGCGAGTTCACCGAAACTGTGCCCCAGCAGCAGATCGGGCCGGATCCCGGCGTTCATCAGCAGATCCGCGATCAAAACATCGGTGACATAGATGGCTACCTGGTCGAGAGCCGGGCACGCCTTCAGAGCCTGTTCGCGCTCCCCGGGGGCGCCTGCCGCTAGAGGGAGAAATTCGTGCCCGAGGATGCGGCGGCTTATCCGGCTCGCGGCCTCGAACTGAGCGCGGTAGGGATAGTTCCGGAACAACTCTTCGAGAACCGGGGAGTGATACGAACCCTGCCCAGGGAATGTAAAGACTAATTTTCCTGCAGCTGCCGCATCATCCATAATCGCTGCCCCTAAAATGCGTACTCGTTCAACGCTTCGTCAATGATTTTCGGATACGCCGTCTCCCGGGGTGCGTTGGCGATAACTTTGCCGAGACGCCGGATTGATTCGGGGAAAATTTCCCTGACCGACTTGCCGCCAGCATGTAAACGCTCCGCAAAAGGCGGGGCTGTCAGCTTCTCGATCAGGTTCGACTCCCTTTCCGCACTCAGATACTGAGTGACAATCATAGGGGCAAGCATTACTTCCTGAGTGTCTTTATTTAGCGGAATTATTGTCTGGTAGCCGCACGAGACCGGCTGCCCTTCCTGGTTCATGACACGGAAGCACAGGCGCACGGTACTGCGCGAAAGTTCCTCGTAAGTCAGCAGAATCGCTACACATTGCCCCAGCCCGACGGGAGAAAAATTCAGGCTGTAGGCCTCGCGCGTCATCAGCAGAATGCCTTTTGACTGCTCCTCCCACCCTCCCGGACCGACCTTGGCATCGAACATAAAGGTCTCGCGGGCGATGTTCTGGAATTTGAAATTCGCAGTATGGTGGTGCGAGCCGTATGCCATCGTGTCGTGAAACAGTACCCGGTACTGCATACAGAAGTAGGGCATATAGCTCAGCACATTGTAACCCAAGTTTGCACGACATCAGTCAAGTTCCGAAACTACGGTTGTCTGGCCGGCGCGCCAGACGACGCGGCTTTCTTGACTTGGTTGCGCGTACTATGGTACCCGTTACTAACATGGCTGAGAGTCTGCGCGAGGCGCAGATAGCCTCGGGAAAGGTTTAAATATGACCGCAACAGTTGCCCCGGTTGTCGTTGACATGGGCAAGCAGAAAAGCAAAGATCTCAAGGCGCTTAAGAACGGCGCAGGCCCCCTCATGGAGGACGTGGCTCACGTTCTGGACGAGATTCGGGCGAAGTCTCCGGAATTAGCCAGCAAAGAACTGGTTCCGGTGGTGGTGCTGTACCGCAAGAAGCCGAAGCGGACCCGCAGCCTGATGCCTTTCAATATGATGAAGTGACGGTTTCCCCGTCGCGTGAAATATCTCGGGCAGTAAGCTTCCGACAGTCCAAGAAGGAGAACGCAAATGGCAGATCTCAAGCAGTCAGCAGGCGCTCAGGAAACCATTACGGGCCATACTCCGGCGAGCACAGAATCGCTCAAAACAGCGGAGTTGCCTCAGGAAAAACGCAAGTACAGCCGCCGCACGCGGGGTGCTCAGGAGATTGAGCGTGGCATCAGCAAGGCTGCCGCCTCCATGGGTGATGCCGTTGCGGCCACCTTCACGACTTACAAAGAGCGCAGCCGGGCTTCGTCATTCAAGAAACGCGACGGCGCGGTGAAAGACGCCGTCAAGAACTGGACCAAGGCCTACAGCAAGGGCATCAAAGAAGCGAGCGACGTGCCGTATCAGTTTGTTAAGACCGTGAACAAGAGCAAGGCATCCAAGCAGATTCGCGATGCCGTGAAGATGTTCTCGCCGCCGATGTTCCGCTAGTTTTCGCGGGGCCCGGCTGGACGTCCGCATGTGCCGGCCGGGTACCCTGCATCAGGCCTCCTGATGGCATGTGCCCGGCGCCTGGCCGGGCAGCCCCGCATTGAATTTCCATGACTCCTACCAACGGCGACGGTCCTGTGGAAGAACCGGTATCGCTTCCGAAAACCGGCTACGTAAACGGTAAACCGGGTGGTCCGCCGCCCGAGCCGGTCCAAGTCAGGCTCACTCCCCGCCGCATCGCCAGCATCAGCTCCGCCGTGGAGAAGGCGCTGGGGCAGCGCGATTCCGCCGGTCAGGCGCCCCCTCGACAGAACGGTTTCAGCGGAGATACACTCCGCGCGGAGTTTCAAAAGAACCCCGCCGCTCCTCCGCCCGAAAGAAATCGACGGTCCAAAAGCCTGTTGCCGCCCGACGTCCGGAAACGGCTGCAGGCCGACATTCTGCCGCAGGTGCCACCCTCGCGAATGCATCAGGGAGAGTGGAAAACCAACCGGGCGCAGATGTTTGCCCGGCTTTTCATCTATACCTGGACCGCTCTGAAATGGCTGACCGAGCTGGGTTGGGACAAGATTCGCGGCCGCGATTCGCTCGAGCGCCGCGCCGTACGCCTCCGCAAATCCATCGAATCGCTGGGCGGCAGCGCGGTGAAACTGGGCCAGCAGCTTGCGATGCGTATCGATTTGCTGCCGTACGAGTACACAGTAGAACTGTCCAAGATGCTGGACCGGATGACGCCGTATCCGGTGGAGTACGCGATCGGCCGCATCGAACAGTTTCTGCGCCGGCCGCTGGGCGAGGTATTCAAGGATTTTAATCCGGTTCCGATCGGCTCGGCGTCAGTGGCCTGCGTGTTTTCGGCTTACCTTGAAAACGGCGACTATGTGGCCATCAAGGTCCGGCGGCCTAAGATCGGCGAGACCTTTGTGGCTGACTGCGCGGCTCTGGGTCTGGTGCTGCAGACTTTGGAGTTTTTCACCTTCATCCGCCCCGGGCTTTCGCATAATTTCCTTTACGATTTCCGGCAAATGCTGCTCGATGAGCTTGATTTCAGCAAGGAATGCCGCTATACGGAACTGTTCCGCCGCCGCGTGCACAAGCGCATGGACTTTGTCAGCGCGCCCAAGGTCTATCCGGAACTATCCTGCGAAGACATCCTGGTTACTGAGTTCGTGGGCGGCGTCTGGCTGCGCGAACTACTGAATGCCGTGGAACAACACGACGAGCCGGCATTGTTGCTGCTGAAAGAAAAAGGGATTGAACCGGAACTGGTCGCCCGCCGCCTGCTGCGCGCCAACCAGTTCGGCGTCTTCGAGAACCTGCTGTTTCATGCCGACCCGCATCCTTCCAATGTGGTGGTTCAGGAAGACAGCCGGCTGGTGTTCATCGATTTTGGCGCGTGCGGCGTCTACACCTCGCGTGAGCGCAACATCTGGCGGCAGTTCTCCTACTATCACCAGCAGGAGGACGTGGGCCGCATGGTGCAGAGCGCCATGGCGCTGCTGGAGCCGCTCCCGCCCATCGACATCGACGAACTGAGCAAACGGCTGGAGAACCTGTTCTGGGAAGATCTGAATGCGTTCAAGAGCAAGCACACCCAATGGTGGGAGCGCACTTCAGCGCGGGTCTGGATCAAATACCTGGAACTGGCCCGGGAGTACAACGTTCCGCTGGCGCTGAACACGCTGCGGATGATCCGTTCCACCCTGCTCTATGAAACCATTGGCGCGCGGTTGTACGGACGCATCAACGCCTTCAAAGAGCACCGCGCCTATCTGATCACCGCGGGTAAAGCGGCGCGCAAACGGGTGCGGAAGCGGGCGCAGGACCTGATGTTCAAGGGACCGACGCCGGACGACTACCGAACCTTCGAGCAGATGATGGACATGGGCAACCGGGCGATGTATCTGGCGCAGCGCTGGCTGGACCAGCCGCCGTTCCACTTCTCCATGATGGTGGACAAGTTCGTCTACGCAGTCTCTGTTGTGCTGCGCGCGATGATCATGTTCGTGTTCTTCACGCTGGGCGGGGGTTTCCTCGACTTGTTATGGCATCTTGTCACACATAACCAGAGTTTGTCGTGGCACCTGCTGAGCCATTACCCGTTTATCGAGCCGTTCATGGTGCCGATCGCCAAAAATGTGACCGATATCTGGAGCGCCTGTAAGGAAGTGCTGATGTGGGGTCCCTATCAGTTCCTGATCGGCGTCAATCTGTTCCTCAGTATCCGCAAGGTCATGATGCGGATGTTCGACAAGGACGTTAAGACCAGCGGGATGTCTTAAGTTAGTAAGCCGCGGCGGAGTGCGACTTCATCTCAAGCCGGGCCACCAGGCTCTGTCTGAGGTGCTCCCGGACCGCGAGGTATCCGTGAGCCCAGCGGTCGCCCTTCGGGCCTTTCCAGGAGTCCAGAAACGCATTCAGGGCGGTAACTACCATGCCGGAAGCTTCTTCTACCGACATCCCGATGAGTTCTTCGCACGCGCGCGTGGTCCATGGCGCGGGATTTCCGCCTTTCCAGCGCATGTGCGCGGCGAAGGGAAGGCCGGTCAGGACATCGTAGCGATAGGGTCCGGCAGCTTCCAGCAGTTCCGCGCAGGGATTCGGAATGCCCGGGCCAGCGCTGGCATAACAAAGCGCCACGCCGACGCCTGCCCACATCTCGGCCCGTCGCTCTTCGTCGAAACGCGAGATAGCGGCGGCAATACTTGCCGGATCGGCTCCGTAAACCCACCACATCGCCCGCGCCACGCCGGAATCGTAGAGCAGGCGGTTCTGGTGAGTCAGACATTCGGGAGATGGTTTGCGCCCGTCCGCCCAGTCTCTCCAGTTGAAGAACCCGTCGTGGAATCCGTAGCCGTCCGCCAGCAGGAAAGCGGTGAACTCGTCGAGTCTCTTCTGGTAAGTCTCGATGCGGCTCAGCCCGAAAGGCACCCGGGAAATCGCGAAGCCCGCGCCGACCATGGCGATGTAATCGTGTGATCCGCCTTCGGCGTGCGTGAAGCGGTCCAGGCGCTTCGATCCAGGGATCATCAGATCCATTACGGCGAAGTACAAACCTGTGCCTTCGAAGGCGAAGCCAACGTATTCCGGGGCCATCGAATCTTCCAGTCGGCGGACAAGCGCCTTCGGATCGGACTCCACCACCGCCAGATTGTAACCGTCGACAAAGCTGAGCAGGACCTTTTCGAGGTGCTCCCGGCTGGGGGAATGCTGACCGGGAAAGCCCTGATGGGACAAACTCGCCTCTTTATGAGGCAGACTCATGGCGCGGCTTTTCAGCCGGGTCAGCAGGGGAAGACTGGGCGTGCTCATGGCCTAGCCCGCTACCTGCGCGGCTCGGGCCGCCGGCGGTACCGCGATCGGCGTGGACTGCGGCGACTGCTCGCGCTTACTGTCGATGTAAAGCAAAAGCCCGCGCGTCGCGCACACGATGGTGACCGCGTAGAACAACGTGTACTGCAGATGGAAGATGTCAAAAAGCAGCGAATAAACGATCGCGATCCCGGATCCGAAAATCACCTGACTGCGTTTGTTGGAAGGTGAAGTCTGCGGATCGGTAATCATATACAGCGTAAAAAGGACCAGCGCCACGCCGGTCAGAGGCACAAGCTGGCCGGCCAGCGGCGTGTCAATCCGCCAGGAGCGGAACATCGCCTGCGCGATGAACGTGAAGAGCCATGCGCCAATCAGAGGCAGCCGGCCGGTGAACAACAGGTTTAACCGGAATCCCAGCATCACGATCACGATGGGGACGAGCGCATCCCAGAAGCCTTTCAGATTGGTTGTAAAGGCCCAGGGAAGAATGCCGACCCACTTGAAAGTCGCCAGCACCACCACAATCGCGAAGTTGGACGGATTCATGAAGTGCTGCAAACGTCCGTTACTCCGCACGCGAAAAACGTATTTCGATCCGATGGCCAGCGCGACCGCCAAAGCTCCGATCCACAACTGCCGGTTGTAATACATCAGGAAGGATAAGGTGACGCAAGTCATTTGCGCCGAGAGCGACCAGTCCAGCACCTTCTTCCAGCCGCCGCCCGCGAACGCCGGCGCATCGTTATTCGCCTTGGCATCCACCCATTCGAAAAAGAAGGCGCAGGCGTGCCCCGCGATCAAACAAACGAGAACCTGCGCCACCGACTGCTCGAAGCCGAACCAGGTCTGGCCGAAAATCACAAAAATCGTCGCCAGCGTCGCCGACGTGCGGAGACCCATGCGGGGATCGCGTTTTTTGGGGGGCGTGCTCGCTGCCGGCGCGCTTACTGCCGGATTGCTGATTGCGGGGGCGCTCATTGCTTTTCCTCCTTGGTACTTGCTGCAGATCCCAATACGACGGTGTGATAGCCGGGCGCGAGGGCCAGCGCGTCATGATGAACCGCGCCCTGGAAATCCCGCCAGGTGATTTTCACCGGGATTTCCGAGGCGGCCGTTTGACCCAAACCAATACGAATCTCAGGGCTTCTTTGTCCCGAATGTCCGTTGCCGCCGTCCACCTGCCGGATTTGCTTCTGGCCGCCCGGTACATCGGCCTCGACGAAGGTTCCGATGGCCGGCGTGCCTTCGCGCCAGCCGGGGTGTCCGTCATGAATTTTCATTCCCTCGCTCTTGCCTGCGTCCGCCAGCGGAAGCAGGAGGTGCAGGCCCAGAAACTTGTTTCCTGAGCCCTTGTTCTTCACGTAGGCCGAGTCTTCCCAGATATTGGCGTAGACAAATTCGGGATAACCATCGCCATCCACATCACCCACAGCGATACCGCGGCCGGCCGGCGTGAGGCCCGGCAATACCGAAGTGGCCAGGTTAACGTAACGTCCCCGGCTTCCCAAAGCATAGAAGGGACTCGGGCTGTGACCGTCGAGGTCCGATCCCCGGTCGAAGCGGGGCCAGTTAGCCGGATTTTTCACCAGCATGTCGTTGCTGGTGCCGAACTGGCCAAAGTCGGCCCACTTATTTACATTCCCCTTCACGAAGCCCGTTGCCTGGAGAAGTTCGAGCACGCCGTCGTTGTCCATGTCCTCAAAGCGGGTGTCCCAAGCCCAGGAGCTGTGCGATACACCGAGCTGGTCGCCGCGGTCCACCCAGGGCGCAATCCCCTTGGACATCTTGGCCATCTGATCGGTCCCGGTGCTGACCCAGAGGAAGTGGCTTTCGGACATGGCGAACGGCGAAGAGATGTTGCTGATGAACATATCGAAAATGCCGTCACCGTTGATATCGCCGAAATCCGAACTCATGCCCTTGAACGAATCCTCGCCGACGACCATGGATTCGGGGATGTTGAAGCCTTTTTCACCCTTCAGCAGCTGCAACTGAACGTGCCCGGGCGTGGAGTGGTTCCACAGCAATTCATCCGGCCCGAAGTCATTGGCGATATACAGGTCGGAAAGCCCGTCGCGATCGAGATCGGCGGCTCCCACTGCCAGGGTCCAGGCATGTGCGCCGTCGCCCGGGAAGGGATTCGCAACCTCTTTATAAACCACCGACGGATCTGCCCCGGACTTGCTGCCTGCATAGAGGAAAATCCTGCTCTTGCCGCCGTTGCGCGCCCGCGTGAAGTCTTCATTCATCTCCACGGGCTTGTCGGAATTCGCGTCCGTCAACTCGTTGCCGTCGGCAAAGTAGTTCCCCATCACGATGTCCTGGTGACCGTCACCGTCGATGTCAGCGAACGTCGCGGTGGAAGACCACCAGCGCTCCGAGAGACCGGGCACCAGTTCGACAACCTTGAACGACGCCATGGATAACGGTGCGCCAGGCTTGAGATCTTCGGGCGCGCGGCGCAACAGAAGCATCGGCGGACGGCCCCAGAAAGCCACGAATATATCGGCCAGCCCGTCCTCGTTCATGTCCGCGATCCGGCAGAGGCTGGGGTATTCGGTGACGCGATCGAAAGCCGGCCCGAACTCAAGGCTGAACCGGGGATAGCGGTTGCCTGTCCCGGGCGCCGGCGCGACGGTTATGGACTTGGCGCGCACATCGGTCGCACACAGATCGTTGGGCAACCCGTCGCCATCGAGGTCACCGAAAGCGGCGGAAGCTCCCACCATGTTGAGGTAATAGCGCAGCTGCTTGGCGCTCTTGTTTACGGGGAATACAACGCCTCCTTCAGGGACGGGCGCCGGCGGCAGATACTGCCATTCGAACTTGAAGTGGGCGGCAAGGCGCGAGACTTCGCCGGGATCCGCGCTGGGAAGCCTGGAGAAGCCCGCCAGAATCCCGACCACGGCGAGGACCGCGATCACGACCGGAATATTCTGCTTTCTCTTCGGAATCTTGCGCTCGCTCACGGTTTGGTCCCCAGAATAACGGTGTGATAACCCGGCGTCAGGGCCAGCTCGTCATGATGCAAGCCGCCTTGCAGGTCCCGCCAGGTAATCTTCAAAGGAATTTCGGATGCGGTAGTCTGGCCCAGACCGAAGCGAATCTCGGGGCTGCGTTGTCCCGAGTGTCCGTTGCCGCCATCCACCTGACGGATCTGTTTCTGGCCGCCGGGGACATCGGCTTCCACAAACGTTCCAATGGCGGGTGTGCCCTCGCGCCAGGCGGGGTGCCCGTCATGAATTTTCATGCCGCCGCCGTTCGCATCGGAGGCCACCGGAAGCAGAAAATGCACGCCCAGAAATTTGTTTCCCGCAGTCTTGTTCTTGATGTAGGTCGAGTCTTCCCAGATGTTCGCAAAAACCATTTCGGGATAACCGTCCCCGTCCACATCGCCCACCGCGATGCCCCGCGCCGCCGGCGTAAAACCCGGCAAAACCGACGTGGCGATATTCACGTAGCGCCCCTGGCTTCCCATGGCATAAAACGGACTCGGGTAATGGCCATCGACTTCGGAGCCCGGACCGAATTTCGGCCAGACCTGCGGATACTTCACCAGCAGATCGTTGGCGGCGGCCAACTGGCCCAGGTCATTCCACCGGTCCACCGTTCCTTTGATAAACCCGGTAGCCTGCACGAGTTCGAGCGTGCCGTCGTTATCGAAGTCCTCGAAGCGCGTATCCCAGCCCCACGCGCTGTGCGATACCCCGAGGGCGTCCCCGCGGTCCACCCAGGGCGCGATTCCTTTCGCCATCTTGCTCGCCTGATCCGCCCTGCCTGTACTGACCCACAGGAAATGGCTCTCCGACATCCCGAAGGGCGAAGAGATGTTGCTGATGAACATGTCGAAGATGCCGTCGTTGTTGACATCGCCAAAGTCCGAGCTCATGCCCTTGAACGAATCGTCCCCGACGACCATCGACTCCGGAGTGAAGAATCCCTTTTCGCCTTTCAGCAACTGCAGCTTGATATGTCCCGGCGTCGAGTGATTCCAAAGCAACTCATCGGGACCGAAATCGTTGGCGACATAGAGATCGGAAAGTCCGTC
>DASZLO010000095.1:0-11241 GCA_035552315.1 Bryobacteraceae bacterium
CATTTGGACCGGTTCAAGATCGGATCGCAAATCGCCCGATGAACGCCATCGCCAATGGTCCAGATTTCAGGGCATCCCTGAATCGTGGTCCTGACGTATTGCCAAGAAAGATTGAGCACCTTCCGATAAAGACTTTGGCTATATCTGGCGAGGTGTTGCCGTGGATCTGACTGTGGATATCGCGGATTCATACACGCATATATGGATGCATCTGCCAGCCATATACCACGCGCTTTCAGCGCCCGCAGTGTGGAAATTTTCCATCGGAGGCTTCCGTCCGAATTCGCTGCGGTTCCAGCACATTGACCGAAGATCCTCCAGTATTGGGGCGTGCCGGAATTCGGCTGCACGAACCTGCCGCGCACAAGCACGTTCTCTCCGTAGCCAAGACAGTAGATCAGGCGAACAAACTGAGACGAACTCTTCTGAATATCTGGGGGCAAGGTGTTGATCGCTATTTTGCAGGCAAGGTCAGTCTCATCTGTAAAGACGTGAGACTCCGCGAGTAGCACGAGACGAGGATCACCCGGTTTCCAGAACTGCCTGTGAACCTCGGCTGCAAGACAACTACGGAACGGTTCCAAGGGCGGACAGGGTTTAATAGACCCATCTCGCCGCAATAGTCCCTTTGTCCTCGTCAGTTCCTCGGAAACTTGCAGATAAGCCCGACGGAACAACCTCAAATCGCATTGGTTGCCGTAGATTATTGACATACTTGGCTCGATAGCAAAGCGGGCCGGGCCTTTCTGATCTCAGCTCCGATAGTCGACTCGAAGTTGATCAGAATGATGTCGCCTCCGTAGGGAGAAACTGCTTTTCGCGCTTTGCGCGGGCGTTGCGGTGCGTTGGCATGCTTCTTCCTCAAGCGGAAACCACTCCTGCGCGATCTCCAAATCCCGCCGGGCATTGGCCAGATAGCCACTTTTGAGTCGCGCGGCCAGATTGCCGTCGCCACGGCTGGAAACGTAACGCGGCACGGCATCTGAGATGAGACCGCGGCGGTTTCCTTTGACACTATTTGGTCCAGCACTCGGCGTGATATTGATTCTCCTGGTCATAAAACCTCTCGTATTGTTAATCATATTCTGCTGAAACAAGACACACGAGCATGTGGATGGGAAATGTCCGGGATTGGAAGAGTCAAAGCGCTGCTTTGTCGCGCGAAAACCTGAGCGCTTTCGCGCAGCCCGCCGGAGCAGTATCGGCCGAAAGTGCGCCCTGCGCGCCGTTCGCGTTTGGACCCACGCTTGCCTTTCCACCCGTGTATGGGTGCGCTACCGCACGGAACCGTGGAGGCCGTCAGGGGTAGTGTCGTCGATGTTCACTTTCCCGGGCCGATGCCCGCCCTGTTTCACGTCCTCTCTACCGGAGGGAAGGACCGGGTCGTCATTGAAGTCACTTCCCACCTCGACTCGCACACCGCGCGCGGCATCGCTTTAACTTCCACACGGGGTCTGTCGCGAGGCGCGCCGGTCACGGATCGCCGTGAAACCCTCAAAGTTCCGGTCGGACCCGCGACGCTGGGACGCATGTTCAACGTGTTTGGCGAGACGATTGACAGGCTGCCTCCCATCGAAAACGCGGAATGGCGCTCCATTCACGCGACGCCTCTTTCATTGATGCGGCGGGCGACCACTTCGGAAGTCTTCATCACCGGGATTAAGGCTATCGACCTCCTGTCGCCACTGGAACGGGGCGGGAAGGGCGGTCTGTTTGGCGGCGCGGGCGTGGGGAAAACGGTCCTGATCATGGAACTGATCCACAACGTGATCGGACACCATGCTGGCGTCAGCGTGTTCTGCGGAATCGGCGAGCGCTGCCGCGAAGGCGAGGAACTCTACCGCGAGATTCAAGCGGCCGGCGTGCTCGACAAGACGGCGATGGTCTTCGGACAGATGAATGAACCGCCCGGCGCGCGGTTCCGGGTCGGCCACGCGGCTCTGACGATGGCGGAGTACTTCCGCGACGATGCCCGGCAGGACGTCCTGCTGCTGATCGACAACATCTTCCGGTTCATTCAGGCGGGTTCAGAGACTTCGGGCCTGATGGGGCAACTGCCCTCGCGTCTCGGCTATCAGCCGACGCTGGCGACCGAACTGGCGGACCTTGAAGAACGGATCTGCAATACGGCCAGTGGGGCGATCACTTCCGTGCAGGCTGTTTATGTACCGGCGGATGACTTTGGCGATCCCTCGGCCGTTCACACCTTCAGTCATCTCTCGGCGTCGATTGTCCTGTCGCGCAAGCGGTCCAGCGAGGGGCTTTATCCGGCGATCGATCCTCTTCGCTCGGGCTCGAAAATGACCACGCCTCAGGTTGTGGGCGCGCGGCACTACAAGATCGCGCAGGAGGTTCGCAAAACGCTGGCGGGATACGAGGAGTTGAAAGACATCATCGCGATGCTGGGGATCGAAGAGCTGTCGCCGGAGGACCGGAAGACCGTTTATCGCGCGCGCCGCATCGAACGCTTCCTGACGCAGCCATTCTTCGTCACGGAGCAGTTTACCGGTCAGGCGGGCAAGCTGGTGACGCTCGATGAAACGCTCGACGGGTGCGAGCGCATTCTGAACGACGAGTTTTCCAGTTATCCGGAACAGGCGCTCTACATGATCGGGTCGATCGCCGAGGTGCGGAAGTCATGACGCTCAAGGTGCGGATGCCGGCGGAGGTTCTCTTCGAAGAGAAAGTGTCGCGGATACGCGCGGAGGCGCGCGACGGCTGGTTTGGAATTCTGCCCAGGCATATCGATTTTGTGACGGCGCTGGTGCCCGGCATCCTCAGATTTCAGCCGTGCGGGGCGGCGGAAGAATATCTGGCGATCGATCACGGGATTCTGGTCAAATGCGGGGCTGAGGTTTCGATATCGACGCGGAATGCAGTGCGGGGCGGCGATCTCGGACAACTCAAAAAGAATGTCGAAGCGCAGTTCGGGGAACGCGCGGAACGCGAGAGGCAGGGGCGCGAACTGGAATCCCGGCTGGAAGCGGACCTGGTGCGGCACCTGCTGCAGGCGGAGAAGAATGGCTGAAACGCCCGATCAGCGGCTGCTTCGGGAAGTGGGCGTCAAGCAGGAACGTATGCTGCGGGCGCGCGAGAGCAAGAGCAGCCACTGGAGCGCCATCGCAATCCTGGGTTCGGTGGGGTGGTCGATCGCGGTACCCACGGTGGTGGGCGCTGCTGCCGGAGTCTGGGTCGACAACCGCTGGCCCAGCCGGTTTTCCTGGACCGTCATGCTGCTTTTCGGCGGATTGCTCCTCGGCTGCGTGAACGCCTGGATTCATATTACGGGGGATCCGAAATGAGCATGGTTCTTGCTGCGGTGACCGGACTGACGACGGGGATTCTCTTCTTTGGCGGCCTTTGGGCGACAGTAAGACGCCTTGCCACGGCGCGTCATCCCGTGATCCTGACGCTGGGCAGCTTCTGGATACGAGTGGTTCTTGCGGTCGCGGGATTCCTGCTGGCGTCGCGCGGGGACTGGCGGAACGCGGCGCTGTGTCTGGCGGGCTTCCTCGCGGCGCGCTTCGGGGTATCGAGATGGGTAGCGCGATGCACATAACACCGGATCAGATCGTGCTGTGGCGCTGGGGTTTTGTTCACCTGAATGCGACGATTCTGTGCACGTGGATCGTGATGGCGTTGCTGGCTGTCATGTCGTGGCTGGTTACCCGGAACATCGATGAGGGCGACGGTCCGCGCTCGCGCTGGCAGAACGCGCTTGAGGTCATCGTCGAGGTTATTCGCGGGCAGATCCGCGAAATCTGTCCGGAAGGCGGCGATCAATACCTGCCGTTTGTGGGAACGCTGTTTCTGTTCATCGCGGTTTCCAACCTGCTGGACATCGTGCCGGCGTGGCACGCGCCCGCCGGTTCGCTGTCCACCACCGCCGCGCTGGCGATGTCGGTGGGTGTGGCGGTGCCGGTGTTTGGCGTGATGAGCCAGGGGTTTGTGCGTTATTTCCGGCATTATCTGAGCCCCACGTTTGTTATGCTGCCGCTGCACTTGCTGAGTGAAACGTCGCGGAACCTGGCGCTCGCGCTGCGGTTGTTCGGAAACGTGATGAGCGGATCGCTCATCGCAGGGATTCTGCTCTCGGTGATCCCGCTCTTTTTCCCGGTGCTTATACAGGCGCTCGGTCTGCTCACCGGAATGATTCAGGCCTACATTTTCTCCATTCTGGCCATGGTGTACATCGCCGCGGCGGTTCAGCGCGGGCCCGGGGACGGGCAAGGGGATTCTTTACATGGATAACGTGACGGTGATTGCGGCTATTTCGATCGGAGCCTCGGTGCTTTGCATGGTGGTTGGCTCGATTATGCCCGCCTTCGGCGAAATGAAAGTGATCATGCAGGCGCTCGGGTCGATCGCGCAGCAGCCGGACGAGGCGAGCACCTTGAGCCGGACGCTGTTTATCGGACTGGCGATGATCGAATCGCTGGCGATTTACTGCTTCGTTATTTCGATCATTCTGATCTTCGCCAATCCGTTCTGGAATCACATAATCGCGAAAAGCGGAGGTTAGACGATGCTGATCGACTGGTTCACCGTTGCGGCGCAGCTCGTCAACTTCCTGGTGCTGGTGGTGCTGATGAAGCACTTCTTCTTCGGACGCCTGGTGAAAGCGATCGACGGGCGTGAAAGCCGCATTGCGGGCCGCCTGGCGGAGGTGGAAGAGAAGAGGCGGCAGGCTGAGACGGCGGCCGGGGTCCTCCAGTCTCAGCAGCTTGAGCAGGAGCGGAACCGGGCCGCGCTGCTTGCCCGGTCGCAAAGCGAAGCGGATGAGCTTCGAACGCGCCTGACGCGGGAAACACGCGAAGCCGTGCAGGCGCTGGAGAAAAAGTGGCTGGACGAGGTGGATCGCGAGAAGACCGTCTTCGCGCAGGAGGCCCGGCAGCGCACCGTAACTCAGATCGCCGCCATCGTCAGGAATGCGCTGGCCGATCTGGCCTGCGCCGATCTGCAAAAATCCGCGGTGCGCGCTTTCGTCGAGCGGCTGCGCTCCTCGGATGTTTCCTTGTTGCGGGAAATGACGGGCAGCGGTCCGGTGCAGGTAATGACGGCCGCCGAGCTCAGTGGCGAAGAGCGGGCCGAGATCCAGCGGGTGCTCGGTGAAGCAACGCTGGAGTTCGTGCGCGATTCTTCCCTGGGCTGGGGAATCGAACTGCGCGCGGGCGGGCGGAAAATCGGCTGGAACGTGGACAGCTACCTCGCGTCGATCGAGGACACGGTGCGCGAGTCCCTCGAGCATTCGCACGAGGGTGCTCTTCAGATGGCGGGCTGATGGGCACGTACAGCGGCATCCTCGATGAAACACTGGAGGCATTTCAGAGCGCCTCCGCCGGCGCGGCATTCCGGCCGCAGTTGCAGGAGTACGGCGTCGTAAACTTCGTCGGCCGCGGGGTCGCGCGCGTGACGGGGCTGCCCGGCGCTCAGTCGGAGGAACTGATCGAGTTTGCCGGTGGCGTTTGCGGGATGGTTTTCAATCTCGATGCCGAGGAGATCGGCGTCATCCTGCTGGACGACTGTACGGGCATCGAATCGGGCACCGAGGTGCGCCGCACGCATCGGGTCCTCGACACGCCCGTGGGCGAGGGCCTGCTGGGGCGCGTGGTGGATCCACTGGGGCGGCCGCTGGACGAGGCTGGCGCGGTGAAGGCGCAGTTCCGTTCGCCGATTGAATGCGACGCCCCGTCAATCATGGAACGTCTGCCGGTGATGGAACCTCTGTCTACGGGGACGAAGGTGATCGATGCCCTCATTCCGGTCGGACGCGGGCAGCGGGAACTGATTCTGGGAGACCGGCAGACCGGCAAGACCGCAATCGCCGTCGATTGCATCCTCAATCAGAAGGATCAGGACGTCGTTTGTATCTACTGCGCGATCGGCCGGCGAACGTCATCGGTGGCGGGAGTAATTGAGGATCTGCGCCGGCGCGATGCGATGAAGTATTCGATCGTCGTGGTGGCAGCCGGGGATTCGCCCCCGGGACTGCAGTTCGCCGCGCCATACGCCGCCATGGCGATGGGCGAGTATTTCATGCGGCGCGGACGGGATGCCCTCATCGTGCTCGACGATCTGAGCGGGCACGCGCGGGCCTACCGGGAGTTGTCGCTGCTGCTGCGAAGACCGCCCGGCCGGGAGAGTTTTCCGGGAGATATCTTCTACATTCATTCGCGGCTGCTGGAACGCTCGACGCATCTTTGCGGGGAACTGGGCGGAGGTTCACTTACCGCGCTTCCCATCGTCGAGACGGAGGAGCAGAATATCTCGGCGTATATTCCGACGAACTTGATTTCGATTACGGACGGGCAGATCTATCTGACGCCCGAGTTGTTCCGGAAAGGCATCCTGCCGGCCGTGGACGTGGGCTGGTCGGTGTCACGCGTGGGCGGGAAAGCTCAGTTGCCGGCATACCGCGCTGTCGCGGGCGATCTGCGTTTGTTCTATTCGCAGTTCGAAGAGCTTGAGGTGTTTTCGCGGTTCGGGTCGCGTCTGGACGAGCGAACCCGCACCACGCTTGCCCGGGGACGGGCGGTGCGTGAGGCGCTGAAGCAGGCGCAGTTCGATCCGCTGACGCCATCCTGTCAGATCGCTATCCTGCTGGCTGCCACGGATGGGGTTTTCGATAATCTCGCCCCGGAGCGGATCGTCGAGGCGTCCGCGCGCATTCAGGAACGTCTGATTACCGAACTCCCGCAGGTGATTCAACTGATCGAGGCGGGAAGCAAGCTGGACAAGGAACATCGCGAGGCGGTCGTGAGCCTGGCGAAAGCGGCGGTCGGTTAACCATGGACACCGCGGAGTCGCTCCGGCGCGCCCTCAAGGTTACCGATGAACTGCATTCCGTCGTGAAAACGATGAAGGCTTTGGCCGGGGTGAATATACGGCAATACGAGCAGGCCGCGCGTGCAGTGGCCGAATACACCACCACGGTCGAAATGGGTCTGCAGGTTGCTTTACAGCGGCTGCCGCAGCACGCCTTGCCTCCGAAACATGCCGGAGGACGGAAGCTTGGCGCGGTGATCTTCGGATCGGATCAGGGGATGTGCGGACCCTTAAACGACCAGGTGGTTTCGCACGCCGCGCTGGCGATGCGAAGAATGGCGGTCAAACGCGTAGACCAGGCGACGATTGCGGTCGGCGTGCGGGCGGCCGCGCAGATGGATAATCTGGCGGCATCGCCGGAGTCGACCGTGCAGGTGCCGGGCGCGATCGCAGGCATAACAGGGGCGGTGGAGGAGATTCTGCACCACGTGGAGGAGTGGCATTTCAAGCGGGGCATAGAAATGGTGGTGCTGTTCTATGCGCGGCCCGTCTCGGGCGGATGGTACCGGGTGCGCGGTGAGAGGCTGCTTCCGGTGGACCGGGAGTGGATCAACGGGCTGAGGGTCAAGCGCTGGCCGGGACATACGATTCCGATGTTCACGATGGATGAGACCGAGTTATTCCAGGCGCTCATCCGGGAATATCTGTTCGCGTCTTTGTACAGGGCATTCGCCGAATCTCTCGCCAGCGAGAACGCCAGCCGGTTGGCTTCCATGCAGGTTGCCGAGACCAATATCGAGGATCGGCTGCGCGCGCTGACGGCGGAATCGCGCCAGTTCCGGCAGACGTCGATCACTTCGGAACTTCTGGATATTATTGCGGCGTACGAAGCGCTTCGCGGAAAGGGAAAGCGAATCACTGGCTGACAAGGGGCCAGATCGTCTATCATGAATCTATCTATGCGGGACGTCGTGCGCATTCTTACAGTTCTGTTACTGGCTTGCGGGATAACAGTTCTGGCTCAGGACAAGAAAGCTCCGGAGAAACTGGTGTTTGAGTCGAAAATGGGCAACGTGACATTCAATCACGCCGGGCATGTGGCCCGGGCCAAAGGCGACTGCAAGGCCTGTCACGACAAGCTGTTCGAGCAGTCCGCAAAGGCTCCGCTGAACTTCAAAGCCGCGATGCATAAGACGGCTGAGACAGCGCAGACGTCCTGTGGAAGCTGCCATCATGCGGGCGGCACAGCGTTTGAAAGCAAGGGCAATTGCAACAAGTGCCACGTGAAGGCTTAAGCGGAATCGAAACAGCCGACATCGGCGATATTTACAACGATCCTCGGATCCGGTCGGTCGCGTGGCGCGACCTCGTGCCTGTCAATCGCTTTGAGATTGTGGGGGAAATCCTCTTGCCTGTCTGCTGGCTCGCCGCGTCGATTGCCGTCGCGGGGAGCGGCCACTACTTCATCGCACTGCCTCTTTCGTTTATGTTTTTTCTGACCGGGCTGCGGATTGTGCACAATGCTTTTCATTCCGCGCTGGGGCTTTCGCGCCGCGCCACCGATGGCGTGCTGTGGATGATGAGTCTGATTATGCTCGGGTCCATGCATGCGGTTCGGTTCAATCATCTTCGTCATCACCGGTTGAAATCCGGTGAAGGAGATGTTGAGGCGAAGAGCGCGGAGATGCCGGCGTGGCGGGCGCTTCTGTTCGGTCCGGTATTCCCGGTTCTTCTGCACGTGACCGCATTCCGGTTTGGCGGACGAAAGCTGCGCGCCACGGTAGCGGGGGAGTTGGTGATGAATGCGGTGTGGCTTTACCTCGTTTTCTTCGTCTTTCACAATGCGACTCTTCGATACCATGCCGCGGCGATGGCGGCGGGCCAGTGCCTGACGGCCTTCTTCGCCGTATGGACGGTGCACCACGACTGCGATCGCACGCATTACATTGCGCGGACCGTGCGCCAGCGAATCAAGAACCGGGTCACCTTCAACATGTTTTTACACATCGAGCACCATCTATTTCCAGCGGTGCCCACGTGCCATTTACCGGAGCTTTCGCGGCGGATCGATAATGTCGCGCCTGAACTGAGGAGCAGACTTGTCTTCTGAATTTCCGCTCTGGTTTGCGGCGGCGGGGCGGGTGCTGTTTGTTATTTACTTCATTACGATGGGCTGCAGTCATCTGATCTTTTTCCGGACCCATTCGGCATTGCTAAGGAGGAAAGGGGTGCCGCTGCCGCGTGCCGCCACCGGGTTGACGATCGTGATGATGGTTTGCGGAGGGGTTCTGGTTCTGTTCGACTGGCACGTGAAGATCGGCTACGGTTTATTGGCCGGAATTATATTTCCAGCGCCGTTTTTTCTGCATCATTTCTGGAATGAGACGGACGAGTATATGCGGCTCAGTGAGTTTGCGCATTTCACCAAGGATTTGGCGCTGGCCGGGGCGGCCTTTTTATTGCTGATGCGGTAGGGGCGTAGCTCGCTCGCTGGAACTCGCGCTATTTCACCGATCCGCATACAAGAAGACGGCGAGTCGCTTATTCGGATGGTCGAACGAAATTTGAATCTTTTCGAGTGGAACTGAAAAGAGTTTTCGCGATCCGGAACCGTGGTGTTCTAGAAACGTTGCGTAGAGTGGCCCACAGCTAACGACGTCAGTTGGAACGTTCGAGACCTGTTCGACATAGTGATTGTCGGAACCGCGACGCAGCATTCGTGTAATTGAGACTTCCTTACCAGCCCATTGCTGAAATTCGCGAGTCTTGCTATTGCGCGAGGCAACAAGTTGATCGAACTGATCGGAGGACGCAGAAAGGGTTTCCGGGCCAACGCGAACGTAGGATTGACCAGCGAAGTGTGGACGTTGTTCGCTCCCGGGAATGATCACGGCGAGGCACCAAAGTTCATCTTCAACGTTCAGGGGCACCACGTGCCGGTAGATGGCCGGGTAAGCTTGATCGAGTACTCCAGCAACCCTCTTGGCTAAGTCTTCCAGTTTCTCTTGGCCCTGTTGTGGTTTGCCATCATCGTCAACTCCGACAAATAGGACCGCAGGCCAGCCGATTGGCGCCGAGTTTGCAAACGCGACGGCCGTTTGCAGCCAATCGCTCCTCGCACTACGAGGTTTTCTCTCGACAAAATCGTGCTCAGTACTGCTGAGACGAAGAAGTAGAGTTTTTTCTGTAAGGCTTTCGCTCAAATTCATATCGAAAGATTCTCGATTAACATTTCCCCCAAGCGGCACCACATCTGGCGACACGCCGGGCATTGATAATCGTGATTATCAAAAAGTCTCGGCCAGGTATACCTACTCGATGCTGGCGTCTCTCGTCAAGTTGGTGGTGTAAGCGGTAAAAGGTTTGTTACTTGGTGCGCCCGGAGGGACTCGAACCCCCGGCCTGCTGGTTCGAAGCCAGACGCTCTATCCAGCTGAGCTACGGGCGCGCACCGTTCTTGAGTTTATCATTCGCCTCGGGTCACGATCCGCTATCCTTGTCCCGTGAAGAAACCTGTCGAGATCGAAATCAAAGTGCCCGTGGAAAGCGCTGCGAAAGGCCGTGCCCTCCTTCGCAAGCACGGCTTCAAGGTCTTCGCTCCCCGCGTGTTTGAGGAAAATCTCGTCCTCGATAACGAAGCGCGCTCACTTTACAATCTCGGCCTGCTGCTCCGCGTCCGGCGGGCGGGGAAGACCGTTACCTGCACCTCGAAAGGCCCGGAATCGGTCGGCGGACCTCACAAGCGCCGCGAGGAAAACGAATTCCAGGCATCGGACTTCGACTCGACTCTAGCCGTCTTTGCAACCATTGGATTCCGCGAGGCATTCCGGTATGAAAAATACCGGACAGAGTTTTCCCGCCCCGGGGAGTCCGGGCACGTGACCCTCGACGAGACACCGATCGGCGTCTTCATGGAACTGGAAGGCTCCGCGGCCTGGATCAACCGCACGGCAAAGCTGTTGGGATTTCCGCAGGAAATATGGGTCACCCTGAGCTACGCGCGGCTCTACAAAGAATGGTGCGAGGCGCGCGGAATTCCGGCCACCGATATGCGGTTTTGAGCAGCGAGCCCTAGCGGGTCTCGAGCTGAACCAGTTTTTCGGCGTTTTGCTGAACCTGCGGCGGCGCAGGGATCGTCTGGGGCGAGCGCCAGAAATCCATATAGGAAGTGTAGTGAACGCAGGCTACGGTACAGCGCGGCGCGCAGCCCTTCTCTGTGATGAATTCGCGCCGGATGTCTTCCACCGTGTAGTCGGCCAGCGGCGTGGCCGGATAGCCCCGCTGCTGCGAACAATAGTGCACCAGCCCGTCCTCGCAGATGTAGAGGTAACGGGCACCGGCACGGCACTTCCATTTGTTCTCGATACCGTGCGCGATGTTGTCCTGAAAGTAGTTCATGCGGGCGTAATTCTTTTTGCCCATATCGCGCACCTGAAGAAACACGGCCTGTTCCTTTTCGGAAAGGGGACGCAGCTG
>DASZLO010000096.1:0-3852 GCA_035552315.1 Bryobacteraceae bacterium
CTATTGTGATGAAGAAAAGTTCATGATAAAGTTCGGGTAGACGGGCGGGATTTCCGCTCGCCACTTCATAAAGAAGTGAAGCCCAACCCACCGGGCCGGCCAAAGTTCCAGGGCGGTTCGGCAGGCGACTCCACTCAAGGAGAGATGCCACGAATGGACAGGAACATAAACGCAGAAATCAAGGCGCACCTGATGCAGACGAATGAACAGTTCCGTCAGCTCATGGATCAACACCACGAGTATGACCGGCTGGCGGCGGAGCTGGACGCTAAACCAGTGCTCTCCGCGGCGGAAGAACTGGAAGAACACCGGCTGAAGAAGTTAAAACTCCACCTGAAAGACGAGATGGAGCACATCGCGAGCGAATATAAAGTGCAGCACGCCGCGGGTTAAAAGCGAAACAGCCCAGTCAAGTGCGCCTGAATTAACGAAGCCCGGCCTTATCTGGCCGGGCTTTTGTATTTTTGGGAGCGTCTTGCCGCAGTCCGCCGGCGATTGCGGCATGTTTGTCGAAAAGATCGAAGCCGTATAGCAGGATCCGGCGCAGCACGGGACCGGCTTCCGGCCCCGCGCCTTCGATTTGCGCCTCGATTCTTTCTTTTTCCGGCTCTTTCACATACCATCTCCAGCTTTGTTTTCCGGAATGAGCGTAGGATAGCGCCGTCTCCTGAAAAAGCGAGGCGGCAAGCCGGGGGGCGTCGGCATCCCGCACGCCCGCGTCGCGGAGAAAGTCCGCTGCCGTATCGATCAGAGGAGTGAGCGCGCCGGTGCTCAGGGTGATGGCCGCGTCGAATATATTCCGGCAGCCGGGCGCGATCTCGATCGCTTTCATGCGCAGTTCCCTGGCGATGCGATGTCCCGCAGTCACGGCGAGAGGCGATCCCTCGACCAGCAGATAGCCCGGGACTTCAAACCTGCTCGCCATCGCGACGCTGGCTCCCCGCGCATGGAACCGGGCGATGACGGATTCGCCAGGCACGCAATCGCAGAAAATCACCGGCTTGTCCGTCCACTCGACGGCCGCCGATTCCAGCCAGTCCAGAACGCCGGTAATCTGATCGGGCGGCGCATGAAAAAGAATTGCGGGAGCGCCGTTGAGTTCGGCGGCGGAGCGCACGGGATAGGCTCCGCTTTCCGGACTAGTGCCACCGAGGGTATTGGCGATACGGCTGGCCACCCGGTAAGAGACGGCGCAAACCGGGCCCAGGCTCCGGGGCGGCAGTTGCCCGATGAGGCTCTGGCTTACCGCGCCGGCGGCGGCGACGCCATATTTAAACCGGAATTCCGATCCCCGCGATGTCTTTGGCACGAATTCGTTTGATTTTATCCCGAATTCGGGCGGCTTCTTCGAATTCAAATTTCCGGGCGGCCCCGCGCATCCGTTCTTCGAGATCGGCGAGGAGCTTTTCGCGGCTTTCCGGCGTCAGGTTGTCTTCGCTTTCTTCCGGGGCAGCGGGCACGGTGACGTAGTCGCCTTCGGCGATCGCCACCAGCGTCATATCGATCGGTTTGACGATCGACTGCGGGATAATGCCGTTTTCCTCGTTATAACGAAGCTGGGTTTCGCGACGCCGGTTGGTTTCGCCGATGGCGCGTTTCATGCTGTCGGTCATGACATCGGCATAGAGGATGGCGCGGCCTTCCAGATGCCTCGCGGCGCGTCCGATGGTCTGGATGAGCGCGCCGGTGGACCGGAGGAAGCCTTCTTTATCGGCGTCGAGGATGGCCACCAGGGATACTTCCGGGAGATCCAGCCCCTCGCGCAGAAGGTTGATGCCAATCAGGACGTCGAACTCTCCGCGGCGCAGGTCGCGCAGAATTTTGATGCGGTCGAGGGTGCTGACTTCCGAATGGAGGTAGTTGCACTTGACGCCGACCTCGGCGTAGTACTCGGAGAGATCCTCCGCCATGCGTTTGGTCAACGTGGTGACCAGCACGCGCTGATTATTAGCGGCGCGCTGGCGGATCTGATGGAGCAGATCGTCCACCTGGCCTTTGATGGGGCGGATTTCGATCTCCGGATCCACGAGGCCGGTGGGACGGATGATCTGTTCCACCACCGCGCCGCCTGTTTGGGTGAGCTCGTACGGGCCCGGGGTGGCGGAAACGTAGACCACCTGATTGATGCGGTGTTCAAACTCCTCAAACGTCAGAGGACGATTGTCGAGCGCGCTGGGAAGGCGGAATCCGTGGGCGACCAGAACCTCTTTGCGGGAGCGGTCCCCGTGATACATGGCATGAAGCTGCGGAATCGTCTGATGGCTCTCGTCGATGAACATCAGGGAATCGGAAGGCAGGTAGTCGAGCAGAGTGGGCGGCGCTTCCCCGGGCAGGCGTCCGGAAAAATGCCGCGAATAATTTTCGATGCCGTGGCAGTAGCCGATCTCTTTCATCATTTCGAGATCGAACATGGTGCGCTGATGCAGCCGCTGGGCCTCGATCGCCTTGCCCTGGGCTTCGAGCTGCGGTCGCCAGGCTTCAAGTTCTTCCCGGATCGACTGCATGGCAGCTTCTTTGGTCAGCTGCGACATCACGTAGTGGGTTTTGGGATAGATCGGGAGCCGCTGGTAGACCTGTTTGATTTCGAGCGTGAGGGGATCGATCTGGGAGAGAGTTTCCACTTCGTCGCCCCACATTTCGATGCGGTAGGCGTTTTCCTCGTAAGTGGGATAGACCTCGATGACGTCGCCGCGCACCCGGAAACTGCCGCGCTTGAAATCCATGTCATTCCGGTCGTAGAGGATTTCGACCAGCTTCATGGTGATTTCCTTGCGCGTGATGCGCTGGCCTTTTTCCAGCATCAGCAGCATGCCGTAGTAGGCTTCCGGCGAGCCCAAGCCGTAAATGCAGCTCACGCTGGCGACGATAACGCAGTCGCGGCGTTCGAACAGGGACCGTGTGGCGGCCAGGCGCAGGCGGTCGAGTTCGTCGTTGACGGTGGATTCCTTCTCGATATAGACGCCGCTGGAGGGGATAAAGGCCTCGGGCTGATAGTAATCGTAGTAGCTGACGAAGTACTCGACGGCGTTACCCGGGAAGAAGGTGCGGAACTCGTGGTAGAGCTGGGCGGCGAGGGTCTTGTTGTGGGCGAGCACCAGGGCAGGGCGGCCCAGCTTCTCGATGATTTTGGCCATCGTGAAGGTCTTGCCGGACCCTGTGACGCCGAGTAGAACCTGCTGTTTTTCGCCGTCGAGAATGCCCTTTTCCAGTTCCGCGATGGCGGTCTTCTGATCGCCCTTCGGACTGTAGGTGATCGCCAGGTTGAAGGACATCGCTTCTAGTATAAGGGGAGGGGCGGGTGACGCTTCGGGCAGGAACGTTTCAGAAAGAAGCAGTCACACGGGGGCCTGAAAATTTTGCGTTCTGGTACGGAACCTATTGTTGGCAATCCGGATCGGTGGCATCATTATGTTTCGCTGATGCTGAAACGAACCTCACTCACGGCGGCCTTTTTCGCGATAAGCTTGGTTTCGGGCCTCCAGGCAGATCAATTGACTCTGGGCGCGGCTACAGGATATAACGTGTTTGTATTCAACAATTTCACTGAATACAACACGGACGCGCAGGGGAAGATGGCGGTGGGCGGGAACTTCGCGCCATCGAATGGCGGCAGTTTTACCATTGCCGGCGGGTTGAGCAACGGAGCGGGCACTTACGACATGGTGGTGGGCGGCAACTTTACCATGACGGGCAACAGCATGGGCGGCGGCGATATCTATGTGGGCGGGAACATGATGTGGAACGATCCCACCCTCCCTGAGAACGCCTATGTGGTTGGAAAGTTTACCAATGGCACCAATGGTGGCAGTGTCGGCGGCACGATTGATTACGCCGGTACGTATTCCTCCAAGA
>DASZLO010000097.1:0-2393 GCA_035552315.1 Bryobacteraceae bacterium
CATTCGCTTCGAGGCTATTCTCAGCAGAGCGCGGCCAGCGAAATCCAGTGGGAGCAAAAGTTCAAAGACATCCCGCAGGAAGATCGCTTGCGGGAAAACATGCGCCGCTTGTCCGCGCGCCCGCACCATGTTGGGTCGCCGTATGACAAAGACAACGCCGAATGGATTCTGGCTCAACTGAAATCCTGGGGCCTGGATGCCCAAATCGAAACTTTCGACACGCTGTTTCCGACGCCGAAGGAGCGCTCGCTCGATCTGCTGGAACCGGTGAAGTACAAAGCCAAGCTGGAGGAACCCGCACTCGCGGTCGATCCCACTTCAAACCAAAAAAGCGAGCAGCTTCCCACTTACAACGCCTATTCCATCGATGGAGACGTGACCGGCCCGGTCGTTTACGTGAACTACGGCAGTCCCGCCGATTACGAGGAACTGGACCGGATGGGCGTTTCCGTTCGAGGCGCGATCGTGCTGGCTCGCTATGGACTGACGTGGCGCGGCATTAAACCGAAAGTGGCCGCCGAACACGGCGCCGTCGGTTGCCTGATTTACTCCGACCCGCACGAAGACGGCTACTTCCAGGGTGACGTCTATCCCAAAGGCCCCATGCGCCCGCCGTTCGGCGCTCAGCGTGGAAGCGTGATGGACATGCCCGTTTACCCGGGCGATCCCGCTACTCCGGGCGTCGGCGCAACGCCGGACGCGAAGAAATTGCCGCTCAACCAGATCACTACTCTGACGAAGATTCCGGTGATGCCGATTTCGTATGAGGATGCTGAGCCCTTTCTAAAAAATCTCGACGGCGAAATGGTTCCGGCGAACTGGCGCGGCTCGCTTCCCATTGCTTATCACGTCGGGCCCGGGCCTGCGAAAGCGCACCTGCATCTGGCGTTCAATTGGGACCGCAAGCCGCTGTACGACGTGATCGCGAAGATTCCGGGCTCCAAGTATCCCGACGAGTGGATCATTCGCGGCAATCATCACGACGCCTGGGTAAACGGCGCGGGCGATCCGCTTTCCGGCGCGAGTCCTGAAATGGAAGAAGCTCGCGGTTTGGAGGAGCTGGTGAAGCAGGGGTGGAAGCCCGATCGCACGATTATTTATTGCTTCTGGGATGGCGAAGAGCCGGGCCTGCTCGGGTCCACGGAGTGGGCGGAAACACACGCCGCGGAACTGAAACAGCACGCGGTTGCATACATCAACTCAGATGGCAATGGACGCGGCTATTTCCGTGCCAGCGGCTCTCATTCACTCGAAGATTTCGTGAATGGAGTGATGAAGGACGTCCAAGATCCCGAGACCAAGATGACCGTATGGAAGCGTGTTCGGCTTGCGGATACCGCCAGAGCCACACCGCAAAATCGAGCTGAACTGAAGTCGCGGCCCGATCTGCGCATCAGCGCGTTAGGTTCGGGTTCGGACTACACGGTCTTCACAGATCATCTCGGCATCGCCAGCCTCAATCTCGGGTATGGCGGCGAGGACGCGGGCGGAGGCCAATATCACTCCATCTATGACGATTTCTACTGGTACACGCATTTCGAAGATACGGATTTCGCGTATGGCCGGGCGTTGGCGCAAACGGCGGGAGTAATGATGATGCGGCTTGCGGATGCGGATATCCTGCCGTTTCGGTTTACGAACTTCGCGGATACTGTCCATACCTATATAACCGAGATCAAAAAATTGGATGCAGATCAGCGCGCGCAAATCAAGGAACGGAATTCCGATATAGAGGAAGGCGTCTACCAGGCCACCTTCAATCCGAAGAAAAAGATGGTGCCGCCTTCCAAACAGCCCATCCCGCCGTATCTGAATTTCGCGCCGCTAGACAATGCCGCGGACGATCTAACGCGCGCTTCGGAGGCTTACGAGAAGGCATTTACGGCTTCTGGCGATCATGCCCCCGGTGATCTGAATACGAAGTTGATCCGGACAGAACGTCTGCTCACCGATTCGGCCGGCCTGCCCAACCGTCCCTGGTTCGAGAACCTGATCTACGCTCCGGGCTTCTACACGGGTTATGGCGTTAAAACTATTCCCGGTGTTCGTGAAGCGATTGAGCAGAAACGATGGACCGAAGCCGACCAGCAAATTGTGCGGGTAGCAAAAGCGCTGCAGAATGAAGCCGACCTTTTGGACGAAGCCACTAAAGAGCTGGGCGGCCAATAAGCTCGGAGGCGGTTTTCAGACAGGATGAGCACAGCGAATCGCGCGGTCGAGGTCCGGCAAGCGACTGTCGAGGATCTCGATCTCCTCGTTCCGCTGTTCGATGCCTACCGCCAGTTTTATCGGCAGCCCAGTGAACCAGAGCGAGTCAGGCAGTTCTTACTGGAGCGGTTTGAGCACAATCAATCGGTTCTGTTTTTGGCGTTCGAACGCGCTGTCGCCGTCGG
>DASZLO010000098.1:0-3025 GCA_035552315.1 Bryobacteraceae bacterium
CCGCGCGCGGCACAACTCTACCGTGAGGTTTGCGATCCCGAATCCGGCTATACGCGCATTCTCGGCTTTGTGGATTCTCCCAACGGCCATGCAGTGCCGAGTGTGATTCGAAAGCAAATGCTCGGAGGCCTTGAGCAGCTGGAGGGCATACTGATGCGGCAGCCTGTTGACGAGGTGCTGATCGCTCTCCCCGCACGCTCATGTTACACGCAGATTCAGAATGCCATCGCGATCTGTGAACGCTCAGGCGTGCAGGCCAAATATCTTTCGGACATCTTTTCAGTGACGCAGGCCACCCCTCGGCTGGAATCCTACGCGAAGTCGCATGTCGTCAGCCTGACGTTCGTGCAGGATGACTATCGGCTGTTGGTGAAACGCGGCATCGATATTCTGGGCGCGCTTACGGGCCTCGTGCTGTTTACGCCTCTCATGGTCGCTATTGGCCTTCTGATCAGACTCACCAGTCCGGGGCCGGCGCTGTTCAGCCAGGAACGCTACGGCCTGAACAAACATTCCTTTCGCATGTATAAATTTCGCACGATGATCGCGGATGCGGAAAAACTGCAGCCCGGACTGGAAGTCAGCAATGAAGCCCGCGGCCCTGTGTTCAAAATGCGGAATGACCCGCGGGTTACTCCGCTCGGACGGATCCTGCGCAAGACCTCCCTCGACGAATTGCCCCAGTTTGTCAACGTCCTGCGCGGAGAGATGTCGTTAGTAGGGCCCAGACCGCTCCCCCGGCGGGACGTATCCCGCTTCGAGAATGCCTCGTTGATGCGACGATTCAGCGTCAAACCAGGATTGACTTGTCTTTGGCAGGTAAACGGCCGCAGCAATACGGATTTCGAACGCTGGATCGTACTCGATCTGAAATACATAGACAGTTGGTCGTTAACTTTGGATTTCGAAATTCTGGCCAAAACCATTCCTGCCGTTCTCGCAGCGAAGGGAGCTGTCTGATTCGGCAGTTCCGTTATCAGCAACTGGCAGTAATGACCCTTTCGTCCATGAGTCGCTTCGTGCATCTGGCCCTGTACCATGCGCTGGGCCGATACCTGCCGCACACCACAAGACCCGGCGGAGCGCTGTCGAAGCGGATCCGATTTCAGCTCTGCCGGCCGTTGTTCGCGCGTTGCGGCCAGAATGCAAATATCGGGCGGAATGCCTCGATCGCCTTCCACGCCGTCTCGATCGGTGCCAACTCGAGCATCGGTCCCGACTCTTTTATCGATAGCGGCACCATCATAGGGGACGACGTGATGATGGGGCGGGACGTCCTGATTTACACGAGAAACCACGCCATGGCCGGAACCGACGTTCCCATGAGAGAACAAGGATATGGCCCGGTGGCGCCAGTCACGATCGGAGACGACGTCTGGATCGGCGCACGCGTGATCATTCTTCCAGGAGTAACCATCGGGAGCGGCAGTGTGCTGGGCGCGGGCGCCGTCGTCTCGAAAAATGTGCCCCCCTTTGCCATTGTCGTGGGGAATCCGGGTGTGGTCATTCGATATCGGGATCAGCCCGTCGGTCACAGTCAACCCGTCGCAACTTGCAGCACCGTCCTGAGTAAGTAACAGCCTGCCCGCTCGCTCCCGTCTGTCCCACCACCCGAACATGCGATCTCCTGCACGCGTTTGGAATGTCGCGGCCCCGGAAGTCAGGAAAAACCACGTCTGGATGTCCCTCGGGAACGGTGTGCGGCTCGTCTTCCAGGCACTGTATTTTGTGCTGATGGCGCGATCTCTCGGCCCACGGCAGTACGGAATGTTCGCGGCGGTGGTGGCGGCCGTTGCCATCGTGTCACCATTTGTCGGCAATGGCTTCTCCAGCCTGATGATCAGGCGCGTCGCGCGCGACCGCACGGAGTTCGCGGAAGCGTTTGGCAACCTTCTGTTCGTGACATTGTTCTCCGGACTGCTCTTGTCAGTCCTTCTGGCGCCCGCGTGCCGGGTCCTGTTACCGCGAGCGATTCCCTCGCTTGTGATCGCAATGGTCATCATCTCCGACCTTCTCGTGTTCCCCTATGTGGCGGCCGCCGGCGTGGCGTTCTGGTCTCTCGAAAGGCTGGGATGGACCGCGGCGCTCAATGTCTTTGCCAGTTGCGCGCGTCTGATCGGTATTGTCGCAATCGTTGCGGCTCATGGGCCCACCGTGATGGCCTGGTCGGTCGCTTACCTTGTTACCGCCGCGTTGGCGAGCCTGACCGCGATAGGTTGCGCGCTGCGGCTGCTGGGATTGCCGAAGCTGAGCATACTCCGCATCAGGCGCGATCTGCGCGAGGGTTGCACATTTTCCGTCGGGCTTTCCGCCCAGACCATTTACAACGATATTGACAAGACCATGCTGGCCAGACTGGGTACCCTTGATGGGGCGGGAATTTACGCCGCGGCTTATCGGCTGATTGATGTCGCCTTCGTGCCGGTGTCAGCTTTACTGAGTGCCGCGTATCCGGGCTTCTTTCGGCACGGGAGGAAGGGCATCCACGCAACCATTCAATACGGCTCTGGCCTTCTGAAACACATAATGCCTTACTCGCTGTGCATATTCGCCGCCCTGATTGTGTGCGCACCCGTCGTTCCGTGGATCCTCGGCCGGGAGTACCGGGAGGTGGCGGAAGCCCTTCGCTGGCTTGCTGTGCTGCCTGTTCTGAAGACCCTTCACTACTTCTGTGCCGATTCGCTGACCGGCGCCGGATATCAGGTCTATCGCACGATCATTCAGGTGAGCGTGGCGCTGTTCAACATTCTGGTAAATATCCGGATCATACCTGCCTATGGCTGGCGCGGCGCGGCCTGGTCAAGCATCGCCACCGACGGTTTGCTGGCGGTGACGTTGTGGCTTACCGCGGCTTACCTGGCGCGCAGCTCCCAAGTAAGAGCAGACGACAGCAGTCACGTGTCGGATGCCTCCTGCATTCAAATCTGACGGCCCGGCGAATCCTGGGGAAACGAAGTGAACTCGCAACACGGCTTAAGCAGACGCTGGCAGTTCGATACCGTCCCCCTGGGACCTCGTACCGTCC
>DASZLO010000099.1:0-22580 GCA_035552315.1 Bryobacteraceae bacterium
CCCCGCACCGTCGCATCGATCCCGTCCGGCATTTTCGTGGACGCGATAATCCCGGCGATCCCGTCTGCTATCCGCCCCAGATCTTCTCCGTGCGGCCGCACGTAAATGTCCAGCGTCCGCCGGATCTGGTAGTGATCGACCTCCGTCGGCGCGGTAATCTGCGTAATATGGCTAACCATATCGAGGCGCGTCGGGCGTGTCACTTTGGGGCCCCGCAGAGGAATCGAGCGCAGATCCGACAAGCTTCGAATCTGGCCCTCCGGATACTGCACGTTCAGAAAATAGTTATTGTTATTCCGCGGATCGATCCAGATATTCGGCGCAATCATTTGATTGGAAGTGAGCGCCGTAATTACGTTTCCCACCACTTCTTTTTCGCTCAGCCCCAGTTCTCCGGCGCGCACCCGGTCGATATCCAGTTTTAGAGCCGGATAATCAAGATCCTGCGGAATAAACACATCGGCCACGTCGGCGATCTTCCTGATCCTTCCGGCCATGTCAAGCGCAATCCGATAAGCAGCCTTCTGATCGGTTCCCGCCACCTGCACATCGATCGGCGCCTGCAACCCCATATTCAGTACCGCGTCAACCAGGCTTCCCGATGAAAAGAAAGCCGCCAGTTCCGGCATCTCGCTCCCCAGCCGCTTCTTCATGCGGTCGATGTACTCGTAGCTGCCGACGCGGTGCCCTTCTTTTAAGTTCACCTGCACGATGGCCGTATGCATCGCGGCATTGGTTGTATAGAGCGCGGAAAATCCTGGATCGACCCCGATATTCGAAACCACCATCTGCAGGTCGTCCGGGTTCACCACCTGATGTACGAGCGCTTCCACTCTGGCAATTTCTTTTTCCGTTTCCAGAATGTTCGTGCCCGAGGGAGCTTTTAGAGTCATCACGAATTGACCGGCATCCGTGCGCGGGAAAAACGAAAGATTCAGCAGCGGAAACAGTCCCAGACTGATCGCGAACGCGATCAGAAATACCGTCAAAACTGTCCGTGGAATTGCCAGCAACCGCCCGACACTTGCCCGGTATGCGCCCAGCATCTTGTCGAATCCCGCCGAAAAAGCCGCATTGAACCGATGCCCGAAGCTCCTCTTCCCGGCTTCGGCATGCCCCAAACGCAAATACCGCGCGCAGAAAAGCGGCACTACGGTTAACGCCACGAAATAGGAAGCAGCCAGCGAAATCACCACCGCCAGGGCCAGCGCCGAAAACAAAAACTTGCTCACGCCGAAAAGAAGCGTGACCGGAAAGAAAACAACGATCGTCGTAAGCGTCGCCGCGAGGACAGGCAACGCCACTTCCTGCCCGCCCTTCTCAGCCGCCACCCCCGGCGGGTCACCCAATTCCAGATGGCGGTGAATATTTTCGAGGACAACGACCGAATTGTCGATCAGCCGCGAAAAAGCCAGCGCCAGTCCGCCTAGCACCATGCTGTTCACCGAACTTCCACCCAGCTTCAGAATGATCAGCGTCGCCAGCGCCGAAAGCGGCACCGAGAAGAACACCGCCACCGTCGCCCGCATGCTCCCCAGAAAAAGCAGAATCATCAGACAGGTAAGAAACAGACCGATCCCTGCCTCATGCAGCAGGGTGGAAATCGCCGTCTTCACAAATGCCGACTGGTCGAAAACCACCCGGCTCACCAGCGACTTCGGCACGTCGAATAAGTGCTTCAGCTTCTCGCGCACGCCGTCCACGACCTCGATCGTGTTCGCGCCGCCTCCCTGCGTCAGGACCGGCAGATAAACCGAGCGCTGGCCGTCCACCCGCACCACATTGTATTGCAGGTTATAGGCGTCTTTCACTTCGCCGATATCCGAAATGCGCACCGCCGACTGGCCTTCCATCTTGATCGGCACATCGTTCAGCTCCCTGGCGCTGCTCACCTGGCTGTTGGCGTAGATGTCGTAATCGAAACGCCCGATACGCACATCCCCGCCCGGCAGCACCAGATTCGATTCGTTCACCGACCGCACTACATCCATCGGGCTCATCTCGTGCGACTCCAGCTTGAACGGATCGAGATAAAGCATCATCTGCCGCCACCGCCCGCCGAACGGCTGCGGTACAGCGGCCCCGCGCACACCCGCAAGCTGATTGCGCAGGACATTCTGCGCCAGATCCTTAAGCTGCGTCTCGGACAAATTGTCGCCTTTCATCGTGACCAGGCAAACAGGCAAACTCGAAGCGTCCATCTTCAGCACAAAAGGCGGCAGAGTTCCTGGCGGCAGGTGGCTGATCTCGGCCATGGCCAGGCTGGCGATCGTCGTCACCGCTGAGTCCGGATTGGTACCCGGCTGAAAGAAGACCTTGATCAGGCTCACCCCGGCCAGCGAACGCGACTCCATATGATCGATGCCGCTTGCCAGGGTGAAGAACCGCTCCAGATGGTACGTGATGTTCCCTTCGATCTGCTCCGGCGGCATGCCGGAATAAAACGTCGCGACCGCCACCACCGGAATGTCCATAGCCGGAAACAAATCGACCGGCATCTGCAGCACGCTCACGATGCCAAGCACCGTGATCACCAGGCATAAGACAACAATCAGATAGGGTGTCTTGATGGCAAACCGGGACATCTCCTATTTGCCTCGTTCCTGGCTGGCCAGAGTTGAAACCACGGGCTTCACCGCATCGCCTTCCCTAAGGCCGGTATGGCGGCCGACGATCACCGTATCTCCCTCGGCGACGCCGCTCTGAATCTCTGCCTCTCCTGCCGTTTGCAGCCCGATCTTGACCGGAACGATGTGAATTGCGCTGCCCGCTCCAACCTCAAACACGCGGGCATCTGCACCGCTCCCGTCCACCGCATCCAGCGGAACAGCCACCACGCCCTTGTGTTCCTGCAACTGCAGATCGACCTCGGCATACATCCCGGGAATCAGCGTGAGAGAAGGGTTCGGAACTTCGACCTCCGTGTCCATCGTTCGCGTGGCGACCGCCAGGGTATCCGTGAATCTTGCTACCCTTCCGCTGAACGTTCGTTTCAGCGACGGCACCCGCACCGCCACATTCTTTCCGATCGCAACCTCCGACACCGATGATTCCGGCACCGGCAAAATCAGTCTCAACAGATTGTTCTGTGAGACCCGTACCACAGGCGTCGCCTGCACCATTCCTCCGGTATTGGCATAGCGCTTCGTAATAACCCCGTCGAACGGCGCGGTGATAGTCTCGTATTGCCGCATTGTTTTCAGGCGCGCTTCGTCAGCCCGCAACACCGCCGACCGTTTCTGCGCCGACACCAGATTGCTCTTCGCCCCCGCCACCTGAGCTTCCGACTCCAGATCCCGCGCGCGCACTTCGTCCACATCCTGCTGCGGAACCAGACCCGGCTCGCGCTTTGCCACGTTCCCGATTCGCGTCGCAGAAAGATGCGCCATCTCGTGCGCCGATTCGGCCCGCTGAATATCGTCCTGGGCGCGCGCTGTTTCAGCCTCGGCCTGGTCGATGGCTGCCGAGGCGCGCGCCAGATCGTTTTCCATCTCCGGAATCTCCAGGGTCGCCAGCACCTGACCCTGCCGGACCCGGTCTCCAACATCTACCCGAATCTCCCGGATATAGCCGCTGACCTTGGCCATCGCATCGACCTCCTGATAAGGCACAAATTCGCCCGTCAGCGTGACCGAGCCGGAAAGATCGTCCCGCACCGCCCGCACCACCGGCACGGACGGAGTTTCGGCCGCCGGTGGCATCGCCTCGTGCGGCTTCGAACAGCAGGTCAGACCGAGAACGAAAAGAGCGCCTGCGGCTCGACCGGCCCTCACTGCAACACCCCTGCCGCGAAATCGAGAGCCCCGCGGCGTCCGAGATAGTCGTATCGCGCACCTGCGCTCTGAATCTCTGCCGAGGTCTGCGCCGCCTGGGCCTGCGTTAGTTCCACAATGCTCCCCAGCCCCGCGTCATAACGGGTCTGCGCCAGTCGCAGCGCCTCACCCGCCTCGGTAACCAGCCGTGCCGTGACGTCCAGGCGCCGAAACGCGGTGTTTGCCTCCAGCCATGCCACATTCACCTCCCTCGAAATCTGAATCGCAAGGTTTCGCACATCTGCCGCCGCCGCGGCCGCCTTCTCCTCCGCCTCCGACCGCCGCGCGGCAAACAAGCCTCCATTGAAGATCGGAATGTTCACATTGACGGCCGCCGCGCTGTAATCAAGTGGCAACCTCGGATCGCCCGCCGGAATCGTGCCCGCCACCCCGGCCAGAGTGACGCTGGGAAGTTTCAGTCGCCCCTCCGCTTCCGCGTAAAGCCGCGCCGCGTCGCGCGACAATCCCATCGCCGCCAGCTCCGGCCGCTTCTGCAGTGCCTCCTCAATACGGGACTCGGGGTCGGCCTCCAGCGCGCCCGGCATCGGCTCCTCGTTTAGCGTGAAAGCCTGCGCGCGGTCGTATCCCAGCGCAGCCGAAAGATTGGCCAGTCCTTCGGTGGCGTTATTCTCCGCTTGATAAAGATCCAGCTGCGCCTGGGACAGCGCCACTTCCGCAAACCGTACATCCAGTGTCGATCTCATCGCGCTTTCCGCCAGAGCCCGCACCTGCCGCAGCGTTGTCTCCCGGCTGTGCACGGCCGCCTGCGCCGCGCGCTGCACCGCCTGCGCGCCCAGTGCCTGAAAATAGGCCTGTTCCACGTCCAGCAGCACAGCCTCCCGGATGGTCTCGATGGTCATGTTCTGCGCTCGCGCCCGCAAATCCGCGCTGCGCGTCAGGTCACTGGTTCGCCCGAAATCGGTAATCAGCTGATTCACCGCTACCCCGGAGGCGAACCGTGTGTAAAGGCTCGATGTTTGCACCGCCCCCGCCGCCAGAATGGTGTTGTGCATCGCCTCCGCCCCGGTAATGTTTCCCGACAGGGCGGGCAGCCGGGCCGACCTTACTTCGCGCACAACCGCCTCCGCGGCCCGCGCACTGGAACCCGCCGACTGAATGCGTGGATTATGCGCCAGCGCGTACGCCTTGGCTTGGCCGAGCGAAAGGGTACCCGGGGTCTGCGCTCCGGCGGTTGCCAGTAGCAGCATCGCGAACACCGGCGCTGTCGTAAATCGCTTCAGACCGGCTGCGCCCTCGACACGGCTTTCACGATGGTGGTCGCCTGAACCTCCAGTACGCCGTCGCTTACCAGATCACAGAGTTCCGCCATAATGCCGTCCACCACTTCGGGGCTCTCCAGAAACTCGATTCGCACAGGCAGATGCTCGCCCTCCACGCTTCCCGCTCCCGTCGTATGCACCTGATGGTGCGACCCGAAGCCTGCGTATTCACGGCTGATCGTGGCCCCCGCGATGTTTCTGTCGTAGAGGAACCGGAATATTTCGGTGTAGAGGAAATCGCGAGGCGAACTGGTATCTTCATTCAGGTGAATAATCACCTTCTTCGCCGCGCCTGGCGAGAGCATAAGCTTCTAATATCAGGCGGATGCGGAGGATGTTTTACTGAAGTCTTTCTGAATATTTCCTGACAGCAACGTCAGGCAAAAAAGATCTACAGTAGCTGCCATGCGTATTCTGATCGTTGAAGACGAACCCAGGCTCGCGCTCGCCGTGAAGCAGGGACTCGAAGCCAACGACCATGCGGTTACCATCGCTCGTACCGGCGAGGAGGGGTTTTTCCTCGTACAAACCCAGATCTTCGACCTGCTCATTCTCGATCTCATGCTGCCTGGCCGCGATGGACTCGAAATTCTTGCCAGCCTTCGCCGTCTCGGTGTCCGGACGCCCGTCCTTCTCCTCACCGCCAAATCCGACATCGAAGACAAAATCCGCGGCCTCGATGCCGGCGCCGACGATTATCTGGGTAAGCCCTTTGCGCTGTCGGAACTGCAGGCGCGCGTCCGCGCCCTTGGACGCCGCGGCACTCCCGAGCCCACCGGCACCCTGAAAGTGGAGGACCTCGAACTGGACCGCCTCCGCCACATTGCCACCCGCGCCGGCAAGCCCCTCGACCTCACCGCCCGTGAATTCGAATTGCTCGAATACTTCATGCACCAGCCCGATCAGGTGGTTTCCCGTGAAGCCCTGGCTCGCGACGTCTGGAAAGAAACGGCACGCCATTCGCCGATCGATAATCTCATCGACGTCCATATTGCCCGGCTGCGCCGCAAACTGGCCGACCCCGGCGGACAGAAACTGCTGCACACCATCCGCGGCGTCGGGTTTGTCCTGAGAATGGAGCCGGTTCAGTGAACTTCAGGCCGCGCAGCATCGGCGCGCGTATCGCGTTCTCGTATGTCGCCGTCCTGCTCTGCGCCATGGTCATCTTCATGACGAGCACCGCCGTCGTTCTCTACCTCCAGATGCGGAACCAGCTCGGACACTATGCGGTCCAGGATATCGAGACCGTGGAAGGCCTGCTCTCGTTCGCGCCCGGTGGATCACTCGTCGTCAACGAGAACTATCACAACCACCCCGAGTCCAAGCGCGTTCTCGATCGTTATCTGGAGATCGTCGGCATGGATGGACGGATCCTCTATCGCAACCAGCATCTGGGCGTCCTTGCCCTCGGCGGAGTGCCCTTGCCCACCGAAGGTGCTGGCGGCTACTCCGAGCACTCCACGGTCCTCGGCGACGGCACCCGCGTCCGCATGGTCAGCCGCCGCCATACCCTCGACGGCCGGCCGCTGCTGCTCCGGCTCGCCTACAGCGAGGAGCCCATCTATACCGCCGTCAAGGAACTTCTTGCCGCTGCCGCCCTCATCTTTCCTCTGATGATTGCGGTTGCCGGAGTCGTGGGGCTGCGCATGTCGCGCCGCACACTGGAGCCGGTCCAGCAGATTACCCGCCAGGCCGAGCGAATTACTTCGCGCAACCTGCACGAGCGCATTCCGGTCAGCCATACCGGCGACGAACTGGATCATCTCGCCGAGGTCTTCAATCAGACCATGGGGCGTCTCGAACACTCATTCCAGCAGCTCCGTCAGTTCACAGCCGATGCGTCGCATGAGCTGCGCACTCCCCTCGCAGCCATTCGCAGCATCGGCGAGGTAGGGCTTCAACAAGACGGTTCCCGCGATGACTACAGGGAGCTGGTCGGAAGCATGCTTGAGGAAGTCAGCCGTCTGAGCCGGCTGGTCGATGACCTCTTGATGATCGCGCGCGCCGATGCGGGCGCCATTCAGCTCCGCCGCTCCTCCACCGAACTGATCGCCCTCACCAGGGATACGATCGCACTCCTCGAGCCGCTCGCCGATGAAAAAAGACAGGTCCTCCTTCTGACCACCGAAGGCCCGGTGCGAATCGATGCAGATCCCTCCATATTGCGCCAGGCCATCATCAATGTTCTGCACAATGCCATTAAGTACTCGCCGCCCGGATCTCCCATCTCGATCCGTATCGGCCGGGATGCCAGCATCGCCATCGAAGATACCGGTCCCGGAATCCCGCTGGAACATGCCAACCGGATCTTCGACCGCTTCTACCGGATCGATTCCGGAAGGTCGCGGGATGCCGGCGGATTTGGACTCGGCTTGTCAATCGCCCGCTGGGCTGTGCAGGCTCATGGCGGCGAAATCTCGGTCTCGGGGAATACCTTTCGGATTACCTTCCCCCAACCGTTAATTGCTTCCTGAAATCGCCGGGCTTGCCCTTACTCCCGCATGCCCGTCGCCATCCAGGCCCGTGCCAGGCCCGCCGCCGCGGGCTTAAGCTGCGCCGGAACCCGTCTGCCATACCGCGCGAAAATCGCCGCCGGATCTTCAACCTTCGCCCGCCAGCCGTGTCCGGCCAGCCATTCCTTCGGCGCAGTAAGCGACCGGTCCGACGCGGCCGCCGCCGCAAGCGCCGCGAAACGGACAGCCGCGCGAGCGCCGGATGGATCCTCCGGACTCGTGAGCGTTGGCCGCGCAAAGAAGCCTGGCGAATGATCGAGCGCGATTCGGCTTCCCGCGCCCGACAGCGCCCCCACCCGATCCAACAGCAGATCGCGCTCGGCCTCATCGAGGTACATCATCAGACCTTCGATCAGCCAGGCGGTCGCCAACCCTGGGTCAAACGGTAAATCGAAATTTTCAAGCAGCTTGTGAGGCCAATCCTCCCGCAAATCCGCGGCAATAACCGTCCGCGCGCACCCCGCTATCGCGCCACAATCCGCCAGCACACGCTCTTTGAACGCGAACACTTCGGGCATATCGATTTCCCACAACCGCACGCCCTCCGGCCATCCAAGGCGGAACGCGCGTACATCGAGCCCTGCTGCAACCAGCACCACCTGGCGACAGCCGGAGCCTGCGGCCGCCACCAGATAATCATCGAAGAATCGCGTACGCACCGCGATGGAATCCTGCCGCGCCTGATTGACTGCCGGATCACCCGAACCCTGCGCCAAAGCCTCGGCGAGCGCCGGTGAAGCCGCACTGGCCGCCTCCGCGAATTTCCGCGCGAACGGATCGTCGAACAACGGGTCGGGACGGGCACTTTCGGCTGCACGGGCCCCCGCGACGAGGACCGCCGTACGCCCCGGGCCGGGCAGCGGATCAACCGTTCGCTCCACCTCACGCCTGCCGCAAAGCCGTCGAAGGCTCAACCGCCGATGCCCGGCGCGCCGGAATTAACGTCGCGAAAAGAGCCACCGCCGTCAGCACCGCCGCCACTCCCGCAAACGTAATCGGATCGTTGGCCTTCACCCCGAACAGCAGCGCTCCCAGCAGCCGCGTCGTCGCGTATGCCAGTACCGCCCCCACCACCACGCCGGCCAGCGCCAGCTTCATGCCATGCGCCACGATCAACTTAATGATGTCCCGCCGTACCGCCCCCAGCGCCATTCGAATCCCGACTTCCTGCGTCCGTTGCTGTACCGTATAAGCCATCAACCCGTAAATCCCGATCGCCGCCAGCAGCAGCGCAATCCCCGCGAAAATACTCAGCACCACCATGTTGAAATTCTGCCGCGCAACGCTGGCCGCCACCACTTCCTCCATCGTGCGCTGATCCGTCAACGGAATTGTGCTGTCGGTTTCACGAATCTCCCGTTCGATAGCCGAACGCAGACTTCCCGGATCGCCCTTGGTGCGCACCACCCAGGCCAGCGGCAGCACCGACGATGCCAGCTGCGTCATGCCTTCGGGAACCTGGCTCTGCGGGATATACATCACTCCGACTTCGCCCCGGCTCAACCCCGATTCCCGCACATTCGAAACAACCCCGACAATCTGCCGCGGCGGATCGTCAAACTGCGGTCCCAGCCCTTTGCCGATCACGATTTCCTGGCCGATCGGATTCTCTTTCGGCCAGTACTCCTTCGCCATCTTTTCGTTGATCACCACAACGCGCGTCGAATTAGAGTAGTCGTTCTCCCGGAACACACGCCCGCGCAACAGTGAAATCTTAAAGGCCTGAAAATAATGCGGCGAAACCGCCCGCCATTGCTCATCGCCCGTATACTGCCCCTGCGTCGGCGCCTTGCCCTGAATATTGAAGGGAAGATCGACGCAGCATTCCACCGGCAGCATGATGGTGGAGGCGGCCGCCTCCACCCCTGGCACGCTTTCGATCCGGCGCGCGGTCTGCGTCACAAAATTATCCACTCCAGCCGTGGTCGCATATTTTGCGCCCGCCATCGATGTTTTCATCGTAAGAACGTTGTGGCTGTCGAATCCGGGATTGACGTTTTGCAATCCCGTGAACGTCCGGATCAGCAATGCCGCCCCGATCAGCAGGACCAGCGCCAGCGCCACTTCGCCAACTACCAGCACCGAACGCGCCCGATGCTGCCTCCTCCCGGTCCCTGAACGCCCGCCCCCCTCCTTGAGCATCGACGCCAGATCCGGATTCGACGCATGGAACGCCGGATACAGCCCGAACACGATCCCGGTCAATAGCGCGATGCCAATCGTGAATGCCGCCACATGCCAGTCCAGCGGCGGAATGGTCGCGTGTATCCCGTCCGCATCTGTCAACCGCGGGATGTTGCCCGGCGCCATCAGCAGCAGCCCCCGCACTCCCCACGAACCCAGCACGTATCCAAGCACGCCCCCGACACTCGCCAGCAGCACGCTTTCCGTGAGTAACTGCTGCACCACCCGCCAGCGGTTTGCGCCCACCGCCGCCCGCACCGCGATTTCCCGCTGACGCACCGCCGCCCGCGCCAGCAGAAGATTGGCCACGTTCGCGCATGCGATCACCAGCACGAACATCACCGCGCCCAGCAGGATCAGCAGCGCCGGTTTCACGTCCCCCACTGTCGCCTCCCGCATGGGAATCACCGCGATGCTCTCCGTTTTGTCCATGAACGTTGGAAATTTCGCGCGGTATCGTTCGCCCACCACTTTCATTTCCGCCCGCGCCGCATCCACGCTCATACCAGGTTTGAGCCGTCCCGCCACCCGCAAATAATTACCCTGATTCGCGCTGTTCGGATCCGCCTGATTCGGCAGGAATACATCCGCCGGCGGGTCGGCCCGGAATCCGCGCGACAGCACTCCGATCACCGTGTACGGCGCGCCATTCAGCGTGACCGTGCTCCCCACAACCGACTGGCTGCCTCCCAGCCGCGATTGCCAAAGCGAATAGCTGACCACCGCCACATTCGGTCCGTTCGGTATGTCTTCGGCGGCTGTGTACGTTCGGCCCATCGCCGGTGCAACTCCGAACACGCGGAAATATCCTTCCGACGTCTGCACGGATTTGATCTGCTCCGGGTGTTCCCCGCTCCCCAGATTCATGCCCGGCCCGCTCTGGCCGTAAAGCGCCATCGCTTCAAATGACTGGTTCTGCCGCCACACCATATATTTGGGGATCGAAATCGAGTTCCCCGTCTGGTTGTTGGGAAACCGCCGCATCAATTGCATAATGCGGTCCGGTTCCGAATACGGCAGAGGCTGCAGCAGTACAGCGTTCACGACCGTGAAAATTGCCGTGTTGGCCCCGATCCCCAGCGCGAGCGCTGCGGTGGCGACGATGGTAAAGCCAGGATTCGCGCCCATCATGCGAAAGGCGTATCGGACATCGGTGACGAATGAACCCATGCAGGTTAAAACGAATGACTCGCGCCGGCAGTTCCCTCAGAAGTCCGGAAAATCCCTATTGTTTGCTCCAGGCCTGGATTCGTTCCACCGCCTGCATCAGATTTTCGTACGAATTGGCATAACTGAACCGGATATAACCCTCGCCATATTCGCCGAAACCGCCGCCATTCAGACACGCGACGCCCGCCTCTGCCAGCAGCGAATCCGCAATATGCTTCGACGGAAGACCCGTCGCTTTCACATTCGCAAACGCATAAAACGCCCCGCCCGGAATCGCGCAGTGCCATCCCGGAACATCGTTCAGCCCCGCGCAAAATGCATCGCGCCGCCGATGAAATTCCCGCACCATCGTCGTGACAGCATCCTGCGGCCCGCGCAACGCCGCGACTCCGGCCTTCTGGGTGAAACTGGCCGTGCAGGAATTCGAATTCACCATCAGCTTGTTCACCGGATCCACCAGAAACGGCGGCATCACCCCGTACCCCAGCCGCCATCCGGTCATTGCATAGGTCTTCGAAAACCCGTCCAGTATGATCGTTTTCTCCAGCATTCCCGGCATGCTCGCAATCGAGACCGGCCGCTCGCCGCCATACACAATCCGCGAATAAATCTCGTCCGACAGCACCACCACATCGCGGTCCCTCAGCTCATCGGCGATGGCCGCTATGTCCTCCGCCGGGATCATTCCCCCGGTCGGATTCTGCGGTGAATTCAGCACCACCATCTTTGTTCGCGAGCTCAAACTGCTGCGGAAAACACCGAGGTCGAACGAGAATCCGCGTTCCTCGATCAGCGGCACCGGCACAGGCGTCGCCCCCGACACCCGAATCATCGATTCGTAAATCGGAAACCCGGGGTTCGGATAAATCACCTCGTCGCCCGGCCCAAGCAGCGCCAGCATGGGAAAGAAGATGATCGGCTTCCCGCCCGGTGTCACGCACACATTTGCCGCGCTGACCGGGATCCCCCGCGTCTCCGAAACGTGCTCGGCAATGGCTTCCCGCAGTTCCGGATATCCCTGCATAGGCCCGTAGTGCGTCCATCCTTCGTCGAGCGCTTTCTTGCCCGCATCCACAATGTGTTGCGGGGTCGGAAAATCGGGCTCCCCGATCTCCAGATGGATGACATGTTTCCCCTGCGCTTCCAGCGCCCGTGCCCGCGTCAGCACATCGAAGGCGGATTCGGCCCCGATTCGCGACATCCTCTCAGCCAGTTTCATGTCCATTAATCGACCTACGAAGTATAATTGCAAAGCCAATGACAACCCCGAGCGCCCTGGCTGCCAGCGCCCAGACCAGACGCGATCAGCGCAACGCCATCCTCGCCAGCTTTCTTGGCTGGACCTTCGATGCCTTTGACTTCTTCGTCCTCACCTTCCTGCTGAACGACATCGCCAAAGCCTTCGGAAAGACCCGGCCCGACGTCGCCTTCTCCCTCACCCTCACGCTGGCCATGCGGCCCGTAGGCGCACTCATCTTCGGCGTCATGGCCGATCGTTTCGGACGGCGTTTGCCGATGATGATCAACATCGTCTTTTTCGCCGTCATGTCAGCTCTCTCCGGCCTCGCGCCCACCTTCGGAACCTTCCTCGTCCTGCGTATGCTGTTCGGCATCGGAATGGGCGGCCAGTGGGGCGTCAGTGCGTCTCTCGCGCTCGAATCGGTTTCCCCAAAATGGCGCGGTGTGTTCTCCGGTTTTCTGCACCAGGGCTATTCGCTCGGCAATCTCCTCGCAGCCCTTGCCTTTCTCACGGTATACCCCACCATGCAGCAAATGCACCCGGCATATGCATGGCGGGCCATGTTCTTCATTGGCGGCTTGCCGGCCCTGCTCTCGATTTTCGTGCTGGCGCGCGTGAAGGAATCGGAAGCCTGGAAAGAGAACAAGATCGACCGCAGCAGCTACTGGAAGTCGATGCCCGCTATCTGGCAGCGCTTCCTCTACCTGGTCATACTCCTGACCGCCATGGGCTTCATTTCGCACGGCACGCAGGATCTCTATCCCACCTTCCTGCAGCAGCGGAACTTCAGCCCGTCCCATGTCGCGGAAATCACCATGATGTCGATGGTCGGGGCCACTCTCGGCGGCATCACGGTCGGATATTTCTCAGACCGCTTCGGCCGCCGCCGCGCCATGATCGGCGCCGCCCTGGCTGCGCTCCTGGTTATTCCGTTGTGGATCGCGGCCCCCACAGCGGCTCTTCTCGTCCTCGGCGGATTCATGATGCAGTTCTGCGTACAGGGCGCGTGGGGCATCGTTCCCGCGCACATGAACGAACTGACGCCCGGCCATCTGCGCGGCTTCATCCCTGGCTTCGCCTACCAGATCGGAATGCTGCTGGCCGGTGGGGTTCCTTACATCGAGTCGATCGTTGGTGAACACTTCAGTTACGCGCAGGCGATGGGCGGCTTCGCGGCGGTGGCCCTTCTCATCGGCATGCTGGTGATAGGCCTCGGACCGGAAGCCCACGGAATATCCTTCCGCAAAAATTCCGCATCATAAACGCGCGCCGGCGGTCCACCGGTTCGGTGGTGCCGGATCAACTGATCGCGAGTTTGACTGGCTTGCCGATACGGCTCAGCATTTCCACGAGCGTATCGATGGTGAACTTGGCCGTTTTTTTGTTCACCACATCGGACACACGCGGGCGCGAGACCATCAGAATCTCGGCGGCCTCGGCCTGCTTTAAGTGATGTTCTGCAATCCAGACAGACAGCTCTTCCATCAATTGCCGCTTCAACAACCGCGTGTCATTGATGTGTTTGCGAGAGGCCGTCTGTAGACGTTTGGCCTCGTCCTGAGTAAATCCCAGTTCGAGGAACAAGTTCGCTCCCGGCTTCGCCACGTGGGGGATTTCTGTGTCGATCTTCATTTCTTTTCCTTCATCGCCTTGACCACGGCGCGATAACGCACCTCTGCAATGGCCTTGTCCTGCTCGCCGGTCACCGGAATTTTCTTAAGAAAGCCATACAACGGTATGTATAAAACTTTATACGCGCTGTGGCCCAAGTCAATACGCCCGTTGAACGCCGGCCTGCTTAAACCGTCGAAATGAAAACAACCGAAGACGAGGCTCGGGCGGATCGCGCGGGCAGTCCCGTAGCAGCCGGGCATTTCGGGTTATACTACCGGCAATCCCGGCGTCCCCCGATGCCAGGAAAGGGGACTCAAATGCCACAACATCCCTGCGGATTTCCGCTGACCGAAATCGCCCACGGCCTTGATGAGGAAGACATCAGCTCCGAGTTTTCGACCCTCGACGAAGTTCGCACCCTGGCCACCACATCGGCCACCCGCAAGATGATGGATAAGGTCAACGCCGAACTCGCTATCCACACCTGCGCGCCTCCATGCGAGCTTCGCCACGAACTCACCCTGAAGATCACCTCCTACGCGCGCCCCGAAGAAATTCCCAGCGCGCCTGCCGACCTGGATCAATCCTTCTTCGGACCCGTCACTGTCAACAGGTGCCAGACCCTCGTCCAGTGGCATCTGAGCATTTCCTGCACCCCGCCACCGCACCGAGGTGGACGGCTCAGGGGCGCCCCGGTTCCTGTTCCCGATTGAACCTCATATGGATACCCTGATACTCATCCTTCATGACAGAAAGTTGAAAGATCAGTTCGAAAAACTGCCCCTGCAGATGCCTTCCGGCGTTCCGGATACCAGGTTTCTCACCGAGGCCAATCCCACCGTCGCACAGGCGGCGCTCGGCGTGCCAGGCGATATTCTCGCCGCCCAGAATCCCGAAAAGACCATCGCGAAAGCCGTTAAAAAGGCCATCTTCGATTTCGCCAAAATCAATTTCGAGCACGAGAAATCCAAACCGCCCGCACAGCAGAAAGACATGTGCGAATTCCAGATCGTCTTCATGTTTCATCAAAGCGACAAGATCGCGGCCAAAGGAATCACCGACGGCTTAACCAGCGTGGGCACCGACGCCAAGTGGTACCAGATGCCTTTCGACTACACCCGCGCCCACCGCGTCCGGCGCGTTTGGCTAATGTCCTGCGAGAGCGCGGCCGACGAAACCGGCCGGGGCGACCCCGCTTTGATGCGATACGTCATCCAGTCCAACCTGATGCGCGAAGCCGCCGCCGACGGCGTGATGACGTTCCTCGAACCGCCCCGCCCCGCCCCTCCACTGGTTCTCCGGAAGAGCTTTACCCGGATGTCTACACTTTCTCCACGGGCAACATAGTCACGGGCGGTTTGAAAATGCATCCGAACCACGCCAGTTTCGTCGAAACGCCGAACTGGGAGGTGCACGACGGAGTGATCCGGGAGATCCCCAATACGCCGGATGTCGAAAACCCGGCCGCCGGCAAGATTTACAAGTATTCCAAACACTCCAACACCCCGCAAACGCTGGACGTGCCCAAAGGCGGCGAAAGCAATATCCTGTCCGATCCCCCTCCCTTCTAAACCGGCCGGGCAAACGAAAACAGTACACTGAGAGGGACGCGACTGGAGCGTTCTCACATCTATGGGATTTCGGAAAATCTCGGGGCCGATGAAGGCAGCGCTTCTGAGTTGTCTGGTTTGCGGGACGGGTTTTGCGCAGTTGAGCTACTCAAGCGGCCAGAGCATTTCGCCCGCGTACGAAGGATGGGACAAGAATCCCGACGGCTCCTACAACATCATCTTCGGTTACATGAATTCCAACTGGGAAGAGCAGATCGATGTGCCTATTGGCCCGGGCAACAACATTCAGCCCGCCGGACCCGATCAGGGCCAGCCCACCCACTTCTTTCCGCGGCGCAATCGGTTCGTATTCAAGGTGCGCGTTCCCGCCGACTTCGGCGACAAGGAACTGGTCTGGACGCTCACCACCCACGGCAAAACCATCAAGGCCTTTGGAACCCTGAAGCAGGATTTCTTTGTCGATGACATCGTGATGGCGTCAGAGACCGGCGCGCTCGGCGCGGGCGTCAGCAGTCCCGAAATCCGGCGCAACAAGCCCCCGGTGGTTGAGGCAGTGGGAGACAGCGTTCGCACCGCCAAGGTCGGCGAACCCCTCACACTTTACGTGCATGTCACCGACGACGGCATTCCGCGCCCGCGCTTTCGCGACTCCAGTGGCGGCGCTGCTGCCATCGCCGCTGCAGTTGCCGCCGCGACGAACACAAGCGGAGCCGCGACACCTGGAGCAACTCCCGCACCAGCCGGAGCCGCACCCCCCGCACGCGGTGGCGGACGGCGCGGCGGTGGAGCAGCAGGAGCCGGAGCCGATCCGCGCATGCGTCCTCCCCGCCAGATCACCGTAGGCAGTGCCACCGGCCTTTGGGTCTCTCTGCTCGAGTACCGGGGCAAAGGCAACGTGACCTTCAGTCCCGATCAGGTCAAGGCCTGGGAAGACACGCGCGCCGGCGCCAATTCGCAATGGGCCCCGCACTTTGTCGTGCCGCCTGCGCCCGCCGACGGCAAGTGGGAAGCGCAGGTCACTTTCGACGAACCCGGCGAGTACGTCTTGCGATGGCACGCTTCCGACGGCGCCCTGACCACCGATCAGGACATCAAAGTCAACGTCACCCGGTAAGCCCGGCTATTTCCCGGATTTGCCCGCCGCTTCTTTCTCCCGGAAGCGCGCGCCGCTCAGAATATCGGCCAGCGCGTAATTGGCCTCGTGGCACGCGTATTCATAGATGTGTGAATCGGTCAACGGCCATGTAAATTCACCGGTCCACGGCTTTGCCCAGGTAGCCGGGTCATCCACCGTGAACCGGTAAATGATCGACCGCGGACCCACGCGCGTGAACCGCTCCACCACATGCAGGTTTTCGGTCGAGCCTCGAAAATGGGTCTTGTCCGTGAAGTTCGTGGTATCCACCACGAGCGTCTCGCCATCCCAGTGCCCCACAGAATCTCCCATCCACTTGCGAATGGTTTGCGGCAGATGCGGCGCGTCCATGCGCACGATCCGCACATCGTGCACCATCTCGGTCAGGATCAGAACCGTATCGCGCGTCTGCACAATCTGATGCAGATTGTTATAGAAATAATCCGGCAGCGCGGGCGGACCGGACGTCGACCCAAACCCCAGCAAACACCGTTCCCCCAGAGGCCGGCGCTCCGGATCGTCATACGCTCCGTTAACCGTCTCCAGCCCGGGGGCATTGCTCTCAGACGCGTCGGACGTGGGCTGCGCGCCCTGGCGCGCGATCCGTTTCTGCGCCTCGGCTGTGTACGGCGGCAGATGCCCGTCCTGCGGATCGATCACCAGCGAACTTCGGATCTGCCCGTCCACCACGGTAAACTTATTGCCCGGATCGAGCCAGCCATAGTTGTAGCCACCCACGCCGGGACCGCCGCCCAACCCGATGCCAATGCCGCCCACCGGTGGCGCCCCGCGGTCGCCCGATATCGGTTCGTCGGCCCGCTTGCTTCGCTCCGCGACCGCGGCTTCGGCCTTGCTTGCCTGTTCTTTCGACAGCGTTGCGCTCTGACCTTTGGGCCGCTCGACCGGCGTCATCGTCGCCAGATCGTAAGTGCCCTGCAGATCGGGACGCCCGTCGGCTAACCTCGGAGCCTTATACGCCCCGCTCTGCCCGAAGAGAGCGCCCGCCATTTCCAGCGCCGTGGCCAGGACCAGAACCCGAGTTCGCATATTCGCACCTCCGCCCCGCAAGACCGGGCGACTGGTAAAGCATATATCAAATTTTTGGCGATAGGGATGGACCTGTCGATTCGAACGAAAACAGTTCCCAGTTCACGCCGTCCTTCTCGAACGAAACAGGCGAAACCGGCTCTCCCGCGAATGCCGAAATGGCGCGCGCCCAAAACTGCCGCGCAGCCCTGTTTTCGGTCATCACGCGAACCTCCCACGCACCCGGGAAGCGTTGCCATACCTGATGCGCAACATAGATTCCGATACCGTTCCGGCGGCATCCGCGAATGACGAAAAACTCCGCCATGTCCCACACAGCCCCGCTCTTCTTCACCAGCACCAACCCGGCCAGTTTGCCATTAACCCGGATCAGGAAAGGATGCCGCCCCTCTTCAGTCCAATAGAGCGGAAGCGGCGGATAACCGAACTTGCCGTTCGCCCCGATTTCGACATCGAAGAATTCGCTGAAATCATGCACATAAAGTTCCAGCAGATTGGCCAGAATCGGCGACTGCCCCACCGTGGCGGGAATCACTTCGATGTTATGCATATCGCGAAGACCGGATTTCAATTATGCCAATAACTTACTTGATAAGCTGAATTTCGATGTCCCGGCAGGTTACGACCGATAGCGAATCCGCCGGTGTGGACAACGTAGTCGTAGCCATGTCCCTGATTTCACGCTCTGTGATCGCAAAACGCGAGGCGAGGTGAACGCCGGACGCCATCCGGCGAAACACTGGCTGCGATCTTATCTGCGGCGTGCCGGGCAGCGAAAGCCAGGATATCTCGAACGGAAGTTCGGAATCTTTGGCGTTCTCACGCCGGTGATTCAACGCCTTCTATTGTGAATTCGGAGCACCGCGAGTAGATCGTATCGATTTTGTCAGGTAAGTTATGACCCTAACTATCCTCGAAGGGCCTTCGTCAAGAGAGCGACACCAGTTCCGGCATCTCATTCCACGTGCGTCCTTCAAGTTCACGCCCGTAGCGTCTCTTTTGGACACCACCCCATTGCTTGAAGAAGAACGCAACGCCGGCCTCGCCGCACTGATCTCTGATGTCCGTGACCCATTCGGCGGCCATCGGCCGTGCGCCAGGCCCCGACTCTCCGCCGACAATCACCCAGTCGATTCCTCGCAGGTCGATCCGGCCGAGCGGTCCCAGGAGCGGCTCAATCGACAGGAACTTGACGCGCGCCCCGGTCCTTCGAAGACGATCGATGCGCCAGCGGTAGTCCTTACTCTCAACACTGACGCCCATCCAGATGTGTGACGCCCACGGAAGTTCGCCTGAGACCTCTTCGAGGCGTTCCGCCCGCTTTGTCAATACCTGATACTGGTGCCAGTCGGCTTCGTTCATCACCCGGAACACGCGCTGAATATAGTCGAGCGGGACCTCATCATGAAAAAGGTCGCTCATCGAATTGACGAAGATCCGCTTCGCCTTCTTCCACTGCAACGGCTCACCCAGCTTTTCAGGAACCAGCCTTAGATCGAACCCCTGCTCGAACGGGTGTCCCTTCACGCCTCGGAACCGTTCCGCGAAACGCTCCGCATAGCAGTGCTTGCAACCCGGGCTGATCTTCGTGCAGCCCCTGAGAGGGTTCCACGTCGAGTCAGTCCATTCTATCGAAGAATTTTCCGCCATCAATAATTAGACGGGTTGCGGGGCCGCGCGTTGCGGATGATGCCTGGATACATGATGCCTGGATACAAAAAATGAAACACGCAAATTGTGATAGATTGACACCCATCGCAATGCTTCGCCATAAAATGCTCAGCCCCAAACTGACCCTCCTCCTCCTCGCCCTCCCGCTGTGGGCCGCCGATCCCGACGGCGCCGCGCTCTATCAGGCGAAGTGTTCGGTATGCCACGAAAACCCCACCGGCGATCGCATCCCGAAACGCACCGCCCTCGCCGCCCGCATGCCCGAGAACGTCTTCGCCGCCATGACCACCGGCCCGATGACGACTCAGGCTGCCGGTCTCAGTGGAGACGAAGAACGCGTCATCGCCCTCTTCATCACCGGTAAGCCATTCTCCGCCGTCACCGACGCCATGGCGGGACAATGCGCCGGACCCGCCAAGGCGCTCGCCATCAACACCTCCGACTGGAACGGCTGGGGTGTGGACGGCGACAACTCGCGCTATCAGCCGAAGCCAGGGCTCGCCGCCTCCGATGTCCCGAAGCTCAAACTGAAATGGGCCTTCGGATTTGCCGGCGACACGCGCGCCTTCTCCCAGCCCGTCGTAGTCGGCGGACGCGTCTTCGTCGGCAGCGCAAGCGGCACCGTGTACTCGCTCGACGCCTCCACCGGATGCACTTACTGGGCCTACAAAGCCGGCGCTGGCGTGCGCAGCGCCATCAATATTGAACGATCCAAAACCAGCAACCGGTTCATCGCCTACTTCGGCGACAACCGGGCAACCGTGCATGCAGTCGATGCCCAGACCGGCGCCCCAATCTGGAAAGTGAAAGTGGAGGATCACGCCGCCGCCCACATCACAGGCGCATCCGTCTTTCACGATGGCCGCCTCTATGTGCCTGTATCCTCCGGCGAAGAAGGCTCCGCCCGAGCGCCCGAATACGAATGCTGCAAGTTCCGCGGCAGCCTGGTTGCCCTCGACGGCGAAACCGGCCGCCAGATCTGGAAAAGCTTCAGCGTCCTCGACCCGCCCAAGGCCTTCAAGAAAAGCAAAGCCGGAACGCAGCTCTACGGACCCGCCGGATCCGCCATCTGGTCCGCCCCCACGGTGGATGCAAAGCGCAAGGTGATCTACGCCGCGACCGGCGATTCCTACACCGACGTCGAAACCAACACCAGCGACGCCATCATGGCCTTCGACCTCGAAACCGGCAGCGTCAAATGGATCAGCCAGGTTCTTCCCAAAGACAATTTCATCGTGGGCTGCCCCGCATCCCCGAACTGTCCCGAAGAACGCGGACCCGATTACGATTTCGGCAGCGGTCCCATCCTCCGCACCATCGGCGGCAGACAGATTCTCGTCGCGGCCCAGAAATCCGGCATCGTCTGGGGTCTCGATCCCGACCAACGAGGCAAAATCGTCTGGCAGACGAAGATCGGCGCCGGCAGCGCGCTCGGCGGCATCGAGTGGGGACACGCAACGGACAATCAGAACGTCTACGCCGCTGTCTCCGACGTGAATGTACGGACCGGCGCGCAGCCAGGCATCTCAGCGCTGAAACTCGCCACCGGCGAAAAAGTCTGGAGCACTCCCGCTCCCAACGTGACCTGCAGCGAGATCCCCGATTGCAAGCCCGCGCAGTCGGCCGCCGTCTCGGTGATTCCCGGCGCGGTATTCTCCGGAGCCATCAACGGACATTTCCGCGCCTACTCAACCGGCACGGGTGAAATCATCTGGGACTTCGATACGGCCCACGCTTTCGAAACCGTGAACAAAGTTCCCGGGCACGGCGGATCCATCAATGACGGCGGACCGGCCATCGCGAACGGTATGGTCTTCACGAATTCCGGCTACAGCGGCTTCGGCGGCTCGCCCGGTAACGTGCTGCTGGCCTTCTCGGTGGACGGCAAATAAAAACGCCCTGCCCGGTCTTCCACCAAGCCGCAAAACGGGACAGGATCGGATTTCGCCGCACTTGCGAAACTCCGTGCCTGTACCAGCTTTGCCCGACCGAAAACGCTCTGCCCCGGTCTTCCACCAAGCCGCAAAACGGGACAGGATCGGATTTCGCCGCACTTCGCGAAACTCCGTGCCTGTACCAGCTTTGCCCGACCGAAAACGCTCTGCCCGGCCTTCCACATCGGATTTCGCCGCACTTCGCGAAACTCCGTGCCTGTACCAGCTTTGCCCCGACCGATAACGCCCTGCCCGGTCTTCCGCCAAGCCGCAAAACGGGACAGGATCGGATTTCGCCGCACTTGCGAAACTCCGTGCCTGTACCAGCTTTGCCCCGAACCGAAAACGCTCTGCCCGGCCTTCCACCAAGCCGCAAGACGGGACAGGATCGGATTTCGCCGCACTTCGCGAAACTCCGTGCCTGTACCAGCTTTGCCCCGACCGATAACGCCCTGCCCGGTCTTCCACCAAGCCGCAAAACGGGACAGGATCGGATTTCGCCGCACTTGCGAAACTCCGTGCCTGTACCAGCTTTGCCCCGCCGTCTGAAGCAGAATATGAGAACCCTACGGTTGATTCCCCCATGCCGCCTGTGACAAGATGTGCGTCAGTACAAAGAATCCATTTAGAGGAATCCATGAAAAATCGCATGAACAGTTTATTAGCCGGATGCGTCCTTGCTGTCTCCGGCCTGGCCACGATCGCCAGCGCGCAGGCTCCGGCCGCGGACGCCACTGTGGTCGCCCACCCGACCTACATTTCCATTCCGATGGAAATCTCCGTGAACAAGCCTGCCGAAGAAGTTTGGAAGCGCGTGGGCAAGTTCTGCGACATCGGTGAATGGCTCCGCATCCCCTGCACCATAACCTCGGGCAAGGATGGCGAATTCGGCGCCGTGCGTTCGGTGGCCGGCGAAGTGCTGGTGGGCAAGACCGAGCTTTCTTACACCTACACCCAGACCGTGAAAGCGGGCCGCCCCTACAATCTCTATCACGGCACGCTGGAAGCGCGCCCCGTAACGGCAACCACTTCGAAGCTGGTCTATACCCTGATGTTCGATAACTCCATGCTTGCCGACGACGCGGCGCGCGAGAAGGACCGGGCTCAGAAGCTGGCCACCTTCACGCGCGCCCTCGACAACATGAAGATTCTTGCAGAAGGCGGTACGCTTCCTCCCGCACCGGCCCGCGGCGGCCGCTAAACCAGCCGTTCCGACACTGCTTCAACGGCCCGCGACGGGAAACCGCCGCGGGCCATTCCTCATCGCTCCAGCTAACTCCCCTTCAGATTCCGGAATTCCCACCTAACAGCCAACAGCTTCCGGAGTCTAACCTGACAGCCGGATGAATGACGCCATAGAAAAGGCGCAGCGCGGTGACCGCGATGCCTTTCGTCTGCTTGTGGAGCAG
>DASZLO010000100.1:0-4831 GCA_035552315.1 Bryobacteraceae bacterium
CCGCCCGTTCAGCCGCGTTTGGCGGCGATCACTTGCGCGTTGCATCCAAAGCGCAAGCGTCGCCAGGCGCGGCGCCGGAGACTCGTGCGACCGCCCGTTCAGCCGCGTTTGGCGGCGATCACTTGCGCGTTGCATCCAAAGCGCAAGCGTCGCCAGGCGCGGCGCCGGAGATTCGTGCAACCGCCCGTTCAGCCGCGTTTGACGGCGATCACTTGCGCGTTGCATCCAAAGCCGGAGCAAACCCGGTCCCGCTTCCACCCTTGCCTGGGGAGGGTGCTTCAAACGTTCAAATCACTATACTCTGGGGAGTTGCCGAACGCCCCGTCGCGCGATGCTGGTTAATTTCGAACTCATTCAGGACGCTCAGCGCGGGGATCCGGCCGCCTTCAACCAGATTGTGTCCGCTTACCGGCGGCGCATCCTGGGTACCATCTCGCGCCTGATCGGACGCCCGGAGGACGTGGAAGACGTGGCCCAGGAAGTCTTCATCCGTCTCTACTATTCCCTCGAGCAGTTGCGCACAGCCGAGGTTTTCGAGCCCTGGCTGTACCGCCTGACCGTCAACGCCTGTTATGATTACCTGCGCAAAAACCGTCGCAGACAGGAATCGCGCATGGCGGATCTTTCCGAACAGCAGGTAATGTTGGCGGACGCGGCGGCGGGTTCCCGCGCCCAAAGTGAAGATTTCGAGCGCCGGCGGGTGCACGATACGGTGGCCGACCTTTTATCGTCCGTTTCCGAGGAGGACCGCATCTTGTTGACTTTGAAAGAAGTTGAGGGTCTGTCCCTGAAAGAGCTGGAACAGATTTACCATGTGAATGAGAATGCGCTGAAAGTCCGGCTGTTTCGGGCCAGACAGCGTGTATTAAAAAACATGAAAAGCGTAACCGGAAGTCCTGCGCGAACCGCCCCAACAGGTGAAGCGGAATAGAGGTTATGATGTCCGATAGGTTAATGCCTGACTGGGACGAGCGGGAAACACGGCTCGATGAATTGTTTCGCGCGTACGCGGAAGCTTGCCCGGACCCCGAACCGGGCGTAAATTTCATGCCGCGCCTTTGGGCCGGCATTGAAGCCCGGGAAGCCTCGCGAAACGTCTTCGGACGGATGGCGCGGGCACTGGTCACCGCCGCGCTGGCCACTACCGCCATTCTGGCGCTGTTGGTATCGATGAACAGCGACCGCGGCTTTTCCGGTACCTTCGTGCAGGCGCTCACGGCCGATCATGTTTCTCAACTCGAGCCGTTTCATCTCGACCGCATCTCCGAAATGGAGCAACAGTAGCCTCGATGCCCCGCACGAGGCTGAGCGCGGCCGCGTACCTCATTCTTGTGTTTGCCAGCGGTATTCTCGTCGGGATCGTGTCTCACCGGCTGTATATGACCACCACGGCCAGACCCAGCGTCGCGGCCGCGCCCAAAAGCATGCAGGAGTTCAAGAGACGCTATTTCGCGGACATGCGCCAGAAGGTGCACGCGACCGACGCGCAGATCGCGCAGGTGAATCGCATTCTCGATGAAACCAAGCGCAAATTCGACGATCTGCACGCGCAGGAGAAACCACTGCGGGACAACATTCAGCAGGATCAGCTCTCGCAGATTCGCGCGTTGCTCGACGACCACCAGCGCGCGGAATTCGATCGCTGGCACGATGAACGGATGAAGACGCAGAAATCCCGCAATAATCCCTGAAAGCATCCGCCCAGCCGCTTAAACAAACGACAAAAGAATGGGGCGACCGTTTCCGGCCGCCCCGATTTGTTCAAGGAGATGGAGGAACTACTTTGCGGCTTTCTTCTCGGCCTTCTCGGCTCGGGCTCTCTGATATTTACGCTCGAAACGATCCACGCGGCCGGCCGGATCTATCAGCTTCTGTTTTCCGGTGAAGAAGGGATGGCAGCTCGAGCAGATTTCAACTCGGATATCGCCTTTGTGAGTGGACCGGGTTTTGAACGTGTGGCCGCACGCGCAAATCACGTTCACCTCATTGTAGGCAGGGTGAATTCCAGCTTTCATGACTTTACCTTTTCGGGAAACTATATCGTAGCACGGCGTCGTTTGATATCGCTGGCCGGCGGACCGGAAAATGGAAAACCCCCGGTGCGCCGCAGCAAGCGGCGCGCCGGGGGTACGGTAGCCTTAACGTTTACAACCTGAGGCAGTTACTTCGTTCGCGACGAGGTGACCGGTCCACAGGAACTTGATCCCGTCACTGAAACGGGTATCAACAACGTTGGAACGGTCGACTCAACAGTCGGCCACCTCGCGCGGTCTACTACTAGGAATCATTATTTCTGGACCACCTCCTTTTTCAGTGATACCTTCACGCTAAACCCGTCCTTAAAAAATGTCAACAATCGCTCCGATGCGGACCGGCGCAAGCGGTTACCCGGTCCGAATCGGACGAGTATTGGCAAAGCCGGGAAGTCTGGCTACAATCGGCTCAGTCTCGCGCGTATGTCGTTCTCCAGGGTAGCCCGGGTGCTCCTCCCGTGCGCTCTCCTCCTCCTGCCGCTCGCGGGCTCCTCGGGGCCGCCTCCGCAACGCATGCTCTGGGTCTGGCAAACCGATGACGATCTGCGTTTTCTCTCGCGGAAGGAAGCCTCGCAACCGCCTGCGCATCGAAACCGGCGACAAAGACGCCGCCCGTGAGGAACTGGATGCCATTCTGGCCAGCGATGCTTTGCGCGGTCTTCCTTCGAGCGTGAACCTCTTTCGCGGCCTGCGCATGCTCGCTGCGCCGGATTTTCATGACTTCACAACATTTGCGCTGCGCAAGCCGGTGCTATTTACGTTCACTGACGATGAGGGCCAGTTTCCTGAGAACTCGCCGGACAGCCCGGAAGAAAAAGCCTGGTTCGACCGTACTCTCGGCAGATTCGGCCAGCGAGAACAGCGCCTCGATTCCGATTCGACGTACATCCTGAATTACCGGACGCCCTTTCGCCTGCTTGAGCAAGCGGCGCTCGATTCGCGGCTGCCAGCCTCGCTGCGCCGCGAACTGTTGCTCACCGCGTTCACCCGCGGCCTGATGCTCGACAAAGACCTGACCGCAATCGCCAAAGCCCTGGCCGACGCCGATTCCGCTTTCGAGCCGCTGACGCGCGCATACCTCGACGCCTCCTCCATTGACGACCGGCGCTTCGCCGCCGCCTTCCTGATCCTGCGCCATCCCGAAGCACGGCCGTATCTCGCATCGGGCATTCCGCGGCAGACTCCACCCGGAAAGATCGACAACTATCGCGATAACTGGTGGTGCCCGATGGATCTGCCCGTGGAACTCGATTCGTTCGCGAATATGGGCGGCGTCTACGTCGTCCGGGCTGCTGCGCCCCGTCGGGCTCCCGTCCCCGAATTTCTGTCGAGCGAGGAGGCCGGCGAGGCGGCGCTCGAGATCGCTGCGCTGAGGCGCGCGGGGAATGCCACCGACTTTCTCGGGCGCATCGTTCTAAAGTATGCCTCAAGCGATGCCGCCGGTCATCGCGACCCGCGCATCCCGGAGGCCTTGCACCGTCTCGTTCAGTCGGGCCATTTCGGATGTCAGGACACCGATACGTGGAAGACCACCAGAACCGCTTTCCGGGAATTGCATCTGCGTTATCCCGGAAGTGAATGGACCGCCAAAACGAAATCGTGGGTGAGGGAGCGGAGCATACGGGAACGGATGCTGCCGCCGCGCGTGAATCCTTGATCGGACCAGCGGACCGTGATTACATGTTGGCGTGTCCGCCCGATCTCTACTGGTCGCGCTGGTCGCGGCCGCCGCATCGCTCGCCCAGACTTCCAGCCCCACCTTCATCAACCCGCTCCTGAACTCCGGGCCCGATCCCTGGGTGACATCGCGTGACGGCTGGTATTACTACATGAACACCACGGCGACGAATCTGACGGTCCGCAAGACCCGCGACATCACGGATCTGCGCCATGCCGAAACGAAGATCGTGTGGACGCCGCCGCCCTCCGGCCCTTATTCGAAGGAAGTCTGGGCCCCGGAAATTCACTTCGTCAACGGCAAATGGTACATCTATTTCGCCGCCGATGCCGGCGAGAATCGCTCCCATCGCATCTATGCCATTGAAAACGCCTCCGCCGACCCGCTCACGGGCGACTGGGTATTTAAGGGCAAGATTTCCGACTCCTCCGACAAATGGGCCATCGATCCCACCGTCTTCGAGAATGGCGGCCAGTGGTACATCATCTGGTCTGGCTGGCCCGGCGCTGAGAACGGAACCCAGGACCTTTATATAGCGCGCCTCAGGAATGCCTGGACTATCGACGGCAAGCGCGTCCGCATCTCCGTCCCCCACTTTAAATGGGAAAAGATCGGGGATCTCCCAGGGCCGGCGCACGTCAACGTCAACGAAGGGCCAGAAATCCTGAAACATGGCGATTTTATCTTTCTGATCTACTCCGCCAGCGGATGCTGGACCGACAGCTACGAACTGGGAATGCTCGAAACCACGGCTTCGGCCAATCTTCTCGACCCCAAATCGTGGAAAAAATCGCCGCAGCCTGTATTTACCGGCTCTCCGGAGGCGCACGCGTACTCGCCGGGGCACAACGGCTTCTTCCTTTCGCCGGACGGCCTGCAGAACTGGATCCTCTACCACGCCAACCCGGAACCGCATGAGGGCTGCGGGAATCAGCGTTCGCCGCGGGCGCAGCCGTTCGGGTGGAATCCCGACGGAACGCCAAATTTTGGCCGGCCGGTTCCGCTCGGCGAGCCAATTCCCAAACCGCCCGGGAAACCGGTCCAATAAGCGGAAAAGGAACTCAGAATGAACATATTTCAAACGAAAAACGAATTCGCTCTGGCCATTCCCCGCCTTGTG
>DASZLO010000101.1:0-1528 GCA_035552315.1 Bryobacteraceae bacterium
CGCTCTGGACCGGCCAAAACCAGCCGCGCGCATCATCATTCCTGCCGCATACCAGGATGAGATGGCCGACATCAACACGACGGGATTGAGAATCGGACCGTGGAGAATGGCAACGATCTTCGTATGAAGGGCCGACCGGCCGGAGATCGGAAAAAGAGGAAAAAGCAGAGATGCGGCGAAGCATCCGACGAGTACCACGGCACTTGTATCCTGGCGCTTTCTCGCCTGCGCCCGCAAAGTGAGCGGCCCGACGAATCTCCAGCAAGCGATGGCCGCCACCGCGCCGGCGATCGCGCCAAGTACGTTGGTCGCAACATCGACAAGGCTTGTATGCCGGTCGGGTACGAACGCCTGCGCCAGTTCGACCGAACAGGAAAGCAGGAAGCCGAGCAGAGCGCAGAGAAAAACCGGAAGAGCCACGCGCCCGCGCCGCCTGAAAACCAGACAGCCGACGAAGCCGAGCGGCATGTAAAGCACGATATTGACGCCGATATCGCGAATAATGAAGCGATTCAGTTCGAGATCCCAGGAATGGAGGAGAACTGTGAACGGATCGGTACCGCGCAGAGGCTCGAATTCCCACGGGTAAAGCGACCCGTACAGGATGAGCAAAACGATGAAAGCGAGCAGCGCGGCCAGTTTGCGCGATTGATTGCTACTGGACGGCAATCGTCACCATGTTCGACTGTGACACGGCGCCTGTTGCGGGATCGGTGATCGCGATCGTGACCGGGATGGCATCCCCAGCGGGGGCGCCATCAGGGACCTGCGCGTCCACCTGATAAAGGCCCACAAGAGTCGGGGTGAGTCCCGCAAACACCACTGGCGCGTCAATGCCACCGACGGTAACATGAACGGGCGCGATGGTTTTGTAGAGCGGAGGATACGAAGCAGCCACTCCGTCCGCCGGGGGAGCCTCTCCGTTCTCTCCTGCTACGGGACCGAGACCGGTGCAGTAGATCGCGATGTAGTCCGCGCCCCGCTGCGCCGGACGCGAATTGGCTGAAGCGGGCGCGGCGAGCAGCGCGGTTCCGGAAATCTCGATCGAGCCTTGTCCCGTGCCTGCCTGATTCCGGGAATAGATGCCTGGCTGATAGGGCGTAATCACGAGTGGAATCGGAGCCGAGCGCGTGGAGCCCCGCTGAACCACCATTTGAAGAACTGTATTGGCCGGCAGATTCTGTGGAACCAGAGCGTTGATCTGGGTCGGGCTCGCGTAATAAAGCGGCATCGGCTGGCCTCCCAGAAAGACCTGCGTTCCGTCCAGCGTGCTGGTGAACGGAGTGGTGGTTGCAAGTCCGTAGCCTGACTCGGCCAGCGCCGATCCATAAATCGCCACGTAACTTCCGGGCGCCACGGTCTGTGGCGTTATTGCGCTGGCTGCATTCAAGGTCGCCGCTGGAATTCCTGGTGCGTCGGGAGAGGGCGCGCTGACGGCAAAGGTGATCGAAAGGGAAGCCGGCGTGAGTGTTCCTTGCCGCGCCGTCAGCTGCATCTGCATCTGGTTCGAGGTATTCGCCGGGATCCA
>DASZLO010000102.1:0-2286 GCA_035552315.1 Bryobacteraceae bacterium
GCCAGCCAGGCCTGGAAATCATCGAGGACGCGGGGAGCCAAATCCCACTTCGCGTCGACCTTGTGATCCCGCAGGTACTCGGTGGCGTAGCTGGTGAAGGCGCCGGAGCCTTCAAGCGCGGCGCGAAAAGGCGTCATTTCGGCCGGCCCCACAATCGCATCGGGCACAATGCCGCCGCCGCCCGGTACCGGACGTCCGGAATCGGTCTTGAAGTCCCCGCGCTCGTTGGGATGGGACGCGGTGGCCCCCAGCGCGAAACCTTCGGAGTTCAGCGCATCGTGCTGTTTGTTGAACGGCTTCTGAATCGAGCGGCCGCTCGGAATGTAATAAAGCGCGGTGGTGAGCGCCAGGCCCCCGCCTTCCGAAAGCGGGTATACGCTTTGCACCAGGCCTTTACCGAAGCTGGGTTCTCCCACCACGGTCGCGCGGTCATGATCCTGCAGCGATCCGGCGACGATTTCGGACGCGCTCGCCGTCTTCGCATTCACGATCACGGCGAGTGGAAAACGGTAAGGAACGGCGCCCTGCGGCACGCGCTCCACCTGCTCGGGAACGTTGCGCCCTTTGGCCGAGAGAATCATCTGCCCGGGCTTCAGAAACAGCGACGCAGTTTCAAGCGCCGCCGTCATCATGCCGCCCGGGTTGTTGCGCAGATCGAGCACAAGGCCGCGCAGATTGTTTCCGCCCAGCTTCTCGATTGCCTGGCGGATCTGAATGCCCGTCTTGTCGTCGAACTCATTCACCCGTACGTAGCCAATGCCAGGCTTGAGTTCAAAGGCGCGATCCACGGTCGATGTCTGCATCTCCTGCGGAACAAGACGCAGAGTCAGCAAATTATCGGCTCCGGCGCGATGCACCACCAGATCCGCGGGCCGCTGTTTCGACTCCTTCAACAACTCGACTGTCTGATCCAGATCCAGACGATCCAGACGATAGTTATTTACCGCCAGAATCTCGTCCCCGGGAACCATACCCGCGCGCGACGAAGGCGTGTTCGGCAACGTTTGCAGCACCACCACGCGTCCGGGCAGGATTGAGACCACCGTGCCGAAGCCTTTGGCTGTGGAGGTCTCCATCTGCTTTAATTGCGCGTACTGATCGCGATCAAAGAAGACCGTATGCGGGTCGAGCCGCTTCAAAAGACCCGGAATCGCGCCCTGATAAAACGCCTGATCGATGTCCACGGGATTCGCGGCGTTTTCGGTCAGAATCTTGTACGCATCGACGAAGCGCTTCATTTCGCGCGCATCGTCGTCCGATGGCGGGTCGGCGGCGCGCAAGGCTGGACTGCCCAGACCCGCGCATGCAATCGCGGCGCAGATGAGAATTCTGCTCAGCCAATCGCGACCGGATGAAAAAGAGGTCAACATGGAGCGACGGGAACCTGGCGGGGCCGGTTACTTCAGTGAATATTATCGCGTGAAGCGCGTTGCCTTCCGGCGCGCGTGGCGCTCGAGCGCCAATTCGATCAACCGGTCAACCAGTTCGCTATATGGAATGCCGGAATATTCCCACATTTTCGGGTACATGCTGATGGAGGTGAAACCGGGGATCGTATTGATTTCATTGATATAGAGCTTGCCGGTCGAGCCTTCCCGCAGGAAATCGATTCGGCCCATGCCTTCGCAGCCACAAACTTTGAAGCATTCCACGGAAAGCCGCCGCATTTCGGCGATCTCGCTCTCCGGCAATCGTGGTGGCAGATCGAAGCGCGCCAGATCCAGCTCATATTTATCTTCGTAATCGTAGAATTCGCGCGAGGGCAAAATCTCACAGGGAACCGAGGCGGCCGGATCCTCGTTTCCCAGAACCGCGCACTCGAATTCCCTGCCCTCAATACCGCGTTCGGCGATAATTTTGTAATCGTACTCGGCCGCCAGCCGCAACGCGACACGTAATTCCTGGCAATTATGGGCTTTCGATATGCCCACCGAGGAGCCGAGATTTGCGGGTTTTACAAAAATGGGAAATGGAAGCTCGCGAGCCACGCGCTCCGCATCGAGTTCCTCGCGATTCAACACGAGGTATTCCACGACGGGCAATCCGCGCTCCCGGCAGACCCGTTTCATCAGGTCCTTGTCCATGGCCACGGCGGAGGCGAGCACGCCCGGCCCGACGTATGGCAGGTCCGCCAACTCCAGCAGACCCTGGAGCGTTCCGTCCTCCGCGAATGTACCGTGGATGGCGGGGAATACGACGTCAATATCCGGATTAGCCCCCGGTTCCGGAAGAATGGGCGAAGGATTCCATCGCCCGTCCTTTCCGATCACAAACCGGACGACCTCA
>DASZLO010000103.1:0-69116 GCA_035552315.1 Bryobacteraceae bacterium
CCGATTTGCAGGATTTGCTGAATTTCGAAATTCAGGACGAAAGAGCCGGATCAGGCTGTCCCCTTCGGGAGAAGGGCGGACGGGGGGGCTTCGCGGATTTTTATGCGGCGGCCTTCGATGACTACTCTGTCCTCGGCGAAATACTGGATTGCTTTGGAATAAATCAAGTGCTCCTGGCTCAAGATACGCTCCGACAGCGTTTCTACCGTGTCCTCATCCAGCACCGGAACCGCGGACTGAATCACGATCGGTCCGGAGTCCAGAAACTCATCCACCAGATGTACCGTGCAGCCGGAGATCTTGACGCCGTGTTCCAGCGCCTGACGCTGCGCATCCAGTCCCGGAAAAGCAGGCAGCAGCGAAGGATGGATATTCAGTACGCGGTTGGGAAACGCGCGTACGAAGTCCGCACTCAGAAGCCGCATGAAGCCCGCGAGGCAGATCAGGTCGGCCTGGTGAGTCCGCAGCTCTTCGATTAAAAGCCTGTCGTAAGTTTCCCGATCCATGCCAGCCGAAGCAATCACCCGCATGGGAATGCCGCGCTCGCGGGCGATTTCGAGGCCTGGGGCGCTCGCCCGGTTGCTGATCACGACGGCGATTTCGGCGTCCAGCTTCCTCCGCGCAATGCTATTGGAAATGGCTTCGAAGTTGGAGCCCCGTCCGGAGATCAGAATTCCGAGCCGCATCTACTTGTAAGTCACTCGCCCGCGTCCGCGCGATTGGGTTACTACCTCACCGATGACCCATGGCTTCTCACCGGCGCGCCGCAACGCCCGCTGCGCCGCATCGGCATTCTTCTTTGCGACCACCAGAATCATGCCAACTCCCAGGTTGAAGGTGCGACGCCAGTCGGCATCGGGCACTTGTCCCAGCGACCGGAGTATCTCAAAAAGCGGAGGCACCACCCACGAACCGGTATCGATGGAGGCGGCGAGACCTTTCGGAAGCGCGCGCGGGAGGTTGTCTGTAATACCGCCGCCAGTAATGTGCGCCGCCGCGGCGAGTAAGTCCCGTTTCATCAGGAGCGCGATAGCTTTCAGATAACTGCGGTGAACCTTAAGCAATTCGTCACCAAGAACGGCTTGTGTACCGGGCAGCAACGACTCAAGTGTGAGTTTTCCCACATTAAACAGAAGCTTGCGGGCCAGCGAGTAACCGTTCGTGTGCAGTCCGGTGGAGGGAAGCGCAAGTAACACGTCTCCCGGCTTCACGCGCGAGCCGTTCAGGATTCGTCGTTTTTCAACTACCCCGACGATAGTGCCGGCTATGTCATATTCGCCATCGGCATACATACCCGGCATTTCGGCCGTTTCGCCGCCGATCAGGGCGCAGCCATTGGTCAGGCAGCCCCGCGCCATACCGGACACGACTTGCGCGGCAACGCCGGCCTCTATCTTTCCCGCGGCGAGATAGTCCAGGAAGAACAGCGGTCTGGCGCCCTGTACCGCAATGTCATTCACGCAGTGATTGACAAGGTCCTCGCCAATCGTGTCATGGCGGCCCGTGGCGAAGGCGATCTTCAGCTTGGTGCCCACTCCGTCGACGGAACTGACGAGGACCGGCTGGCGCATCTTCGGCAGCGCGAAGCACCCGCCGAATGAGCCGATATCCGTCAGCACCCCCGGAGTGAAAGTGGCCCGCGCCATCTTCCGAATCGCGGCTACGGCCTTATCGGCTTCGTCGATATCGACACCGGAGTCTTTGTAGGAGATAACCTGGGGCATGTTGGTAGCGGAACGATTAGTATACCGGGCCGGAAACTTTTTCACGGGGCCGGCCGCAGCGGACTTTCCAGCATCAGGGTCACAGGCCCGTCATTCACCAGCGCTACTTCCATGTCGGCCTGGAAGATACCGGTTTGAGTGACCAGTCCGCTTTCCCGGATCCGGGCTACGGCATATTCGTACAGATCCCGCGCCAACGGGGCCGGAGCGGCGGCATCGAATCCGGGACGGCGTCCTTTGGTGCAGTCGCCATAAAGCGTGAACTGCGAGACCAGCAGCAGTGCCCCCTGAATATCGATGACGCTGCGATTCATGCGGCCCTGTTCGTCCGGAAAGATGCGGAGATGAATCAGTTTGGAGCAGAGGTAGTCGGCGTCAGCCCGGGAGTCATGCGCGGCGATACCGATAAGAACCAGCAGACCGGTTTCAATCGACGATTCTAACTTTCCATCGATGCTAACAGACGCACTGGTAACCCGCTGGATAAGAAAGCGCACTTTGGATATTCTTGATTTGTAATTGAGTAACTCGCGTTTCTTCCATGATATAGTAACCCTCGGGAGAATTCATGCCAAAAGGAAAGTCAGATCAGAATACAGGAATTCTTGAGTATGCCCTGCGTCATCTGGAAGCGGAACGCGACGAGATACAAGCTAAGATCGACCACGTCCGGCATCAGCTTGGCGGGGCAACGAAGAGTTCGGTGAGCGCCCCTGCCGCGGCCGCATCCGGTCCGGCCGCCACCGCATCCGTTCCCGGCCGCAAGAAGAGAGTGCTCAGTCCGGCTGCTCGCAAACGCATTGCCGCGGCGCAAAAGAAACGCTGGGCCGAGCATCGCAAGGCAAAGGGCAAGGCAGCTTAGCAGGGCTTACGGGGACGCCAGGATCGATTCACACGGCCTGGCGTCCGGGTTATTATTCCGGCAATCAGCGAGTGGAGCGCTCGGGCACTGCCCTTAACTGGGCATCTTCAAGACGTGTAGCTTCCTGCCAGGTGTAAATCATGCGGTGAATGACCGTGATGTTGGACAGCACCGCGATGACCCACAGCACCTGTGCCATCCGGTTAAACAGCGCTCCCACGATTACCAGCACCACCCGTTCCGGACGTTCCAGAAAGCCCACCTTGCACCGCGGGATGGTGTTTTCGGCGCGAGCGCGCGTATAGCTGACCATCACGCTTCCGGTCATGACAATTGCGGTTAAGACCACATAGAAATACCGGTTGATGGAAGCGTAATAAACGAGGAAGCCAACCAGAACGCCGAGATCGGAATAGCGGTCCAGGACGGAGTCGAAAAAACCGCCGAAACGGGTTACCTGATTGGTCTCGCGCGCCACGCGTCCGTCCACCATGTCGAACAGGCCAGCGCCGATCAGCACGAACCCTCCGGCCATGAATTTCCCCTGCGCGAAAAGAAAGGCTGCCCAGACATTGATCAGCAGCCCGATGAAAGTCAGCACATTGGGGTGCACTTTCGACAGCGCCAGGGCGCCGACGATGGCGTCAATGATTCTGCCGAAAAACAGGCCGATACCGCGCGTTACGGTCATACGGTCATTTTTCGAGCTCGTGAATAGTCTGGAGTCCGAGGATCTCCAGCTCGCGGGTGCCGCCGGGCGCCTGCATCTTCACGGTGTCGCCGACTTCCTTGCCGAGCAGGGACTTGCCAATGGGCGAACTGGTGGAAATCTTGCCCGCGGGCGCGTCCGCTTCCTCGCTGGTCACCAGATAGTAGGTGATCTCTTCGTTCTTCTTGACGTCCAGCACCACGACGCGCGAACCGAGCCCGGTACGGTCGTGCGGGATCTTCGACATATCGATCATGGCGAAGTCCGACAAACGCTTCTGCAATTGCCCGAGGCGGGCATTCACGAACCCCTGCCGCTCCTTGGCGGCGTGATACTCGGCGTTCTCCTTGAGATCGCCATGGGCGCGGGCTTTCAGTATTTCGCGCGGAAGCTCATTGCGCAATTCATACTCGAGCGCGGTAATTTCTTCCTGTAGCTTTTTCTTGATATCCAGCATCGATTGGGGTGCGCCCCACCGTCATTATATCCGTACAGGGCCGCTTCAGGTCCGCATTCGCAGCATCAGATAGCCCCCGGCGAGCGAGAACAGAGCATCGGGCGCCCAAGCGGCGATAACGGGCGGAAGGTAGTTCACATTGCCTATCTGTTCGAACAACTGTCCGACGCCCAGGTAAGCCATCGCAATCGCTATGCTGACGCCGACGCCGGCCATGGCGCCGCGATTTCCCACCAGAAATCCGAACGGAATCGAGATCAGGGCCATGATCAGCGCAAAGGGCGGCGCCGCGAATTTCTTATAGTATTGAACCTGCAGTTTGATGGTGTCGAAGCGGCTGGCGCGCAGGTCTTTGATGTAATTGCCCAGCTCGACATAGTTCATCTGCTTGTCCTGTTTGACTTCCTTCAGGAAGTCCTCCGGAACTTCCGTCAGCTCCGGAAAAGTGGTGGCGGTGAAGTTCTGCACCTTGCACTCATCCACGCCGCAGATCTCCCGCGCCACTCCCTGTTCAAACACCCACGATTTCAGATTCTGCTGCCAGCGCGCGCTGGTGGCGCTGATCTCTTTGACGAGATGGAAACTGGACGGGTCAAGCTCCCAGACATAGGGTTCCACCATCAGCTTTTCGGTGGCATCGAAGTATTTGAAGTAATAGACCCGGTAGTCGTGAATCACCCACTTCCGCTCCGGGTGAAGATAGGTCTGGACGGGCCGTCCTTTGATTTCGTTATGAATCCCGTCCTGTATCTGGTTGGCCTCGGGAAGCCAGAGATAGCCGAAGGCAAACAGACCGGCGCTGAGCAAGGCGCTCATCAGCAGCACGGGCAGCCCGAGACGCCGCACGCTGATGCCGCAGGCTTTGAACGCGGTCACTTCGTTGTTCTTCGTCATCACCCCGAAGGTAACCAGGATCGCCAGCAGAACGCTTTCCGGCGCGGTGTCATAGATCAGTTCGGGGGTCAGGAAAAAATGGAACTTCAGGACCCGCAGCATCGGGATATTGTTCTTGACCACATCGCTCAGAATGTCGAAGAACGTGAAGACCTGGACCATGGTCACCCAGCCGGCCAGCCAGATGACGAAGTAAAAGAGGAAATTCGAAAGTACGTAACTGTCCAGGATCTGGAAAATCGAAAAGCGCATGCCGCCCGCGCCGGCAAACTCGCCGCTCCGCGAAATGCGGCCTGCCATGCGCCTTGCCGCAGAAGAGATCCCGCCGGTGATGGAAGCCAGAAGATTACCGAAAAAATCACGGTCGCCCGGCCTCTCCATGAACAGCATCAATACGATGCCGGCGACGCCGAACACCACATTGGGCAGCCACGATGCCAGCCCCACTCCTATGGTCCGGGAACGCGCCAGGCTGGTCAGCGTGATGTAGGCGACGTAGTAACAGAAGAATGCAAGAAAGATGGCCCACACATAGCCGGCGGAGCGTCCCCCTTTGCGCGAAGAGGTTCCCAGCGGGATGCCGACCATCGCCAGCATGAGACACGCGAAGGGAAGCGCAAACCGGCGATGCAGTTCAATGCGGGCATCGATGTCGTCTTTGGGATCCTTCGGCTTGGCACGCACCGCGGCAACGAGCTGCTGCGTGAACATGTCCTGATATTTTCGGGACTGCTGGTCCTGTTGCTGCTGGGGATTGGGCTGGAGCGCGGTGGCTCCCGAGGGCGCCGTGGAGTGGTAGGGCGCGTCGTGAAATCCGTAATCGCGGAAAGTCAGCTGGAGCCGGTTGTGTTTGGTGTCGGGCACTGCCAGCGCTTCTTTGGCCACCGTGACCGCCGGACCGGTAGGCGTTTCCTTCAGACCGGTCTTGCGCTGCGCGGGGGGAGTGAGATCCGCGATGAAGACCCGGTCCCAGACCGTGACCTGGCCTGCGTCAGACTTTACGTCGTCCACATAGAGGACCGTATTGTCATTGGTGAACTGGTCTTCGAAGACGCCGCGCTCCACATCGGCGGTCAATTGCGAAGCCAGCAGGCGTGCCGTGATTCTTGCTTCGGCGCGAATTGCCAGAGGATTCAGCCACAGCGAGCAGGCCCCGCAAACCAGCATCGAGAGAAACGCGAAGACCAGTACAGGCGCCACAACGATTCGGGTGGAGACGCCGGCCGAGCGCATGGCCACCATTTCGTTATCGCTCGAAAGCCGGCCGAGGCCGACCAGGATACCCACCAGCACGCCAAACGGAATGCTGAGAACCAGAATGGGCGGAAGGAGCAGTGCGACGAGCTCGAGTACAACCGGTCCTTTCGCGGACCGGATCATGATCTCAAATACGCGCCCGATCAGGCGCAGAAAAATGATGAATGTGGCGAGGCCGGTGGCGAGAAAAGCACTGGGGAGAACCTCCCGGAAAACGTAACGGCTGAGAATCTTCATCGAGCCGAAGCGGTCTGGATTCCGGTGAGCGGCGAAGGCACGATGGGGAGCTTGGGCAGCTCGTCGTCAACCTTCGACATCTCCAGATCGTCAATCAGCACAGAAGGCGCAACCACGCTGACTTCGGCCGAGCTTCCGCCGAAGCCGAGCAGGGCAAACGGCGCGCCGTTTTCGAGATAGTTAAACGTGACCTTGTCATCGCCGGCCGCCAGAATATCTTTCAGCGAACGTGCGTTGATGCCGCGGAAACGCTCGCCGCGCACCAGTTCTTCATGCCCGTCGAGATAGAGCCGGTAGGTGTAAAGAGGCATGCTGACGGGGTGTCCGGAACCGCCGGCGCCCGAGAGCAGCTTGCGCGCTTCATCCAGAGACGCCGAGGAAGGGAAGTCCATTTTGCGGACGATGATCCCGTAGGGCAGGCCCCTCTGCTGGCACAGGTCGATCAGTTTTTTCTTGAGTTCGTCGATGGTACTGGTTTCCGTCGCGTGAATCATCAGGTTGGTGGGAACCGGCGTGCTTGCGCCATAGTTTCCCGCGAGGCGCGCACGGCCGTTCGAATCGCTGTAGCCGCGGACCGGCAGCCGGGTGCGCAGGAAATCCTTCAGGACTCCCTTTTCAACCAGGCTGAGGGCTTTTCCGGGAACGCCTTCGTCATCCGCTTCCTCGTGTCCGAACAAGGGCTGTGCCGGATCGTCGGTGACGTCGAAAAACTCGGGCATGATGCGCACGCCGCGACGGCCTTCCAGATCGGTGGTGGCTGTCTGGCTGGGAGCGCCAGGCGCCGAAACGGGCTTGCGGGAAATATGCAGATTGCGTCCGAGAACTTCAGCCATGAGCTGGGCCGAAGCCACTCCCTCGAACAAGACCGGACCTGTGTAGTTGTCGCCGATGGGGGCCGCAGCCAGTTTCACGACCTGCTCGCCGATCTGGCGGGCGGATTTCGTCAGGTCCGCTTCGGAGAACATGTTGCGGATGTCATGGGTATAGAAAACGCCGACATCGCGCACGATCATGCCGTCGGGCGCCTGCGCGGTCGCGCGAAGCTCCACCAGTCCGGCGGTTTCGGGCAAACGGATCTGCGTGCCTTCCGAGTTGATGAACCGGTGCAGGGCATCGATGGCGGTAAATTCGGCGCTGGACGTGCGAAGCGTGGGGAACTCTGTAAAGACAGCCGAGATGCGCCGCGTCTTTTCGGCCCAGCCCGGCTGATCGAACTTCACGGGCGCGTAGTCTTCGATGCGCACGAAGGCCGGTGCCGCCGCGAAATCCGCCATTTGATCCGTCACGGTGACGCTTTTCAGCGCTGCGCGCTTGCGCGCGATGGATTGCAGGGAACCTTTGAAAATGGAGTCGGTCGCCAGCCACAAATACTGGCGAACCACCAGGGGATCGTCTTCCAGGGGGAAACTGCGCAGATCGTAGCGGGGTCCGCTGGCATTCGCGCCGGTCCAGTTCGTGTTGTCGAATTTATAATCGCCCACCCGGACACGAACGCCGGGAATCCGGTATTCGCCGGAGTTTGAACTGAGCAGGCCGCCGAGAGTCGCGCTGGCCGAATAGCTGTGCTCGTCATCCACCGAATAGGTGATGTAATATGGCCGGTCAAGCTGATTCAGCGAGAGAGTCATGGACCGTTTCATCTCCGCCTGCATGGCGTTGAATACGGCATCGGGCTCTGCGGCGCGCGCTCCCAACGGAGCCAGAGAACAAACAAGCAGGACGGTCGCGGTCAATTTCACCGGGTGCCTTCCTTTAATGGCGATTCGAGCAAAGGCAGCAGATCGTGGGCCTGATCTTTCTTCTGAATTTCAACTTCGGAAATCAGGATGGCGGGGGAAACGGCTGAAACCGGTACGCTGCCCGATTCCGCGCCGCAATAACCGTTGAAGACTTCCGGCTTGTCGGACGTGGCCAGAATCTTGGCGAAGCTGGCGAGCGGGGTGCCCACGATGTCCGCTCCCCGGATCAACTGGTCCGGACGTCCATCGGCGTAGACCCGATAGACGATCACCGGCACAACGGAGAAGGCCTGCAGGCCGGAGCGGCCGGTGGTGGTAAAGCCGCTGCTGATGTCTTCGAAGTAAAGGCCGTAAGGTTTGTTCTGTTTTTTGATCTCATCGACCAGCATCTGGCGCAGCTTTTGATCGCTGACCGAGCGCGTGCTGGAGACGAGAAGATTCGACTGCCGGGAGACGACCTCAAGCCCGGGCTGACGGCGTCCGTGGCCGTTGGAATGATCGAAGCCTTCGATGGGAGAACGCGACATCAGGAAGTTGCGCAGGATGCCATTCTCGACCGCTTTGACGGGCCGCCCTTTGACGCCTTCATCGTCGTATTCGAAAGTACCGTTCAGGTCGATGCCGGCCACCTGTTTGAGGGTGGGATCGAAAGTGACGGACAGAAAGTCGGGCAGAATTTTTTCGCCGACGCTCTTGGTGAAAGTCTGGCCTTCGGATTCGTCTTTCTGGCGATGGCCTTCGATGCGGTGCCCGAAGATTTCATGGAAAAAGACGCCCGAAGCCCGGCCGGAGAAGATCGCGGGGCCAACGAAAGGTTCGGCGGAGGGCGCCACCATCAGCGCTTCGACGTGATCGCCTACTTTTTTTACCGCCGCCGCGAGAGCCTCTTTGGATGGAAGGTTTTTCGGATCTGCCGCGTCGAAATATTCGTAATCGGAAACGTCCATGCCGTCTTTTGTCTTGGCGCTGGCGGAAATGGTGACGCGCGAAAAGTCACGGCCGTGCTGGACGTTCGTTCCCTCGGTGTTCACGAAGTACCGATTGTCGGATTGAACGCTGACTTCCACGCCGGACGACAGCAGATCCGGATACTTCAGAAAATTGCGGGACAGGCTCCGTACATCTTCGTTCCATCGTTTCGCATCGAGCGCGACTGTGGAAGGCGGTTCCCAGTGCGCGTAGCTCTCTTCGCTGGAGAAGTCGCTGGACTTGTCGCGATCGGCGGCCTTCACCTGCTGATTGGTCTTGATCTTGATCAGACGCTCGGCAGCGGCGCGATAAACGCGGTCCGTTTCCAGCCACATTCTTTCTTTCAGAGCACTTGGCGAATCGTCAATCGCAACCGCCGTGCCTGAGGTGAAACGGATGTTCTCGCCCCGCACCCGCCGGTAGTTGTCCAGTTGCGGGTCACCCACCCGCACCGATACATCGAGATAGCGGTTCTTCGCAGTGCCTTTGCTGTTGAGCACACCGAGACTGGCGCCGACCTCGCTGGTCTGCTGTTCAGTGATTTCATACGACATGAAATAGGGAGGCGGATCGGCCTTCTGTTTCAGAGCCTGGAAGTTGCGCTGCAACTCCTCAGTCATCGTATTGAGGACTACGTGATCCTCCGCCCCGAAGGCCGTGGCGGAAACGGCCAGCAACGCTGCAGTTTGCAGGATTTTCACAAGCTTTGACGATAACATGAAATGGAATTCGTCCTCCTGGCGCGATGGCCCGGACATTGTGTAGATGTCAACCATGGGGCTATGGTTACTACGAACGTGGACTTCGGGCGGATCGTCGAAACTGGTAAACCCAAAGCTGGTAAAATCGGACTTCACATGCCATCGCGGGTTTCGATTTTTGTTACCTGCATCGTCGACCAGCTATTTCCCGAGGCCGGAATGGCCATGGCCACGGTGCTGGAACGGCTTGGTTTTCGGGTTGATTTTCCGGTTGCGCAAACCTGCTGCGGGCAGCCAGCCTTCAATTCCGGATATCTCGCGGAGGCGCGCGCGGTGGCCTGCCACACCCTCTCGGCACTGGAAGATTGTGAATATGTGGTGGTGCCTTCCGGATCCTGTACGGCAATGATTTCCCATCACTATGCAGGACTGATGGAAGCCGGTTCGCCGGAACACGCCGCTGCCCAAAAACTTGCCGCCCGGACGTATGAGTTTTCGCGCTTTCTGACTGAAGTGGCTGAGGTGGAAGATGTTGGGGCGCGGTTCGACGGCATCGCCACTTATCACGATTCCTGCCATGCGCTGCGCGAGTTGAAAATTAAGGACGCGCCGCGCCGGCTGCTGGCGCAGGTACGCGGCCTCGAACTGCGGGAAATGGATACGGCCGAAGAATGCTGCGGGTTTGGCGGCACATTTTCGGTCAAGTTCGCGGGAGTTTCGGGCGGCATGGCGCGCAGCAAGATCGATTCGATTCTCCGCACCGGCGCCCAGACGGTGGTGTCGATCGATTCCAGTTGTCTGATGCAGCTGCAAGGCGCGATCACGCGGGCCGGCCTGCCCATCCGGACCATGCATCTGGCGGAAGTGCTGGCCAGCCGATGATTTCCGGGGCATTCTATGCCTGAAATCTTCGATCAAAAAATCGCTGCCACGCTTGCCGATTCCCGGCTGCAGACGGCGATTTATACGGCCACAAACCGGCTGATCAGCCACCGTAAAGCCGTGGTTTCCGGCGATGCCCTGCCGGATTACCAGGAACTACGCACGCAGGCGAACGCGATCAAAGCGCACACGATCGAAAATCTGGACTGGTATCTGGAAGAGTTCGAGCGGAATGTTGTGGATCACGGCGGGCAGGTGCACTGGTGCCGGACGGCTGCCGAGGTTGCCGACACGGTACTCCAAATCGCCCGGCGTCGCGATGCAAAGCTGATCGTCAAATCGAAGTCGATGACGACCGAGGAGGTCGACCTCAACGAGCGCCTGGAGCACCACGGGCTGCAAAGCGTCGAGAGCGATTTCGGCGAGTACATCATTCAGCTCTTGCACCAGCGGCCGTACCACATCGTGGCGCCGGCCTTGCATCTGACCCGCTACGATGTGGCGGATTTGTTCGAGAGGGCTCTCGGGGTTCCGAATGATCCGGTGATTGAAAACCAGTGCCGTACGGCGCGCGGGGTGCTGCGCGAGAAATTTCTTCAGGCCGATATCGGGATCAGCGGCGCGAATTTTCTGATTGCCGATTCCGGGGCGGTCACGATTGTCGAAAACGAAGGCAACGCCCGGCTTTCGACATCGGCTCCCAGGGTTCACATCGCGATTGCCGGGATCGAAAAGCTGATTCCGCGCGCGCAGGATCTGGCAACGTTCCTGAAATTGCTGGGCCGCAGCGCCACGGGGCAACCGCTCACGGTCTATACGTCATTTCTTTCGGGGCCGCGGCGGGCGGGCGAAATCGATGGGCCGGAAGAATTTCACGTGGTGCTGCTCGATGGCGGACGCACGAAGCTGCTGGCCGATCCGGAGAAGCGCCAGTCGCTTTACTGCATCCGCTGTGGGGCGTGTTTGAACCACTGCCCGGTCTACCGGAAGATCGGAGGCCACAGTTTTCCGTGGGTGTATTCGGGGCCGATCGGGGCGATTCTGACACCGCAATTTGTGGGCGTCGAAAATGCGCCGGAGCTGCCGTTCGCCTCCAGCCTGTGCGGCGCATGCGCGGAGGTTTGTCCGGTGAAGATCGACATTCCGAAGATCCTGCTGGAGTTGCGCGCCGAGGTGAAGACGGCGGAAAAACAGAACGGCGCCAATCAGGTGGAGCGCATGGCATTCTCCGGTTTCGCGTATCTGGCGGTGCGGCCAAGGCTCTGGGAGCGGGTGCTGCGGATCGGCAGAAAATTACCCGTTCCGTCAGTGGGTCCGGTCGGGGCATGGTTGAGCCAAAGGGAATTACCAAAGCCGGCGCCCCGTAGCTTCCGCGAATTGTGGAAGGAACATAAGAAAGCATGACATCGCGCGAATCGATTCTGCGTGATATTCGTCACAATTTGGGGAGAGGACCGCGCACTACTGCGCCAGTGCCGCCTCCCGTGCGTTTGAACGCGGCGGCGATTCCGATCAGCATCCGCATCGAGCGCATGCTGGATCGCGTCACGGCGCTGGCCGGAAAGGCCGTTCATGTGAGGACGGCCGCCGAAGCCGCGGAGTACGTCGCGGGCGTCACCGGCGGTCGTGAGTCGGTGGCTTCGAATGCGGAATTTCTGCGGCAGAGTGGCATCGCCGCGTTGCCTGGCGTGCAGAGCGGCGTGACGGACACTGAACAGCTTCGCGCGCTCTGCGCCTCCGCCGATTTCGGGATCACCAGCGCCGACTATGCTCTCACGGACACCGGCAGTCTGGTAATGATGGCTAGTCCCGCGGAAGCGCGGCTGATCTCATTGTTGCCCCCGGCGCATATTGCGGTGGTGCCGGTGGAACGCCTGCTTTCCGGACTGGACGAGTTCTACACGCTGGTGCCGAAGCCTGCCGACCGGACCAGTTCAACGGTATTCATCACAGGGCCCAGCCGCACCGCCGATATCGAACAGTTACTGGTGCGGGGAGTGCATGGGCCGGGCGAGATCCATGTGGTTCTCGTTGGGCCTGCCGGTTAAAAATGCGTTGCCTGCTTCTGATTCTGCTCGCCATCCCTGCTTTCGCGCAGGGCCGCCTCTATGTCGCGGACAGTGGTGAGGACCGCGTCTCCATCGTCGACACTCAGGCCCGCAAGGTGACCGGTGAGATCCGCGTACCGGCCAATCCGGGGGCGATGGCGGCTTCGGAGGACGGCCTGCGGCTCTATGTGGTCAGCAGTACACGCAACGCAGTGGACGCGATCGACGTCAAAACCGGTAGAGTGGTCCGTAGCATTTCAACCGGACCCTTGCCCGCCGGAATCGCCGTTTCCTCCGACGGCCGGCGGGCTTTTGTTTGTCTCGCCGGCGGGGACGGAATTGAGGTCTTCGACACCGCGTCCTTCGCCAGAATCAAAACCATCCCTGCCGGCAAATCCATGCGGAACATCTATTTGACACCCGACCAGACCCGCATGATCGCCACTTCGACGGGGGACAAGAAACTGGTGGTCATCAACGCCCGCACCGAACAGGTGGAGTTTGAGATTCCCGTCAGCGGCGTGCCGGGCCAGGTGGCGATCGACTCAGACCGCAACCTGGTGATCGATCGCATTTTCGTGCAGGTTCCGGGCGGGATTGAGGTGATCGACTACAGGGCGCGCAAAGCCACGAGCAAGATCGCGCTGGCGGGCGCGGCTTCGGGCGGCGGTTTTGGAATCACCCCCGACCGCAAGGCTCTATGGGCGGATGGCGCGATATTTTCGCTCCCCGATCTTAAGCGGGTTGGTGCTTATACGGGCGGCGACGTGGCCTTTGCGTCCGGCGGGCGGCGAGCCTTTGTTTCAAATCCCGATGCCGATTCGGTTTCCGTCATCGACATCACGACATTAAAAGAACTGGCGCGCATTCCGGTGGGCAAGAAGCCGGGCGCGATCGTGGTCCTGCAATAAAGTATGCGACGCGACAAAAACATGCGGAAGCCCGAAGTCATGAGCCCCGCCGGTTACTGGCCACAGCTTCGCGCGGCGATCGAAGCCGGTGCGGACGCGGTCTACTTCGGTCTGATGCACTTTTCAGCGCGGGCCAAGGTCGGCTTCTCCCTGGAAGAACTGCCGGAAGTGATGCAGACCCTGCACAAGCGCGGGGTGCGCGGATATCTCACGTTCAACACCCTGGTGTTCGAACATGAACTGCCGGAGGCGGCGCGCACCATTGCGGCCATCGTTGAAGCCGGGGCCGATGCACTGATCGTCCAGGACCTCGGGGTTCTCAGGCTGGCCCGGAAAATCGCGCCCGGCATGGAACTGCACGCCAGCACGCAGATGAGCATCACGGACGCCGAAGGAGTTCGTTTCGCGCAGCATGCCGGGGCGGACCGGGTGACGCTGGCGCGCGAACTGTCGCTGGCCGAGATCGCCTCGATCCACCAGCAGACCGGCTGCGATCTGGAGATGTTTGTCCATGGGGCGCTGTGCGTGGCTTACTCGGGACAATGTTTTTCGTCGGAAGCGTGGGGCGGCCGCAGTGCCAATCGCGGACAGTGCGCGCAGGCTTGCCGTCTGCCGTATGACCTGATGGTGGACGACGAATACAAGCCGCTGGCCGATGCGCGCTATCTGCTTTCACCCGGCGATCTTTACACCTTGAAGGAAGTTCCGGAGATCATCGCGACCGGCGTTTCCTGTCTGAAGATCGAGGGCCGGTATAAAGACGCGGATTACGTCGCGCTGACTACGAGTGCTTATCGCAAAGCGGTGGATGAGGCTTGGGCGGGACGTTCATTATCCGTAACGCGCGGCGAGGAACTGAATCTCGAGCAGGTCTATTCGCGCGGACTCGGTCCTCATTTCATCGGCGGTACCGACCATCAGAAAGTGGTGAATGGCCGCGCGCCCCGTCATCGCGGCGTGCTGATGGGGCGGGTTGTACGGGTCGAGCCGGATTGCGTGATCGTCGCGCCGACAGGCGAAGCCGCCCGGATTGCGCCGCTCAAAGAAGGCGATGGTCTGGTCTTCGATGCGGCCGACTGGCGGAGTCCCGGCGAGCCCGAAGAAGGGGGGCGCGTGTATGAGATTGCCCCGTCTGGAAAAGGGAACCTCACGCTGCGCTTTGCGAACCGGGCTGTGCGTTTCGACGGCATTCGCGCGGGCGATCTGGTCTGGCGCACCGACCGTCCCGAGCTTGCGCAGGTTGTGCGGCCGTTTACGGAGACTTTGACGCCCGTGCATAAGCAGCCGCTGCGTGTGCATGTGACGGCACGTGCGGATGCGCCGCTGGTCACCGAGTGGTCGATCATGGATCGGCCGGGTAAGTCCGTGACGGTTCAATCGGCGCTCCCCGTTTCCGTGGCGCAGAATCGCGGGATGTCGGTCGAATCGGTTCGGGAACAGTTTCTGCGGCTCGGCAACACCCCCTACGAACTGGCGGATCTTACGCTCGATGCCGAGGGAATGCTGTTCTGTCCGGTATCGGTCCTGAATCAGATCCGGCGCGAAGCGGTTGATCGGTTACAGGGGCTGCAGGGCGCAAAGCCCCAGGTCGAGACTGTAAATCCGGAAGCGATGCTGGCGGCGATGCTGCCGCCGAAGGTTGCCGATGCTGCTTCTCAGAAGCCTGAGCTGCATTTGCTGGTTCGCACCCCGGAGCAACTGGATGCGGCCCTCGAATGCGCGCCGTCCAGTATTACTCTCGATTACCTCGATCTTTTCGGCCTGAGATCGTCGGTGAATCGGGTCAAGGCGGCGGGAATTACGGTGCGGGTGGCGAGTCCGCGAGTTCTCAAGCAGGAAGAAGCACGGATTCTGAACTTTCTCCTCAGTCTTGAATGCGAGATTCTGGTTCGGTCTACTGGAATTCTCAACGCGCTTCGCGAGAGAGAACATCCGGGTCTGATCGGCGACTTCAGTCTGAATGCGGCCAATTCGCTGACTGCGGCCGAGTACCTCCGGGAAGGGTTGATGCGGCTCACCCCCACACATGACCTGAATGCGGAACAGGTTGCGGCGCTGGCGTCGAGCGCGGGTTCCGAACAGATCGAAGCTGTGGCGTACCAGCACCTGCCGGTTTTTCATACGGAGCATTGCGTGTTCTGCCGGTTCCTTTCCACCGGCACCAGTTACCGCGATTGCGGACGTCCTTGCGAAAAGCATCGCGTCGAACTGCGCGATCACAGCGGCCGCAGCCATCCGGTGATGGCGGACGTGGGTTGCCGCAATACCGTTTTCGGAGCCGAGGCGCAGGAAGCGAGCGCGCACCTGGAGTTGTGGAGACGCGCCGGTCTGCGGCATTTCCGTCTGGAATTCGTCCACGAATCCGGTGAACAGGTGAAGGCGGTGACGGATCTTTTTCGGCGCGCACTGGCGCAGAGAATCAGTTTTGCGGAGTTGAATCGCGAACTGAAATCTCTCGCGCCCGCGGGCACCACGCAGGGCAGTTTATTTGTCCCGGCGAACTATCTTTCATTGCCAGTACTGCATCAGGTGGTAGCAGTACCCGAAGACTCCTGAACCTGTTGCGCGCCTTCCAGCGTCGGGCGTAACCTTCAATCAAAGAGCACAATCACAGAGCAGTCAAAGACATTCAAGAAGCGCCCGCGTTTATGACGAACGGAGAGCACTTTGCACCCGGAGGAGCTCGTTCCTGTCCATTTCATTCCGCACTATTTTTCTTCTGATTCCGCCGTTGCTGCTTCCGGTTCTCAAAGCTGCCGACAATACGGATTCGCCTCTGATTCAAAGCACGCTCTTTCGCGTAGCGGATGAGCAAAAACGCATGTGGACGCTTCCGACGAAACTGCTGGAACCGAAAGTTGCGATTCCAACCGCCGCGGTGATTGCGGGGACAGCAGCGCTCATCGCTACCGATGCGGCGAGTTCCGGGTATTTTCGCGGCACCAATTCATTCGCGTCATTCAATCGCGTTTTTAACGGCAACATCACCGGCTACGGGACACTGGCAACGCCGGTTGTCCTCTTCGCCGCCGGTCGTTTTCGCAAAGATTCGAAGATGACGGGGACGGCCTTCGCGGCCGGAGAGGCGCTGGTTAACGCGGAAGGGCTCGCGATCGTAATGAAAGGGATAACCGGCAGGGCGTCTCCTACAGCGCCGCAGCAGGGGTGGTTCCAGGCTTCCGGGTCGTCCTTTCTCGGAAACGGAAGTTTTCCGTCCGGTCACGCGATCTCGGCATTCGCAGTCGCGACGGTGATTTCACGCAGGTACGGCAATCACCGATGGGTGCCGTGGGTGGCGTACGGGCTGGCTGGCGCGGTCGGCTTTTCGCGGGTCAGCAGCTCCGCGCATTTTGCGTCCGATGCGTTTCTGGGCGCGGCGCTTGGCTATTCGGTGGGACGTTTCGCGGTCTTGCGCCAATAGGGCTGGCCTTCTTCATCGCGCAGCATACAGGTGCCAACGTATTGCTGGGTCGAACGGGACGCGGCCAGATCGTGATAGACGAAAGAACCTTTTACAAAGAAGTGGCAGACCACCGCTTTACGCGACAGTTGCATATCCCTGCGCGCCGAGCCGCCATGCAACAGATTGGCGTGCCAGATCAGAACGTCGCCTTTCTTCGCGCGGAAGTAATGGGGCTCGATTTTGTGCTGTTCGATCAGACCCTTGATATACGGTTCGTATTTCGCGTGATAGGAAGAATAACCTTCCTTCTTGAATTCGCTTTCCGTAATTCCGACATCTTTGCTGAAGACATAGGGCAGCCGGTGACTGCCGGGGTAGTAGACGAGCGGCCCGGAGTCCGGGTGGATGTCTTCGAACGCGATCCAGGCCGCCGTCAGATAGCCCAGCGGATAAGTCGTCATGTGGATCGAATCCGAGTGGATACCTTGTTGCGACCCCTTGTGTCCGGCGATGGTCTGCAGCGGTTTCGGTTGCCGCTCGGTAAGCACGCGAAGCCAGTGAAGCATACCAGGATGCTTCAGGATCTGGCAGAATGCGCCGACCTTGCGGTGGGGATTGAGAAAGCGTCCGGGATAGGGATCGTCGTCTGAAGCTTTCTCCGGCAGAAGAACAATCTTCCCGGTGCGGGCCGCATCTTCGTAGGCACACCAGACGCTCTGTAGGATTGCATCTTCAAATAAATTGCCAACGACAATGTAGCCGTTCTGCACCCAGAAGCGGCACTGGCGGGCTTCTTCTTCGGTGATCCTGCCCTCGCGCAACTTATCCTCGATGCGTTCCTCCGCGTCGGGGAGATCGAGCCACGGATAGGGTCCGGAATAGGGGAAATGTTCCGCCCGGAAGGCCGGCAAGCGGAATGTGTTTACGGACTTTTCAGCGAAACTGCCGAGCAGGGCCACGACTCTCTACGATACTCCTGTTTGGCTATGGCTTGCGGCGCAGGTTGCGAATTTCGTCCAGACGTTCTTTGATCCTCTTCTCGATGCCGCGCTCGGTCGGCTCATACCAGTGGCGGCCCGCGAGCGATTCCGGCAAACACTCCATCTGATTGATGGCGTCCTCGAATTTATGGGCGTGCTCGTATCCGCTCCCGTAGCCCCATTCCTTCATGGCGCGCGTAGGGGCATTGCGCAGATGCATCGGTACGGGTTCCGCGATGCCCTCTCTGACGTCTTTCATCACCGCCCCGAGCGCGCGATAAGACGCATCGGACTTCGGCGCGACAGCCAGGTAAATCACCGCCTGGGCGATCGCCAGATCTCCTTCGGGAATTCCCAGAAAGTGCACGCAGTGCTGCATCGCCATACACTGCTCGAGAGCGCGCGGATCGGCCAGGCCGATGTCTTCAATCGCCATCCGCACCACCCGCCGCGCGATGTACATCCGGTCCTCACCCGATTCCAGCATCCGGGCCAGCCAATACAGAGCCGCATCCGGGTCGCTCGACCGCACGGATTTGTGCAGCGCCGAAATCAGGTTGTAATGCTCCTCGCCTGTCTTGTCGTAAAGGAGAACCTTGCCTCCCAGCGCATCTGTCACCGCCTGCTCGGTAATTTCGCCGTCCGAACTCGCGGCGGCTGCCGTCTCCAGGGTGTTGTAAGCCGAACGCGCGTCGCCATTGGCGGCCACCGCGATCTTCTCAAGCATTTCGTCCGAGGCCCGCGCGCCCGCGACAGGCAAGGCGCGCCGCAGCAGTTCGACAATTTCTTCCGTGGTGAGCGCCCGCAGCATGTGGACCTTCGACCTCGACAGCAATGCCGCATTTACTTCGAAGGACGGATTCTCAGTGGTAGCGCCGATCAGAATAATGTCGCCGCGCTCCACATAGGGCAGGAAAGCGTCCTGCTGGGCCTTGTTGAAACGATGGATTTCATCGATGAACACGATGGTGCGGCGTCCCAGTTTGCGGAGGCGCTCCGCGTCCGCCATCACGGCCTTAATTTCCTTGATCCCGGCCATTACCGCGCTGAACGGAAGGAACTCGCTCTTCGTCATTCGCGCGATGATGCGGGCCAGTGTCGTCTTGCCCACGCCCGGCGGACCCCACAGAATTATCGAACTCAGCTGGTCGCGTTCGATCTGGATGCGGAGCGGTTTGCCCGGCCCGAGGATGTGATCCTGTCCCGCATAGTCGTCCAGCGTTTCCGGACGCATGCGCTCAGCCAGCGGACTCTTGCCATCCGGCGAGCGCGGGACCGGAAGATCGTCAAACAGTCCGTTCACGACGCGCGCACTCGTTGCCGCCGGGCCTCATAGAGGATCACAGAAGCCGCCACTGCAGCGTTCAGCGACTCAATCGCCACCGTCGGAATCGATATGTCCATCGCCATGCCGTGAAGTTCCTTACTGACTCCGCGGCCCTCGCTGCCGATGATGACCGCGCAACGGCGCGTGAAGTCCACATCCTCCGCCATCCTTTGCGTACCCGTGAAGGGCATCGCGGCATGGACATCCACCTTGTGCTGCTGAAGCGAGGCGCGCGCCAGAGGCGCTTCGAGGCCCGCCACCCAAGGGACCCGAAAGAGCGATCCGGCCGATGCCCGCAGGGTCTTGGGATGATGCGGATTCGCGCTGCCCTTAACAAACATGACTCCGGTGGCTCCGAACGCCTCCGCCGCGCGTACGATCGCGCCCGCATTGCCGGGATCCTGCACGCCATCGAGCACGACCACCAGGCTCTGACCGCGGAACAACTGCTGGATGGTCCATTCAGGTGGCCGCACCAGAGCCATCACGCCTTGGCTGGTCTCGGTGGAGGCGATAGTTTGAAAAAGCGCGTCGTCGAGAACAATTGTGCGCGAGCCGTTGAGCCCTGAAATATGCCGCTCGACGGTATCGCGAACGGATTCCGCGGCCAGTACCACGGGCACATCGCGTTCGCTGCGCAGGGCTTCTTCGAGGAGATGGAAACTTTCGGCGACGCACCAGCCTGCGGCCGTCAAGCCGCCGCGCGCAATGGCCCGGCGCACGTCCTTGATGAGCGGGTTAGCCGCGCTGGTAATTAACTGAGCCTTGGGCATTTGTGCGGGCATCGCCTACAATGTTGAAATAAGAATAACGCATCTTAAACGCAGCTCCGCGCAAAGAATCGCCACGCGGGTGACGCTTCTCCTCCTGGTTGTGGTGGCGACGTTCACGATCGGCTATCTTTGTTCGCTCACGCTCCGGATCAGCCGCGAAAGCAAAGGCGACAAAGTGCGCCCCTCGGACGTGATCGTGGTGATGGGTGCGGCGGAATACCGCGGTCATCCCTCTCCCGTGTTCAAGCTGCGGCTCGATCACGCGGTGACTCTATACGAGCAGCACCTCGCCCCGTACATCATGACGACAGGCGGCCCTGGCGGCGACCCGTCATTCACGGAGGGCGGCGTGGGGCGATCGTATCTGATCGACCGGGGCGTGCCGGCGGAACGGTTAATTGTGGAAGATGCCGGCGAATCGACGGCATGGTCGCTGAGCGCGGCTACGGAAATTCTGCGCCGCATGGGTTTGCGTTCCTGCATCATCGTCAGCGACGGGTATCACATTTTCCGCGTGAAGCGCATCCTGCAACAGCAGGGATTCACGGTTTACGGATCGCCCCGGCAAGCCGGCGATACGAGCGTACCGACCGAGTGGTGGCAATACTTCCGTCAGGCCGTGGCTTATGGGCTCTGGAAGATCGGCTTCCGGGTTTAAGCTCAGTTAGCTACTGCTGGCGGTCGCCCAGCAAGATCGTCTGCATGATTCGGGCATTGCCCTCGTGGCAGGCAGTTTCAAACAGCCGGTCGTCGGTATGCTTCAGGCGAAGCACGGCGGTCCAGGGCCTCACCCACGTTTCGGGATCGTCAAAAGTCATCTCGTAGCGGATTTCATCGGCCGCAACGCGTGTGAAGCGCTCGATCAGATGGAACTTGTCCGAGATTCCCAGAGGGTGCAGCTGGGCGCGGAAATTCGTGGTGTCCACCACCAGCGTGTCGCCCTCCCAATGGCCCCGCGAGTCGCCCGACCAGTCGCGCACGGTGCCTGGAAGATGCGGGCTTCCATCCAGCGAAATCAGGCGGGCTTCGTGGATGTTTTCCGAGAACAACACCAGCTGATCCTTTGTCTGGACGATCTGGTAATAACCATGGAGGCCGGCGCTATAGACTCCGTTCACGCGCGGAACGCCATAGGTGATGCAGCGATCGGAAGGGGAAACCTGATCCGGTCCGGCGGGAGAAACTCCTCCACTCGATCGCGAACGCCCATAAGCCGTGCGCCTTTTCTGTCCCGCTTCGGTATAGGCAGGCAGCCTGCCGTCCGGCGGGTCGGAAATAACGGAGGTCCGGTTGTCGATCACCATCTCGGTGACGCGCTCGGCGCTGTCGGTGGCCCCTCCGCTCTTGTACACGTCGAGATTCCGCCATGCGGAAAGAAAATAGGCATCGGTCGTCGCGGCGTCGCTCTTCGGGTTGGCGAAGATTTTGATTGCGCGTTTGTTCAGTTCGACGACTTCGGCGTCTGTTAGCAGCGCGCGGCCTTCCACTTCCTTGGGCCGCTCGAAAGGCGTCGCCATGTTGTTCAACCAGTTCCCCTGCAGGTCGGGATGGCCGTCCGGCGTGCGCGGGATGGCTTTCGCCGCGGCAGCTTTCCGGGCAGGCGCGGACTGGCCAAAAGCGGTAAAAGCCAGCGCCGCCGCAAGGAATGAACTGGTAAACGTTCGCTTCAGAAACACTCGGGACTCCTTCGTTTGTAAAGTCTATCGCGGAACCTGCGATGGACGCATCCCGCCGAGGCGGTAGAGAAGGCGCGGGGGATTTCGAAAAACATCAGGGGCTTGACAGACGGCCACGCCAGCCGGGGCTTTTTATCACCGTTTCGGCGCGGGTTTGCGGCGGATGATCTTAATGTGCTCGATGACATCGCCTTCCTGTAGCCGGTCCATCACGGCCATTCCCGTACGCATCCTGGCCATCACGGTGTAATCGCGGTCAAGACGGAAGTTGTCCACCAGGTTGAAAAAAATCTGTGCGTCTCCGGTATCGCGTCCGCGAGTCGAGATTCCGATCGTGCCGCGGAGGTGGCGCGCGAAACCCGTTTCGTCGCGGAGAAACTCACGTGAGCGTCCGTCGTATTCGTCCGCCCCGGGACTGCCACCCTGAATGACGAAGTCCGGTTCCACCCGGTGGAACGTCAGCCCGTCATACTGATGCGCCTCGGCGAGTTGGGCGAACGCCGCGACGGTGACCGGGGCGTCATCCGTCAAAAGGTCCACCGTGATGACGCCGAGTCCCCGCATGACGATGCGTGCCTGTGCGTTTTCGAGACCGTGGATATATTCGACCGGCGGGAGCGACGGTACTGGGAGCCGTGTGGTTTGCGGCGCGACGGGTGTTCCTGTGCGGGCGGTCAGGATCCGGGCAGCGAGCGAGGCGATGGCGGGATCGCGGTCACGCACCGCTTCGCGCAAGAGGCCATCCGTGCTGTGGTCGTCGATTTCCTCAATGCGGGTCAACACAGCGACGCGCGGGTCGCGCACCGTCATGACGCCTTCCGCCGTCAGCCGATTGAATGTCGAGACAAGTTGGGGCAGATGCGCCTTCAGATCCGGCGCGCCCTTGAGGCGCTGCGCGCCGGCCAGCACGAGTCCGGAGTGTTCGCTGAGGAGAGCCCGCGTGGCGTCGTCGATCGTCGTCATGGCGGCGATTGCGACGTTCGGATTTTCGTCGCGGGCCAGCTGCGCCAGTGTTGTGGAATCGCCCGCGAGGCGGGCCGACTTCGCCACGTAGACTCGCACCTGCCAGACGGGGTCCAGGGCCATATGGACGATGCTGTCCCGGGCACGCGCTGGATCGATGGCTACAAGGGCAAGGAGGGCATGTGCGCGATAACGCCAGGAGCGTCCATTGGAAAGCAGCGGCGTGAGTGGCGCGGGATCGCATTTGAGGGTGCCAATCAGGTCCACGGCGGCCAGTGCGACGGAATCGCTTTTGTCGCGCAATGCTGCCGCGGCGTGCTCACACGAGGGCGAAGCGCGCAGACCTTCGAACCGGACGATAGGCGATGGATCGCGCACCCAGCGCTTCGTATCGATGACTGCAAGCCGGCGAACCTGCGGACTGGGATCGGCGAGGGCGCCGTTCAGGACGGAGGTATCGTGGTCTCCCGCGGTGTGCATCGTGAGTAGAATGAGTTCGCGGATCTCCTCTTCGCGATTGGCGGCGAAGGCTTCATGAAGCGCGGTGAGGGTGATGGCGGCGGGCTGACGGGGAGGTTTGGAATTCAGGCGGAAGAGCGTTTCGAGTCCGCGGACCGCGCCCGCACGCGCCTCGGCATCACGGTCCTTCAATCCGGCCGCGAGCAGCGATTCGGCGTCGACGGACGCGGGCTTTGCGCGACCGATGGCTTCGAAGTTTGCAGCTTTGACGGCCGGGTCGCTTTCCGTCTGAAGGAGCGGAGCCCAGTCGAAAGCCGCCCGCATTTGCGCAAAAGCGCCGGCGGCGGCGCGACGCACCTGAGGGTCAGGGGAGCGGGTCAGCGGAACCAGCGAATCGCGATATGCGGCATTTTCCAGACGCCCGATGGCGCGCGCCGCCAGTGCCTGGGACCGGGCATCGCCGTTCGCCGCCGCTGCCAGCAGCGCAGGCACGCCAGCTTCCCGTGACTGTTCGGCTTCAAGAATTGACCGCGCCCCTGTCTGTGCACTTGTGCCCGAAACGCCGATTGAAGCGAAGAGCAATATGGGGGCACAGAGGCGCACGGCAGCCGCGAAGTTCATAGAAGGTTCTTGATTTTACCCCGGTGACTGGCACCTCGATTGCTCGCCATCCGCTCTGATGGCGCTTGACCGCAACCAGCTGCTGAAACCCGCAAAGAAGTTGCGAAAGCTCCTGCGTAAGATCGATAACAATTCCACTCCGGAAGAGGTACATGATCTGCGCACGGATTCGAGGCGCTTTGAAGCGGTGTTCGATGCGTTGTCTCTCGACAAACAGGGGATCGACAAGGCAATTTTGAAGGACCTGGAACGGCTGCGGAAACGGGCCGGAAAGGTCCGCGATATGGATGTGCTGACGGGTTTCGCATCGAGGGTCCATCCGAAGGGAGAAGAGGACTGCAGTGTGCGACTGCTGGAACATCTCGGAGCCCGGCGGGAAAAGGAGGCTGCGAAACTTTCTGCTGAAGCAAGCGACGATCGCAGGCGGGTACGAAAGGAATTAAAGCGCACGACCGCGGTATTGAAGAAGTTGACCCGCAAGAGCGGAGATGCGAAAGGTGAAAACGATGCAGCCGCCGAAGCAGCCGCGAGCGCGGTGAAAATGGCGGCCCGGCTGGGAACGCCGCCGCGCCTGACCCGAAGCAATCTGCATCCATACCGTTTGAGAGTCAAGGAACTGCGAAGCGTCTTGCGGGTGGCGTCCAACTCGGAGGATTCCCGGTTCGTTCGGGATCTGGGCGACCTCAAAGACGCCATCGGCGAATGGCACGATTACGAGGAACTGGTCTCGATTGCACAAAAGGTCCTGGATCACCCAACGGGATGCAGGCTTCTCGCCGAATTGAAACGCCTGGCGCGGCAAAAGTACGAAGATGCGATCGGTCAGGCGCAGCGGCTCAGGAAAACGTACCTCCGCGGCAAGCGCGCTTCGGCCGGATCCGCCAGGACCGCGCGCCCGAAGGTATGGAAAGCCATATCCGCGCTCGCAGGTTGAGTCATGAGCACGTCCCCCAAACGCAAATCACCGAAGAAGCGCGCGCGGCGGTCAGGCGCCGAAGGCGAATCCGTCGCGGTAATCATCGAAACGCCCAAAGGAAGCCGCAACAAGTTCAAATACGATGCCGGCCAGCGTATGTACAAATTGTCGAAGCTCATGCCGGAAGGCATGGTTTTTCCCTACGATTTCGGTTTTGTGCCTGGCACGAAGGCCGCGGATGGCGATCCGCTGGATGTTCTGCTGCTCACGGACGAGCCGCTCTTTCCAGGCTGCCTTGTGGATGCGGTTCTGGCCGGAGTCATCGAACTGGAGCAGCGGGAAGACGGCAAGACCATTCGCAACGACCGCCTGATCGCGGTGGCGCTGCCATCCCTGCAGTATTCAGAGGTGAGAGATCTCGACAGCCTGAGTCCGGTTGTACTCCGGCAAATTGAAGCGTTCTTTGTGAATTACCAGAAGGTTCGCGATATTCAGGTCATGATCCTGGGCCGGCGTGGACCCGATCGCGCGCGGGAGATTCTGCGCCAAAGCCGAGATAAGGTATGAGCTTGGGATCGTGTTATAAATTCCCCTCATGGCTGCGTTCGCACCGATGTACGGCACCGGCCATGAAGGGATAGTCGACTTACAAAGTCGATATAACTAAGTATTCAAGAATTTCCTGGGCGCCACGCAAACCGTTAGAACTAATCCGAGCCCCATCAACATCCATGCAGCGGGTTCCGGAGCCGCAGTGGTCAGGGTAATAGAACCGGCATTCAACACGTAATTGTTTCCGGATTCGCCAACCGGCTGGCCCGAACTGGTCAGAGCCAGCAGCGTGAAGGGGGTGGTTGACGAAAGGCCCAGGTCGGCGAGCAGGGTCGGACTGACCGTAATCGAGGTAATGCTCGCGGCCGAAGGCATGTTCAGGCTTATCGTGGTTCCGCCGCTCGTGTTGGCCGTCAGTCCGGTGGAAAACTGAATTGTAAAGAGATCGGACATGGTCGCGAGTCCGGGCAGGTTGGAGCAGTTCGAGGGCGTAGAACAGCCGTTAACCGTCCCCGATACCGTCAAGACGTGCGTTGTCGCGTTGTAATTCTCCTGTTCGAAAAGAGGAATGTAGGTTCCGTTGTTGGCCGGAGCCCCGGAAACAATGAGAGTGTTCAACGGAACATTGACAAAGCCGGTGATGGGATCGAAGGCGCCGATCTGAGTGATGTCAGTAGTGATGTCCCCGCCGGTCAACAGTGAGTTACCAAACAAACTGCTGTCCTCGAACTCGATTATCAGTGACGCGTGAACAGGTACTGCCGAACCCAGTAACAACAACGCGGAGCAAAGTGCGGAAGCAGAGACAAGACGTTTCATGTAATCTCCTCGACTACCTTCGATCATGCGTATTGAGGGGGGCCGATGTCCATCGCGCTAAGTGAGTGTTATGGGCGCTGGAGTCCACCTGAGTGGCTTGCGCCGGGGGATATCATACGGCGACAAAAGACGGATGTCGCACGCACTTACAGAGTGTGGATTAGAGGTCACACCAGACACGTCTGAACCGCCAGATGTTGTGACCTGTCGTTAGAACCTGCGATGCCCTTCGATTCAATTCAGCGCGCGCCGATTCCCGACTTCTCCGCGGCGGCAATGGTGGCGTCGGCTTCGGGTTTCAGGATGTATCCGGCCTTCAGGTTTTTGTCCGTTACTTCGCGGACCGCCGCGACATAGGCGGCGTGTTTCGGGTAGAGCAAGGCAATCTTCGCCGGATCGAAGTCCACGTGCGATCCGTAAAGCCAGCAGAATCCCGGGCCCGAATTTTGACCGGTATTCACGGCGATCGGGACGGCAATGGCGGCCAGCCTGATACCTCCGCCGGACGAATTACCAGCGGCGTCGCGTGCAATCACCGCGCGCGGCGGCCCGGTAGAAGCGACATCGATCGGCGGTGCGGATGGCGGTGCCTTTCCGTCCTTCACCCAAACAACGAGATGGTCAAGCGCCGCTTCCATTACCTGATAGAAGGGCACATCGCTGTAAGTCGGCTGGTCGCACGGATTTCCCCCCGCGGCTACTGGCGCAGCGGGAGTTGCTCTCCCTCCGCGAGCGGCGCCCGGGGTGGCTCCCGGAGCAACGGGATTCCCGTCGCGTTGCACCAGCCTCGAGCGGCCGGCGATAAACTGCGTGTCCACGTGCGAATCCCCGGCAACTTCCCAGGAGCGGAAATTGTCCGTGTCCGGCTGGCGCGCGGCGGCCTGGCCGATGATCACGTCTGTCTCTGAGCTGAGTTTCCAGACCTTAATCTTCAGGTCGGTGCGGATTTTCGATCCGCCGCCGTGCACGATCACCGCGTCGAACACCGGATCGAGCGGGTGAACCGAATTCAGATAACTTGCGAGGCGCACAGCGGACTGCGAATGCCCGGTCGCGAACACACGCTGCGGCTTCATTCCGGCGAGAAAATCCGCGCCATGAGGTTGCCGGGCGGCCCGGCCGGCATCGGCAAAAATGTCGTAGCTGAGCGCGTCATTCATGATGGTTCCGTCGGCGCTGACGTCGAGCGAGCCGTAGCGGTCCTTGCTCCACACCTTGAGCGCTTCAACGCCGATGCGTTGCGGGGTGACGCCGACCCAGACATAACCCGAGCGCATCAGGTAGTCGTGAATCTGGTACCAGTCGATATCCTGATCGTGCCCCGCGGTGACGTTGTTCCATTCCACGATCACGGTTCCGTTGAACTTCTTCGGGTCGGCCGGTTTGCGCACCACGAGCCGCGTCCGGTACTTGTGATCGCCGTCAATCACCTTGCCGGTGGCCCCTTCCGGCGTGTCGTAACGGTTCGCAGTGCCAGAGAAGAAGTACTCCTGTTCCACGTACCCGCGTCCTTTGAGATCATCCATGGAGGAAAAGAAAGGATAACCATGACGGGGATCGCCCGGCGCGGTGGTGGACACGACGGGTCCGGTCACCACCGGGTTGGCGGCGAACAGGGAAGCGGCCGAGAGCAGTGCGGCAATTAGGCAGGAACGGCGTGGCATGGTCAAAATTCTGTCACGTCAGACCTATGAACTGCAACGAGAGGCGCCGGATGGGACGTTATTTCAGGGGGAGCTTGTTGTCCGGATCGGGCCTGAAAACCAGATACGACATATCGCTTTCGATGTTCGCCCACAGGTGCGGCGTTCGCCCCGGTGTAATAATCACGTCGCCCGGAACTACATGCCGGCTCGTTCCACCTTCGATCTTCGTGCCGGTATAGTTGCCGCCGGCCCGCGCTGGTGGACGGGCGTCGGGAATGGTGCCGCCCGTGATGAGGTCGGCCGAGCCCTCCAGAATGTACAGGATCTCGGTCATGTTCGTGTCGTGATAGATGGCGTCCTGCGGGGAATTCTTCGGACGGACCACCGCGAACACGCCCACACGATATCCGCCGACGTCAACGGCCCGGATGGGGCTATCCGATATACGCGTCTTTGACAGGTTGGCGATGAAGTCCTGAATCTGGTCCTTCGTTACGTGCGTTGCCGGAGCGGTTTTGGGTGGCACGGGCGTCTGCGGAGCAGCCCCCAGGCATAATCCGAGAGCTGCTGCCGCGATGATTACTGTGCGTTTCATAGTTTTCTACCGTGGAAAGTATACTACCGCCGCGGGGGGGGGAATCCTTCACCGTCCTGCGAAATGCGCAAACGTGATCAGGTGGCCGGCCGGGTCCTGCACGCTGAATTCATTCGACCCGTAGAAGGTCTGGTGTACCGGCGACATCAGCGGGGCTCCTTTCATCGCATGCAGCACCGCGTCCAGATCGTCGACCTCAATGAACAAAAACGAAGTGCCTTTCTGAATTGAATCCATAACCGCCGGGTCATGTTCAAGGCTCTCCCAGCTTCCGTACATCAGTTCGATATCGCCGGCCTGCAGAGCCGCGAAGGCGAGCTTCCCTTCGTCCGGAACGCTCACCGTCTTTACAAAATTCATTCGTTCCACCCAGAACCTTACGCAGGACTCGACATCATCCGTGTATAGGTTCGCCGTTAATTTCTTTACCGTCATGGTTGGCTCCCTTTATTGGGCTCCGCCGTTGCGGATGCCGATAGTCTCATTTAGACTAGTATCCGAGGAAGATGGTGTCAAGCGAAAAATTAACCACGCCCGATCTTGTTTTGCTCAGCCTTCTGGCGGAGCGTCCGATGCATGGATATGAAGCCAATGCGCTGCTGGAATTTCGCAAGGTGCGCGACTGGGCCGGCGTTTCGCGTCCACAGGTTTATTACTCGATCGAGAAACTGGCGCGCCTTGAACTGATCCGCGCGGCGCGAAGATCCGGAACGGATGACGAATCCGGCGGGCCTGAGCGGCACATCTACGAAACCACAACGCGCGGCCGCGCGGCGCTGGCGGACGCTTTGGAGCGGGCGGACTGGACCGAACAGAGTGATCGGCCGGCGTTCCTTACCTGGATGGCTCTTTCATGGCAAAGCCGTCCTGGAGTGTTCCTGAAGCAGATCGGCCGCCGTCGGGAATTTCTGGAACGGGAATTAAAGAGCAAACAGGAAAGCCTGCGCGCGGTGCGCAAGGAAGTGGGCCATCGCTACCACGAGGCGGTCTGGATGCTCGGCCTGACCATCGAACAGTTACGGGTCGAATTGCGCTGGATCGGGAAGGTCGAGCGCGAGTTTCCGGGCCGGGCGGCGGCGCGCAATCCGGATTATTCCGACCGGTAGAAGGCGGCGTTATTGACAGGGTGTTGCGGCGCCGGGATATTTCGGCGCGGCGAGACCGGCGTTCCAGTTCCAGGCGATGTCCCCGCTGGCGCGGCGGCGGCAAACCACCTGCTCGTTGAGTTCGTACATGCCGGGCATGAGATGTTCGCCGGGCATCGGCGCGTCTTTGAATGCGATATAGCCTTCCGTTTTGCCGAATGCCGGCCAGTCCGGCTCATTGGCGGCCCGCGGCTTGCCGGTCCGGACGAAGCTGCTCCAGTAGCGGACCATCGCATCGGAAAGTTTTATATGCTCCGGCGTTGCGGGAATTTTCGGCCACTTGGGCGCAGTGCCGTTATACGTCCCGAATACAAAGGGCAGTTCGCTGGCATGGAAAGCGTGCAGCCCGGCGGAGTCCGCGGCTGGATATCCATGATCGAACAAGTATAGAAAGGACGCCTTGCCGAGCGCGGTTTGTTTTCTGACCAGGCGCTCAGCGGTCCATCCATAGAGCGCGTCGCGCGAGGTGGCGTAGATGCTTTCCTGCATCGCGGCGGGGGTGTCGGCCGCGGGATAGAGCCGCAGGAATTCGCCGGACAGATCGAAATAGCGGTCGCGAATGGCGGCTTCGTAAGCGGCTGCATTCGCAGCCGGGCGCGGGGCGAGTCCCGTGAGCGAGCGGATCTCGCCGCTGTTGAAGCCGGTAAGGATTGGCACCGGCGCCTGTTCGCCTTTGTCGAAAGCATCGACGAGCTGGTGCGGCATCACATGGCCGTCAATGACGCCGAAAGGAGCAAACCCGGCGCGCGGGGCAGCCGCGGTGATGGCACGCGCATCCATGGCTCGCATGGCAGCGAGGTTCGGGGCATGAAGCGCGGCGGCGACGCGTGTGCCGCCTGCCTCGGCCGATTCCGCGCCATGGCTGCGCTGCTTCAACTCGGGCGTGGAGATCATATAGGCGCTCTCGGCGATGGCCTTCGTGAACAGTCCGCGGGCGGGCGGGGCAGCCATCAGATACATCACGCTGAGGGCGCCGGCGGACTCGCCAGCGATGGTGACATTCGAAGGGTCGCCGCCGAAAGCCTTGATGTTCTGCCGGACCCACTGCAGCGCCGCGATCTGATCGAGCAGCCCGTAGTTTCCCGAAACTCCGTCCGGCGATTCCTGGCTGAGTTCGGGATGCGCCAGCCATCCGAGCACGCCCAGCCGGTAATTTACGGTAATCACGACGATGCCCTGCGCGGCGAGACTTGCGCCGTTGTAGATCGGGTCGCTGCCGGCCCCGATGGAGAGAGAACCGCCATAGATCCAGAAGAAGACCGGGGCATTGCGCGCATTCGCGGGCGTCCAGATGTTCAGGGTGAGGCAATCTTCACTCACCATGGGCATCGGATCGAGCGCGTAGAAATTCGATCCGCCCCGCTCCGGCTGAACGCAGGCGGGTCCAAAGGCGGTTGCCTTCTTGACCCCGGTCCACGGCGTCATGGGAACGGGCGCCTTCCAGCGGGCCTGGCCCACCGGCGGCTGTGCGTAAGGGATTCCTTTGAAAACTTTGAGGCGGCCCTCCGTGCGTCCTTCCAGAGCGCCGGCGGAAGGACGGGCGATCGGACCTTGTTGCGCTTGGGCAAAATCGCCGGAAGACAGAACGAGACACACGACCGGGAGAGCCTGGACGAGCAGGCGGCGCAGCGGTTTCATGGATGATTCAGGAGCATATACCCGGGCTTTGCCTGTGTCAATTCAGTCCGGCATCGTTGGTATTTGGGCCGGGCGAAACAAAATCTTCGTTGTATAGATGTTTTGAATCTGACATATCGATTTTTTGGATTTAGCGCTTGACGCCCGGAACCGGAATAATAGATTTCCCTCCACGTTCGAGAAAAAGACATGACCATTCCATTTGCGCTGCTTCAGGCAGCGCCTCCCGATCTGAGCGCGCGCATCACAGCGCTCGAAACGGCTGCGAAAAATGCGCAGTCGGCTGGCGACAACGCCTGGATGCTGGTTTGCGCAGCTCTGGTACTGATGATGACCGGTCCCGGGCTGGCTCTGTTTTACGGAGGGCTTGTCCGGCGCAAGAACGTCCTGTCCACCATGATGCACAGCTTCATCATGATGGGCCTGATTACCGTGATCTGGGCCATTTGCGGCTACAGCCTGGTATTCAGCGAAGGCACGCCCTTTATCGGCGGATTTAAATATCTCTTTCTGAACGGCGTCGGTGCCGATCCCAACGCCGATTATGCCGGTACCATCCCGCAGGGCACGTTCATGATTTATCAGCTCATGTTCGCGGTGATTACTCCGGCTCTGATCTCGGGCGCTTTCGCGGAACGGATCAAATTCAGCGCCATGATGCTTTTCACCACCTTATGGGCCTTCATCGTTTACTTTCCGATGGCGCACATGGTTTGGGGAAAAGGCGGCCTGCTGAACGCTTACCTCGGCGGCAGCATCCGCACGTTCGACTTCGCGGGCGGCACGGTCGTCCACATTACCTCCGGTGTTTCCGCGCTGGTCTGTGCCCTGTATCTGGGGAAGCGGATCGGCTATCCGACGGAAGCGATGAAGCCGCACAGCATGGTGCTGAGCGTGATCGGCGCATGTCTTCTCTGGGTCGGCTGGTTTGGATTCAACGCGGGCAGCGCGCTGGCGGCTTCGGGTCTGGCAACCAGCGCCTTCGTAGCCACCCATTTCGCGGCCGCCACGGCAGCGCTCAGCTGGATGGTCGCCGAATGGCTGGAAATGGGCAAGCCCAGCATGCTGGGCGGAATCTCGGGTGCGGTGGCCGGTCTGGTTGCCATCACTCCCGCGTCGGGCTTCGTGAAACCGATGCCCGCTCTCCTCATCGGCCTTCTCGCCGGCGTCTTCTGTTTCTGGATGGTGACGAGCGTCAAGCGCATGTTCGGTTATGACGATACGCTCGACGCGTTCGGCGTGCATGGTGCCGGCGGTACTCTGGGCGCGCTGCTGACCGGGGTGTTCGCCACCAACGTCATCAACAATGCTCAGATTAACGGCAAGGTGGTGCCGCTGGGACTGGTTGACGGGAACCCGGGGCAAATTCTGAATCAGGCGATCGGGGTGGCGATTGCCATTGCCCTGGCAGCCGTGGGTACATTCGTTATCCTGAAAATCTGCGATGTCCTGATTGGCGTACGCGTCGGACGCGATGCCGAGGAAGAGGGACTCGATGTGAGCCAGCATGGCGAGGAAGGCTACTTCCTCGAGTCCTAGACAGGAAAACGATATGAAAAAGATCGAAGCCATTGTGCAGCCGTTCAAGATGGAAGAAGTCAAGGAAGCGCTGAAGGGGATCGGCATCGACGGGATGACCATCAGCGAGGTGCGCGGACACGGCAGGCAGAAGGGCCATAAAGAGGTCTATCGCGGACAGGAGTATAACGTCGACCTGCTGCCGAAAGTGAAGTTCGAGCTTGTCATCCCCGATGCGCGGCTCAATGAAGTGCTGGACACCATCACGTCCGCGGCGCGCTCGGGCAAGATCGGCGACGGGAAGATTTTTGTTTTCGACGTGGCTGAGGTGATTCGCATCCGCAACGGCGACCGGGGAGAACTGGCGATCTAATCTGGCGGTCTAATCTGGCGGTCTAATCTGGTAGTTACTTGCCAGTAACCGAACAGGAAATCCGGGAGCAGTTTTTTCTTACAGGCGACGCCGACCAGGCTATTGCCGGCCGCACCCTACGGGTCGATGATCTGGTGCTGCAGGCTTGGGAGCAGATGGCGCCGGCGGTTAAAGGCCCCGTCGCTCTGCTCGCTGTGGGCGGGTACGGCCGCCGCGAACTTTTTCCCTGCTCCGATATCGACCTGCTGATTCTGACACCCGATCAGAGTTCGCAGGTGGCGCTCAAAGAACCGCTGGCGTTCTTCCTGCGGGATCTTTGGGATCGGAATCTGCGCATCAGCCAGTCCGTGCATGACCCGCTGGATTGCAATCAGATCGATTCTTCCAATGCCGAACTTGCGGTGAGCCTGCTTGACCGGCGTCTGCTGGCCGGTGACGAATCCCTTTTCAGGCAGATTCGCGATCCGCGTCCGGATCTGGGGCGGAACATCGTGGAACTCACACGCGCGCGGCACGCTCAGTTTCACAACACCATCTACCACCTCGAGCCCAACGTAAAGGATGCGCCCGGCGGCCTGCGCGATCTTCAGGTGCTGCGCTGGCTTTCGAAGCTGGGGGCGGGCGACCAGGAGGATCTGGGCGGTGGCGTTCCGGTGCTTTTCGAGATTCGCTGTTTCCTGCACTATCTGGCCGCGCGTGACGACAACAAATTCAGCTTCGACCGGCAGGACGAGATCGCGGAGTTGATTCACGCGGCCTCGCCGGAAGATCTGATGCGGCGCTATTACCGTGCCGTGCGGGGCATCGCGCGGCTGGCGAACCGGCGGCTGGAAAGGTTCGAGGCCAAACGGAGCTCGCTCTTCTCGCAGTTTCGCGATCGTACCGCGAGGCTCTCCAATTCCGATTTTTCAGTGCTGCACGGAACGATTTTTTTCCGTTCGACGCTGGCTCTGGAGAGCGATCCGGGAATCATTCTGAGGCTCTGCGATTTTGTGGGGCGCCATGGCTTGCCGCTGGCAACCGACACAAGCGACCGGGTGGAGCGGAATGCCGGGGTTTTCCGCGAATGGGTGGAACGCAATCAGCCGGTATGGGAAACGCTGCGCGAGATCCTTCGGCAGCCACACGCTGCCAGGGCCGTGCGGGCCATGCATGAATCGCATGTGCTGGAAGCGATCTTTCCCGAATTGCTGGAGATCGATGCGCTGGTGATTCGCGATTTCTACCATCGCTATACGGTGGATGAGCACACGCTTGTCGCCATCGAAACCGTGCTGGGGCTGCGTGACGGGAAAGGCGACGGCTTCGCCGATCTTGCGCTTGAGACATCCGATCTCGATCTGCTGATCGTGGCACTGATGTTTCACGATGTGGGTAAGGCCGCGCCCGGCGAGAGTCACACGGTGGTTTCGCGGCGAATCGCCGAGTCTGCCCTGAAACGAACAGGCATCGGGGAGCGAGAGCTGGACGTTGTCTTGTTTCTGATTGGCGCTCATCTGGAGCTTTCGGCGGCGATGAACGGGCGGGATCTTTCGGATCAGGCGACGATTCGCGATGTCGGCGCAGCGACAGCCACCGTCGAGCGGCTCAAGCTTTTGACGCTGCTCACGTTTGGCGACATTAGCGCGGTGAATCCTTCCGCGATGACGCCCTGGCGGCGGCAGCTGCTGTGGAATCTTTATACCGAGACTTATGCCGAGCTGACGCGCGAACTGACTGCGCGGACGACCCTTCCCGACGTGCATGGAAATGCGGCGCGCCGCCATTTTCTGACGGGTTTGCCGCCGCGGTATCTGCGGACCCGCACCAGCGCTGAAATCGACGAGCACCTGAAACTGGAGCATGAGGCGCGGGGCCAGGGCGTTGCGGTTTCGCTGGTGAAGTCGACTGCCTGGGTACTGACGGTGGTGGGGGACGATCGCCGTTTTCTGTTTGCCTCCATTGCGGCGACGCTTTCAAGTTTTGGATTCAATATATTGAAGGCCGAGGCATTTTCCAATGCGCACGGCACCGTAATCGATACCTTCACGTTTGCCGATCCGGCGCGCAATCTGGATCTCAATCCCGACGATGCCCGGCAGGTCACCCGGACCGTCACTCGGGTGCTGAACGGCGAGATTACTGTGGATCATTTGATGACCCGCCGGCCGCAGGTGAAACCGGACATGCGGGCGCTGGCGGCGGCGCGGGCCGTTTTCAACAACGAGGCGTCCCCCGCGGCGACTCTCATCGAACTGGTTACGCAGGATCGCCCCGGGTTGCTCTACGACGTGGCGGCGCGCATCTCGGAGCGTGGCGCGAATATTGAAGTGGTTCTGGTGGACACCGAAGCGAAGAAAGCCATTGACGTCTTCTATGTCACGCGGGGCGGAATGAAGCTCAGTGACGACGACGCGCGCGAGTTGACGGCCGCGCTGTCGGAAGTCGCGCGCGGCGTGTAACGGTTTCGCGAACCAGTCAACGGGACGATCGTTGGTAGGCTACAGCCATCTCTGGCAAGCCGCGGCCAGGGCGGCAGCGAAACGTTCTTCGGTAAATTCCGACCTCACCCGGCGGAAGGCATTCGCGGCCAGAGATGCCCGGAGTTGCGGGCTCCCCAGCAATCGTTCCAGTTGTCGCCGCAGATCCGCGGCATCGCCAGGCTCATAGAAGAGAGCCTCGTTTTCCGAAACATAGTCGGCGAGATGAAAAGTTCGCGCGATCACCACCGGCTTATTCATCAGCGCCGCGTCGAACCAGGCGATCTGTCCCAGGCTTCGCTGCCAGCGAACGGCGAAAAGCGGGATGACGACAATGTCAGCTGCGCCCATCAGTTCTCTGTATCGCGCAAGTGGCACTTCAGAGTGAATTTCGATTTGCGAGCCGAAGGCCGCGTGCTGCACCTCGCTCAAGTCCGAAGTCCCGCACACTATCGCGGCCCGTCCGTTGAGACCGGTCACAGCCTTGCAGAAGCAGGCGAAATCGCGATGACGGCCGGGCGCCAAAACCAACGGCTTACCGGGTATGCTGTCCTGCCCGGGCAAAGTTCCGATCGCGTCATCGTAGGCATAGTACGGAATAAATTCAAAGCGCGATGCATCAAGCCCGAGGCTCTCCGAACAGAGGGCGATCTCCGTTGAAGTGTGAACGATTATGCGGTCGACGGCTCGCGCCAAAAATTTATATTTTGCATGACGCAACTGTGCCCGCAGGCCTTGTCTGCAGGGGTTCGCGTCATAGTAAAACCCAAGCAGAGCCACACGCGCGCAACCGGGTCCGGCAGGCGCAAGCAGTCGAAACATCGCGGCCAGCCACAGGTCGTTGGGGATCAGGATCAGTTCAAATCGGCGGGCATTGCGCAGCAGGAAGAAGAGCTGACCGGCGCGGCTTCTGAGGTGGAACCCGGGATCGAGGGACGTGACCGGAACGGCGGCGTCTTTCCAGACGGGTAGTCCGTCCAGATGCGGGTTAAGACTTAGTATTTTCCGCAAGTCATTCCCGCACCTGCGTGAATGTTAGCATTGCCGAACTTCGCGGCCGTTGAAGCCAGGGACGGTATAATTATCACGTTGTCCGGCCTCGTTCGCCGCGGACGAATGGAGGCAATTATGAAACTGATTCTTGTTATCGCCCTCGCCGGAATCGCAGGCGCACTGAGCGCCGCCGCGCCCGCCGGTGAAGAGGCTTCAGCCATCGGACAGAAATGGCTGTCGCTGCTGGACGATCAGAAATACGAGGAGAGCTGGACGCAGGCGGGCAGCATGTTCCGCAATGAGGTCAAGCACGATCAATGGCTGGCGAGTCTGCAGAAATTTCGTCTGCCGCTGGGCCCGCTGATTTCACGGACTGCGTCGCGCGTCGATCTTGCCAAAACACTGCCCGCCGCGCCCGATGGTGAATACGCCATCATCCATTACAAGACGGTACTGCAAAGCAAGACCATTACCGAACGCCTCACTCTCGCGATGGAAGACGGGAAATGGCAAGTGTACGCGTACGCAATTCATTGACGCGCGGCCACCCTGCGTTCATTCAATCAGAACCGGCGGGAGGTTGTGTAACTGCTCAGTGCGAGCCGGGCAATCTCGCAATTGATGCGCGCCTGTTCCAACCGGAACCAGTGATCGGTCCAGTCCGCTTCGTTGTTTTTCTCAAGCGTGCCGAGGAGTAATTCGGCCGCCACGGCCAGCGCCTGTGTGCGTTCGATGTAATCGCTCAAGAGCCGATGCTTCTGTTCGCAATCCATGTATCTGTGGTTCCGTATCCTGTAATCTTTCAGCTGGCAGCAGCCAGCGCCGCCGATGCCGGCCTGGAAATTCCCAGTCCGGCAAACAGCGGGTCCAATCCGTCCTGATAGCGCCGCCAGCGCTGACGCGAACTGCCGAACAGGGGCTTCCTGACCTGCACCGAACTGGCTGTTGCGACTCGCCGTTTGCTGGTATGGAAACTCAGGCAACGGTCGTCCCAGGGCAGCCCGCAGTAGTCGATCATGCGGCGCGCTTCGCCTTCGAGGTCGTCGACAACGTCCTCATAGGAGACGTCGAGAATTGCATCGGGGGCCAGCACGGATCGCCAGTGATTCATCAGCTCTCTATAACGCCTGTAGTAGCGACCCAGCTCGCCCAGATCGTAGCTGAAATTAACGCCCGAACTGAACAACTTGGAATAACAGGATATACAGGTGTCGAGCGGATCGCGCATTGTATGGATGATTCTGGCATTGGGCAGGATCGCGCGTATCAGGCCGATATGCAGGAAATTTCCAGGTAACTTATCGGTTATCCGCAGTATATCCGCGGATTGTGCGGGTAATCGGCTGATATACGCTGCGCCCAGGCGCCTTATCGTCACATTACTAAGTGTCGGAATACACGCGGGATATTTCACCCCTTTGTCATTTGAGCTTAAGACAGTGGCAGCCGCTGCCTCAAGGTCGGTCCGCTCGCCGCCCCCCTGAATTTGCGGATGACTTGCCAGTATCTGCTCGATCAGGCTGCTGCCGGACCGGGGCATGCCGAGAATAAACACCGGAACCGATGAAGGATCGCCGGCCCCGTGCAGGCCCTCCAGTAACTCGCGGTCGAAGATACGGGCGATGTCGCGGAAGAGATCGTCGATGCGGGCTTCGTCATAGCGGACCAGGTCACGCTTGAGCCCATTGGCTATGCGGAGATGTTCGAATGAGCGCGCGAAATTGCCAGTGTCTTCAAGCGCCTTGGCGAGCGCGAAATGAACATGCAGCGCTGTGACGGGCGGGGTCTTGCTATCGTCCGCCAGAGCTTCGAGCACCGCCAGATCCGGGTCGCCGGGTACGAATGTTCTGATCTCCGCCCGATTGTAGTGGGCTTGCGCGAAGCCGGGTTGAATGGCAAGGGAGCGGTCATAGTGCGCCAATGCTTCTTTGAACCGGCCGTGCTCCTTCAAAATATTGCCGGAGTTGTTGTGTGCTTCGGCGTGGCCGGGATGAAGGGCGAGAGCGCGCTGGTAGTGCGCCAGAGCTTCGTCGGGTTTGCCCGCCGTTTCGAGTGCGGACGCGAGATTGTGGTGAGCGTCGGCGTAGTCCGGCTTGAGGGCGATGGCGCGGTGGTAGTGAATCACGGCCTCATCGATATTGTTTTGGGCCGCGAGAGCGATGCCAACGTTGTAATGAAATTCGGCACAGTCGGGCTGGATCGATAGCGCCTTCCCGAAGTGCGATGCGGCGGCGTCGAACTGACCCTGATCGTGCAGAATGCGGCCGAGGTTGTTGTGTGCGCGGGCGCAGAGGGGATCGAGCGCCAGAGCCCTGCCGTAGTGGGTAATGGCCCATTGCGGGCGTCCCTCCCGGTGGAAGGCGACGGCGATCTCATAGTGATATTCCGGATGATCCGGGCGGAGACCGGTGGCGCGCCCGATCAGTTCCACTGCGAGGTCGTAACGGCCTCCTCGCGCCGCGATTAGTCCCAGCAACAGAATGCTGGCAGAGTGGGCGGGATCGATGGTCAGGACATTTCCGATGAGCCGGGCAGCCTCGGCCATGTCGCCTCGCTGATAGCTGCGCATGGCTTCCTCGAAAACATCCTGAGCACTCTTTACTGCGATCGGGTGGTCAACTTCGGTCATGGGCGATGCGGGACGAACTTGCATCCTGGATGCCATTTGACGCTCCCGCGATTTCAATGGGATACGAGGCAGGCGGCTGTCGGGGTTGTGACGAAAAGCCGCGATGGTCAAATCCTTGACAGGCGACCCGGACATGCGGCGGGTATGGCGGGAAGGCTCGCTTACAATTCATCTAAAGGTATCCAAAAACATGCGTCGATTGTCATTCCTGCATTTTTGTTTCGCCGCTCTGCTGTCCATTCCGGCCGTTGCACAGCAAGCCGGAGGGCGGGGCGGGGGAGCCGCTGCCCAACCGGGCGCGCCGATTCCGTCCATCCGGCAACGCACCGAAGGCATGACGAAAATCGACGGTTATTTTCCTCTTTATTGGGACGACCGCACCGGCGCTCTGTGGCTGGAGATTCCGCGATTCGACACCGAATTTCTCTATACCACCGGACTTGCGGCCGGACTTGGCTCGAACGATATCGGGCTCGATCGCGGACAGCAGGGATCGGACCGGATGGTGACGTTTCAACGGGTCGGGCCGCGCGTACTGCTGGTGCAGGGCAACGAGTCGTTCCGGTCGTCGAGCGCGAATCCGGCCGAGCGCAGATCGGTTGCCGATTCGTTTGCGAAGTCCGTCCTGTGGGGATTCGCGGTGGGCGCCGAAAGCGACGGACACGTGCTCGTGGATGCGACGGATTTCTTCCTGCGCGACGGGGACAACGCAGGCGCGGCGCTGCGTCCCGGGACGTGGCGCGTTGACCGGACACGCAGCGCTTTCTACATGGAGCGCACGAAAGCATTTCCGAAGAACACGGAGATCGAAGTGACGCTGACGTTTGCGAACGATGCCGGCGGCCGCGGCGGCGGAGGCGGCGGTCCGGCGCAGGGTCCGCCCGCTATCGGAACCGCGAGCAGCGGTGGTGGGCGCGGCGGACTCTTTTCCGGAACCGTAGCCAGCGTAACTCCTTCGGCGGACAGCGTGACCCTTCGCGAACATTTTTCGCTGGTCGAACTTCCCGACGGGAATTACACGCCACGTGAGGACGATCCGCGCGCCGGCTATGGCGGGTTGCAGTATGTAGACTACAGCACGCCGATCGGTGAACCGATGGTCAGGCATTTTATCCGGCGGCACCGGCTGGTGAAGAAAGATCCGAGCGCGGCAGTCAGCGATCCGGTTGAGCCGATCCGCTATTACGTGGATCCGGGGGCGCCCGAAGATATCCGCAAAGCGCTGATCGAGGGAGCGAGCTGGTGGTCGCAGGCCTTTGAAGCCGCCGGTTTCAGCAACGCGTTCATCGTGCAGGTGCTGCCCGAGGGCGCCGATCCGATGGACATCCGCTACAACATGATCAACTGGGTCCATCGTTCCACGCGCGGCTGGAGCACGGGCGCCAGCGTTACGGACCCGCGCACCGGCGAGATTATCAAAGGCACGGTGACACTCGGATCTCTGCGCGACCGGCAGGATTATCTGATCTTTGAAGGTCTGCTGTCTCCGTACACCACCGGAAACGAGAAGCCCGAGATTCTTTACCAGACGGCACTGGCGCGCGTGCGGCAACTGGCCGCGCATGAGGTCGGCCACACGCTGGGACTGGGCCACAACTATTACGACAGCACCAAAGGCTGGATCTCCGTTATGGATTATCCGCACCCGCAGGAAGAGCTGCGCGCAGACGGAACCATCGACCTCACACACGCGTATCCGGCGCGGATTGGCGACTGGGACAAGGTTGCGATCGACTATGGTTATGGCCAGCTTCCAAAGGGCGATGAAGCGCCCGCGCTGGCGAAGATTCTCGACGATGCCTGGAGCCGGGACCTGCGGTATCTGTCGAATCAGGATGTGGATGCGCATCCGCGAGTGGACCAGTGGTCGAACGGGGTGAATCAGGCGGATGAATTGAATCGCCTCATGAAGGTGCGGCGCGCGGCGCTGAGCCGGCTTGGGGAGCACACGATCCGAAACGGGGCTCCGATGGCGACGATCGAGGAACCGCTGGTGCCGATTTTCATGTATCACCGGTATACGGTGGAGTCGACCGCATCGATGATTGGCGGAATCGATTACATTTACGCGATGCGCGGCGACGGACGCACGCCCACCAAATGGGAGAGCGCCGCCGATCAGCGCAAGGCTCTGGATGCGCTGGCAGCCACGCTGAAGCCGTCTGAACTCACTGTGCCGAAACAGGTGCTCGATTTGATTCCGCCGCGTCCGCCGGGGTATGGACGTCATCGTGAATTGTTCCCGCGCACGACCGGCGACGGATTCGATCCGCTGAGTCCCGCGACAGTGGCTTCGGACGTGACGATCGGATTTGTGCTGGAACTGGACCGGACCGCGCGAATGGTCGCGCAGCACGCGGTGGAGCCGGCGCTGCCGGGTCTGGAAGAAGTGATCGACCGCTTGACGAAAGCGACGTTCGATGCGCCGGCGGCGACGCCTTATGAAGCCGAAGTTCGCCGCGCGGAGGAGCGGGTGCTGGTGGATCGCGTGATGTGGCTGGCGACCGGTTCGCGCAACGGACAGGTTCGAGCAATTGCAACGTTGAAGCTTTCGAAGCTGGCGGCGCGCCTGAAGGCGGAGTCGCCCGCCGGTGAAGGGGAACAGGCGCAGCACATGCTGCTGTCGGCGGATATCACGCGGTTTTTGAACCGGTCCACGGATCCGCAGAAACCGATCGCGCCGCCCGATGCGCCTCCGGGGGAGCCGATCGGGGGAGACACGGGAGAGGACTGGCTGGCTCCGCCGCCTATGTAATTCACTGCCGTTCGGGCTTGCCGGGCTGCGGGAACCATGCGGCCTTCATGCCATCGCCAGGGCCGCCGTCGGGTTCGCGATAGACCAGGTTGTTGCCGTCCGCGCCGATAAGCGAGTAGTGACGCCCGGGAGTTTCCAGTTTTTTCGAAGTGCCTTTTACCGGATCGAGGAGAACCAGGCCGCCGTATGGCATCAGAGTGGCGTCCCATCCGTAAAGATTTCCATCGCTGGTGAGAGCGAATTGCATTAGAGCGGAGTTGTCGAGGCGCATCCGGCCGAGGACCGTTCCGCTTTCGTCAAGTTCGATGACTTCCTGCGAGCCTGGAACGACGGCGATTTTGTTGCCCGCGGCCATCAGAGACGTTGGAGATCCTTCGCTGCCTGAGTTCAGGTACGAACCCACCAGTCTTCCGTCGCGGGTGTACCTTCGCAGAATCATATTGCCGGGCTGAGAGCCGGGCTCGCTGCCCAGCACCCAGATCGAATGATCGGCCCCGATGGCAATGTGTGCGGGTACCAATGGCTTTGTATCGACAAATGCGGTCTGTGTTCCATCGGCTTTGAGTAGCGCTATCCCGCTGCCGACAGCCACCGCGAGAGAGCCATCGGAATCCACCGCGACGTCAGACACCCGGGTCTGAACCGAAACGGTGAATGCCAATCGGCCATCCGGTCTGTACGCCCGCAGATTCGGTCCGGATGACTCCTCGAAACTGAAGAACCTTCCGTTGCGGAACTCGCAGACCGGGCCATTCGATATCACCGGGCATTCGGACTGGACCTCGCGGACCGGTGTGTCCGCCGCACGGGTAAACCCGGCAAATAGGACGGCGAGAATGAGTATTCCCAAGCGAGAACCTCAGTCCGAACCGGTCAACTGCAACCACTTCCCGGCGTAGAAATACTGGACGGAAGATCCCTTTTCAAGGAAGGCATCGTCGATGCCGTCGTGATCGAGAGGTGGTGGCTTCGGACCGCCGTAGGCCCGATAGTGTTCGTCGATGAAGCCGACGCCTGCGACGGCGATGCCGCGGGAGAATCCAATCTTTTCGCCACCGAGGCCCTGCAGGTAGTTGATATCTTCGGCCGGATTCAGGGCAGCGGGATTCTTGGCCGAACCGTTCCAGAACACGAGGATGGACGACGATCCATTGACGGAGCACAGTACGGCCCAGTCTTTCTGTCCATGCCGGACGAATTCGCCGCTGATGACGTTCACCGGCTTTTTGGAAAAAGCATCCTGCGGAATCGTGCAGCCGCGCTGCTGCAGTTCGTGTACGATTGCGGCGGGCAGCATGGGGAACGCGGACGGCGGCAAACGAACGATCTGACGCTCGGCGGCGTGGAAGTCCAGGGTTTGAGCGGCGCAGGCCGCGGCAATACTGGCGGCGAGGAGAGCGGCACGGCCAATGCTCATAAGGCCAGAATACCGCGCGTGGGGCGTGCCGGACGTCACAAAACTGAAAACAAAATCTGCGGCGGGGCGGTTATCCTGAAATCGCAATGGTGAACTCAAACGTCATGCGAGCTGTGGGCGAAGCGCTCGAATCGCAAAATCCCGACCCCCGGCGGGATGAGCCCATGGCCGACAGGATTGCCCGCGCGCTGCACATTTCGGGCTCGCAGGCCGAAGAGTGGCTGGATGCGCTCGACCAGGGCGCAACCCTTGAGGACGCCAATCGCATCGCCGGCATAGAAACCCGCCGCGAAAATGAACCGGTGCTGATCGCGATCGGCCGGGCCATCGGAAATCTGGCGGGAGCGCTTAAAACGGCGCCGGACAAAATCGCTTAATTGAAGCGCAGCAGGAGGCGATTCTCACGCAGGGTTCGGCTCAAGTCGCGGCACACGATTGTCCACGCCGGGAAAGATTCCGACAGCCTGTCGAACAGAACGCGTTTTTTCATATCGCTGGTATATTGACCCGCTCTCTCGTAGAGCGACTGGCCCACTTCGTCGTACCACTTGACGTTGTGTCTGCGGGACATTTGATCGCGAAAAAAGCCGGCGAACAAGAGCACCTGGGAGCCGCCAAACTCGAGGATGCCGGAATCGTTCAGCTTCGAAGTCTCCAGAACAAAGCTGTCGAACACTTCGGAGAGACTTGCCATCGACGGCATTGAAGCCGTGTCGGCGCGCGAGGTCTGAGAATAATGCGCGAGGATGCTGGCAACGTAAAACGCTTCGTCATCCCGCAAACGCCGGGTTCCGGCGGTTTCCCGCAAACTCTCCAGAAAAAATCGGAAGGCGCTGTTGGAGTCCACCGAAACCAGTTCTTCAAAGAGGCTATCCATACCCAACCTTTCGGAAAAGATAAATAACGTCCCTAAACGTGTCCTGCAATCAATGGCGAAATGTTCGCAAACTACCTCATTACTTTTTACGCTAAGGCCGCCCGGCCCGTTCCAGCAATCGGAACGGGGGGGCGGCCCGAAACCACGATGCCGGTTGCCGATTTAGAAGAAGAACCGTACGCCGAGCTGCAGTTGGCGCGGCAGATTCGACTGATAGGTGATCTTCCCGAATGAAGCCGTGCCGAACTGCGTGTTCGGGTTGGCGAAGATCGGCGAGTTGAAAACGTTCAGTGCTTCCACGCGGAACTGGCCGGTCAGCCGCTCTTTGATTTTGAAGTTCTTGAGCATGGAGGCGTCCCAGTTCTTCGATCCCGGTCCCAGAAGGTTGATGGAGCGCGAGACGTTGCCGAACGTAAATGCCGGAGCCTGGGAGAAGGCGGCCGGGTTGATGTAGGAGTTGATCCGCTGTTCCACGCTGCCGGACGTCGCGGGGCTGACCCCGGTGGCGTTTGGACGCTGTTCACCGGTGCCGATGACGCTGTTCAGATTCTGCTGGTAGATGAACAGCGGGAAGCCGGTCTGATAGACGGCTGTCGCATTCAGCTGCCAGCCACCCACCGCGTAGTCGAGAAACTTGTTACTGCTCAGATACTGCTTGCCTGTTCCGAACGGCAACTGATAGCTGAAGGTATTGGTGAACCGCAGCGGAGTGTGGGCGGAAGCCAGCGCCCATTCGGCCGCCAGATTGTAATAGTTCTGCGGCTGAGAGGGAGGCGTGCTGCCGGAGAAGGTATTGAACGCGTTGGAGCCGCCGCTGCCCCATTCGTTGTCTTCGTTTTTCGACCAGGTGAAGGTGGAGAGGAAAGTCAGGCCTTTCGACAACCGCTTCTGCGCTTTGACGATCATCGAATCGTATTGCGCTTTCGACGGATTGGTTACTTCGCCGATGGTGCTGTATTCGGGGAAGGGCAGCAGCAGTTGCGCCTGGGAAACGGTGGCGCTGCCAACCACGCCCGTGCCGCCGTGGCCGAAGAACGGATTGGCTACCGCGGTGTTCAGCGCGGATCCCATCGAGAGATAGCCGGGAGCCAGCTGGTTGATGTTCATGTTGCCATTGCCGGTGGGCGAGGGCTGCAGATGATTGGAGCGCGATCCGATGTAAGCGACTTCCAGCGCCACGCCGAAGGGCAGCTCCTGCTGCACGTCGAAGGAGAACTGGTTCACGATGCCGGCGGTGCGGTTCTGGTTCAGGAAGTTGAAGGTCGAGCCGATGGCGGTCAGCGGCCCAAGCGTATTGCCGACAGGCTGCAGAACGCCGCTGGGAAACGGATTGCTAAGCGAGTTGGCAGGCGTCGAGTTGCCGTTGTTGCTGGCCACATAAGTGGTTGCCTGCGTATAGCCGGGAGCGATTGTGGCGTCCGTCGAGAAGATGGTCGGCGCGTAGAAGATGCCCCAGCCGCCGCGGATGGTTGTCTTCGGCATGAGCTGGAACGCGAATCCGGCGCGGGGACCGAACTTGGTCTTCGGAACGTTGCAACAGGTGGTGGGGTAGTTATTCTGTCCGGCATATTCGATCACGCCGTAGGGCACGACTCCCGTGACGCCGGCCGCGATGGGGTTGACCTGGGTCTGGTTGAATCCGACGGCGATGGCGTTGTTGTTCTCGCCGAGACCTGTTTCATATTCGTAGCGAATGCCGGCGTTGATGGTCAGTTTGCTGGTGAGACGAATATCGTCCTGAACGTAACCGGAATAGTAACGGACGAAATCGTAAAACTTGGTCGTGGTGGTTACCGATCCGGAGGACGGGTATCCCATCAGCAGATCCGCGAAATCCGCGCCGGTGCCGTTGGTCTGCGACGGGTATTCGCGGGAGAAGACGCCGTTGAAGGCGAAGGTTCCGCCCGCGCCGCTCAGGCTGGTGAAGTCCGTATGGATCTGGCGGAAATCGAAGCCCATGGAAATACTCTGCTTGCCGATGAATTTGGAAACCGCGGCGGAGAAGTTCTTCGACGAGAAAACGGAATACGTCGGCGAGGTCGAACTAATCGTGTTGTTGAGCAGCGTGAGCGTCGGGAAATACTGGGCCTGAATGGCGCTGGTAAAGCTCGCGGGCAGACCCAAGCTGGATTCCGGGAAGCCGAGACTGATGCCCGCCGTACTGTTTGGAAAACGGTTAAACCCATAGCGCAACACCAGCACGGTGGTGGGGTTGAGAGTCATGGTGCTGTTGACGGCGGTGGCATCGGCCTTGCGATACAGCAGGTAGGGACCGTTGCCGCTGGCGCCAGGCAACGTGCCGAGCGTGTTGCCGCCCGGTTCACGGCTCTTATAGTGCAGGTAAGACGCGGAAACCTTCCACCACGCAAAGAGCGTGTGATCCAGTTTGGCCGTGTACTGGTCGGCCCGGTCTTTCAGGGTATCGGTGCCGGTGTAATTGATGCTGTCCGTCTTGCCGGAACCCGGCGCGGCAGTGGGGAGATAGCCGATGATCGCCCTCCCGACGGGGTTGATCATCGTGGGGGGGATGATGTTGCCCGCGAAAGGCATACGAACGGTGGTGACTCCCGAAGGGCAGTTGTCAGCGGCGACGCAGGCGCGGGAGCTCATCGGATCGTAAATGACCGCGGAACTCTGGGAATAATTTCCGGCGGCTTCGAGCGTGGTCGGCAGCGCATAGGGATCGGCGAGAGGAGAATCCTGCCGGTAGCTTTCGGTCGCGACCCAGAAGAAGGTTTTGTTCTTGCCGTCGTAGACTTTGGGAATCCAGACGGGCCCGCCGAAGGAACCGCCCCAGTTGTAATACTGGGTTGGCGGCCGCGGCGTACCTTTGGCGTTATAGAAGAAGTTGTTGGCGACCCAGTCGGTCTGGCGGGTGGAACCGAACAGAGCTCCGTGGAACTGATTCCCGCCCGAATACAGAAGGGTGTTGAATACGCCGCCGCCGGTTCGTCCCATGGTGGCGTCGTAAACGCCGGCCTGCAGTTTCATTTCCTGCACGGCTTCGATGGAGGGGATGATGATGGCGCGGTTGGTTGAATCCGTGATCGGCACACCGTCAATCAGATAGTTATTGCCGCGCACCGGTCCGCCGACAACCGAGATCTGCGAGGAGCCGCTCTGGTCCTGCATGCGGTTGAAGCGCGGGTCGCCCGCTGCGACAACGTTCGAGGAGAGCTTGGCCATCAGAAACGGATTGCGTCCGAGATTGGGCAGGTCGATGAGTTTCTGCGAATCGAGCACCTGGCCGTTGGAGGCGTTGGACGTCTCGATGAGGGGAACCTCTTCCGTCACCTGTACGCTGCTGGTGATTTCACCGATCTCCATCTTCAGGTCGACGGTGAGAAATTCAGCGGTGGCGACGATGACGCCTTTCTTGTCGAGCTTCTTGAATCCGGTTGCCTCGACTTCGAGGGTGTAAGTGGAGGGATCCACCTGGGAGAAGACGTATTCGCCTCCGGCATTTGAGACCGTCGACCGCGTTACTTGCGTGGCCTCGTTAACCAGATTCACCTTGGCGTTGGCCATAACAGCCCCGCCGGAATCCTGAACGAGTCCGCGGACGCCACCCAGAAATGACTGCGCAGAGAGAGCGGAGACGCTCAAAAGCCCGCACACGGCCGCAAGAAGGAAACGATGGAAAAACTTTGACGTCATAACAAACCTCGCCTTTCAAGATGTCGATTCTTTGGTTTGCCGACGAGGCACGAAAATCAGGGGACTTTCGGATGAGACACTTCACAGCGGCACGCGCCATCCACGCTCCAGGACTGAAAGACGGACGCGCCTCACATGGGTGCGAAGCGGACTTTACGGCATTACAGCAGTCTTACAGTTCAAAAGCCAATAGAACTTGATAGTCAAGGCGATTCAAAACTTCTATATGACCGGGTGAAAAACGCCGCTGCGGGGGCAGCCCCGCTTGACGATCATCCGCATTGACTTGACCGCCGAGTTACGATACGGTTATCAATGAGCATCGCCCGTCCGGTGCTCTCGGTCCTTCTCTCCCCTGTCCGGAGAATCCATTTAAAAGATTCAGAATTGCGCATCTGCGGCACTTGCCACAGTTGCGGCCATTCCAAACCCACGGGCGCGGTTGACTTCTTTAAGGAGATCGAAAAATGAAACTTAACTCGATGCAGGAACAGGATTTATTAAGCCGCGGTATTTCCCGGCGTTCGTTTGGCATGATCGCGAGCATGCTTTCAGCCGGCGCAACGCTGCCTCTCTTCAGCGAGAGCGCGTATGCCCAGGCCGCACGAATGGAAGGGCCGCCGCCCGCTGGCGCCGTGATGATCAATGCCAACGAGAATCCGATGGGTCCCTGCAAAGAGGGTCTTGAAGCGCTGTATAAGATGGCGCAGATCGGTGGCCGGTATCGTTACGACCAGATCGATCTGGTGCAGAAGATTCTTTCCGAACAGGAAGGCGTAAAGAACGATTACGTCCGGATCACGTATGGATCGAGCCCGCCTCTCCATCAGTCGGTGCTTGCCTTCACCTCGCCCAGCCGTCCGCTGATTATGGCCGACCCGAGCTACGAGTCCGCCGCGGGCGCCGCGAAGGTTGTGGGCGCGAAGGTTATCCGCGTTCCGCTCACGAAGGACTACCAGCATGACGTGAAAGCGATGGCTGCCGCCGATTCGAATGCCGGCCTGATTTACATCGTCAATCCGAACAATCCCACCGGCACGCTGACGCCGAAGGCCGATATCGAATGGCTCGTCGCCAACAAGCCCAAGGGTTCTGTGGTGATGATCGATGAGGCTTACACTCATCTCTCGGGCGCTCCATTCAATTCCGACCTGGTGGCGGCAGACAAGGACGTTATCCTGCTCCGCACCTTCTCGAAGATCTACGGCATGGCCGGATTGCGCGCGGGTGCCATCATTGCCCGTCCGGACATTATTGCCAAACAGTCGAACTTCAGCTCGACCGGCATGATGCCGACCACCGCTATGGCCTGCGCTGCCGCCAGCCTTCAGGTGAAGAACCTGGTTCCGGAACGGCGCAAAGCCATCGCGGCGATCCGCGACAACACTTTCGAATACCTTGGCAAGAACAACTTCCATTACGTTCCCTCCGTCTCGAACTGCTTTATGGTGGATGTAAAGCGGCCCGCGATGGACATCGTGATGGCGCTGCGCAAGGAAAACGTTTACATCGGCCGTGTGTGGCCGGCATGGCCCACTCACGTTCGGGTCACGGTCGGCACGCAGGACGAGATGAACAAGTTCAAAGCCGCCTTCAGCAAAGTAATGGCCTAGGCTGCGCGCATTACCCGCGGCTGATTTGTGACTCTCCCTTTTCCGCCGCTCGGTGCATCCCGCGCCGGGCGGCGGAAGTATTTTGTTAGGGCTTAGCGGACCACCATCAACAGGCCCGAAACCGCCACAAGCCCCACGATGATGTAGCGTAGCTGGTTGAACGGCATGTTACGTCCCACTCTTTGCCCGGCGTAGACGCCCAGCAGGCCGAAGGGCACCATAATCAAAGCCGAGCGCAGTGTTAGGCCGTCGAACCGGCTTACTGCTATCAGACCAATGATGCGCACGATTGCGTTAATCAGAAGCACCGGCGGAGTTAGTCTGGTAATTTCCGATTGTTTTCCCTGGATAGTCAGCATCAGCGCGACGAAGGGCCCAGGCACTCCGCTGACCGGCGAGATAACTCCGACCAGAAAACCAACCGCGGTGAAGTATCCGCCCGGGATAGTAGGCAGAGTACGCCGGGAAAAGAAGACGATAACTACCAGAGTCAGTAATATGACCGAGCCGGTAAGATGACGAACCACCTTGTCGTTCAGGGTTACGAAGAGCGAACCCACGAGAATACCGGCAGTCAGGGCCCCCACGACGCGCCAGTAAGCGCGGGGTATATCGATGATGTCGCGATTGAGCCAGCACAGGTAGCCGTTGCCCACCAGATCGAGGACAGCGGAAACGGCGAGCGCCATCGCAGCCGTCCACACCATCGAAGCAAAAGGAACAAAGATTACGGCGCTGCCCAGACCCGTGAGGCCTCTGATGGCATTGGCGAAAATCGCAACAACAGCCAGGAGGGCATAGGTCAGGGGGCTGGCCACAAGGGCGCTCCTCCGGAGAGAACGCGCTCGACATCGTTCAATACGGTAAAGAAAACCTGTTTCTGCGCCGCCGAGGTAAAAGCCGCGATGTGCGGTGAAAGGCGGACATTAGGCAGGTCGCGGAATAACGAATCTTTTGGGGGTTCCTCGCGGCGCACGTCCAGTACGGCCGTGACGTCCGGGCGGCTGCGCAGGAACGATTCCATTTCCGGCTCCTGAATCACTTCGCCGCGCGACGAATTGATCAGCACCGAATGCTGCCGCATCGACTGCAGCAATTCAAGCCCAATGAAGCCGCGGGTCGATTCTGTCAGCGGCACGTGCACGGATACGATGTCGGCGCCGGAAAAAAGCTCGGAGAGCGGCACCGTCGTGCAGTTGGCGGGAACGCTCGCGGGAAACTCGGTGGAAACCAGAATCCGGGTACCGAAGGGGCTGAGGATGGCGGCAAGCCGTGCGCCGATTCTGCCGAAACCAACGATGCCCAAAGTAAGTTCCGATAACTCGCGGCCCACGAAGGCCAGACGGTTCCATTGTCCGGCGATCGTACTGAGGTGGGCGCCGGAGAGATGTCTGGTCACCTCAAGTATCTGGCCCAGTACGAACTGCGCCACGGATTCCGTGTTGGAGTCCGGCGCATATACGACAGCTATGCCAGCCTTTCTGGCCGCTGGCACGTCAATGTTATCGAGTCCGGCGCCTAAGCGTCCGATCATCCGGACCGAGGTTGACTCGCGGAGCCGTTCGATGAGAGCCCCATTCACCTTCGTCACGTTTCTGACGACTAAGGCGTCTTTGTTGGCAGCGCGCTGGATTAAGTCATCCGGCCGGGTGGCCAGGGCAGCATCTACTTCGATGTCCAGTTGCGGGTTGTTGTATCCAAACAGCTCCGCCACTTCAGTTATTAAGACACGATGGTTCGTCACTCGTATCTAAGAGATTATACGCGGTGCCAATCGCCGCCGTCCACTTACTCTCGTGTCCCGGCGCAAAATCGGAAATTGCCTGCCTGGCCTTAAACGGCGATCGGGATCTACCTGGTGGTTACGCGCCGGCCCAGAATCATCTTCACCATCAGGTGATCTGTCGCGGCGGTCACCCCGACCCCGACCCCGAAGTTGAACTCCCACTTGGGGCTCAGATTGAGATCTGTTACCGCAAAGAGTTGCTGTTGCTGGTCGTGTACGGGATCGAAGCTGTTCAGAGGGCCCACCGCTCCGTAGTATTCAAACCCCACATTCACCTGCTTGGTAACGTCATAACCGACTTTGACGTTGGGGGAGAAATTCAGGCCGCCGTCCACGCCGGGCCCATGGAAGGAACGGTCGAAGGTCGGGTTAAAATCCAGATACCACTTGCCCAGCGTTTTGTCTATGATCGGCCGTATCTCCAGCGTCCACGTGTCCGGCGAATATGCCGCCCGCTGGTATCCGATTTCCATCGAGAGGCTCAGACCCACCGGCCAGTTCCATTCCTTCGGAACGGCGACACGCGGCCGGATGTGATCGCCTACCCACTGATAACCGGCGCGACTGTCAGCGCTGGTAAAAATGTAAAAACCAAGCTCGAACCAGTCAGTGAAGCCGTGCGTGATTTCCACGGTTTCGTGCAACTGATGTTCGGTGGGGTAGGAGCCGTCGTCCGTCGTCTTGCTGCCCTGGAAGGTGAAATTGCTGTGCAACTCAAACATCGTGGCGCCCGGATCCACCAGCTCGGAACCGTATACCTGAATTTCATAATTACCCTGCGCCCGAAGGCTCGCGGGCAGAGCGATACCGAGAGCGGCAATCGCCAATAAGAAAAAAAATCGGTTTATCACGCCGGGTGCCTCTCCAGAATAGTTTCCAATATATCGGGAATCTCGAATACCGCCCGGTTTTTCTGTAGACTTACCTGCTTCACAAAGACGCTCCTCAGACTTGGATCCAGCATTTTATGCACGGCGTCCCCGATTTCGTGCCTGAAACCTCGCAGAGCAATCCCGACCCCCTGCTCGGTGACCCAGTCGGCGTTAAAACGTTCCTGCGGCAGTGTCCAGTTATTTCGTTCAATGATAACCGGTAAGCCCATGGCGACCGCTTCGCTGATGCTGCCCGGCCCCGGCTTGCCGATAAAAAAGTCCGACAGCCGCATGAACCGGGGAACCTCGGGCGTGAATCCTTCCACATGCAGTGGAATGCGGCGGGGCATGGCGCGCAGCGCGGCCTCGATCTTTTTGCCCTTCCCGCAGACAGCAATGATCTGCAGTTTCATGCCGCTCCGGTCCAGGTCGCGCGCAATCTGCAGCATCGCCGGGGAACCTTCGCCGCCGAACATCATGAAGGCAGTCGGCAGATCCGGTTCGAGCCCCAGCGCCTTGCGGTCAGGCCCCAGGTCCACAGTCACCGGCTCGTAAAACCTGGGGTTCAGAATCATTCCGGATGTCCTGTAAACCATCTCCGGCGCGTGGCCGGATTCCATGGCCTGCTTGTAAGCCCGATCGGTTCCGCAGATCAGATACTGGCGCTGCCGCTCGATCCAGAAGTGCGGCGGGTAATCCGCCATATCCGTCAGGATGGTGACCATGGGCCGGCCCGGCAGCGCAACTTTCATCGCGTCGTAGAGCGCGCGATTGAAATTCGGGATGAAAGAAATCACCATATCCAGCGGGCGATCCTTCCAGTAGGCGGTAAGCAGCTTGACCTGCGTGGGATGCAAAACCTGGATCACGCCATGCATCCCTTTCAACAAAGTGGGCGACCCCAGTGTCCAGCCGCGCCGCAGCACCAGATTGTAAATATCCTGCAGCCGGATGCCCGTGATCTTGCGGAAGACATCCATCTCGTCGAGAAGTTCCTGAAGGTTCATCATCTGCATCTGCCAGGGCCGCTGTTGCACTCGCGCAACCTCAGACAGAGCATTAGCGGCGCTCCGATGGCCGCCGCCGGCATCGAAGAACACCAGTTCAAGCGTCTTCATTCCTACCGATTCTTGCATGGCCCTTTGGTTTGCAACGGCTTTGTAACCGTACAATCGAAGAGGAAGTGTTTCACGATTTATGATCCGGCGCATTGCAGCGGGTGATCGCAAAATAATGCTCCACGTGAATCAGTGGATGGCGCCGAAGTGGATTCGCGCCTGGATGCTGGGCGCCTCCCGCGCCGGAGACGGCTGGCTTTGGATCGCGCTCGGTCTGATGCTCCTGCTGCTGGGCGGTGAACGCCGCTTCGAAGCTCTCGCCGCCGGGCTGCTCTCGGTGGGTGCTGGACTGGCGACATTTTTCGTTTTGAAGCGCGTTACCGGGCGTGAGAGGCCCTGCGCCATCGAGGCCCATTGCTGGTCGAGTCTGCTGCCGCCCGACCGTTATTCATTTCCTTCAGGGCACACGATCACGGCGTTCGCGGTCGCCGTGCCGTTCGGCCTGATCTACCCTTCGCTTCTGGGAGGCCTGCTGTTTTGCGCGGCCAGCATCGCCGCGTCCCGCGTTGTGCTTGGCCTGCATTATCTGAGCGACGTGCTGGCCGGACTGGCGATTGGCGCCGGTCTCGGTCTGGCTGCATACTTATTGGTGATGTCATGAAACCGGGTCCCATGAAAAGAACTCTCATTTCTCTTCTCTTCATTTTCCTGGCGGGCTCTGCCGTGGCAGCGGACAAAAAACCGCCGCAGGGGCAGGGTGATAACGACGCCGTCACCGTCAACGCCACAATTCTTTCGCTGGACCAGATCCGGCAGGAATTCGGATCGAGCTTTGGCGGCAACTTTACCGCTCTCGAAGTCCGCCTGACACCCAAGGGCGGGAAACCCTATGAAGTTCGTCTCGACGATTTCATCCTGCGTTCGCAGTCCGACGGCGATCATAGCGGGCCTCTGGCGGCCGCGCAGGTTGTCGATACCGGCGCACTTGTAATCCAGCAGACTTTCGCTCCCCGGTCGAGCGCGGAAATGCCCAAAATGGTCGCCGGAACCAAGGTGGAAATGAAAGACGACCTGGGCCAGAGCAATTCCGCTACGCCCGGCGCTCTGGAGGCATTGAAGAAAAGGATGCTCGAGGAAAAGACCATCACCGAGCCTGAGACCGGCGTGCTGTTTTTCCCTCTGGCCGCCAAAGAAAAGGCGAAGAATCTGGTCCTGAGTTATGCCTCGCCCGGCGGCAAAATGCGCATCCAGTTTAAATAGAATTCAAAACGAAAAAGGCGGGATGTCTGGCTCAAGCCATCCCGCCTTTCCGATTTGAACGTCCCGCAGTTTAAAGCAGTCTACATCTTGACGGAATCGACGTGGACGGTATCGCCCTTCATCGTTCCCGAGATTGTGACCTTGTGCCCGAAGTGGCCCTTCACCGCGTCCTGGTTGTCGATCTTGTAGACTTTGTCGCCCGCTACGAATACGGCAGCGGCGCCGCCCTTGGCGCATTTGTCCACGCACTCTTTATCATCGGCCGTCATCGCCGCGTGCTTGGCTCCGCAGTGTTCGTCGGAGATGACTCCCGTCCACGTAGCCGCGAATGCGCCCACGGAGAATAGCGAAAGGAATAAACCTGCTGCTGCGATTTTTTTCATTGAGAACTCCTTCTAGGCCACAGTACTTGACCACTCTTGCAAATGCAACGGCAAATGCCGCTCCTGGAAGCCGCGGAAGGTCCCCCCGTCAGCGTCCCGTCTCCTCTCATGTCCGGGCCGGACAGGAAGGTCTTGAAGGCTCATAGAGATAAGGGAACCGTAATGCGGAATTGCAGGCAAAGCAAACTGTGATTCTTCGTACATCGATGATTCCCGTCGCGCGACGGAAATTCCGCCGGCCAGAAGCTCAGGCAGAGAAACATGCGCGTGTGATGCCGCAAATCACCGGCGGTAGGCGATTCCGAGGCGTCAGGCTACAATTGCTGGATGTCCGCGAGAAAGGCGTCTGCGAGAAAGACGCCCGTCCCCCCTGCAATCGACCCGAAGCACGCCTGCTTCAAACTGGAAGTCAGACCCTCGAAGATTCATCGATGGGGCGTGTACGCTCTCGAAAACATTCCGGCGCGCCGCAAGGTGATCGAGTATATGGGCGAGCGGATCAACCGCAAAGAGACCAAGCGACGCAGCGACGAACAGTCCCGTATGCTTTACCTGTTCACGCTGGACAATTACTGGACGCTGGACGGCTCAGTGGGCGGCAGCGGCGCCGAATACATCAACCACTGCTGCGACCCGAATATTGTGACGCTGGTGCGTCAGGGCCACATCCTCTATATGAGCAAGCGCGCGATCCGCAAAGGCGAAGAGCTCACCGTCGATTATCACTTTGCGAAGAATGTGGAAAAAGTACCCTGCCGCTGCGGCGCCGATACCTGCCGCGGCACCATCAACCTGAAATAACTGAAATTCTGCTGAGAGGTTTTCGATCGTTTTGGCACTACCCCTCCAGAGTGCCAGTGATAATGAACGATTCCATCATCAGATCAGTATTGGTTTGCGATACCCAACCCGTTGCCGTCGAGGGCGTTCGGGGAGTGCTTGCCCGTTCTTCCGGGCTTCGCTACGCGGGCGCCGTCTGCACCCTTGAGGCTGCCTGGGAACTTACCCGAAGCACTGGACCCGCCGCTGTCGTTATCGACAAAGCGCTGGGCACCGCTTCCATCATCGAATGGCTGCAGAGAATGACGGAATCCGCTACGGCATCCCGCACGGGCGTAACAGCGCCCGTCGTCTGGGGAACGGGCATCACCGAATCCGAAGCTCTGCGATTCCTGCAGGCCGGCGCGCGCGGAGTTCTGCGCCGCACCTCCGATCCGGAAACCCTTCTTACCTGTCTCCTCGCCGTAACCTCCGGTGTCGCGTGGATGGAAGACGGCATCTTCGGCGAAACCGAAAAGCATCTGCAGCCCGGCCGTTCCCGGCTCACCCCGCGCGAGCACGAAGTCGCCGGACTGGTCGAGCAGGGCCTGCGCAATCGCGATATTGCCGAGAATCTGGGAATCCGCACCGGCACGGTAAAGATTCACCTGAAGCACATTTTCGAAAAGACCGGCGTGCGCGGACGCTACGGTCTGGCTCTGAACGGATTGCGCGAAAAGGGCGCGATCTCAGTTTCTGCCCTGAACTAAGTCACCAGGCCCGTTGATACTGCACGGGTGCTGCCTGCTCGGCGCCCAACGCCTTCGCCGCGCGCAGAGCCCAGTAAGGATCGCGCAGGAACTCCCGCGCGATTAAGACCAGATCGGACTGGCCGCTGCGCACGATGGCGTCGGCCTGCGCCGGCTCGGTGATCATGCCGACCGCGCCCGTCAGAATCCCGGCTTCCCTGCGGATTTGCTCGGCAAACGGCACCTGAAATCCCGGTCCCACCGGTATTCTGGCCCACGGAACCATGGCGCCCGAGGAGCAATCGATTAAATCCACACCCTCCGTTTTGGCTCGCCGCGCCAGTTCCACCGAATCGTCAATCGTCCACCCGCCTTCCGCCCAGTCGGTCGAGGAGATTCGCAGGAACAACGGGAGCGAATCCGGCCACACCGCGCGTACGGCCCGCATCGTTTCCACGGGAAACCGGATGCGGTTTTCGAAATCCCCGCCGTATTGATCGGTCCGGCGATTGGCCAGCGGCGAAAGGAATTCGTGGAGCAGGTATCCATGGGCGTCGTGGATTTCCAGCACCTGAAATCCCGCCTCGAGCGCCCGCTTTGCGGCCTTCTGGAAAGCCTCCGTCAGCCCGTGAATTTCGGCAATGCTCAGTTCCGCCGGCGGGGCATCCGTTTCCTTGAAAGGCACCGGGCTGGGCGCGACGGGCTTCCAGCCGCCGTTTTCCGCTCCAACGGTTGCTCCGCCCAGCCACGGGGCTGCCGTGCTGGCTTTACGGCCCGCATGGGCGATCTGTATTCCGGGCGCGGAGCCCTGGGCCTCGATAAATGCCGCCGCCCGCGCCAGGGGAGCGATATGTTCGTCTTTCCAGATGCCCAGATCTCCGGGAGAAATGCGTCCGCGCGCTTCCACCGCTGTCGCTTCCACAATCACCAGACCGGCGCCGCCCACCGCGCGGCTGCCCAGATGGACCAGATGCCAGTCGGTGGCGAATCCGTCTTCGCACGAATACTGGCACATGGGAGAGACGCCGATCCGGTTGCGAAGCATGATTCCGCGAATTTTCAGAGGCGAAAAAAGATGAGGACCGGCGTCGGAAGAAGAAGATGACATGCGAACTCGATTGTACCCGTGCTAGTTTGAGCGAGTGTGGCTTCGTTTTTTCGAATGCGCGGTCTGCCTGATTGGCACAGTAACGCTGGCCTCTGCCGCCAGCTTGCCTGAGGAAGGAGTTTCGCGCGATCTGGCCCGTGACCGCGCGCACCTGATCTCGAATGTCCGCTACGCCCTCAAAATCGAGCTGAAGAAACAAGCGGCGACCATGCCCGGCCACGTGACGATCCAGTTCGATCTCACGACTCCAGGGCCGCTGGTGCTCGATTTCCGCGACGGCACGGCGCGCAATCTCAAAGTCAACGGCTTCGATCAAACGTTCGGCCAGAGAGCCGGACACATTATGATTCCCGGCGCCCACACTAAAGCGGGGGCCAACCAGTTCGACCTCGACTTCGAATCCGGCATCGCCACCGCCAACCGCGCCATCACCCGTTTTATGGATACCCAGGACGGCGGCGAGTATCTCTACACGCTTTTCGTCCCTATGGATGCCAGCCAGGCCTTCCCCTGTTTCGACCAGCCGGATCTGAAAGCGCGCTTCACCCTGGACGTAACGGCCCCGCCCGACTGGACGGTCGTTTCCAACTCCCCGGGCAACGGACCCCATTTCGAACAAACGAAGCCAATCAGCACCTATTTGTTCGCCTTTGCCGCCGGTCCCTTCGAGAAGCTGACCGTGCCGGTGAATGGCATCCCGCTCAGGCTGTTTGTGCGCCATTCCCAAGCCGCGCGCGGACGCGAAGAATGGCCCCGCGTAGCCGCCACAACCGAGCAGGGCATGGCCCGTATGACCGCCTACTTCGCGCAGCCATACCCGTTTCCCAAGTACGATCAGGTGCTGATTCCCGGCTTCCCCTACGGCGGTATGGAGCACGCCGGCGCAACCTTCCTCAACGAAGACAGCATTCTTTTCCGCACCGTACCGACGGCCAACGATTACAACCGCCGCGCCATCACTGTCCTGCACGAACTCGCCCACCAGTGGTTCGGCGATCTGGTGACGATGCGATGGTTCGACGACCTCTGGTTAAAAGAAGGCTTCGCGCAGTTCATGGCTTATCACACGCAGGCCGAAATGGAGCCGCCCGCGCCGGTCTGGAAGCGATTCTATGAATCGATTAAGCCCGCTGCCTACCAGATCGACGGCACCCACGGCGCAACCCCCATCTACCAGCAGATCCTGAATTTGAAGGACGCCAAATCCGCCTACGGCGCCATCGTTTATGAAAAAGCGCCCAGCCTGCTGCGCCTTCTTTCGTTCAACATCGGCGAACAGAACTTTCGCGACGGCATTCGCATTTACCTGCGCGAACACGCTTACGCCAACGCGGAATGGAGCGATCTGATCGGCGCATTCTCTCGCGCATCGAAGACGAACCTGACCCCTTGGGCCGACGCGTGGGTCAAGCAACGCGGCATGCCCCAGGTTGAAGTGAACTGGGCGTGTTCCGGCGATCGTATATCTTCGTTCCGGATCAGCCAGCGGGACACCCTGGGCGAAGGGCATCTCTGGCCGGTACAAACGCAGATCCTGCTGGCTTACACCAACGCCGCTCCGGTGCATTTGATGGCATCGTTCAGCGGCACCGGCGCGGCAGTCCCGGAAGCCGTCGGCAAGAGTTGTCCTGCGTACGTCTTCGGCAACGACGAAGACCATGCCTACGGCCGCTTTCTGCTGGACCCGAAAAGCCAGCGCGCGGTCACGGAAGAACTGCCGCGAATTCCCGATCCCTTCCTGCGCGCGCTGCTCTGGGGCGCGCTGTGGGACAACATGCGCGAAGTACGCATACCTCCCGCCGAATATGCCGATCTGACTTTGCGCACGCTTCCCTCCGAAAAAGACGCCGAATCGGCGGTGACGTTGCTGGGCCGCTTTCGCGAAACCTTTACCCGCTACCTCTCCGGCCCGGCTCGCGATGCCATCGCGGACAGAGTGGAATCTCTGCTGATCCAGCAGTTGCACGATGCGCCCACGGCGGACTTGCGGATCACTTATTACCGCAGTCTCATCAGCCTCGCAACGAAAGCGCGCGGCCGGGACGCCCTCAAGGAGTTGCTGGCAGGCCGGATGACAATCCCCGGTGTGCCCCTGAAACAACGGGACCGCTGGAACATCATAGCGTCGCTGGTCGCAAACAAGGACGCCTCCGGTCCGGAACTCCTCGCCGCCGAAAGCCGCCACGACACCACGGACGAGGGCCGCAAATATACTTTTGTTTCCGGCGCGGGACTGCCCGAAGCCGCGAACAAGCAGAAATACTTCGCCGACTATCTGAGCAACAAATCGATTCAGGAAGACTGGGTCACCGCCAGCCTTTCGGACTTCAATCACTGGAACCAGACAGATCTGACGGAGCCTTATCTGAAGCCCGCGCTGGAGGCACTTCCGCAGATGAAGCGCGAGCGGAAGATCTTCTTCGTGACGAATTGGCTGGCGAGCTTCGTGGACAATCAGAACTCGCCCGCGGCTCTGAAAGCCGTGGATGATTTTGTAGCCGAAAATCGCGCCGATCCCGACCTGAAGCTGAAGATCCTCGAAGTACGCGACGAACTGGCGCGAACGGTTCGCATCCGCGCCGGCGCCGGCCTGCCGCGGTAGCTGGTTGTGGAGCTAATTGTGGACCGGCAGAACGGTTGAGTTACTTGTTTGCCCGTTTTGCGACACCACCAGCGACAGATCCCTGTTGGGGGTTCCGGCCGGAATCTGGAAGTTCATCTGGTACAGCCCGACGTAGCCCGGCGTAAGCCCCGCGAAATAAATCGGGATACTTATTCCGTTCAACGTCAGGGTGGGGACAGTCAGCGGTTTGCCCAGCGGATCGGAAGGCGATGCCGCGCCATCCGCTACAACAGCATTCGTCAGCCCCATGCCGGAAAGGTAGATCACCACGTATTCGCCGGGAGCGGCCGGCGAGGACTCCGTCACGAGCGAGTAATCCGCATGCTGCGCGATCACCGCGCCATTCCCGTAAGCCGCGATCCCGGGCGAGACCGGCGCGGTCGCGATCGTCCCCGGAGTCGATTGGCCGCCGCCCGATGCCACTACAACCTGATACCTTCCGGACTTCGTCAGCTCAACCGGAATTTGCGCGTCGATCTGATTCGGGCCCGCATAGTAGAGCGGCGCGGGATAACCGCCAATGGTCACCGAGGCGCCGCCCAGCGACAGCGGCAGCGGAACCGTCGTTGCCGGACTGCTTTGCGCGGCAAGGTTGGACCCGTAGATCTCCACGATCGTGCCGGGGCTCAGCGCCGCACCCACTACGGAGTCGAAGACATGCACCGTCCCGCCTTCCGTAAGGGTGGGAATCGAAGAGCCGGTGACCTCGCCGGTCACCTGCGTGGCGGCTGCGGTAAGTCCGGGGGCGGTTGCGCGTGCGGAAACCGCTGCTTGCGATGCTGCGTTCAGCGGCGTCCAGGTACCCCAGTAGATACCGGTTGACCCAACCTGCGTCAGCGTCAGCGATGGATCGCCGTTCGAGAAATCCACCCCCGCCTGCGCATTGAGCACGGGCGCTCCGCAATCGTCGAACAGGTAAAGCGAGAGAGGTACGGGCAATCCCGTGCTTTGGGCAAAGTTGTTCACCAGCGAAACCTGCGTGGCTACCAGACTGGTGGGCGAACAAGCCGGGCCCGAGGGTAACGAGGTCAAAGACGAAGCCGCCTTGCCCCCCGCCTGCGTTCCAGGCGCCGCTACGATCAGCGTGACATTCACCGTTCGAACCCCCGCACTCGAGAACGCATAGCTCAACTCGCCCCGGTAAACGCCAGGCGCAAGCGCTGCGGGGTTTACCGAAACAATCGACTGCGCCGCCGCTGCCGCCGCCGTGTTTCCGCTCCCGGGATTGACCGACAGCCAGCCTGTTCCGTCGCTGGTGCTCACCGACGCCTGATAAGGAATCGCGGCCGCCGATCCCGCGAGAATTTGCACGGTTTGCGGCGGGACGGTCGCGGCCCCGTTCGAAACAAACACCAGTCCGGCCGGCTCGGGATCGGGGCTGATGCCGCTGCTCGCGGCCGCGATGTCCAGAACAACTTCGAAATCCTGCGGCGAATTGACAATGTCGGGCGATGTGACGCGAATGGTTCCGTACCAGGTTTGTGCGCTGAGCGCCGCCACCGCGACGGGATCGATCGCGAAACTCACGTTTCCAGGTATCGCGCCGGAAGCCGCGCCGGACGCGGTGGACACGCTGAGCCAGTTAGCGCCCGGCAAGACCGATGCGCTCCAGTTGACCGTTGACGTGCCCGAAACACTCAGCACGAAGGAACCGCTGGTGCTGCCGGGGGCATTGCCCGCCTGCGTATGCATCTGCGTGCCTGCGGGATTCATGCTCATGGTCAGATCCTGCGCGATCAGCAATCCGACCGGAATGTTCGCCGATCCGGCTGAAGATGCGACCGTGACGTTCGTCAGGTAATATCCCGCCGCCAATCCGGCCGGATTCGCCGTGACGGTGATCTGGTGTGGCGGACCTGCCGCCAGCGAAGCGGGTACCCCGCTGATTGTGGCCCAACCGTCGGCAGCCGTGATGGAGCTGAGTGTGAGCGTTCCACCCCCTGCATTTGTTATCCCGAACGAACCGGAAACGGAAGCGGAACCGGTTGTAGAAAGCGAGAGCAGTCCGCCGGTGATCGACAATTCAGGTGGCGGCGCGGTGACGTTGAGCGAAACAGCGATCGACTGCGCGCTTCCGGCACACGGGCTGGGCGCGACGCAGGTAACGATGACCGAGGTCTTATAGGGCGTTGCGGACGCGGCCAGCGAAAGCGCCTGCGGGTCAAGCGCAATCTTTAGGCTGCCCGGGGTTACGGTACCACTGGCAATGTCCAGCCAGCCAACCGTGGGACTCACCGTCACGGAATAATTGAGCGGCTCGCTCACGAGGCTCGATTGCACCGTGGTGCTCGATGCGGGCGGCAACCCCGACGCGCCTGCCGTCAGCGCGAACGAGAGAGCTGCTGAAGAAAGAATCAAGTCCGCCTGCGACGGCTTCACGACAATTTCCAGCGGGGCCGCCATGGTCGCGGGCGGCGTCGACGAATCCGTCACGTTCACCGCGAAATCGAAAGTGCCCGACTGCGTTGGCCTGCCTGCGATCTCTCCGGCGGCCAGCGCGATGCCCGCGGGCAGAGAGCCGCTGCCGTTTGAGAAAGTATACGGCGCAGTTCCGCCGCTGGCCGACAGGATCTGCACCGGGTAGTCCGAGCCCTCAATGCCATTCGGCAGGCTGGTGTTCAATTGAAGCGGGGTCGCCGTAATCGTGATCGAAACGGTTGCCGAAGAGGTGGCGGCGGAAGTGTCCGTCACCGTCGCGGTGAACGAAAAAGTTTTCGTTTTCGACGGGGTTCCTGAAATGGTGCCTGACGGCGTAACGGTGAGGCCGTCCGGCAGTCCGCCGCCGGGCACTGTCCAGGTATAAGGAGGCGTACCGCCTGTGGCTGTCAGGGTTGCCGAGTAGGGCGTCGCGATCATACCGTTCGGCAATGGGCCCTTGCTTACGCCCAGCGCCGCCGCGGCGCCGACAACAATCGCGAAAGCTGACGATGCGGCGAAATTGTTCGCATCCTTCACAGTCACTTTCACGCTGTAGGAACCCGCCGTCCTGGCGAGCCCGCTGAGGGCTCCGGCATCGCTCAAGGTCAGACCTGCAGGCAACCCGGTCGCCGAGAATTTGTATGGCCCGGTGCCACCCGCGGCGCTGAAACTCTGCGAGTAGGCCTTTGAAGGCGAGGCGTTCGGAATCGGCGAAGATGTCGTGATCCCGAGCACCGCAAGTGTCACGGACAACGGCGCAGCGGAGACTTTGTTGCTGTCGTTGAGCTGGATTGAGAACGTAAAATTCCCGGCCTGAACGGGTGTTCCTGTGAGAGCCCCGGTGCTCGCATCGATGGCAAGTCCCGACGGAAGTGTCGCGGCGGACCACGTATACGGAGGCTGTCCGCCCGATCCCCGGAAAGTGACGGAGACGGCGCTCCCCAAAGCGATTTCAGCAAGCGTCGAAGAGCTGGTAATCGCCGGCTTCGCCGTAACGGTCATTGTGTACGTGGCCGATACAACGCCGAAACCGCCTAAACCGAGGACGTTGATGACGACTTCGGGAAATACGCCAGCGGCCAGCGGCGTCCCGCTGATTTTCCCTTCGGACGATATGGAGAATCCGTCGGGGAGGCTGTCGCTGCTCCAGGAATAGCTGCCCGATCCTCCTTTGGCCGTCATGGAGAACGCTGCAAACGGCACGCCGGTCACGCCAGCCGGTATGGCCGTGGTTGTGATGGAGAGGGGACTTGGCGGAGGTGGCGGCGGAGATCCCGAAGAAACAACAGTGGCCGATGCGATCGTCAGTGTATACGCGCGCGACGCCGTCTGGGCCGGAGTTCCGGCGTCGGCCGCCGTGATCGTAAACGTGTAGGCATTCGCAGCCGAGGGCGTTCCGCTCAGCGTACAGGTCGCCGGATTCAAGGTAATCCTCGCGGGCAGCACGCCCGCCGATACCGAGCATGTGTAGGGTGTGACGCCTCCGGCCGCAAGCGTGGCTGCATAAGCCGTCCCGGCAGTGCCGGCAGCCAGTGGTGAGGCCGCCAGCACCAGCGGCGTAACGGTTTTCAGCGTGATGCTTTGCGTCACGGTCCGCGGTGGAGAACTGCTGTCTGCTACCTGTACAACAAACGTATAAGTTCCCGCCGCCGCCGGCGTCCCCGTAATTGCGCCTGTCGAAGTGTTGATCGTCAGGCCGGGGGGCAGCGAGCCGTTCGAAATCGACCAGGTGTACGGTCCCGCGTTAACGGACACCGTGCAGGTCAGCGTGAACATGCTGCTTGTGAGAATCGAACTCGCAGTCGCGGGGCAAAGCACCGGCGCAGGGGCACCGGGCAGGACGTGCAGAGTACCGGCGCTGTCCAGACCCGCAATATCGGCGATGCCGTCGCCGTTGAAGTCACCCGCCACCAGAACGGAATATTGGTTCAAAGCCAACGGGTAATTGACCGCGGACTGGAAGCTTCCGTCGCCATTTCCGATGAAGACACGCAGCACCAGGGCCGGTCCCCCCGCGCTTGCCGCATTGCTCGTGACCACATCGGGTATTCCGTCGCCGTTGAAATCCCCTGATGCAACGGAGAGGGAATCTCCGGGCGTGTAGCTTGCGGCATTCTGAAATGTGCCGTCACCGTTCCCGAGCAGCGTGGTCAGCGGCGTGCCCCCTTGATTGTTAACGGCCAGGTCCGCGACGCCGTCGCCATTCAGGTCCTGCACCGCGATCTGCGTTATCGTTCCGGTGCCGGCCACATAGCTCGTGAGGGGCAGAAAGTTGCCGTCTCCCTTGCCGAGGAGAATGTCAACGGACCCGGTCACATTGCTTCCCGCCAGGTCGGGTATGCCGTCGCCGTTGAAATCTCCAGCCGCGAGCACGCCCATCGCGCTCCCCACGAATGTCTGAACCGGCGTCTGGAAGCTTCCGTCGCCGTTTCCGATCAGCACGCTCACCATTCCCGCGCCGCTGGCGTTCGCCACCGCGAGGTCGATACGGCCGTCGCCGTTGAAATCCGCCGCTGCCATCGAGCCCGGACTAATCCCCGGATTGACCATGACCGGTGCCCGGAAAGTCCCGTCACCATTGCCCAGGATGATGCTCACGCCCGTCCCGGTGCCTGCCGCGATATCGGTCACTCCGTCCCCGTTGAAGTCACCGGTTACGAGGGTCAAAACGCCGGATCCCGCCGGATACTGCACCGGGTTCTGGAAAGTTCCGTCGCCTTTACCCAGGATCACCGTTACATTCGCCAGTGGCCCGGGAAAAACAAAATCCGTCTTGCCGTCGCCATTAAAATCTCCTGCCGCGGCGCTGCTGCCACTGGTCTTCACCGAGGTTGTGATCTCGTTCTGAAAACCATTCCCGGCCTTTGCGATCACCGTCTGGGCGCGCGTGGCGGAAACGCTGGGCGCCAGCGTGGCGCTGCCGCTGTAGATAGCCTTCAGCGATCGGGCGCCGGACATGAGCTGGCTGGTGGCGAAGATCGCCTGGCCGTTGTTCACCGGCCTGACGCCCAGCACGGTGACGCCGTCATAGAAGGTTACTTTGCCCGTAGCGCTGGACGGAACCACGGTGGCCGTGAAACTGGCCGGGTGGCCGAGCAGCGGTGGCGGCGCTGGCCCCGCGAGCGAGATGCCGGAGCTCCCTCGGATCGTCAACGACAGGGACACCGCGGGCGAGACCACGCCTGCGTCGTCTGTCAGCGCGACACTGAAGTTGTAAATTCCCGCGGAGGATGGGGACGGAGTGCCGCTAATACTTCCAGTGAATCCGGCGAGCACCAGTCCAGCCGGCAGACTGCCGGATACCAGCGTCCAGACGTTATAAGGCAGTACGCCGCCGCTGGCCGACAAAGTCGCGAAGTACGGTGCGGAGACCAGGCCTGGCGGCAGCACGGTACCGATGACGATGGGCGTATCGATGGCGAAGGGCAGGGAATTCGACAGCGTGCCGTCGGGCTCGGCGACTGCGATTTGCGCCGTTCCGGGACCTATGAAGAGACTGGCGGGAATGGTGACGGCGAGCTGTCCGGGCTGAATCAGCGTGGGCGAAATTTCCACGGTCGCGCCGGAGGGCGATGTCCAGTTCACAATGGCCCCGGAATTGAAATATTGCCCGCTGATGGTGATCGAAGTTGCTCCGCTGCCTGGTGCTGCGATATTCGGAAAAGTGGAACCGATTGTGAGGGGCGCAACTGTGAACGGGATGGCCGCCGGGGAATCGCCGCCCGAGCCTGCCACTGCGATCTGCGCTGTACCGGCCGTAGTCAGCAGGGAAACGGGAATGGTCGCCGAAAGTTGTCCGGCTTGAATCATGCTGGCGGCAACCGAGGTTTGCTGTCCGCCAGGCGGCGTGAACAGAACCGTGGAACTGGAATCGAAGCCGCTGCCCGTGATTGTGAGGACGGCCCCGCCGGGATTATTGGCGGGAATAGTGTCCGGCGTGACTGAGCTGACGTTCGCCGCAATTGCGCTCACACAGCAGAACACAATCGTAGAAAGTCCGGCCCAAAAACGGCCACTTGAATGGTAGGTGAAGCCGGACAGAGGTGACATTCTTCCTAAATTGACGCGTTTTGTGATTATACCGTCAAATGTAGTTGATTGTGATTAAAATTACGAACAATTAAACCCGGCGCTTGAAAAAATCAGACCGCTGCTACCGCATTGTTTTGTTGGAGGTTTGTGAGGAAAATCCGGACTCGACGATCGGCCGCGCATCGGCGATCGTATCCCCAAGCCGCAAATCGAAATTCACCCGCCGCTGCAGGATCGCCCGCTCGCGCTGTCCGGCGCCATGCCCCGTAAGCACATGCAGCCCGCCGCGTAATCCCGCGTTGAGGCCGGCTTCCATATCGCTGGCATGGTCGCCCACGATCCACGACCCGGCCAGATCGAGATTCAACGCTGGCGCCGCCGCCAGCAGCATTCCCGGCTGAGGTTTTCGCGCCGGATGCTCCGGGTAAAACGGACAAGCCAGCACGGCATCGATCCGGGCGTTAAGCCGCGCCAGTTCGTCCTCCATTGCCGCTTCTACAGCGACAAAAGCGTCCCATCCGTAAAAACCCTGGCCGATTCCCGACTGGTTGGTAACCAGGACCACCGGTATATCCCGCCGGTTGGCCTCCGCGATGATCTCCGCCGCGCCCGGAATCAGAACCACGTCCTCCGGCCGCGAGAGGTAATGTTTCTCCTCGATAACGACCCCGTCCCGATCGAGAAACAATGCTGGTCTGGCCGCTCCGGAAACCGGCTCTCCGGCCCGGAACCAGATGCCATGATCCTCGTGAAACCGGCCTGTATCCAAGCTCATAGTCGATTGCCGACCCTCCAGCTTCCCACATCCGATTTCATGAATCCGGAACCGCAAACGTCTCATCATGCCACCCGAGGACTTAAACTCCATGACAATCGCAGAATCGTTACTCCCCGAATTCGATCAGGAAATGTCGAGCACCCGCAAGCTCCTGGAATGTGTGCCGGATGGCATTTTCGACTATAAGCCGCATGAGAAATCGATGGCGCTGGGACGCCTGGCCAGCCACGTTGCCGAGATCCCGGGTTATCTCACGGCCACAATCACCCGGCCGAAACTCGAAATCCCCGCGGGCTATAAGGCGTTCAACGTCGCTTCGAAGCAGGAACTGCTCGCCGCCTTCGACAAGAACGCCGCGGAGGCGCGCGCAGCCATCGAGGGCGCGACGGACGAGCATCTCGCTGAGCCGTGGTCGCTGGTCTTTGGCGGACACACCGCGTTTACCATGCCGCGCGCGGCCGTGGTGCGCAATATGGGGATGAATCACCTGATTCACCACCGGGCTCAACTAGGGGTCTATTTGAGACTGAACGACGTGGCAATTCCCGGCATGTACGGCCCGTCAGCCGATCAGAAGACCGCCGCCGCGCAGGCGTAAGGAGAAGTTTTTTACGGTTCTTCCCGCCGCGGCAGCACTTCCGAGATGTTGCCCATCATCTGCTGCTCGGCGGGAGAATAGCGATTCTGAAACTCTTCGCTGTTCATGCGCGCGCTGCGCTCTTCCTGCGGCATCCTGTTGAGCCGTTCCAGTTCCGAACTGATCGCCGCTTTTCGCTCCTGCGGGAGTTCCTGAAACTGACGCAGTGACTGGCGGACCTGATTCCGCCTCTGCGGCGGAAGACTTTGCAGCTTCTCAAACTGCTGCACCTCCCGCTGCCGCGCGGCCGGCGGCAGTTGTTGAAAATTCTGCAGCTGCTTCATCACGGCCTGCCGCCTTTCGGGCGGCAAATCCGCCAGGGCTTTCTGCCGCTCTTCAGGCGTCATTTGCGCCAGCTTCTGCACGTTGCCCATGCCTGGGGCCACCACCGCGTTGGCACGCTGCTGTGCGCGTAACTGTTGCGCGCGTCCCGCTTGTTGTTGCGCGCGTCCAGGCTGTTGCTGCGCGCGCGGCGCGGCCTGCGGTTTGGGCGGACGGGCCGGCTTCGGCTCTTTTTGGCCCGCCAGGGCGCAAGCCAGAGCTACAACAAAAAACGCAACTGTAACGCGCAAGGTCATCCGATCACATTCATCGACTACATCTTTTTCGAAACGTTATTCACCGGCGCGGTCGCCGAATCGAACTGATGCAGCAGCTGAAGATCTTCCAGCGTTTGTTCCACCTGCTCGGCCTCCGTGGCGGAAACACCTGCCCCAGGCGTCCCTATACGACTGCCCGGGTGATCCAGCATAAACCCCGCCGCGATGATCAGCGTCGCCACAGCCAATGTGAGCGCGGGCTTCCAGTGCGACATCCGCATCGAATCAGCCAGCCGCTCATACCAGGGCGCCGCTTCCATCGCGCCGATCCGCTGCCACAGCCGCCGGTTGAAGTCCAGGGTCACCGGCGCCGGTTCCCAGGCATCCAGCGCTTTCCACACCGTTGCATGGTCCCGCAGCATTGCCGCGCACTCCACGCACGTCTGCATATGTTTGTTGAGCATGGCGGTCGTCTGTGCGTCCAGCCGCCCCGCCGCGTAGTCCAGCAAAAGGCCCGCCTCTTCCGTCTTCAATGGGCAATTCATCGTTCTACTCCACTTACAATAGGCGCCGGCCGGGCCATATGCGCCAGCCGGGCGCGTAAACTTTCGTAAGCCCGGAACAGCAGACTCTTCACTGCCGATTCCGAGCATTCCAGCACCACCGCGATCTGCGCGTATTCCATCTCTTCGTACTTATGCATCAGGACTGCCGCCCGCTGCTTCCCCGGCAGCAAAGCAATCGCATCCCTCACCTCTTGCAGCCTGGCCTGAGCGACCATGCGCTGCTCCGTCGAAGGCAACCGGTCCGCCACTTCGCGCGCCGGCAATTCGCCTCCCCGATCGTCGTCCAGCCTCTGTTGCCCGCGTTCCTTCCGCCCGTCCCGAAGCCAGTTCAGCGCCAGATGTGTAGCGATTCGA
>DASZLO010000104.1:0-19801 GCA_035552315.1 Bryobacteraceae bacterium
GAGGGCATGGACGCTGGCACCGGCCTCGGTGAGGCGCTTCTGATCGGTCGCGAACTTCGCCCCTGAATACCAAGGATCGGTGGCTCCCCGCGCGACCATCGCCGCCGAGACATTGGCGAGGGCCTCAGGACCGATCTCGGGCGGAATATCGCCGCCGACTGCAATCACACCGGCGGGGCCTTTTTGTAAAGACACGGCTGCCCGGAATGCCATCCCAACGCCTTGGGAGAATCCGGCGAATACAATCTTCGGCTGCACCGGCCATTCGGCGGCCAACTGCTCGATGCAGTTGGAAACGTAGGCAATGTTGTCGGCAATGGCTAGTTCCCGATTCTGCCGGGTCATCCAGCTCGCCACGACGCGGTTGGTGCGCCGCTCGTAGAACCGGTGAAGTCCCTGGATCGAAATGCAATGCCAGCGGGAACTTCCAGGGATGGCACGAAGGCGTTCGAGCTGAGTCTCGGCATCCTCCCCGTAGCCGTGGAAGCCCCCCAGGATCGGGGCGGGTCCGGATATCTCAGCGGGAATAACGAGACACCGGCCATGTGTGGTTGCCGCGACGATTCTTTCCATTTATTAACCGCGATTGTAGTCGCGATAGGCGGGGTAGCCGGCGATGCCGGTGGCATTCACCACCGCCCGGATAATGGCCTGCGACATCGCTTCGGCCGCGAGCGCCCCGATCATTCCGTGATCCACCCTGGTTTTCACTGTCCCAGTAGCCAGAGCGAAAACGGTATCGCCGTCACTGGGAGTGTGGACCGGGTAGATGGCGCGCGCGTATCCGTCGTGGGTCATTTGGGCAACTTTCGAAACCTGCACCTTTTCGAGTGTGGCATTGGTTGCCACTACGCCGATGGTTGTATTGGCGCCCGTCTGCGCCTCCACGCGGTATCCGCGCGCGATCTGAGCCATGGCGTCGCGAAAGCCTTTGCCGTCGGCGGTGCGGGCTCCGGCGATTATTTTGCCGGACTTTGGATAAATAATGTCGCCAACCGCATTCACCGCGACGATTGCTCCGACGACGATGCCCGTGTTGCCTACCTTGATACTGGCCGAACCTAAGCCTGACTTCATGGCGAACTGCGAGCCGAACAACTTGCCGATGGTGGCTCCCGCGCCCGCACCGACATTGCCCTGCGTCACTGGATTGGTGCCGGCGGCGACACACGCTTCGTAGCCGGAATCGGCGTCGGGGCGGATTTTGAAATCTCCGCCGACACCCAGATCCATAAGAATCGCCGCGGGAACGATGGGGACAACGCCTCGTCCGATTTTGAATCCGAGTCCGTGCGCTTCGAGGTAGCGCATCACCCCGGAAGCTGTATCCAAACCGTAGGCGCTGCCGCCTGAGAGCACGATAGCCTGGACCTGCTGCACCATATTTATCGGATTCAGCAGATCGGTTTCGCGGGTACCTGGCGCGGAGCCGCGGACGTCGACGCCGGCGGTCGCGCCCGCTTCGCAGAGGATCACAGTGCAACCAGTGGGGCGGGACTTCAAGGTGAAGTGACCCACCTTCAGTCCCGTCACATCGGTCAAGCTGCCGGGAGGAAGCCAGTCGGTTGCTGGATTGGAAGTCTGCGCCGCGGCTCCCGCCGCGAATCCCGCCCCAAGCGCCATTCCCATCAGGTCTCTTCGCTTCATTGGTGTTCTCTTCTATTGTGTGCCCAGGAGACGCATTGCGGTGAGGGCCATCACTTTGGTTGAATTCACCAGATCTTCGATCACCACATATTCATCCGGCTGGTGAGCCAGATCCAGAATCCCGGGGCCGTAGGCGATGCAATCCTGCACATGTGCCATGCGGGTCACGTGTTTCTGATCGTAAGTCCCCGGGCTGGCGAACAGAGGCGGAGTCTTCCCCAGTGCCTGTTCGATCGACTCCGCCACGGCCCGGATTAAAGGACTACCGGAATCGGTTTGAGCGGGGTGCACAACCATCAGGTCCTCCAGCGTGTATTGAAACGAAGGGTCACTGCTGCGCATGCCTTCGAGAAGATCGCGAACCTCACCTCTCACCTGCTCAAAGGGCTCCTCGGAAAGAAACCTGCGATCGAAGATGGCGCCCGCGCGGTCGATCACGCAGGGTGTTTGCGTGCCGTGTTCCGGCTGCCCGCCGAAGATTGCATTGATATTGATGCTGGGATGGCGCGAGCCGGGCGGTTCGACCGGCATGGTTGTGGTCCGCTGCTGCAGTTTGGGTTTCAGAGAATGATTGATTTCGTGGATGAGGTCGCCCAGGTGTTCCGCCGCGTTGACTCCGAGGAAAGGCATGCTGCCATGGGCGATCCGGCCATGCTGCGTGACTTTGAACCAGTAGACGCCGCGATGTCCGATGCAGATGCGGTCCACATTGGAAGGCTCGGTGATGATCACGAAGTCGGTGCGGTCGCGGCCGATCAGTCCCTGGCGGGCGAGATAAGCGACTCCGGCGAAGCCGCCGCTTTCTTCATCGACGGTGCCGCTTTGTTCCACGGTTCCCAGCAGTTCGATGCCGGCGCGCCGAATGGCTTCGATGGCAAAGATGGACGCAGCGATGCCTGCCTTCTGATCGGCGACGCCTCTTCCATAAAGTTTGCCATCGCGAATCAGGCCGCTAAACGGGTCGACGGTCCAGCCTTCGCCCACCGGCACGACGTCGAAGTGTCCGTTGAAGTGCAGCAGGGGACGCGCGGTCCCGCCCGCCGCGTGGCCGATAACGTTCACCCGCGGATGGCGGGTGGTGTGTTCGGGCAAGCCTTCGGCTTCCACATATTGAGTGGCGTAACCGAACTGGCGAAGCTTTGCGCCGATGAACTCCGCGCCAGCCCGGTACTCTTCGCCGGGTGGATTCACCGTCGGAATCGCGACGAGACCCCGCAGGAAGTCGACCATTTCATCGGCAAGGTTTTCTACCTGCCGGAATACTGAGTCCGCCGGATTCATTGGTTTTAGAGCGGCGGTTCGAAGCGGCCGTCAATGGCCGTCCAGCCGCCATCGACGAAGAGTACGGTGCCGGTCATGTAGCTGCTTGCTGAGGAGGCCAGGAAAACGATCGGCCAGGCCATTTCTTCGGGCTTCGCCCAGCGCTTCAGCGCGTTGCGATTCCCGTAGGCCGCATACCACTCTTTGTTTTGCCGGATGGGCGCGGTAAGAGGCGTGTCCACTACTCCCGGTGCCAGAGCGTTGACCCGGATGCCCATAGGAGCGAGTTCCACCGCGAAGCCGCGCGCCAGTTGCACCTGCGAAGCTTTGGTGGCGGCATACACGCCCTGGCCGGGCTCGACAACCTGCGACCGGATGGAGGAGGTGAGAACGATGCTGCCGCCACCGCTTTCGCTCATCAGCGCGGCGGCGGCTTTGGTGATCCGGAAAGTGCCTTTGAGATTCAGGTCGACCACCCGGTCGAGTTCTTCTTCGGTGTAAGTGAGGAGCCGCTTCCGCACATTGATGGACGGGGTGGACACCAGGATGTCGAGGCGGCCATAGTCCGCGCGGATCTTTTCCATTGCTTCGTCGACGCTTTTTGCGCTGCGGATATCGATGGCGAGCGCAGTGGCTTTGCCGCTGGCGGCGATGCGGTCCGCTGTGAGCTGCGCGGCGGCGAGGTTGATATCCGCGCAAACGACAGCCGCGCCGGATTGCCCGAGCGCGATGGCCGCGGCCTGTCCGATTCCCGAGCCCGCGCCTGCAACCAGCGCAACTTTGCCGTCAACGCGAAATACCGAAGTAGTATGATCCATGGGCTCCAATCATTTTAGGTGACGACAGCATGACTGAAATCACGCACCGCTTCATTGAAACGAATGGCATTCGCATGCACCTCGCCGAATGCGGCACTGGTCCTTTGGTTGTGATGTGCCATGGCTGGCCCGAATCCTGGTATTCGTGGCGGCATCAACTGCGTGCGCTCGCCGAAGCCGGATATCACGCGGTCGCGCCGGACATGCGCGGTTACGGCCAGACGGATTGTCCGGCGGCGGTCGATCAATACACGCTGCTGCATCTGGTTGGCGATATGGTTGGGCTGCTGGACGCGCTCGGTGCAGAGACGGCGGTAATCGCGGGACACGACTGGGGCGCGCCAGTGGCATGGCACGCAGCACTTTTGCGTCCTGACCGATTCCGGGCGGTGATGGGATTGAGCGTACCGTTCACGCCGCGCGGCCGCGCGAGGCCCACCAGCGTAATGCCCCAAACCGATGACGCGATCTTCTATCAGCTCTATTTTCAGAACCCCGGTGTTGCGGAGGCGGCGTTCGAGGCGGATCCCGCGCGGACGATTCGCACGGTGCTTTACTCCGCATCGGGCGATGTGCCGCGCTCGGGTATTCCTCCGGCGGAGCGCGGCGAAGTGGGCATGACGCCGCGACAGGGCGGTTTTCTTACGGGGCTGCCGAACCCTTCAGTGCTGCCTGCGTGGCTCACTCAGGCGGACGTGGATTTCTATGCGCAGGAATTTGCGCGCACCGGTTTTCGTGGTGGTTTGAACTGGTACCGCAACATCGATCGGAATTGGGAACTGCTCGCGCCTTTCGCGGGAAGCCGGGTCACGGCGCCGGCGCTCTACATCGCGGGCGATCGCGATCTTGTGCTGGCGTTCCGGGGAGTGAAACCGCTGATTGCCAACCTCACCGCATTTGTTCCGGAACTGCGCGGCACGCTCATACTGTCGGGCTGCGGCCACTGGACTCAACAGGAACGGGCCGGGGAAGTGAATGAAGCGATGATCGATTTTCTCCGCGGGCTGTAGGAGGCTTGCGGGGAACGTTCGCGTTTAGTGGTCGTGTTCCTTCAACGCCTTCATGTGCGATTCGGCTTCCGCCTTTTTCTGGTCCCGATAGCCCGAACTGCCGGAATGCCGGCGTCGCGCCGCTTGAAGACTGGTGCTTCGCGTTCCGTCGGAGCTCACGGCAAAGGGGGAAAGCATCTGCTTGAGGTCCGGACTCTCGCAATACGGACACGCAATGACCGTTGAGGAGAGAACAATCAATTCGAACTGTTTGGCGCACTTCCCGCACTCATAGTCGTAAATGGGCATTTTGGCGGCTCAATCGATTTTATCCGACGCGGAATTGTCCAGCGAAAAACAGAGTATTGTGGATGGAGAGGAAATCGATCCATGATGATCACCAGAGCGCACCTGCACCGCCGCACGTTTCTGCGCGGCATCGGCGCCACGCTGGCTCTTCCCCTGCTCGACAGCATGGTCCCGGCGCTGGCCGCTCCGGCCGCAGGCACTGCTCCGAAACGTCTGGCAATCGCGTACGTGCCGAACGGAATCATCATGGACAAATGGACTCCGGCGGCGACAGGCGCGGGCTTTGAGTTCTCGCCCACTCTCGAACCGCTGAAGCCTTTCCGCGACAACGTTTTGGTGATCAGCGGCCTCGAGAGCAAACCCGCGTTTCCGGCCCCCGGCGAAGGCACCGGCGACCATGTGCGGGCAGCATCCACGTTCCTGACCGGAGTGCATCCGAAGAAAACCGAAGGCCCCGACATCCGGGCCGGCGTTTCGATGGATCAGATCGCGGCCAGAGAACTGGGAAAAGAAACGCAACTGGCTTCGCTCGAACTTTGCCTCGATCCCAACGAACTCATCGGCGCCTGCGAGGCCGGATACAGCTGTGCGTATTCGAACACGCTCTCCTGGCGCAATGAGACGACGCCGCTGCCCATGGAGAATCAGCCGCGCGCTGTGTTTGAGCGCCTTTTCGGCGACAGCGACAACACCACGAGGGAAGCGCGACTCGCCCGTATTCAAGAAGACCGAAGCATCCTCGACTCCCTGGTGCAGGAGGTGTCGGGATTCAACCGCCGTTTGGGACCCGCCGACAAGGCCAAGCTGGCGCAATATCTCGATGCCATTCGCGATCTTGAACGTCGCATCCAGAAGGCCGAAGCCCAGGCTGCGCGGGAATTACCTCCAATGGACCGGCCCACGGGCGGCATTCCCGCAACTTTCGCCGAACATGCGCGGATGATGTTCGATCTGCAGGTATTGGCCTATCAGACGGACATGACGCGCATAGTGACTTTCCTGATGTCGCGCGAAGTGAGTCCGCGGCCTTATCCGGAAATTGGTGTGCCCGATGCGCACCACGGCCTGTCGCACCATCAGCACCGGCCGGAACAGATGGCCAAGTGCGCGAAGATCAATCACTATCACATGGAGCAGTTCGCGTATTTTCTGGAAAAAATGCGTTCCACTCCGGATGGCAACGGTACGCTGCTCGACAACACGGTGATTCTTTACGGGTCCGGGATCAGCGACAGCAACGACCACCTGCATACGAATCTGCCGATTCTTCTCGCGGGCGGCGCGGCCGCGCAGATCAAGGGCGGACGCCATATGAAACTCGGCGAAGATACGCCGCTGGCCAACCTGCATCTCACGCTGCTGGACAGACTCGGCGTGCCGATGCAAAGTCTCGGAGACAGCACGGGCGAACTGGCGCACGTGTCCGGAGTTTAAGCGCGATTCGCGGGATCGATTAACTCGGCTTCCGTCGCATCGCGAACGTCGTTCAGCGTGAATCCAGGGGCGATCTCTTCAAGGACGAGGCCCGCCGGCGTCACTTGAATCACCGCCATTTCCGTGACGATCATGTTGACTACACGGAGTCCGGTGATGGGCAGAGTACACTTCCGCAGGATCTTGGGAGCGCCGGACTTTGTTGTATGCTCCATCGCCACAATCACACGCCGGGCGCTGGCAACCAGATCCATCGCGCCGCCCATGCCTTTTACGACTTTGCCCGGCACCATCCAATTGGCGAGATTCCCCTCGCTGTCGACTTCCATGGCGCCGAGGACGCTGAGGTCCACATGCCCGCCGCGGATCATGGCGAAAGATTCGGCGCTGGAGAAAAATGCAGAACCCGGAATCCCGGTGACGGTCTCTTTGCCGGCGTTGATCAGGTCGGCGTCTTCCGTGCCGGCCACAGGATAGGCCCCGACGCCCAGCATTCCATTCTCGGACTGCAGGACAACTTCGATGCCCGGCGGAACGTGGTTGGCGATGAGGGTCGGAATGCCGATCCCCAGGTTGACGTAATAGCCGTCGCGGAGTTCCTGCGCGACCCGGCGCACGATGCTTTCCCGTTTTTCGGCGTCGCTTTGTTTTATGCTCACTGGCTTCACTTGCTCACTGGGCGCACGGTGCGGCGTTCAATCCGCTTCTCGTAATGCGTGCCTTTCACGATGCGCTTTACGTAAATGCCGGGCGTCATCACGTGGTCGGGATCGAGCATGCCCGGCTCAACAATTTCCTCCACTTCGGCGATGGTAATTTTCGCCGCGGGCGCCATAACGGAATTGAAATTCTGGGCGGTCTTACGATAAACAAGGTTGCCCATGCGGTCGCCTTTCCACGCTTTGATCAGCGCGAAGTCGGCGCCGAGCGCGTGTTCGAGCAGATAATCCCGGCCGTTGAAACTTCTGGTCTCCTTGCCCTCCGCCACCAGCGTGCCTGCTCCGGCCGGAGTATAGAACGCCGGAATCCCGGCGCCCGCGGCGCGAATGCGCTCGGCCAGCGTACCCTGCGGAACCAGGGTGAGGTCGATTTCGCCGGCGATCACCTGCGATTCGAGAAATTTGTTTTCCCCCACGTAACTGCCGACATGCGCGCCGATCATGCCGGCTTCCAGCATCAGTCCCATGCCGAAGCCGTCCACGCCCATGTTGTTGCTGATGGTCCGCAGGTTCTTGACACCCTTTCGGACCAGGGCTGCGATCAGCGTCTCGGGGATTCCGCAGAGTCCGAAGCCGCCCAGCATGACCGTCGCGCCATCGGTAATGTCCGCGACGGCCTCATCGGGAGTTGCGATTTCCTTATTCACTCGAGCTAGTCCAGGCGGTAAGCGTTCAGGCCGGTGCTGGTGATCACGACATACTGCTTGCCGTCGTGGCCCATGTAGGTCATCGGATTGGTTTGCCCCTGCGCATCGAGCTTCGTTTCCCAAAGCATTTTGCCGCTTTTCGATTCGAAGGCGCGCAGACGCTTATCGATGGTGCCGGCGATGAATACCAGGCCGCCGCCGGTAGCAATCGAGCCTCCCTGCCCGAAGGTGCCGGTGTTGTGAACACCCTTCGCTTCCAGTTCGTCGCTGGTTCCCAGCGGAACGTGCCATGCGATCTCGGCGGTGTTCGCTTTCACCGCGTAGAGTTGCGCCCACGGCGTGGGCTGGCACGGCAGTTCGCGGACCGGATCCCAGAAGCGCGCGAAATGGGTGCCTCTGCCCAGAGGACTGAAGCGGCGGTAGCCCACTGCGTCCGTATCCGGGCTCTTGTCCATTCGCCCCATGCCGCCAACGTCACGCGTGTTGACAAACACGTAGCCCAGCTTGGGATCCACCGAAACGCCGCCGTAGTTTGCGCCGCCCTGCTGGCCGGGGAAGACGATGCGAATTTCCTTGCTGCTGTAAGGGGTGTAGGGACCTTCGTTGTGGATTCCGCCGATCTTGTCAACCAGGTCGCGGCAGAACTTCTCATGCTCCGGCTCACCGGTGAAGATCTCATCGGGCTTGATGCTCAGACGCGCCAGCGGCGGCGGCTTCAGCGGGAAGGGCTGCGTCTTCGAGGTCTCCTCGCCTGGAATGTCACTCTGCGGAACGGGGCGCTCTTCCACCGGGTAGATTGGTTTGCCGGTCTCCCGATCCAGGAAAAACATCAAAGAGATTTTCGAAATGGCGACAACCGCGGGAATCTTTTTTCCGTTGTGGACCACATCGATCAAAGCCGGTGCGGCTTCGGCGTCGTAATCCCAGAGGTCGTGGTGTGTGAGCTGAAAATACCAGCGCAGCTTTCCCGTGTTCAGGTCCAGCGCCACGATTGACGAAGAGAACAGATTGTTTCCGTGACGCGCGCCGCCGTAGTATTGCGATGCCGGCTGGCCGATCGGCAGAAATGCCAGACCGCGCTGCGTGTCGATGGTCATGGCGCCCCAGTTTGCAGGCGAACCGCCGTTGATCCAGTTGTCCTTCGGCCATGTCTCGTAGCCTTCTTCGCCGGGATGGGGAAGCGTATGGAAGGTCCAGAGCAGCTTGCCGTCGCGCAGGTCCCAGGCGCGGATGTCCATAGCGGGACCGTCGGGGTTTTCCTCCTGGCCCTGCGCGCCGGTAACGATCATGTTGTGGAACACCGCGCCCGGGGAGCTCATGTGATACGGGGCGTTGGGAAACTTATCGGCCACGCCTGGCCGCAGATTCACCACGCCCTCATTGCCGAATCCGGGAACCAGCTTCCCGGTCTTCGCATTGAGAGCGATCAACTTTCCATCGCTGGTCCCGGCCATGATCTGGGAGGGATGGCTCGCATCGCCGGGCCACCATGTGACCCCGCGAAGAGGCGCGCCGGTTCTGCCCAGCTCGTATTTCCAGATTTCCTTGCCGGTTTCGGGCTCAAGCGCCACGATGGTGTGTTTCACGGTCGGGGTGTAGAGGATGCCGCCCACCATGATCGGCACGGCTTCGGTGGCGGCGATGCCTCCCCGGGCGGCCGGGTTGAGCGCAGCGCTCGCAGGGTCGAGACCGTACTGCCAGGCGAGTTTGAGCTTTGCAACATTGCGAGTATTGATCTGCGACAGGGCCGAGTAGCGCTGGCCACCCGGATCGTTGCTGTACCCCTGCCATTCGTTCTGGGAAAAAAGACAGGGCGCGGCCACCACCGCGAGAAAAACTGCGATTTGGAATTTCATGTGCGTTAGTTGATATTACAAATTCGCCCGCGCCGGACGCGAGGAGGGCACTTCATTTCGATATACACTACCAGCTAAGGTGCTGAGATGAGGTATTTGCGGGCCGCGTTTGCCCTTCCTGCCGCACTCCTGATGATGGCGGAAGGGGCGGGTCCGTCCTCCGCGCAGCAGTCGGCGGTTTCGGAGCGGCGCGTCTTTGTTAACCGCTACTGCGCAACCTGTCACAACCAGAAACTCAATACCGCCGGTCTCGCGCTGGATAGGGCGGATGTGGATCATCCGCCTGCCGATGCCGCCGTTTGGGAAAAAGTGGTGGGCAAACTTCGCAGCAATGCGATGCCGCCGCAGGGCCTTCCGCACCCGACGCCGAAAGACCGCGATCTGTTCGTTTCTTACCTTGAAACATCGCTGGACCGCGCCGCGGCGGCCCGGCCGAATCCCGGCAGAACCGTTCTGCATCGTCTGAATCGGGCCGAATATGCGAATGCGATTCGCGATCTTCTCGCCGTCGACATCGATGCCACCGCGCTGCTGCCTCCGGATGATTCCGGCTTTGGATTCGATAACATCGCCGACGTTTTATCCGTCTCGCCCATGCTGACCGAGCGATACCTTTCCGCGGCGCGGAAGATCAGCCGTATCGCCGTGGGAGACGTGACACTGCGTCCGGCCAGCGAGACATATGCGGTGAACAAGCTGCTGCGGCAGGACGATCGCCTCAGCGAAGATCTTCCGTTCGGTTCGCGGGGCGGCCTGGCTGTCCATTACAACTTCCCGGTGGATGGCGATTATGTCGTCAAGATTTATTTCCTGCGCACTTATGACGGAAAGATTCGCGGGATGAATGAGCCGCACGATCTTGAGGTCCGGCTTGACGGTGACCGGATTAAGCAGTTGAAGGTGGGGGCACCTGCTGTGGCACAGGGTGCGGGGCCAGGCCGGGCGGGGCGTCCTGCCCAGCAGGAAGATGGCATCGAGGTGAAGTTCTCGGCGAAAGCCGGCCCCGGTGTTCTCGCGGTTACTTTCGTGAAAGAAGCCGGGATGGCGGAGGGGATGCTGCGTCCGAAATATCCGGTGACCAGTTATGAGTACGCTGGCGATGTCACGATCCTTCCCGGTATCGGAAGCATTGAACTGCGCGGGCCGTACGACGTTCGCGGCGCTGGAAATTCGCCCAGCCGCGAAAGAATTTTCGTGTGCCATCCGGCGTCGAAGGCCGAGGAAGAAAAGTGCGCGACGCGGATTCTTTCGGCGGTGGCGCGGCGCGCTTACCGCAGGCCTGTCATCAATGACGATATTCGTCCGCTGCTGAGTTTTTACGCGGAAGGATACAAGAAGGCCGGGTTCGACAGCGGCATCGAGATGGCGTTGCAGCGCATCCTCGTCAGTCCCGATTTTCTGTTCCGGATTGAGCGCGATCCGGCGACGGCGGTTCCAGGCACTCCTTACCGCATTAGCGACGTGGAGCTCGCGTCGCGGCTTTCATTTTTTCTTTGGAGCAGCATTCCCGACGATGAGCTTCTCGATGCGGCCACGCGCGGACAATTGCGCCAGCCCGCCGTGCTGACCGGGGAAATCAAGCGGATGCTCGCCGATTCGCGGTCAAGAGCACTCATTACGAACTTCACCGGGCAATGGCTCTATCTGCGCAACATCGAGCTGGCGCCTGTCGATACGTATGCCTTTCCGGATTTCGACGATAATCTGCGGCAGGCGTTTGCGCGCGAACTGGAACTGTTTCTGGACAGCCAGATTCGCGACGATCACAGCGCGGCGGATCTGCTGAACGCGGACTACACCTACGTCAACGAACGGCTCGCGCAGCACTACGGGATCGCCGGAATTTACGGGAGTCACTTCCGGCGCGTGCCACTGGCGAACGATGAACGCAAGGGGCTGCTGGGCAAGGGCGGAATCCTGATGGTGACCTCTTACGCCGACAGGACGTCTCCCGTGAAGCGCGGGAAGTTTTTGCTGGAAAACATTCTGGGCGCGCCGCCTCCGCCGCCACCTCCCAATGTTCCGGCCCTGAAGGATAATACGGCCGCCGACAAAGCTCACACGGTGCGCGAACGGCTGGAGGAGCATCGCGCAAATCCGGCATGCGCGGGCTGTCACAAGATTATGGATCCTCTGGGATTCGCGCTCGAGAACTTCGATGCGGTGGGCCGCTGGCGAACCGTGGGCGAGGACAAAGCGCCGATCGACGCTTCCGGAGAACTGATTGACGGGACCAGGATCAACGGTCCCGCCACACTGCGCAATGCGCTGCTGGCACATCGGGAGGACTTTGCGGCTACCGTAACCGATAAGCTGCTGACCTATGCGTTGGGGCGTGGAACCGAGTATTACGACGGTCCCGCGGTACGGGCCATTGTGCATGGAGCGGCGCAGGACGATTACCGCTGGTCGGCCCTGATTCTGGGGATCGCGCGCAGTATTCCGTTCCAGATGCGCATGCCCGTCCGGTAGATATCAGACCTTCGCGGCTTTGAGGGCAGCGAGGACTCGCGGAGCGCGAAACGGAACGCGGCGGATGCGCACGCCCGTGGCGTCGTAGATGGCATTGGCGATGGTTGCCAGCATCGGCTTCAGCGCCGCTTCGCCGCCACCGTAGGGCGGCAGGTCGGGACGATTCGGATTCGGGTCGCCGTTCACCAGCACCACGTCGATTTTCTCCGGGGTGTCGGCGTGGCTGAGAGTCGGATGAGTGACCCAGTCCACGCTGGTGACTTTCTCGTTGTCGAACTGAACCTCTTCATAGAGCGCACGGCTGAGTCCGTGCAGCATGGCGCACTCGGCGGCGCGCCGCAGATTCTGCGGATTGACGACAAGTCCACAGTCGTACGCGCACGCGAGGCGTTTGGCCCAGACGTGACCTGTCTGGCGATTCACTTCGACTTCGGCCATCTGCGCAATCACCGACTGGCCGCGGAATGAATAGGCGACGCCGCGTCCGGTCAGGATGTTTCCTTTGCCGGCCGGTTTCGGTGAAGGACGGGCATCCCATCCGAAGACATCCGCCACGGCTTTGAGAGCCGCGATGGAGCGGGCGCGTTTGAAGCCGCTGTCATCCGCCGTGGCGCCATGGAGCAGCTTCATGCGGAATTCAAGAGGGTCGACTCTTGCGGCCGCCGCCAGTTCGTCGATGAACGATTCGGCGGCGAACGTCGATTGCGGCCCGTTGGGATCACGCAGATTCCCTGTGCGAAGCGGCGTCTCCCAGATGAGCGGCAGGCTCACGACATCGCCCGACATCCGGCGATGCGGGATCGCATACATATCGTTCGCCGTCGCGGAGCTGCCGGCGGCTGGACGCTCCTTGCGGATTCCCATGAGCTGGGCGATGAGAACGGTATCGGGCTCGTTGTAGCCCACGTGATTGTAGTCGCAGGAACGCGCGTGATAGTCGTAGGCGACGAGGTTGCCCACGGAATCCAGACCGCCGCGGACTTTGACGGTGAACGCCGGCCCCTTCGTGTCCCAGGCGGTTTCCTCATTCCGCATCCACTGAATGCGGACGGGCCGCCCGATCTCTTTGGCTATATACGCGGCTTCACAACCGGCATCATCGGCGGCCGTGCGGCCATAGCCTTGCGGACCTTCCATCCATACAACGCGTACCTTGTCGCGGGGCATGCCGAGAAATTGTGCGATGCCGTTGCGCATGCCATACGACTTCATATCGTTGGAGTAGATCGTCATCTGGCCGTTCGAAGGGTCGGCCATGGCGTGGGCGCCGGAGATCGCGGTGTGGCCCTGAAACGGGACATCGTAATCGGCTTCGATTATTTTTGCCGCGCTGGAAAAAGCTTGGTCGGGATTGCCCGTGGTAAGCGGGCGCTGCGAGGATGTGGGCGCCGCGGCGCGCATAAACTCAAAAAGGTTTTCCGATGGCGGAAAAGGCGCGGCCGTGGGCTTTTCCCAAGTGGTCTTGAGCCGCCTTTGCGCCGCAATCGCCTGTTCTTCGCGCTCGCAGACGACCGCAACGTAGTTGCCTTTGCTCACCACTTTGATGAAGCCCGGCATGTTGCGCACTGAGGATTCATCGATAGCGGTCAGCTTCGCGCCTGCGTAGGGCGGCTTGATGTTGCGCGCGTGAACCATGCCCGGCAGTTTGACGTCCACGGCCCATTTCAGCGAGCCGTCCACCTTCGCCGGGATGTCGTAGCGGGGCGGCGATTGGCCGGTATATTTGTATTCCAAAACAGATTTCGTCTTCGCCACACCGGTAACGGCGTTGACGTTGTTGCCGGTCAGCGCGACGTGGAACTTCCCGCCCCCGATCAATTCCCCGTAGGAGACCCGCTTGCCCGGATCGCCTTTCACGGTGATCACGGCGTTGCTTACGGCGAGTTGATCGACGGGAACTCCCAGCCGGGTTGAGGCCATTTCGAGCAGCACGCGGCGGGCTTCGGCGGCCACGCGCCGCATGGGCCAGGCATCCCGTTCCATCGCGGTCGAGCCGCCGGATCCACCCTGATCGACCGTGGTGTCGGTGCTGCCCATGATGCAAGCGGTCTGATCGTAGGCGATATCCATTTCGTCGGACATCAACTGGCGGAAACCTGTGCCGGTTCCCTGGCCGCAGTCGGTCTTGCCGACGTAGAACGTGGCCGTGTTGTTCTGGTGAATCACGATCCACGAGTCGAGCTGATGGAAGTCAGGGTCGGGATACGGGCCGCCGCCGGTCGACGGAGCCGACTGGGCGGCTGCGTCTGTCAACAGGACTCCGGGATCAACGCCGAATCCAACGGCGAGCAGGCCCGCGCTCTTCAGAAAAGACCGGCGGTTGGCTGTCAGGATTTCTTCAATGCGCTTTGGAATTCCCGATGTCATGCAGCCACCCCTTTCTTCGAGGCCGGTTTGGCTTCGGCGATTGTCTTCGCAGCGCGCTTGATGGCGGCCTGCACCCGGTAATAGGTCATGCAGCGGCAGAGCGTCGCGTTCATCGTTTCGCGGATCTGGGTGTCGGTCGGATGGGGAATCTTATCCAGCATGGCCTTGGCGGTCATGATCTGTCCGTTCTGACAGAAGCCGCACTGCGGGACCTGCTCGTCAATCCAGGCCTGCTGCAGCGGGTGCAGTGCGCCGTTTGTGGATATGCCTTCGAGCGTGATCACTTCGGCTTTGACCGAGGAGACGGGAGTGATGCAGGAACGGATCGCGTTGCCGTTGATGATGACGGTGCACGCGCCGCACTGGCCGAGTCCGCAGCCGAACCGCGGACCCTGCAGGCCGATGTCGTTGCGGAGAACGTAGAGGAGCGGCGTCGCCGGTTCGACATCCACCGCGTGCGTGCTGCCGTTTACTTTGAGTGTTATTTTGCTCATTGCTGCCCTTTGCTCATTGCGACTTTTGCCGGACGGGTATATTTTATCGTTTCTACAAGGCTTCGATAATCGTGACGTTGGCGATGCCGCCGCCTTCGCACATTGTCTGCAGGCCATAGCGGCCCCCACGCTGCTTTAAGGCATGGACAAGGGTGGCCATCAACTTCGTGCCGCTGGCCCCGAGGGGATGTCCGAGCGCGATCGCGCCGCCGTTCACATTGAGTTTGGCGGGATCTGCGCCGGTCGCCTGCAGCCACGCGAGAGGCACGGGGGCGAACGCCTCGTTCACTTCATAGAGGTCGATGTCCCCGATTTTCATGCCCGCCCGCGCCAGGGCTTTCTTTGTCGCCGGAAGAGGTTCTTCGAGCATGATCACCGGGTCGCCCGCGCTGACCGTCATGTTCACGATGCGCGCCAGCGGCGTGAGTCCGTGTTGCTGGAGCGCCCGTTCGGAGACGATCAGGACTCCCGAAGCGCCGTCACAAATCTGGCTGGCATTGGCGGCGGTGATTACGCCTCCTGCCTTCAGAAGCTTGACGGAGCCGATGCCTTCGAGCGTCGCATTGGCCCGGATTCCCTCATCGGCGAAGCGAAGTTCGCCACTCACTTCCAGCGGTACGATCTCGCTCCTGAATGCGCCAGTTGCCGTGGCGGCAGCGGCCCGCAGGTGGCTTTCCAGCGCGAAGCGATCGAGCACATCGCGGTCGAGTCCGTATTTTCTGGCCACCGCTTCAGCGCCTTCGAACTGGCTGAAGGCCTCCACGCCATAGCGCGTCTTGATCCGGTCGCTCAGAGGACCGACGCCGAGGCCCTCGCGCGCATGAAACGAGATATTGGAGAACATGGGGACGCGGGTCATGCTCTCCGCGCCGCCGGCAATGACGACGTCCTGCGTGCCGGACATCACGGCCTGCGCGGCGAACTGCACCGCCTGCTGGGAACTGCCGCACTGGCGATCGATGGTTACGGCCGGAACGCTCTCGGGAAGGCTGGAGGCGAGGACGGCATTCCGGGCGAACGCAAAACCCTGTTCGCCTGCTTGGGTTACGCAACCGAGGATGACGTCTTCGATCGCAGCGGGATCGATCCCGGTTCGCGCAACCAGGGCGTTGAGCACCTCGGCCGCCATGTCGGCGGGGTGCCAGGCGGCGAACTGTCCGTTGCGCTTTCCGCCGGGGGTGCGGACGGCATCGACAATATAGGCTTCAGTCATACGTTTATTTCGGGGCCATGCGGATCGCGCCGTCGAGACGGATCGTTTCACCGTTCAGCATCGGATTGGTGACGATGCTCTCCACCAGCCGGGCATATTCGTCGGGCTCGCCGAGACGACTTGGAAACGGAACCTGTTTGCCGAGCGAGTCCTGCGCTTCCTGCGGGAGTGACTGCAGCAGAGGGGTGCGGAACAGGCCCGGTGCGATCGTCATCACGCGAATGCCGTAACGGGCGAATTCGCGCGCAATCGGCAGCGTCATGCTAACGATGCCACCCTTCGATGCTGCATAAGCGGCTTGTCCGATCTGGCCATCGTAGGCGGCCACCGACGCCGTGTTGACGATGACCCCGCGTTCCTCACCGAGCGGAATCGCATCGTGGATGCGGGCGGCGAATTTGGAAAGGACATTGAAGCTGCCAAGCAGGTTGATGGTGACAATCCTGGAAAATTCGCCAAGGGGCAATGGCTTGCCTTCGCGGCTGACGACCTTGGCGGGCGGCCCGATGCCGGCGCAATTCACCAGAATGCGGGCTTTGCCATGCAGACCTTCCGCTTCCTCTATGGCGGATTCCACGGCAGCTTCATCGGTCACGTTGACCTGGATAAAGTGACCGCCGGTTTCCCGGGTGATCGCGTTGCCGAGATTTTCATTGAGGTCGAAGACGGAGACTTTCGCGCCCGCCGCGGCGAGACGCCTTGCGGTAGCGGCCCCGAGTCCCGACGCGCCTCCTGTGACAATTGCCGGCACGCCATCGATGTTCATTACCGGCGCTCCATGGCAATTGTATAGTCGTACCACTCGACGATCTTGCCGTCTTTCAGGAAGAAGACGCCCACGCCGTGCCAGGACTTTAACGCGCCCGAGTTGAAATGGTCGATTCGTTCGTTGACCACCATCGGGCCTCTGGCCCAGGTGTCGAGCACCTCGAATTTGTCTACAGTCCCGGCCAGCGCAGTGATCCTGGCGGCCACCGCGTCCCGGCCCTTATTGGGCTCCATCGTTTCCGTCATGCGGTAAGCGCAATTAGCGGCGAAGAACGACATGATGTTCGCGGGCTCATGGCCGGGCCATGCGGCGCAGAAGTCGTTCACCGTCTGAAAATTTGCTTTTTCGCCCGGACTCATTTCGGCGGCGTTCAGGCGCGTCGAAAAGCCGGCGGCCAAAATTCCGAGACCGGCAGTCGACAGAGCGGCGCGTCGTGTGGTTTGCGATTTCATCTTGATGGATGCTCCTTCATATCGATTTGCAGTTTACAGCGTTAGGATTGAAGCAGGGACGGATATGGAATGCGCGTATCTGTAGTGTTTTACGTCGCCCTGATACCAACCGTAATTGTGGCCGTGGATTTCCTGTTCCTGAGGCATCGGTTTTGGGAACGGCTGATGGTGAATGCGGGAATTGTCCTGGCATTCGCGGTTTTCTACTTCATTTTCCTGAAGGGCCGGTAGACGCCTACGTCTACTTCGCCGGCGCCGTCCGGGGCACGTGAACGGACATGATAACGAGCCTCCCCTGGGTTTTCGTGAAGGAGTGCGGCGTATTTTCCGGGACGAAAACATAATCGCCCTTCGCGATGGGCTGTGGCGTTCCACCCTCGATCGCGGTCCCTGACAGATTACTGGCGTTGGTCCGCTTCTCGTTGACCAGCTTGCCGCCCGTTGTGAAGGTCGCGGCGCCATCCAACACATAGATCAATTCGGCTTCCTTTTCGTGGACGGTGGCCGGTGTGTCGATGCCTTCGATCCGGTACTCCAGATTCACCGCATAGGGGGCGAGCCTTAACAGCGGCTGCAGAAAATTGGCCTGATCCGGCTTCCTTTCTTTCGCCGCCTTCGCGATCATCGCTTCCACGTCGGTGGGTCTGGCAAAGGTCTTGTCGGGCTGGGGGGCGCGCTGCTGATTGGGTTGCTGGGCCATCGCGATGACGGCGAATCCGGCAACAGTCATGATCGAAAGTATTCGCATTCTGTCTCCTTACGCTTCACTGTTATGCCGATTATAAGGTCAGTCCCGTAAGAGTCATGCCGCCAGTTTGATCGGCGATGCCCGGCGCTGCAATCACGTTAACAGGAGCCGTCCGCTCGTGTCTGGCTCGCGTTCGCGCTCTCGATTGTCCTGATCGCGCTGGCGGCGATCGGAGTGCTCGACCCGCTGAAAGGCGCTCTGGCGCAAAGAGTTGACGTATTTGTTATCGTAGCGAATAGCGCCCGAATCCTTCGCTTCGCCGCCCCGCCCGCGGCCGAAGGCGGGAATAACCAGCAATCCGCATGGGTCCCGAATCCCTCGGTTCTGCCGTCGAAGGCAGTCGCTTCTAAATGGTGACCGCCAATGAGGCGGACGCCGGCGCTGCGAAGTACGAAGAATGCATGCTGGAGATCGTGAAACCCGGTCCCGCCTTTTAAGGAGAACTCTTGAAAATTCTGTCGCGATTTTTTGCTGTCAGCGGCTGCGCTTTCTGCGCACTGGCCCTGTCAGGGCAGTCAACGCCTCCCATAGCGCCGCCGGTTCCGAACCCCGTCGCGACGGCACTGGTGGGGCGTCTCGATCTTGAAGGCTACAAGGCCAACATCAAAGGGCTGACGAAATTCGGGGACCGCCGTGAGGGAACCGATCGCAACCGCGCCGCCATCGACTGGATCGAGGAGCGGCTGAAGAGCTACGGATGCACGAACACGGAGCGAATTCACTATACCTTTACTCCGCCACCAGCCAGAGCGGGCGGCCAGGGACGAGGCGGCCAGGGACGAGGCGGCCAGGGACGAGGAGGCAACGCAGACCCCAACGCCGGACCCGGCGGCTCGAGGCGAAGAGGCTACCGCATACCCGAGGGCGTTAACAACGATCCGATGAAGCAGCCGGATGTCCGGCTGCGCGAACTGAACTCTCAGCCCTCCACTCCCGGGCCGCGGGAGGAAGTCTACTGCACCAAGGTCGGGACCGGACATCCGAACGAGATGTACATCGTGGCGGCGCATATGGACGGCATCGGATGGGGCGAGGCCGCGAACGACGATGGTTCGGGCACGTCGCTTGTGATGGAGCTGGCGCGCATTTTCAGCAGCCCTGACGTCACCACCGATCGTTCGATTCGCTTCGCTTTGTGGAACAACGAAGAAACCGGCCTGAACGGCGCGCGTGCCTATGCGGAACAGCGCAAAGACCTGCAGGGGATCGAATCGCCTCCCGGGTCGGGACGGTATCCCGAACCGAAATGGCTGGGCATGATCCAGCACGACATGATGATGTTCGACCATGGCATGCCGCTCCCCGACGGCACGATTCCGCGGGTACAGCGGCCGGAGGCGGATATCAACATCGAATATCAGTACACGTCGAAGTTCGCTGACGCGGCGATGAAAATGGCGCAGTTGTTTCAGCTTGCAGACGACAAGTACGCCTCCAACTATCCGGCAAACGTCGGACCGCACATGACGAATACCGATTCCACGCCGTTCATGGACCTGACGCCTTCCATCAGTATTCGAGAAAACGAACGGGGTGCGCAACTCGGCAATGGCTGGGACCCGCAGCATCATCAGCCGACGGATCTCTATTCGACTTACAGTGACGAC
>DASZLO010000105.1:0-12191 GCA_035552315.1 Bryobacteraceae bacterium
CGGGTTCGAGCCCCGTCGTCCCCGCCACTTCCTTCCCCTTTAATTTCAAGAGTTTCCAACTTCTAAACCCGCTCCGCGCTAAAGAGCGGCGTTCTTCTCTCCAGTTACGCGGAATTGCGTCTCCAGAACTGCTTACCTGTGAGAATTTCTGAGGACAGAACGCAAATTACAATCTCCTGACCTTGACGCAACGCTCTCTCTTCAGAGGTTCGCGTCGATGATCGTCGATAACAATCCGCGACAGAAACCGCTCACGAACCGGTCAACGGATGGAGTGGCCTCAGCGTAGGTAGTCTGGGCCATTTGACGAACCAAACGCTCGCAGTTTTCGACAGACAGTAAAAAGGATCGGACCTGATCCATGGCGTGTGATGGATTGAATCCCGCAACATCACGACCGAGGAGTTCGGCGCCCGCCAACTCCATGTTGTACTCAGCGAATTCCAACAGGTCCAACTCGTGGTCATAGATGCGATCGATGTTTCCGGCATCTGCGTAGGCAGTCAGGAGGCGGTAAAGGTCGGCAGCGTCCTTATTATTTTCTCTGCCCCGATCCGCCCAGGCAGTCAGCTTCAGCAAGGTCAGGCCGGGTATTGAGGCCACGCGCACTTCGAGGCCCGCCTCCAACTCGATCAGGACCGAGGATGCCAGGGCTTCTTCGAATCCTGCAACATTCATAACGATGTCACGGCTGGGTGGCCAGGCAATGTTTCCGCTGGCGGATGTGACTCCGCGAAAAGGAATGAGGTCTACCGGAATGGAGAAACCGGAACCCGAATCCGTGAAAGTCAATCGTTGGAGCGCCTTGCGATCGGCTGAGAATTCGCCGGTGGCAATCAGCCGGTCCTTCAAATCGGCGAATTGCTCCCAGCTCTCGACTGCGATTCCGAAATCGATGTCGCGAGTAGCGCGACCGGGGCGCAGGCCGTGAACACTGACGAGGATCAGATCGCGCGCGGTGGCGCCAGCGACGAAGTACGCGCATGCCGCGGCACGCATAACCGGGTCCAATGACCGTACTACGCGGATGACCGACGGATCGGGAGGTTTACGCGGCGCGACGGAAGGTTTTTGCGATTCGCTCTTCATAAATCATTCGCGCAACCTCCGCGTTGCGGTCATCGTGAGAAGCAAGAAGATCTGCGTAGGCGAGAATCGGGGGCACGACATCGGGAAAGTCGTGGGCAGGGGGATCGAACTTCCAAAATTTTTCCAGAATCTCCACATTGCCGTTTTCGGCAGCCCTCATCCGCCCTGCTGCAACGAGTTTCGCGACCGGCTCGCATGTGTAGATCGTAAACCGGGCGGGCTTAAGATAGGCTGTCAGCTTTGTAGCGGCAGGTTCTGCTCCCCAAAGGGCCTTTTGGCGCACAAGGTCCAGTTGATAAAGATGTTCGGGCTCACTCACGTTGAACCGCCCCAGCATGAGCTTGGGACGCAAGGTAACGGGATAGTGGGTCACCCACTCTTCCAGCATCCGTTCCGGATCGAGTAGTTTGCGGTGCCTGGGATGCGGTTTTGTGCGGAGATCGAAGAATCCGCGACCTTCGAGATCCTTCATGTCGGCACTGACAGTCCCGAGCGCCACTCCGGCATCTGTCGCGATTCTCCTGTAGTTCTCGCAAACCAGTTCCGGCTGGCACAGCAACGCAAAGGTGATCTTCAGGCCGGCAGGGTTCAGCGCCCGGTAATTGTTGAGACGGTTTTCGACGGGCCGGGGCTGGCCCACGATATACATCAGCAAACCAGGCCCTTCCAGATACGCATTCCCGGCGGTGTCTATGAAGGGCAAGCGAAGTTGACGGCAGCGCTCGCCCACTTCCCGGGAAATGTACGGGGCGACCAGCAGTAGCGGCTCGCGCACGACTCCGTTCCTGGCTTTGAGAATTGCCGGGGTCTCGAATCGGTCAACTACCTTGATCTCAGCGCCGAAGCGGTACTTGCGCCGGGCGGCTTCGAACTCCACAATGGCATCGGCAGCCCTGTCCTTGCCCGCCTTTGCGGGGTTAACGTGGGCCTCGATCCCGGTGGTTCTTCCGGCGGCTGTTATCGCAGCGTCCAGGATGCTTCGTTCGTTGGGTGTCATGTTTACGATCCGGTTGAAATGTTCAACTATCTTCTATTGTACACGTCTCGTGAACAAGGCGAAATATTGAACCAAGCCTTAAACCCCCTCCACAGCCGGCCCCAATTCCAAATCCCGCTGGATCTCCTCAATCAGCCCCGGCGCAGCCCGCCTTCGCCACGCCAGCCACAACGGACCAGCCACCAGACACCCCGCATACGCAAACGGCATCCAGCTATAAGGCGCGGGCGGACGCGGATAAATATTCCCCGCCACCGTGACGACCATAAAAACGATCGCCGCCCCGGATACCGCCACGTGACTCGGCCGCAGTTGCCCCCGCCGCCGCAGACTCAGCGGCGCGGCCACACAAATCAGCACATAAGCCGTGACAAATCCGTAAGTCGCGAAGGTCCCGGTGAAGCCGTTAATATCCATCCCACCGACACCCCGGATCGCCATCCACACCGCGGGAATCACCGTCAGTATCGCGCTTAAAGTCACCGCCTGATGGGGCGTCCGATTCCGCGCGTGCGCTCTGCCGAAACCCGCGGGCAACAGTCCATGCCGTCCGATCATAAAAAGAATTCGCGCCGCCGCCGTCAGGCATGCCAGCGTGCAGGCAAAAAAGCTGACCACCGCGCAAAACGCAATCGCCACGCCGAATCCTCCGATCTCCGCCGCCTTCGCCAGCGATTCCAGCGGCGCGCTGCTGGACGCCAGGTTTTCCCGCAGGCCCTTGAAGCCCAGCACCTCCACATAGGCCGAGATCACAAAAAACAACCCGGCGAACACGGCCGTCGCAATCACCGCCCGCGGAATCGTGCGCAGCGGATTTTTCACCTCCGCCCCGAGCGCTGTCGAACTCTCGAATCCGACGAAGCTGAATGTCGCGAGCACCAGCCCCAGACGCAGTTTTTCCGCGGAAACGCCTTCGAGGCTCAGCTGCGGCATGTCGGGATGCACGGCCGCCCGAATGAGCGTCACCCCCAGCAGCGTGAATATCAGAGCCACCGAAAACACCTCGAACCACAGCATGGTTCTGGCGGAAAGCTGCACATTCATATACGCCAGCGCCCAGGCCGCAACCACGCTGAAGGCGATGATCCAGGCCGGCGGCAGCGCCGTACCCGCCAGCGTCATGAGCGCCGCGTTGAAATAAACGGTGAGCCCTCCGGTAACAGCCGCCGCGGTCCCCACATAGGCGATCACCAGCGCCCAGCCCGTGGTGACTCCCGCCACCGCCCCCATCGATGCCGAAACGTATTGATAGAGCGACCCCGGTGAGGACGAGCGGCGGGCAAACACATTGATGTTCATCGCCACCAGCACCATCCCGCAGAGCGCCAGCAGAAACACCAGCCAGGTGCCGTCGCCGGACAACGCATAAACCAGTGGAATCAGAACCGTGGGCCCCGCCGTCGGCGCGATGCTCGACAGCGATTGCGCCACCGCCTCGGTAGGTGAAAGGATGCGGTGTTTCAGGCCGTAATCGAGGCCGCGGGCCGGCTCGTGGGTATGCATCGGACTATCCTGCTACCTTACCCGATTCGTGCAATCTGCCGCCTCGCCACTTATTTCGCGCCATCGTCCGAAAACGTTATATACTCTTCGGAGCACTCTGTCCAGGTTGACAGAAGCGAACTGTGCCCGCGAAGACTACTGAATCAGGGAATGCTCTTAAGATAGGCCACGTGGCCCGGCAGCTCGGAATCTCGGCGTCGATGATTCGCGCTTGGGAAAAGATGGGGCTTGCCCATCCTTCGCGCAGCCACAGCAGCTATCGGCTCTACACCCGCGACGACCTCAAACTCCTGCAGCGCGCCGTCTACCTTCGCCGCGTCCTTGGACTCAACGCGCCCGCCATTCTCAACCAGTTAAGACAAGAAGGACTGTTGCCGCGGAATCCGGCCGAAAAGCCTATGAATCCGTCTGCAGCCGGGCCGCGTCTGCGGGCACTGCGGCTGAACCGCGGCGAGTCGCTCGCATCCGTCGCCCGGGTGATCGACGTGTCGGTGGGGTTTCTCAGCAATCTGGAACGCTCGCAGAGCGGAGCATCGGTGGCCGTGCTGCACAAACTGGCGCGCTACTACGGCCTGAATATCCACGATTTATTCAGCCCCGCCGAGGCGCCGAAATCCCTGGTTGGCGAGGAAGACCGGCGCATTCTGCAGGGTGGCGAAGGCGTTCAGATGGAACTGCTGGCATGGGGCCGGATCGCCATGGAGCCGCACCTGTTCCGCGTGGCGCCCGGGGCCGGCAGCGGCGAAGAATACTATTCTCATCAGGGAGAGGAATTTCTCTTCCTGACCGCCGGAGAGCTCACGATCTGGCTGGATCGGGATGCATTCCACTTGCGCTCCGGCGACAGCTTCTACTTCGAAAGCCGGACTCCCCACCGCTGGCACAATCCTGGAAATTCCGAAACCGTTATTCTCTGGATCAATACGCCGCCGAGCTTCTAGCCCCGGTGCAAAAAAGGTGGTATATCCTCCATCCGTCCGGACTCGATTCAGGAAACCGGAAAGACGCTATACTCATCAAATTCGAAGTATCGTGAATCCTTACTTCATCGTCTAATCACAATCCATAATGTTCAGGGACGACGCCAGAAACGAAATCCGCCTTCGCACCCTTGTCGAGACCGTTGTTGACGGGGTGATTCTGATCGACTCGCAGGGGCATATTTTCATGTTCAACCCCGCCTGCGAGCGTTTGTTCGGCTATCGGGCTGAGGAAGTCATCGGGCAGAACGTAAAGCTGCTCATGCCCTCCCCTTTTCACGAGGAACATGACCAATACCTGAGCAATTACCGCGAGACCGGTGAACGCAAAATTATCGGCATCGGACGCGAGGTTATGGGCCGCCGCAAGGATGGTTCCACCTTTCCCATGGAGCTGTCCGTCGGAGAAGCAAAGCAAGAGGGGGAGACCATATTTGTGGGGATTATCCACGATCTGACGGAGCGAAAGTACTCCGAAAGAGTCTTGCTGGAGACGGCTTCGCGCCTGCAGGCGGTTGTCGAAACCGCAGTCGACGGTGTAATCCTGATCGATTCCCAGGGCAAAGTTCAGATGTTCAACCCCGCATGCGAACGGCTCTTCGGGTACAGCGCCGCCGAGGTCATCGGCGAAAATGTGAAGCTGCTCATGCCCAGCCCGTTTCACGAAGAGCATGATCAGTATCTGCAAAATTACCGCGCCACCGGCGAACGCAAGATCATCGGAATCGGCCGGGAAGTGGTGGGGCGCCGCAAAGACGGTACCACTTTTCCCATGGATCTTTCGGTCGGCGAAGCCCGCCAGGAAGGCGAGCCGATCTTCGTCGGAATCATCCACGATCTGACCGAGCGCAAGCGCACCAGCGAACAACTGGTGCAGGCGCAAAAGATGGAAACCGTCGGGCAGCTTTCCGGGGGCATCGCCCATGATTTCAATAATCTGCTCACCGTGATTATCGGAAACTCCGATATCCTCAGCGACAAACTCAAAGCCCGCCCGGATCTGAAACAATATTGCGACAGCGTGGTCAACGCCGGAATGCGGGGAGCTGAACTCACCCGTCGCCTGTTGGCGTTCAGCCGCCGCCAGGAACTGCAGCCCGCGGTCATCAACTGCAATCAACTGGTGGAAGGCATGAAGGTGCTCCTCGAGCGGACGCTGCGCGAAGACATCGAAATCCGCATTCTCCTTCGTCAGCAACTGATCCTGGCCTACGCCGACCCCGCGCAACTGGAATCCGCCATTCTGAATCTCGCGCTTAATGCGCAGGACGCGATGCCGCATGGCGGAACCCTGACGCTGATCACTGAAAACGCGCTGCTCGATGAGAGATATCAGGACGGCCACCCGGAAGTCCCGCCCGGCGGCTATGTCTCGATCAACATTACCGACGATGGAAGCGGAATGACTCCCGAAGTCAAAGCACGCGCCTTCGAACCGTTCTTTACCACCAAAGACGTCGGCAAAGGCAGCGGCCTTGGCCTCAGTATGGTTTACGGGTTTATCAAACAGTCCAACGGCCATGTGGCCATTTACAGCGAACCGGGCCTGGGGACTACCGTCCGTTTATATCTTCCCGCCGCCAAGACCACCAGACAGCCTGCAGCGGAAGACACAACCGTGATCGATGAGCAGGAACCGCGCGGCGTGGAAACGGTGCTGGTCGTCGAAGACGATTCCTTTGTCCGCGGATACGCGGTCGGCACGCTCGAAAGCCTTGGCTACCGGGTGATCGTTGCCTCGGATGGCCGTGACGGTCTGGCAAAACTGAGCCAGCACGGCGACCAGATCGATGTGTTGTTTTCCGACATCGTCATGCCCGGCGGGCTCGGCGGCTGGGAATTGGCCGAGCGTGCCCATGAAGCGAGGCCGAATCTCAAAATCCTGCTGACCTCCGGTTACCCTCTCGAAACCATGACGGCGAATTTCCGGCCCAACATCAAGCCGGCCATTCTGCATAAGCCCTATCGCAAAGCGGATCTGGCGCGGCGTCTGCGCGAAATGCTCGACCAGAAATAGCCGCCTATTTGTCGCGAACAAGGATCCGTTCCCAGCTCCACTGTCGCCCGTCCGACCGGACCGCCTTGCCCGAAATGAGCAGGCGGTCCCCGTCGAACCGGATCATTCGGGTAACGTCGCTGCGCACATAGATCGGAGCGCTTGCCCCTGCAAGATGTAAGGTGAGCGTGCCCGCAGTGAGATCGGCCTGGTACGTTCCGAAATATCCCAGATAAGGAACCGTCATGCCGGCAAATCTCATATCGTCGAAGCCCTTTGAAGGCAAAGCGTCGGGCAGCGGACCGGTCGGAGCCGAGATGGCCTGCGCGGAGAAGTGTCCGTTGGAAGTAAAAATAAATTCACCGTTGGGATGCACTCCGAACGGGAAGTAGGGCATGCCCTTGTCCGAAGTGTCCGAAAAAGAAACCAGCTTCCAGCTTCCCGTCAGCCGGTTTGGCGTCTTCCCGGACCCCATGGCCGCGACGAGGAGCAGCGCGGCGATCAGTCTCATGACACAGGCAGGTGCATAAGCACTGCCAAAGTGGCGCTTATTGCAACTGCAGCTTGTAGATATTTAAACCCAGTGAAGTAGGCGCCAGCAGGAACCCGTTATTGGTGGTGAGCATACCGCTGAAACCGAACTGGGTTTGATACGGATAGAGCAGAATGTTCGCGGGGTTGCGCGCGTCGGCAATCATCAGCGAGGACGGCCCAAAGTCGTCGGTGTCCGGCGGGTTATTCACCAGCGCGAACACGCCGTTGCTGAAAGCCGCTGTATTAAATGTCCCGTTCACCTGCATGGTCGTGGTGAGCGTCGACACCACAATGGGAACCTGCGGATTGCTCAGGTCCATCGAGGTGAGCGTCAGGTTCCCGGTGAAGTCGAAATCCGGACTCCCCGGGTTGCGCTGGCCCGCCGTGTTTCCCGCGGCCAGCAGCGTGTTGCCGACGATGTCGAAACTCAGCAGAATCGCCGCCTGCGGGATGGTAACCTGGCTGACCGGCGTCGGGATTCCCGGCGCGGCCACGCTGATCACATCGAGAATCGCGCTTCCCGTCGTGCTGGTTCCCGTAGCGCTGCTGCTGGCTACGTAGGAATAAACCTGATCCACCACCGCCGCGTAAGGTTTGAGGTTTTGATTGCCCGAGCCCGCCAGACTGGACGGCTGCATCGCGGTCACAAAAACCGGGGCCGCAGGATTGGTGAAATCGAAAACCAGAAAATCGCCGGTCTGCGATATCACCGCGGAATTGCTGTTGTTGTAGGTGATGTAACTAGTGGTCACAAAAGCGACAGTGCCCGCGAAACTCATGTCCACCATGTGCCCGTAAGGCGTTGTCGCCACGGTCAGCAGCGCGGGAGATCGCGGATTGCTCAGACTGTACACCGCCAGCGATTCCGTGCTGCCGGACGGTGAGCCCACAATCTCCACCAGAAAGGGCGTGGTTGCGGCCGCATTGATCGCGCACCGGTCTCCGTTCCCGTTGAGCACGCTGTCGCCGAACTCGCCGATCATCGAAGGCGCCGCGGCACTGGTGACATCCACCATCACAATCCGGTCGTCCCCGCACACATAGGCGACATTGTTGAAGAGCGCGATCGTGCTGGTATCGCTGTTCGTGAAGCCCGCATAACCGGTGCGCGTCAGGGGACTGGTAAAAGCATTGCCCGAGCCGGATACCGAAACCACCGCCGAAGCGCTCACCAGCCCCCCCACCGTAATCACCAGCGGATAATCGCCGCTCGGGATCGACGGGATCTGAATATTTGCCTGCGCCAGTCCCGCGAACCCGGGCGTCAGCCCGAGAAACTGCACGGTAGCCGAAGCCGGTCCGATGGTCGCCGTCGCGGTGGCGCTGGCCTGCGAGAGCGGTGAGTCGGGGGCCGCCGAGCCGTCCGCCACCGGATTGCTGACAGCGCCTTGTCCCGTCATGTACACAGTGATTACCGACCCCGCCGCGGCCGGCGAAGAGCTGCTGTTCAGCGAGCCGTCGATATTCTGCGCCACCGCCTGGCCCGACCCGTATTGATAGATGGAGGGCGCTGCCGCCGTCACCGTCATGCTGAATGCAGCGCTGGCGCCTCCCGGACCGTTCACCACCACATTCACGTCCCCGGCGCCAGCGGACGACGGCACCTGAAAATTAATCTGCGTCGCGCTGACATAAAGCAGCGGGGCCAAGATTCCCGCGACGGAAACGCTGGTACCTGAAATCGCCGTGTCCAGCGGAAAAGTCGTCGCAAGGGACGTGCCGCTGGCGAGGCCCGTGCCGTAAAGTGACGCGATCGACCCCGGCGCCACGCGCGGACCGTTGCCGGCTGAATCCACCACTCCCTGAATCACGGGAACCCCCGCCATCAACAGGGCCGGCAGGAATACAAGGCCGAACTTCAGAAATCGCATACGGATATGGAAGAAACGGCCGTCAATTCTTTATGACGCAGCAGTTGCGCGCGCCGTTTAGCCTACTTCACGTCAACGCGAATAAAATGCGAAGTTGCCGACCCTGGATTGCGGGTTTCATGCACTGTATTCTCCGACCACGAAACGGCTCCCGCCTTGCTGTGTCCCCGCACGACCTTGCCGCCGGGATAGACGGTTGTCTCCGTGTCCGCATCCACCAGCGCAATCACCAGACCGCGCGGATGCCGGTGCTTCGGCTCCCGCACGCCAGGAGGCATAACGTCGTCAATCACCCGGACAAAAGCGTTCTCAAATAACAGCTTCTGCGTTTCCGTGCAAACTTTCAGCGAGTCCAGATCCTCCTGCGCCTTCGAGGGCCATGCCCATGCAAGCAGCACCAAACAAACGCCGATCGGCAGAAATCGCTTCACCATGCCGCCAACGTAACACAGGGCACTGTAAAACTTCCGATCGCACATCCATAAGCCATAATCGGAGTAAGTGGATTTCGATTACACTCCGGAACAAATACAACTCCGCCGCGCCGTGCGCGAATTTGCGGCGGCGGAAATCCTTCCCCATGTCATGGAATGGGACGAGGCGCAGATTTTTCCTCTGGAAGTCATCCGGAAGCTCGGCAAACTGGGCTATATGGGCGCCATTTTCCCCGAGGAATACGGCGGCGCTGGCCTAGGCTATGTCGAATACGCCATCATCATCGAGGAACTCTCGCGCGTGGACGGCTCCGTCGGCATAATCGTGGCGGCCCATACATCGCTCTGCTCCAATCACATCTATAAAGCCGCCACCGAAGAACAGAAACAGAAGTATCTGACCCGTCTCACTTCCGGCGAGGCTATCGGCTGCTGGTCTTTGACGGAGCCTGAGGCCGGTTCGGACGCTGCCGGAACCCGTACCACCGCGGTGCGCGACGGAGACTGCTGGATCCTGAACGGCGCCAAGACCTTCACCACCAATGCTCACTACGCAGACATCTGCGTTGGCATGGCGATGACCGACCGTAGCGCGCATCGCCACGGAATTTCCGCATTCGTGGTCGAGAAGGACACCCCGGGATTCCGCCCCGGCAAGAAGGAAAACAAGCTCGGCCTGCGCGCCAGCGCCACCGGCGAAGTCATCTTCACCAACTGCAGGCTCCCGCAGCAGCAGATGCTGGGCAAGCCGGGCGAAGGCTTTGTCGATAGCCTGCGCATTCTCGACGGCGGCCGTGTTTCCATCGCGGCGCTTTCCATCGGAATCGCCCAGGGCGCTTACGATGCCGCCCTGAAGTATTCGAAATTACGCAAGCAGTTCGGCCGCCCCATCTCCGAATTCCAGGCCATCCAGCACAAGCTCGTCGATATGTCGGTAAAGCTCGATGCCTCGCGGCTGTTGACCTACAGGGCCGCGAAGATGATCGATCAGGGCAAACGCGTGACGCGCGAATCGGCCTCCGCCAAACTCTTTGCTTCCGAATCGGCCGTCGAGATCGCCAATGAAGCGGTGCAAATTCACGGCGGCTACGGTTTCATCAAAGACTATCCGGTGGAAAAGTTCTATCGCGACGTCAAGCTCTGCACCATCGGCGAAGGCACCAGCGAAATTCAGCGCCTGGTGATCGCGCGCCAGCTTCTTAAGGACTAACCCGCCGACGTGACCACTCGCGAATTAGCCCAACTGGCCACACTTGTTGAGAACGGCGTGCCCGAAGGCCTGCAGCGGCTCGCCGCGCTCCCCGAAGGAACCGGTCTGACCATCGGGATAACCGGACCGCCGGGAGCCGGGAAGAGTTCGCTCGTCGACGCACTCACCGCGCGCATGCGTGCCCTCGATAAAAAGGTCGCAATCCTGGCCATCGATCCCAGCAGCAGAGCCACCCGTGGCGCGATCCTCGGCGACCGGATTCGCATGCAACGCCATCATGCCGACCCAGGCGTCTTCATTCGCTCCATGGCCACGCGGGGTGCAACCGGCGGCCTCGCCCGCGCCAGCGCCGCCCTCTCGCGCCTCTTCCGCGCCGCCGGCTTCGACTTCATCATCATCGAAACAGTGGGCGTTGGGCAGGACGAAATCGATGTGGCCGCGCTCGCCGACGTCACCGTAGTTGTGCTGGTTCCCGGCATGGGCGACGATGTCCAGGCCATCAAGGCCGGCATCATGGAAATCGCCGACATTTTCGTCATCAACAAGGCCGACCGGCCCGGCGCGGAACAAACGCAGCGTGAGATCGAAGCGATGCTGTCGCTGGGCCACGGTGAGACAGTGCCGCTTATCCTGCGCACCATCGCGATTGACGGCACCGGAATTCCCGAACTTGCCGCCGAACTCCAGAACCGCCGCCGCCGGCTCCATCCGCCGCTCGCGCAAACCTGGTCGATCGATCATCTCGGCATCGCCGTCCGCTCTCTCGATGAGGCTCTGCCTTTCTACGAAACGAATATGGGTCTGCCGGTGCTGTCTCGCGAAACGGTGGAGCACGAAAAAGTAAAGGTGGCAATGCTGCCCGCGGGAGATGCCCGCATCGAGTTGCTGGAGCCCCTCGACCCGTCATCCACAATCGCGAAATTTCTCGAAAAGCGCGGCCCCGGCCTGCATCACGTCGCCATGAAAGTGCCAGACCTGCACGCTACCGTGGCCCGGCTTTCCGAAGCAGGAGTCCGGCTGCTGGGCGCGCCACAGCGCGGCGCGGGAGGACACCTCTACGTCTTCGTCCATCCTTCGGCCACCGGTGGCGTACTATGGGAACTCATTCAGGAATAAGGAGCATTTTTTGACTAAGATCGGCGTCATCGGCGGCAGCGGCCTCTATCACATGCCGGGTTTTCACGCGGCGGAAGAAGTCACCATTTCCACCCCCTTCGGCCCGCCGTCCGACAACTACATCGTCGGCAAACTTGAAGGGCACGAAGTCGCCTTCCTCTCGCGCCACGGACGCGGCCACAAGCTGTCCCCTTCCGAACTGAACTTCCGCGCCAACATTTACGGATTTAAAACCTTGGGCGTCGAACGCATCATTTCCCTGAGCGCCGTCGGCTCTCTGAAAGAAGAACATCGTCCGCTCGATTTCGTAATCCCCGATCAGTTCTTCGATCGCACGCGCGGCCGCGTCTCCACCTTCTTCGGCGAAGGCCTGGTGGCCCACGTGAGTTTCGCCGATCCCGTCTGCCCGCATCTTTCCAAAATCGCCGAAGCCGCCTGCCGCGCAGCCGGAGTCAACGTCA
>DASZLO010000106.1:0-4974 GCA_035552315.1 Bryobacteraceae bacterium
GGAGGATCGATAATCAGGGACGTTCTCTTCTGGCCGTCGACTCTTTCGAGTTGTGCGCCGCGATCGATGAAGAGCACGTTGTAACCGCCCGTTCCGGAGGAACCCGCGGCAGCAATCAGCGGACCGTCGGATGCGCCGTCCTGTGAATTGAGAACTTCTTTGTCCTTCTTTTCGTAAGCCGCGGCCTCGGCATCCGTCAGCGTGGCTTTTCCGGCAAGAGCGGCCGGACGTTCGAGCGGCGTTATGGTTGCGTTGGTCCAGATACCCTGCAGATCGGGATGGCCGTCCGCGGTGCGCGGAATGGCTTTCTTCTGGCTGAAAGACGGGGCCGCTGTCAGGAGGGCAGCTACGAAGATCAGAACTGTCTTACTCACAACAATCTCCTTAACTTATTCTCAGGCTTTAATTCTCGAGAGCTAATGGGCTTTCCTTTTATTTTCTCTCATTTATCGATCGTCTGCAGGATGCCGGACGATTCGAAAAAACGAACCCATTTACCTGGGCGTTCAGCTTGGGGACGTCAGATTTCGCGGCGGCCTTCCATGGCCTTCCACATAGTGACTTCGTCGGCGAATTCGAGGTCGCTGCCTACCGGGACGCCCATCGCGATGCGGGTTACTTTGATTCCCAGCGGCTTCAGGAGTTTCGACAGGTAAACCGCGGTGGCTTCGCCTTCCACGGTGGGATTGGTGGCCGCGATCACTTCTTCGATTTCGCCCCGCGCGATGCGATCCACCAGGCTTTTGATCTTGAGCTGCTCCGGGCCGATTCCCCGCAGTGGCGAGAGCGCTCCGCCCAGAACATGATAAAGGCCGTTGAACTGGCGGGTTACCTCGATGCCGACGATGTTATTCGGATCTTCCACGCAACAAACTACCTTTTGATCGCGCTGAGGATCGCGGCAGTACTGGCATAGTTCGGCGTCGCTGATGTTATTGCAAGTGGCGCAGATGGTCAGCTTGTCTTTTACATCGAGGATGGTGCGCGCCAGCTGGTCGGCCTCGTCACGGCTGTGGCGCATGATGTGAAAAGCAATGCGCTGGGCCGATTTCTGTCCGATACCGGGCAGGCGTTTGAATTCGTTGATGAGACGAGCCAGGGGCTCGGCGAAATCGGGCATGAACTAGAAGAGGCCCGGGGGAAGTCCCATGCCGCCCAGCATCCCGCCCATTTTCTTCTGGGATTCCTCGTCGACCTTTTGGGCCGCTTCGTTGACTGCCGCCAGAACGAGATCCTGCAGCATCTCGACGTCGCCTGCAACTTCGGGGTCGATCTTCACGCCGAGAACCTTCTTGTGGCCGTCCATCTTGACGGTAACCATTCCACCGCCTGCCGTCGCTTCGACGCGGATCAGGGCGACTTCGGCCTGCAGCTTCTCCTGCATCTTCTGCGCCTGCTGCATCATGGCCTGCATATTACCGGGCATTTTCATTCGTTCCAGGGCTCCTTCAGGTTGCGGACGGTGCGCACTTCCCCGCCGAACAGTTCTCTAAATCGTTGCACTTCCGGATGCGCGAGGGCGCGCTCGGTGACTTCGTCTTCTTTCGGTGTTGTTTTCGGAACCGGGGGCGCTGAAGCGCTCTTTACTTCGCCGTAGGTCAGCTTGAAGCGCAAGGCCGGATATCCGAGATGCTTTAGAGCGCCCAGGACTTCTTCGCGGCCGAGGGAAAGCTGGAACTCCTTCGAAGTGGTGATCTGCAGCTCGTTGTTCGCGAAAGAGACCTCGGAGTGGGCGATGGCGTCGGCCGAATAGGTCATGCCTTTTTCCGTCATCGCATCGTGAAGTTTGCCGCGCCAGTCGCCGACTTCGGAGGCCGGGGCGGAAGCCGACGCGGCGGACAGCACCGGGGCAGCAGTAGGCGCCGGGGCAGCAGTTCTTGCGGCCGGCGGCGGAGGTGAAAACGATTGCGGTGGCCGCGCCGGTTGCACCTGCGGCTTCGGCGGCGATGTCATCGGAGCGGCGGGAGCAGACGGTCCTAAAGAAGCCAGAGCTTCTTCGATCGCCTGGAGTTTGCCGGCCTGGACCATTTTCAGCAAACCGATTTCCAGATGAAAGCGCGGCTGCAGCGAAAATTGCAGATCCTTAAACAGATCGAGTCCGAGTTGCAGGTAGCGGGTGAGATCCTCTTCGGAAAACGACGCCGCGATGCGCGCCATCTCGGCGCGTTCCGAGGGACTGGCAGTGACCAGCCGGGAATCGCCGCCGGAGATTTTCGTCACCAGAAGGTTCCGGAGATAGCGCGACAGTTCACGTGAAAAGTGCTGCGGACTTCCGCCGTTGCGTTCGAGCTCGTCTACCAGTGCGAGAGCCGCCGCGCCATCCTGACTGGCGAGGGCCGTGGTGACCTGCGCCATCGCATCCACCGAAAAAGCTCCGAGCAGCGCCCGCACGGCTGCCGATTCCAGCTTATTGCCGCAGCAGGCGATGGCCTGATCGAGCGCCGAAAGCGAATCGCGCACCGAACCTTCGCCGGCCTGTGCAATGACCGACAGCGATTCGTCATCGGCTTCGATGCCTTCTTCGACGCAGATCTGGCGCATGCGCTCGATGAGGTCATTGAAATCGACGGAGCGAAAACTGAAGTGTTGGCAGCGCGAGGCGATGGTCGCGGGAATCTTGTGGGATTCCGTGGTGCAGAGAATGAAAACGGCCCAGGCCGGCGGTTCCTCGATGGTTTTCAGCAGCGCATTGAAAGCTTCGCTGGTGATCTGATGGGCTTCGTCGATGATGAAAACCTTGTACCGGTCGCGCGAGGGCTGGTAGCGGACGTTTTCCCGCAGCTCGCGCATTTCGTTGATGCCGCGATTGGACGCCGCGTCGATTTCGATGACGTCGGGCGATCCGCCGGCTTTGATTTCGCGACAGCTGGGGCAATCGTCGCAGGGCTGGTCGGTTGGACCTTTAATGCAGTTGAGGCAGCGGGCAATGATGCGGGCGGTGGTGGTCTTGCCGGTGCCGCGCTGACCCGAAAAAATGTAGCCGTGCGCGATGCGGTTCTGCGCGATGGCATTGCGCAGCGTAGTTTTGATGTGCTCCTGACTCAGCACATCGTCAAACGACTGCGGACGATACTTCCGGGCGATGACCTGATACATGGGGCGGGCTGCAGCCGTTACTTTAACGCCAGGCTCCGGGTAATCCGCGGCACACGGGGAAAGCCACTACCGTTGCTTCCTTCCAGACCTGGCGGGGTTTGCAGCCGCCCGTTGCACGGAGCCCGGAACCTGACGCACTCATGGTAACAAAAGGGCTGCTATCTGATTCCCGCTTCGCGGTACTTCGCGGCAGCTTTTTCGCTGCTCCACTTCGGCACGCCGGATTCATCGGCAAGCCGCTCAATTCCGGCCGCGATGGCGTGGTCGACTTTGGCCAGATTATCGAAGTCGATCTTGTCCACGGTGTCGCCGATGGCGTGATATTCGGGATATTCGAATGCCACCGCGATGGTGGAATCGGGCACGCCGTGTTCGGCGAATGCGTAGTTGTCGCTGCGGGCGAAGAAGCTGTCCGCCTCTTTTCGGAGATAGACGTTCACGCCATCTGCTTTAGCCGCTTTTTCCATGATGCCAGGCAGGTTTGTATAGGAAGGGCCGGTGAAGGCGAACTGGCCGACTCTTTGGCCGGTGGAGTCGTCGGTGCGGCCGATCTGTTCGAGGTTCACGTTGGCTACCGTTTTGTTCAACGGCACGAGCGGATGGCGGACATAGTAGTAGCTGCCGAGCAGCCCTTCTTCCTCACCGAAAAAAGTGATGAACAGGATACTGCGCTTCGGACGCTTTGGCTGCGCCGCCAACTCGCGGGCTATTTCGATTACGGAAACGGTTCCGCTGCCGTTGTCGTTGGCGCCGTGGAAGATGCCGCTCGGTCCGTGGCCCAGGTGGTCGTAATGGGCGCTGAGGATCACGTACTGGGTGGCCATGGCCGGGTCCGAGCCGGGGAGGATTGCGGCGACATTGCGCAGTTCGACGCGTTTCACCGCCGGGGCGGCCGCATGGACTGAGATCGACAGCGGCGACTGCTCTTTCAGAAGTTCTTCGGCTTCGGCTTTGTTGATGCGGATCATGGGCGCGCCGGGCGTTTCCATGTCTTCCAGAGTTGGCCTCGAGGCCGGGCGGAATGGCCGCCCTTTCCCGATGAGGATGATGAGCGCGGGCTTTCGCGACTGAAGCAAATCCAGGAGATCGCCGGTGTAGCGGGCTGCATCGCCGGCGACGATCATGCCTTCCACGGGCGGAATGGCTCCACTGGCGGGGAGCTTTACGACAGGCTGATCGTTGAGATCGAGCGGGGCCAGTGAGCGGACGCGGGCTTCGTTCGGCTCAACAGCGATTTGCTTCGTGCCGTCTTTCAGGGTCAGGACGAAGCCTTCGGAGTTGCTGGTCACTTCCGCGAACTTTGCTGTTTGAAAATAAGTGCCCCCGGGGCCGGCGGGCTGCAGATTCGCTTTCTGGAACTGGTTTGCTACATAGTCGGCGGCGAGGTCCAGACCTTTGGACGGAGTGCCGCGCCCTTCAAGTTCGTCCGAGGCGAGGTAAGTCAGATTGGCCCGGAGGTTTTCGACCGGCGTTTGGGCGGCGGCGATTGCGCAGAAAATCAGCAGTATCGTGGCAGGTCTGAGCGCTGCGCTGAACGCTTTGCCCGTCACAGAATTCCTCGTGCGGTTTCGGAGGCCTTCTCCCAAAGGAAAGCAATATCGCTGCCGCAGCTCAGGAAGCGCATGCCGCGTTGTTTCCAGTGATTGGCCAGCGGCACGGTGCGGGTATGGATTCCCGGCGCAATGCCTTTGCTGTCGCAGGTCTCGCGGATTTTTTCGATTGCGTCAAGGAGTTCGGGATGCTGGAACTGGCCGGGAATTCCCATCGATATGGAAAGATCGGCCGGTCCGATCAGCACCGCATCGATGCCAGGTACCGAGAGAATTTCATCGCGCGCTTCCACTGCGCGGCGCGATTCGATCTGCAGCACTGTTAGGA
>DASZLO010000107.1:0-60901 GCA_035552315.1 Bryobacteraceae bacterium
GCCGCGCTTCTGCAGGAGATGAATCACATCGAGGGCGGGGGATTCGCGCACATCGTCGATGTCGCGCTTGTAGGAGACCCCGAAGATGTGGATTTTCGAGCCTTTGACCGGCTTACCGACGTCGTTCAGGGCGTTCTGAACTTTGGTGGCGACGAAGTGCGGCATCTGGCCGTTGATTTGACCCGCCAGTTCGATGAAGCGAGCTTCGATGCCGGCTTGCTTGGTTTTCCACGACAGGTAAAAGGGATCGATCGGAATGCAATGGCCGCCCAGTCCCGGACCGGGATAGAAGGGCATGAAGCCGAACGGCTTGGTGGCGGCGGCTTCAATCACTTCCCAGACATCGATATCCATGCCGTCGCACATGATGGCGATTTCGTTGACGAGCCCGATATTGATCATCCGGAAGGTGTTTTCCAGGAGCTTCACCATTTCAGCTACCTGCGTGGAGGTTACCGGAATTACGCGCTCCAGAGCCTGCTCGTAAAAAAGTTTGCCGAGAGCCGTGCAGGCGGGAGTGGTGCCGCCGACTACTTTCGGAATATTTTTCGTCTGAAACTTGGGATTGCCGGGGTCAACCCGCTCGGGTGAGAAGCAAAGGAAGAAATCCTCTCCCACCTTCAGGCCCGACTTTTCGAGCATCGGCAACACCAGTTCATCGGTGGTGCCGGGATAAGTGGTGGATTCGAGAATCACCAGAAGGCCGGGGTGGAAATATTGCGCGATCTCCTGACAGGCAGCCACAATGTAGCTCATGTCGGGGTCCTTGGTTTTGCGCAGGGGCGTTGGAACGCAGATGTTGATGGTGTCCAACTCGCGGATTACCGAGAAATCGGTGGTGGCGCGCAGCAGGCCCTTTTTGACCAGGGGCGCGAGAGTACTGGACGGGACGTCCCCAACGTAGGAATCGCCCGCATTCATGCGCTCGATTTTCGAGGCGCTGAGGTCGATTCCCGTGACATGGAATCCGGCTTCGGCGTATTCCACGGCGAGAGGCAATCCGACGTAGCCGAGGCCGACGACCCCGACCCGGGCGGTTTTGTTGCTTATCTTCTCTGCAAGAGCGGTGCTGGTTGTTCCAGTGGCGGCTTCGCTAGTCATCCGCGCCCATTCTCCCATAGCGAAAAACGCCGTCCGCGATGTACTCGGCCGGGCCCGTGAGCCAGGTTGCGCCGTCGCTGCGAACCTCGCTGCGAACGATCAGCGGGCCGGCGGGAGTGTGCACGTTCACCGGGCTTTCGGCAAACCCGCGCGCCAGGGCCGCCAGAGCCGCGCCCGTCGAGCCCGTGCCGGAACTGTTCGTTTCGCCCGCGCCGCGCTCCCAAAACCGGACGTCGATGGAGTGGCGGTCAATGGAACGAATGAAAGACACGTTGGTGCGGTTGGGGAAGCGGGCGTCGTTTTCGATCGCCGCCCCGAGGGTCCGCCAGTCGAAATCGAAGTTCGCTACCGGGAGCGCGCACTGCGGATTGCCGACGTCGACAATGACCGCGTCGAAGTCCTGCACTCTTGCCGCCAGTTCCACCACGCGGACTTTGCCCATATTCATTTCGAAGAAAAACTCCCGGTCGTCTTCGATGGAGACCAGGCGCAGGTGTTTAATGCCCGCGCCGGTGCGGATGCGGATCTCGTCCAGATACCGGGAGCGAAGCAGGAGAGCCGCGCAGCGCGTCCCGTTGCCTGACAGTTCGGGCTCGCTGCCATCGGAGTTGAAGAGGCGAATGGTTGCGTCGTAATTCTCTCCGCGATCGATTCCGGGAGTGGGCTCGACAATCATCCAGCCATCCGCGCCCACGCCGGTGTAGCGGTTGCAAATGGCGCGGGCGATTTCCGGCAGATCCGCGAGAGGCGCGTCAGCGGCCATCGTCAGGAGGAAGTCGTTCTTCGCTCCGTGCAGTTTCGAGAAGGGGATCTTCATATTGGCGGTGATAGATTTCGACTACGGGCGCTCCCTTTACCATAATCCGTTGCTCGAGTTCGTAACGCGGACCATGCAGCCGGGCGCCGTCGATCACGCCCTGCGCGACATCGCCACCGACCACCACGGCCCAGTCGGTGTGCAGAAAAATGGCCGGCAGCGTGGTGGCCTGCGCCCATTCGACATCGTTGTCGCCGGTCAGGGTGAAACGCAGTGGAATGCCGGCGGATCGGTAAATGCCAGTCAGGTCGCCGAAACTGGTCAGGATGGTGTCCTGCGGGCGGACTGAAGCGCGCAGATAGGCGGCAGCGCGCGAGGTCCACTGCCTGCGCACTCGCGAATTCATGTCGGATTCCTGCCAGGTGATGGAATGTTCGGCGGGACGCTTCGCCAGCTGAATCAGGAGAGGCGTGAACGCGACGATCACCGCGGCTCCGGCGGCGTATTTGCCGAACCGTGCGAAGGCCGCAATTCCCAGCGCGATCAGCGGGAGAAAGGCCATCGCATACCGCGTGTTGTAAAAAGTGTGCGGCCACAGGGTGGGAATAAAAACAGGCGTTCCCGAGGAGTGGATGCTCCAGACGTAGAACAGCGGAGGAAGCGCGAGCAGCAGCACGGGCCACACACTGCGCCGGACCAGCACCAGAACCAGTCCGGCCGCCCCGGCCAGCATGGCCGGAAGACCGGCGATCAGCAGTCCCGCGGCCGTGAAGTACTGGAAGGCTGCGCGCCAGTCCCCGCGTCCGGGGTAAGGGGCGTTCCCCTGAATGACGAGGGCCGACCATGGTCCGCGATAGAAATAGAGCGGGTCGCCGAAATACCAGCGGTTGTGAGCCAACCAGATGGCGGGTCCGATCCCGGCGACGATGCAGAATACGATGGCGGCAAAGAAGCGTTTCAGCCAGCGCTTGCGGGGACCGCAGACAAGGATATAGAGGGCCACGAAAGGGAGCAGAACCCACGCTTCGTACCGGGTGAGCGTGCCTGCGAGGGCAGCCAAAGCCGCGCCGGCCAGCGCTCCCCACCCGTGGGTTGCCTGAAATCGAATCGTGAAATAAAGCAGCGCGAAGAGGCAGGCGAAGAATACCGGCTCGGTCATCGGGATGGAGCCCAGGTAGAGCGTGTTCGGATTCAGCAGAAATACCGCGACCGCGGCGCTGGCGGCGAGGCTGCTGTCAAAGAGTCGCCGGACGGCCGCAAACAGGAATCCCGCTGCCAGCGTCATGCAAAGACCGGAAACGATGCCGCCTGCGAGCCCTGTTGTCCAAAGCCAGTTGTGGCGGATGAACGGCACCATCAGCAGATGCGGGAGAGGAAGCCAGGTGGTCCCCACCTGCGACCAGCCCGGTGTGCGCGAATCGACGATGCGGCGGGCGATATCGAGGTGCGCTTCGGCATCGCCGAAATACAACGTGCTGCCGTTGAGATGAAAATGCCAGACGGCCGCGGCCATGATGACGCCGCTGACGATCAGGCAAAGAGTCACACTGATCGCGGAACGTATGACGGCGCCGTACGGACCGCTAAAAAGACGTGAAGTCTTTGAATTCCTGGTAGCGGCCATCAATTTCTTTGCGGGTCAGGGTGCGGAAGCGTTCCACGCCGAACCGCTCGCAGCAGAAGCTGCCCATCACGGAACCGTAGATAACGGCGCGGCGCAGCGCATTGCGGTCGGCAGCGCCGTCATTGGGCGTAATCCCTTCGCCCGCAAGGTAGCCCATGAAACCTCCGGCAAAGCAGTCCCCCGCGCCGGTGGGATCGAAGACATCGTCGAGCAGGTAGCCGGGGACCATGAAATGCGTGTCGCCATGCCAGAGAATCGCGCCGTGTTCGCCACGTTTGATAACGAGAGTGCGCGGGCCCATTTCCTGAATTTTGCGAGCGGCCTTGCGGAGATTGTTCTCGCCGGAAAGCATGCGGGCTTCGGTATCGTTGATGAGCAGGAAATTCCAGCCGGCGATGGTTTTCAGAAGTTCATCGCGAAAAGAGGCGATCCAGTAATTCATGGTGTCGCCGCCCGTGAGACGCAGCGACGGGCCGTTCATCTGCGCCTTCACCGCGTGCTGCAGGCCGGGTTGGATGTTGCCCAGAAACAGGTAAGGAGAGCTCTTGTACGAATCGGGCAGTTTGGGATTGAAATCGGCGAAGACGTTGAGGTCGGTCGCCGTGGTTTCCCGGTCGTTCATGTCCTGGGAGTAGATGCCGGACCAGAAAAAGGTCTTGCCGGGGACCCGTTCGAGGCCGGCCAGATCGATGCCGCGGGACGCCAGCAGATCGTAATCCTCCTGGGCAAAATCATCCCCGACGACGGCGACGATTTTCGGCTGTGTAAAGAAGCTGGCGGAAAGCGCGATGTAGGTGCAGGCTCCTCCGAGCATGCGGTCGACTTTCCCGTGCGGAGTTTCGACGCCGTCGTACGCGACGGAGCCAACGATGACCATAGACATTCGTTTGATTGTACCGATCATGTTCTGAATCGAACTGGCCGTACTAAAATCCGGTGATGGAACAAATGCAGGTTTCGCGCGAACGGGGCGCAACCGGAACTACTGTCATTATTCGTTTGCGCGGTCCTTTGACGCTCGCGACGCTGCACATTCTGGAGGATGCACTGCCTCAATCCGGCACCGCCGATACCGTGATTGACGTGGGTGGCGCGCCCTATGTGGATTCGGCGGGCCTTGGGACGATACTGGCCCACTGGGGGAAGGCGCAGCGCGACGGCTGCAGGTTTGCGATATGCGGCGTGCATCCGCGGATTGCCTTGTTGCTGGAGATTACGCGCGTGAATACAATTCTGCCCACCTTTGCATCGGCGGAGGACGCGGATCTGAGATTCGTCGCGGAACGCGGAATTACGCCTGCGCGGTCAGCGGCTCGGGCATAAACGCCGCGCGCGATTCCGCGGGCTGCCGGAGACGTTCGGCCGTCCAGTTTCGCAGCCAGTCGTTGGCGGGCGTTTCCACCTTTTCAAATGCCAGGATGGAAAGGCCTATCACGAAGCACAGGTAGGCGATCCCGTTCAGAAGATGGGGCTCGGGCCCCGGCATGTGCAGTCCGAAGCGGCTGAACCACCATAGAATCGGCACGTGCAGGATGTACATGGAGTAGCTGGCTTTGCCGAGGTACTCGATGGATTTCACGGAAAGCAGCCGCGCCAGCAGCTTATCTCCGAAGGCCAGTCCGATCAGCAGCGCGACGTTGAGAGGCCGAAGCGCTGTGTTGAGATCGGCGTAGGTTCCGTTCAGAACGCGAGGATGCGTGATGAGCGCGAGGAACGCGGCCAGGGCCGGGACGTAGAGGACATATCCGCGGCGGACGAGGGCGGGCACGTTCCGGCTGAGCATCTCGTAAAGCGCGGCCGCGGCGATGCCCGCAAGGAAATCGGAGAGATGGTGGATCGGTTTCCAGACGGCAGGGACGCCTGCATGCGCGAGAAGCACCGGCGTCACCAGGGCGATGGAGAGGGCCGTCAGGATACGGGGCAGGCTTCCTTTTCGCAGCCAGAGAAACAGCAGCGGAAAGCAGAGATAAAAGAAAATTTCGCACGTGAGCGACCACGCCGGCGTATTCCAGCCGACCGAGCGGGAGCCCATCCAGCCCAGCAATACGAATACGTAATCTCCCAGCAGCGCAATTTTCTGCGGGATTGTGCGGTCCGGTTTGGCGAATGTTTCCAGAACGAAGCGCGATATGACCACCAGACTAAGCGCATAGACCGGATAAACGCGCGCGAAGCGGGCCATTCCGAAACGGATCAGGCTGTTGCGATTCCAGCGGGTCTCGGCATAGCTTCGCGCGAGAACAAATCCGGAAAGAATGAAGAAGGTTTGCACCGCGAGATAGCCGCCGCGCAGCAGGCTCTGCACCATGGGCGGCAGCGACTGCGACCATGCCTCCATCATCATTCCTTTTCCCGTGATGTGATGCAAAATGACCCAGAAAGCAAGGAAAAAACGCAAACCGGTGAGGGAGGGGATATACCGGCCGGAGGTCTTCGGGACATGAGGGAGCGCGGCAGGTACACGACGGCTGGATTCCGCGTCTCCTGTCAACGGGGATTCAGCCGGTTGAAGAAGTAAGTTGATGTGATTTATTGTACAGGCTTCACTTCCAGCACACAGAAGAGAGATTGCCCGAAGGGAGGGTGAACGACGCTTTCCACGCGCGAAATCACGGGCACGATCCAGCGATCGAAGACCTCGATTTGTGCCGCGGACTGAGCTTCCCGGCGCAGGATATGGGCGTTCATCCACCAGCCGAAGAAGCCGGGGAAGTTGATGTAATGCATCTTGCGGACGTGCAGGCCGCTATCGGCAGCCATGCGGGAAATGGACTCGCGGCTGTAGCGGCGGTGATGGCCGAGGTTGCGATCGATGGGGCCGTGCAGAGCCTGAAACGCCGGGACGATGAGGACAATTGCGCCGCCCGGCGGCAGAATGGCCGCCATATTCCGCAGCGTTGCGTCGTCGTCTCCAATGTGTTCGAGCACGTTGAGGCAGATCACGGAGTCGGGGCGGAACGTCTTGAGATCGTCCAGTCCCGCGCCCGCTTCGCGCACGAAGGCGTGCAGGTTCGGCTGGCCGGGAAAACGCTGGCGAAGCCGTTCGATGCAACCGGCCTCGATGTCGATCGCAACAATGGATTCGCGGTCAAGAAGGTTCTGCGTGAAATTGCCGATGCCGCAGCCGATCTCGACAACGCGCTGTCCCAGTTCGGGCAGAACCAGCCGGCTTTGCCATGCGAAATAGTTTTTCGCGCGCGACATGCGTTCCTGGTCTTCGAGGTTGTAGGTTAATCTCGGGACAGCGGCTTGCAGCTTCATAATCCAATTGGCTTCGCCACGGGTGATTTCATTGAGCTCGGCCTCGCGGCATTTCTGGTCCTGTTAGCCATCTTATGGGGTCCTTACATCAGTCCGTTTCTGGATTGGTTCGGAGCGCGGAAATTCCGGTGCATGATGGCGCTTGCGATCCTGCCGGTGGGGCTGCGGTTGGCGCTCTTGCCGCACCATCCGGTTCCAACGCCGGACATCTACGACGAGTTCGGCCATTTGCTGGTTGCCGATACCCTGCGGCATTTCCGGTTGGCGAATCCTCCGCATGCGTTGCCGCAGTTTTTTGAAACGTTTTTCGTATTGCAGCGGCCCACTTACAGTTCGATTTATCCAATCGGGCAGGGGCTCGCGCTGGCTTTCGGCTGGATGATATTCGGACTGCCGTGGGCCGGCGTCCTTGCTTCGTGCGCGGCGCTTTGCGCGCTTTGCTACTGGATGCTGCGCGGATGGACATCGCCCCGATGGGCGCTGCTTGGCGGACTTCTGTGTGTGTTCGAGTTTGGTCCGCTGAACGCGTGGACAAATGATTATTGGGGCGGGAGCCTGGCTGCGGCGGGAGGATGTCTGGTGTTCGGGGCGTTGCCGCGGTTGCGGGAGAAGTATCGCGTGCGCGATGCTGTCTGGCTGGGTTTGGGGATGGGGATCAACCTGCTGGTTCGCCCTTATGAATCTGTTTTCCTCGTTCTGAGTGTGATCTTATTTTGGCTGCCGGACTGGCGCAGGGCCTGGCAGCGGCCCGCCTTGATCGCGGCGCTGGTTGTGCTGCCCGCGATCGGTATTACGCTGCTGCAGAACGAGCGGGTGACAGGCAGTTGGATGACGCTTCCCTATTCGGTGAGCCAGTATCAGTACGGCGTGCCGGCCTCGCTTACGTTTCAGGCGAATGCGACGCCGCATAATATTCTGACGCGCGAGCAGGACCTCGAATACAAATCGCAGCGGGCTTTTCGAGCCAGTGAAGTGGAGACGGCCGGGAGTTACTTTCGGCGTCTGATTTTCAGGATTCGCTATTACCGGTTCTTTTTCTACGCGCCGCTCTATCTGGCGCTGATTGCGTTCGTTCCGGCGATACGGAGCTACCGCTATTTGTGGGTGGTATCCACCGTTGCGTTGTTTGCGCTCGGGACAAACTTCTTTCCGGCCTTTCAGTTTCATTACATGGCCGCGGTGGTTTGTCTGTTCGTGTTGATGAGCGTGGCAGGACTGGAATGGCTTAGCCGATGGGATGCGGGCGCGAAGGCGGCGAACCTGATTCTCTGGCTTTGCCTGGCGCAATTTGTTTTCGCTTATGCGACGGGCGCGGTGCAGGAACGGATTCCTTCGCGGCGGATTGCGGTAGACCGTCAGGTCGCGCAGATTCCCGGGAAATTACTCGTGTTCGTCCGTTATTGGCCGAATCATATTTTCCAGGACGAGTGGGTTTATAACGGGGCGGACATTGATGGATCGCGGGTGGTTTGGGCGCGCGATTTAGGCGAACCGGAGGATGAAAAGCTGCGGAAGTATTATCCGGGCCGCGCCGTATGGCTGCTGGAACCCGATGCCATGCCGCCGGCGCTGACGCCCTACAAACCGGAGCCGGCGCTCCCTCCGGCGGAGCCGCCGAAAAAGGAAAAGACGCCGCCGCCGCTGAGGTTCGAAAATATTCCGTGAGTCGATTGAATATCCGAGTGAATCGCGTCTAGCGGAATTCTTCCATCAACTCGGCTAGTTCCGACGAACCCGGACACAACTTCTCATACGGCAGACTCGTGAGAGCCGCTTGCGGAGTGTGGTTCGACTCGTGCAAATCGGCTACGCTTTCATCCGCGAAGAGAACTCCCGTCACCACATCCTTCGGATGTTCCTTCAGGTAGGCGAAAGCCTTCTGTCTGTCGGTGACATCGTAGTCTTCCGGCAGGCGGGTAAACCGCAGAACACTGCCGTCGTGCATCGTCACGTTCGTGACGCCCACCGGCGCGATGTCGGCAAGGATTTCTTTGGCGTGCGGCACAAAATCCGATTCGGTGGCTTCGAGAAGATGCTTTCTGGTGTTCAGATAGCTTTTCGTAGATCCATCGTGATCGTTGAACGTAACGCAGGGCGAAATCACGTCCACCAGCGCGAAGCCGCGATGGGAGAGCGCCGCTTTGAGGATCGGCACCAGCTGTTCCTTGTCGCCGGAGAAGGCGCGCGCCACAAACGTTGCGCCAATGCTGAGGCCGAGCAGCACAGGATCGATAGGCGACAGTGTATTCGCCTCACCCTTCTTGCTCTTCGACCCCACATCGGACGAAGCGGAGAACTGGCCTTTGGTCAACCCATACACGCCGTTGTTCTCGATGATGTAGAGCATGCGCAGATTGCGGCGCATCGCGTGGCAGAGATGACCCAGACCGATGGAAAGTGAATCGCCGTCGCCCGAAATTCCGATGTAGGTCAGTTCGCGATTAGCTGCATTGGCGCCCGTGGCGATGGGCGGCATGCGTCCATGCGCCGAATTGAAACCGTGCGCCCCGTTGACGAAATAGGTCGGCGTTTTCGACGAACATCCAATGCCGCTGAGTTTGGCCAGCAGATGCGGCGGCGTTGACAATTCCCACAGCGCGCGCACAATCGCCGCTGTAATGGAATCATGTCCGCAACCGGCGCAGAGCGTCGACATCGCGCCTTCATAGTCACGAACGGTGAGGCCGAGTTCGTTGCGGTGCAGGCTGGGATGCGCAACTTTTGGTTTAACGATAGATGGCATTTAAGTCCTCGGCAGTCTTGTTGGCCGGTGCGATTGCCTCAATGACGTGACTGGCGCTCAGCGGGAAACCGCCATAGATCAGCACCGAGCGCAACTTGTCCTTCGGGGCCGCGGTTTCGAGCAGCAGGAGCGATTTAAGCTGGGCATCGCGGTTCTGCTCCACCACGTAGCAGAAATCGTGCTCAGCAATGAAAGCCTCGACGGGCACATCGAACGGGAAAGCCTTGATGCGCATGAAGTCGAAAATCTGACCCTGCGCCGCGAGAATGTCCAGCGCTTCTCGCACCGCGGGATCGCAGCCGCCGATCGTGATCACACCCACGCGAGCCCCTTCGCGGCGCTGGATGATTGGCGCGGGAACGAAGCCGGCCGCCTCCTTGTGCTTGCGCAACAGACGGTCCATCACTTCCTGATATTCGTCCGGCATCTCGGTGTAGCCGCCGAATTTGTTATGCCCCGAGCCGCGCGTGAAAAACGCGCCTTTGGAACTGACTCCAGGCAAAGTGCGGGCCGCCACGGCGCTGCCGTTCTCCGGAAGATAACGATGGAACTTGGGCATCGATTCCAGCTGCTCGGCAGTCAGGACCAGACCGCGGTCGGGCGTAAAAGAGTCGTCCCATTCGAGCTTCGGGGTGACCCAGTCATTCATCCCGATATCCAGATCGGACAGCATGAACACAGGCGTCTGGAAGCGCTCGGCCAGATCGAAACTCCTGGCCGCCAGCTCAAAACATTCAGCGGGATTGCCGGGGAAAAGCAGGATATGTTTGGTGTCGCCATGCGATGCGTAGGCGCATTCCAGAATGTCGCCCTGCTGAGTGCGGGTCGGCATTCCGGTGGAAGGTCCGACGCGCTGCACGTCAATGACGACAGCCGGGATCTCCGCGTAGTAGGCAAGGCCCAGCAGTTCATTCATCAGAGAAATGCCCGGTCCCGCGGTTGAGGTGAAGGCCCGCGCGCCATTCCACGAAGCGCCGATCACCATGCCGATAGCCGCCAGTTCATCCTCGGCCTGCAGGATCAGAAAGTTGTTCTCGCCGGTTACTTTGTCTTTGCGATAGCGCTCGCAGAAGGCTTTGAACGCATCCATTGTCGAAGTGGACGGCGTGATCGGATACCAGGCTGCGACCGTCGCGCCCGCATACACGCAGCCGAGGGCGGCCGCGGTGTTTCCATCGATCAGAATCTTGTCGCCATTGGCGTCCATTTTTTGCAGATGGAAAGGCAGCGGGCACGAGAAATGCTTCTGCACATAGTCGGCGCCGAGCTTCAGCGCCTTCTTGTTCGAGGCGTGCAGGCCCTTCTTGCGGCCGTATTTCTCCTCGACCAGTTGCTCCACGATGGGGCCGTCGATTCCGAGCAATTCGATCAACGCTCCCGCCGTGGCGATGTTCTTCATCAGCACGCGCTCGCGGGGCTCGGCAAAAGCTTCGTTGCACATCTGGGCGAGCGGCACGCCGATGTAGTTGACATCCTCGCGAATCAGGGAAGCATCGAGCGGCCACGAAGAGTCGTACATCAGATAGCCGCCGACGCTCGCTTCTTTCACGTCGCGGGCGTAGGTCTGCGAGTTCATCGCAACCATCAAATCGTAATTGAGCGCGCGCGCCGTGTAGCCCGCGCTGTTGACGCGGATTTCATACCAGGTGGGCAAACCCTGAATATTTGAAGGGAAAAGGTTCTTTCCCGACACCGGCACGCCCATCCGGAAAATAGCCTGCATGATCAGGCTGTTCGCGCTGGCCGATCCGCTGCCGTTCACATTGGCCAGTTTGATGGCGAAGTTATTTATGCGACTTTGCATTGTTCAATAAGGTCCGTCTGACCGGCATAGGAAATGAGTAACTCGAATTTCTGCATGTCCCACGCCGCCGTCGGACAGCGCTCGGCGCACAAGCCGCAGTGGACGCAGAGATCTTCATCCTTCAGCATAAGCCGCCCCGTCTGCGGCAAAGCCTTCGAAGCATACAGCGCCTGATCCGGATTCACGGCCGGCGCTGAGAGGTGATTTCGCAGAACCTCTTCAGGCGCGTCGGACGCGATCGTCAGGCAGGAAATCGGGCAGATATCGATGCAGGCGTCGCATTCGATGCACTTGGCGGCGGTGAATGCGGTTTCGATATCGCAGTTCAGGCAGCGCTGCACTTCACGCGCCGTCTGCTCGGCTGAGAAGCCCAGTTCGACTTCGATATCCAGCTCTTCGAAGCGGCGAACCAGATCGACGTGCTGCATTTTCTGGCGGTGGGCAGGGTTGTAGTCGTTGTGATAACTCCACTCGCTCATGCCCATCTTCTGGCTGATCAGATTCATCCCGCTGGCGGGACGAGTGGAAACGGGCGCCGCCTGGCAGTGGTTGTGGATCGAGATTGCCGCCTGATGTCCGTGCTCAACGGCCCAGATGATGTTCTTCGGGCCCCATGCCGCATCGCCTCCGAAGAATACTCCCGGACGGCTCGATGCGAACGTGACTTTATTTACCGCGGGCATGTCGTCTTTATCGAAATCGATGCCGAGGTCCCGCTCGATCCAGGGGAAGGCGTTGTCCTGTCCGATAGCAAGGATCACATCATCGCAGGGGAGGATGACGCTGTCGATCAGCCGCGATTTAGACGCCGCGGTATCCCACTCGAGCCGGTCGAATTCCATGCCGGTCAAACGGCCGTCTTCAATTACAAACCGCTTGGGCGAGTGATTGATCAGGATCTCTACGCCTTCTTCCTCGGCATCGTCCAGTTCCCAGGGTGACGCCTTGAAGAATGCACGCGGACGGCGCGCCATCACCTTAATGTCCTTGCCGCCCAGACGGCGGGAGGACCGGCAGCAGTCCATCGCCGTGTTGCCGACGCCGATGATCAGGACGCGTTCCCCGATCGACTGCGTGTGGCCGAAAGCAACCGAGCCCAGCCAGTCGATTCCAATATGAATGCGATCGGTATCGTAGCGGCCAGGCAGTTCCAGATTCTTGCCGCGCGGCGCGCCGCTGCCAATAAACACGGCATCGAAACCCTCGCCCAGCAGAGCCCGCATACTCTCGACGGGCGAGTTGTACTTGATCTCCACACCCATATTGAGGATGGAGTGGATCTCCTCGGACAACACTTTTTCAGGCAGACGGAATGCCGGGATGTTGGTCCGCATTAGTCCGCCGGGCTGGTGAGTCTTTTCGAAAATCGTGACTTCGTAGCCGTGCGGCATCAGATCGTTTGCCACAGTGAGAGACGCCGGACCGGCGCCGATGCAGGCTACGCGCTTGCCATTTTTCTTCGAGGGAATGGGGGGAAGCAGATCCGCGATGTCGTCGCGAAGATCGGCAGCGACGCGCTTCAGGCGGCAAATGGCGACCGGTTTTCCGTCCAGACGTCCGCGGCGGCAGGCCGGCTCGCAGGGACGATCGCAGGTCCTGCCCAGAATTCCCGGGAAGACATTCGATTCGCGGTTGAGCATGTACGCGTCTGTGTATCGGCCCTGGGCGATTAGCCGGATGTACTCGGGCACATTGGTGTGCGCCGGGCACGCCCACTGGCAGTCGACAACCTTGTGGTAATAATCCGGATTTCCGGTGTCTGTCGGATTCATGCGGGTTTTATTCTGGCGGCTTTCGAATCGGATACTTCAGCACCGTGCGCGCATACGAAGCTCCAACGGGTAATTCTACTCCCTGTCTTCACGCCGGGACAATAGAGCCCCCCTGCTATGATCGATTTTCACGGAGGTGTCTCATAGCGCTTATAATCGGCGTCCCGCGCGAGACGTTCCCGGGCGAACGGCGCGTCGCGCTGACGCCTCGCGCATGCGAAAGCCTGATCAAGGCCAAAGCAGAGGTCATTGTCGAGGCGTCTGCCGGACAGGAAGCCGGCTTCCCCGATGATGAATATGTCCGGCGTGGCGTCCGTATCGGATCCCGCGCGGATGTGTTCCGCGAGGCCGCGGTCATCGTGCAGGCGCGGACCCCCGGAGCCAACCCGTTCCACGGACCCGATGACTTCACCCTCCTTCGATCCGGCCAACTGCTGATTGGATTCGGCGAACCTTTAACGGCGGCGCAGGAAAATTCGAAGCTCGCCGAGCTGGGCGTGTCCTTCTTTTCCATGGAACTGGTGCCGCGCATCACCCGTGCGCAGGCCATGGACGCGCTTTCCTCGATGGCCAGCATCGCCGGATATGAAGCGGTGCTCATCGCCGCCAGCACGCTGCCGAAGCTCTTCCCTATGATGATGACCGCCGCCGGCACTCTGACGCCCGCGAAGGTTCTGGTGCTGGGAGCGGGCGTGGCCGGACTTCAGGCGATCGCCACGGCGAGACGACTGGGCGCGGTGGTTTCCGCCTACGACGTGCGGTCGGCTGTGAAAGAGCAGATCGAGAGCCTCGGGGCCAAGTTCGTTGTCCTCGATATCGAATCGGCCGAGGGCGCCGGCGGCTACGCCAAGGCGATGGACGAAACCTATTACAAACGCCAGCGGGAGCTTCTGGCGGCCGTGTTGAAAGAGCAGGACGTCGTTATCACAACGGCCGCGGTGCCCGGACGCAAAGCGCCGATCCTGATTACGACCGAAATGGCGGAGGCGATGCTGCCCGGTTCCGTGATTGTGGATATTGCCGCCGAGCGCGGCGGGAATTGCGAATTGACCCGGGCGGGCGAGACGGTGGTCCATCGAGGCGTCAGCATCGTGGGCGCGCTGCACCTTCCTTCGAAGGCGCCGTTCCATGCGAGCCAGATGTATGCCACCAACATCGTCAATCTACTGAAGCTGATGATCGACAAGGAAGGCAATCTGTCGATCAATCGCGAAGACGAGGTCATTCGGGGCTGTCTGGTCACACATGCGGGCCAGGTCGTTCATCCGGCGCTGGTGCCCGCGGCGGTGAGCGGCGGAGTCGCGAGCTAGATGTCGAACGGGATCTACGAGGTCAAATGAATTACGAATTCGGCTTTTACGTTTTCATGCTGGCGGCGTTCCTCGGCTTTGAGCTGATCCGGAAAGTCTCGCCCCTGCTGCATACGCCGCTGATGTCGCTCACAAACGCCATCGCGTCGATATCGGTGGTGGGCGCGATTCTGATCAGCGGCGAAAAGGATGCTTCCACGCTGTCCCGAGTGCTGGGTTTCGTCGCGGTGGTTTCGGCCACCACCAACCTGGTGAGCGGCTTCTTAATCACGGACCGCATGCTGAAGATGTTCAAGAAGCGGGAGCCCGCCAAGAAATGAACTTTGACGTCTACCCTGCGCTATATATCGTCGCGGCCGGTTGTTTCATCCTCGCGCTGAAGTGGATGTCGGCGCCTGCCACGTCGCGCCGCGGCGTGATCACGGGCGAGCTCGGAATGCTGCTGGCCGTAGTTGCCACGCTGCTCCGTCACGAAGTCGTCAACTACGAATGGATCGCCGCTGGATTGATCATCGGTTCGGCGATCGGGGTTCCGCTCGCGATGCTGATGCCGATGACCCACGTGCCCCAGCGGACCGCGATCTCGCAGGCTTGCGGCGCGCTGGCCTCGGCCCTGATCGGCACGGCCGAATACTACCGGCAATTGCCGCACGGCTTCACCATGGGCGCGCTGGTTCTGGAAACGCTGCTTGGGTTTCTGACCACTACCGCGAGTCTGATGGCGTTCGGTAAATTGCAGGAGGTTTTGCCTTCGCGGCCAATCACGTTCAAAGGGCAGAACATTGTCAATCTGGGGATTCTCGGAGTTGCGGTGGTGCTGGGCGGGTCGCTGGTGCTGCACCCGGAGAATACAATCATCTATCCGATCTTTGTTTTGCTGGCGCTTGTGTTTGGCGTGCTGATGATTATTCCGATCGGCGGCGCGGACATGCCGACCGTGATCGCGCTTCTCAACTCTTACGCCGGTTTATCGGCCTGCGCGATGGGATTTGCGCTGGACAACAAGCTGCTGATCATCGCGGGCGCTCTCGATGGATCTTCTGGCTTCATCCTGTCGATCATCATGTGCCGGGCGATGAACCGTTCGTTCACCAATGTGCTCTTCGGCGGCTTTGGACAACTGCAGACCACGGTGGCGGGGCAGGAAGCCAAGCCGGTGCGTTCGGCGAGTCCCGAAGAGGCGGCGGCAATTCTCGGGGATGCCCGCAGCGTTGTGATCATTCCGGGATATGGCATGGCAGTGGCGCAGGCGCAGCATAAGATCCGCGAACTGTCCGACATCCTGATCAAGCGGGGCGTGGATGTAAAATTCGCCATCCACCCCGTGGCCGGCCGCATGCCGGGCCACATGAATGTGCTGCTTGCCGAAGCGGATGTGCCTTACGACAAGCTGATCGAGATGGAAGACATCAACGGCGAAATGGGGATGACGGACGTCGCCCTGATCGTTGGCGCGAACGATATCGTGAACCCGGCGGCGCTGAATGACAAGAACAGTCCGATCGCCGGAATGCCGATTCTGGATGCTTATAAATCACGGACGATCATGGTGATCAAGCGTGGTATGAGTCCTGGCTTCGCCGGCATCGACAACGAGCTCTATTACATGGACAAGACGTTGATGCTGTTTGGCGATGCCAAGACGTTTACCGCCAGTCTCGTCAAAGAATTAGGATCCAACCACCACTAAAGGGCGACACCAGTCAATTCTCCGAAGGAAGCTCGACATGATCGATGACGAGTATTTCGACCGGAGCTTTTGTAGATTCCAGCTTCAAACCCAGTTGCTCGCGCAGTGCATCGAGAAAAGTTGGCCCCGAAGTGTCAGTTTGCGCGTCAACACCTGTCGTACCGGAGCTTTTTGGCTCGGGAGCCCATTCGATCTGAAAGTCGTATTCGCCGTTGAGTCCCGTCTGATTCACTACGGGTCGCCCCAAACTTCCCACGCTCGGAACGAAAGATGCGAACAAATCCAGTGTGGTTTTTCTGGATCCGCTCCGATACATATGTTCGGGACTCATGGCTGCCATGTAGACGTCACATCGCGGCGGAAATAGCTGGGCGGAATTCGCCGCATCCGAAGGGGCATCGCAGGGAGGACCCTCGGCGTGAGGGTGCAGTTTCGGTCCGATTTTGCCAGGCTTGACGAGAGTCAGAGCGAACACGGAGACCACCTGCGTCTCAAAGTGAACAGCCAGTTTGAAACGATCCGCAAGCAAAGATTGCATCATGAGCCGCATTTGATCCTTGGTCGGATTGCCTTCCGCGCGGGCCTCAATGTCGAAGCGATCTGTGCCGACCCATTTCGGCAGACGGGCCAGCACGGACTCTCGCTGCTCCTGAGTCAGCCAGAGCTTATATGCAAACTGGATATAGGTGACCAGCGGGAAGTCCGCTGAGAGACGCCCGCCGGGCGGGAGGTTCGTTTGCAGAGACATGAATGAGTCTCCGGCATCGAGGGGGAAGTTGGGCGGTCTGAATGGACCTTTGTCGGGACGGACGGAGGCGACATCGAATGCCATCTTTCCGCCCGCGGCGGTCTCCCAATGAGGCGGGGTTTGCGCTTCCAGCCCGGTGAGTCCAATCCATCCGAACGCCAGGAGCCCCAGCCCGATGGTCTTTCGCATTTTTCAATGATGTCATGAATCGCGCCGGTGAAGTCCTTCGCGCGATACTCTGAACTGGAATGAATCGCCTCGAAGAATTAACCCGCCGACACACCGCCGCCGAAGAAGGCGGAGGCCCGGAACGCCGCGAACGGCAGCACCGCGAAGGCAAACTGGCCGCGCGCGAACGCGTTGAACTCCTCCTGGACGAGGGCACGTTTGAGGAGATCGACAAACTTGTCCAGCATCGCTGCCGCGACTTCGGGATGGACCAGCAGACGATCCCTGGCGACGGCGTGGTCACCGGTTTCGGACGGGTCAACGGACGTCCCGCCTATGTATTCGCCCAGGACTTCACGGTTTTCGGCGGCTCGATGTCTGAAACAAACGCCCAGAAAATCTGCAAGGTGATGGATTTGGCGATGAAAACCGGCGCTCCCTTCATTGGCCTCAACGACGGCGGCGGCGCGCGTATTCAGGAAGGCGTTGTTTCGCTGGGGGGCTATGCCGATATCTTTCTGCGCAACACGCTGGCCAGCGGCGTCATCCCGCAGATCTCGGCCATCATGGGGCCGTGCGCCGGCGGTTCTGTTTATTCTCCCGCCATCACCGATTTCGTTTTCATGGTGGCCGACACCAGCTACATGTTCATCACCGGCCCTGATGTCATCAAGACCGTAACGCATGAAGACGTAACCAAAGAACAGCTCGGCGGATCGATGACGCACAACTCGGTCAGCGGAGTCGGGCATTTCGTCTCACGCGACGATGCGGAGTGCATTCGCATGATTCGCGAGCTGCTGAGCTATCTGCCGCAGAACAACCGCGAGGACGCGCCGCGCAAGGCCTGCTCCGATCCCATCGACCGCGCTGACATGTCGCTCGACAGCATCGTGCCCGCGGAATCCAATCTGCCCTACGACATTAAGGATGTAATTCATAAGGTCGTCGACGACGGCGACTTCTTCGAGGTGCATGAGCACTGGGCGAAAAACCTGGTGGTCGGATTTGCGCGGCTCGACGGCCGCCCTGTCGGCATCGTCGCCAATCAGCCGGCTTTCCTGGCCGGATGCCTCGACATCAATTCATCGGTGAAGGGCGCGCGCTTCGTGCGTTTCTGCGATGCGTTCAACATCCCCCTGATTACCTTCGAAGACGTGCCGGGATTTCTTCCCGGGACCGATCAGGAATTTGGCGGCATCATTCGGCACGGCGCGAAACTGCTCTATGCCTTTGCCGAGGCCACGGTGCCCAAAATTACTGTAATCACACGCAAAGCCTATGGCGGTGCGTATTGCGTGATGGGGTCCAAACACATCCGCACGGATGTCAACCTTGCGTGGCCGACCGCGGAGATTGCCGTAATGGGCGCGGAGGGCGCAGTAAATATCGTGTACCGGCGCGAACTCAACGGCGCGGATTCCGAACTGCGCAAACAAAAGGTCGACGAATTCAACGACCGCTTCGCCAGTCCATTCGTAGCGGCTGAACGCGGCTTTATCGATGACGTAATCGAGCCGCACGAAACGCGCGGACGCCTGATCCGGTCATTGCGCATGCTCGAAACCAAAGTGGATACGATGCCGAAGAAGAAACACGGCAACATCCCTCTGTAGTCAGGGGATCACTTCGACCTTAAGCGGACTGAGCAGCGCGGCGGGGCTGGTGGCCGCGCCGATCTGCACCGGCGTGCTGACGAAGTGCTCAAATAGCGTCAAGCCATGCGAGGACTCATGGACGGAAGGCGCATAGCGGATCGTGGCCTGGCCATTTCCATCCAGGCTGAACTGCCGCATTCCGGTGTTCACTTTCGGCGCGTACCATCCGAATGCCACTACTTCTTTCGCGTCCTGAAGGTGAGCCCACTGCACAAACGCGGCGTTCGCTCCCGATTGCTCGAAGGGCTGTTCTTTCCCCACCGGTCCTGTGACAACGCTCCACCCGCCGTCCTTCTGGGTGAGCGTCGCCGAATCCCCAGCGCTTCGAAACGAGCCATACGTCCAGTGGCTCGTGCCTAAATCCCAGACCAGCGGCAACGGCCCGAGCGCCAGTGGCGTTCCGAATGCAATCTCTCGCACACGGTCCTGCGGATCTTCAACCGATGCGGCGACCGAGATCATCGTCTTGCTGTTGGGCATCGACACAATCAGCGAAAATGGCACGCTGTAGCCTGAATCGATCGGCAGTTTCCCTGCGTAACGAATCTCAACCAGCAGTGGACCGCGCTTGACGATTTCCGTTTTCAGCGAATCCGCGGATGAAAGATCGTGAGCCTTCCCCGCCTTGTCCGTCACCACCAGACCATTCACGCCCTGCCCGATATCTTCGGCGCGATACTTTACGGAAGCGATCAGCGGGCTCCCTGATTTATTGAAGCGCACGCTGCCGATTTGGATTACGCCGCCTTCGTCAGTGACGGAGAGGCCGCGCGGCGGTGCCCCGGGCTTCACGTCAGGCCCGTATTCAAGCTCGTAGGTTTGCGATTCCAACGGTCCAATGCTGGCGTTGAAATCCACGTCGAGGGATTTAGCGGAGTTCGAAAATTGTGCGGGCACCTCTTTTCCCGCCAGCATGAGTCGAACGTGCTCCGGATCGCCTAGAAACGGAATCCTCGCCTCAACCGGAAATGCCGTACGGCGAATGCCCGCCGTTTCCTGCACACGAATGCTGATCTTCTGAGCCTGCAACGCGGCGCTGCTGAACAGCAGCGCCGCAATCAGCAACCTCATTGCGGCAAGCTGTACGCGATGTATTCGCCCGAATAAGCTCCGCCGCTCACCGCCACGATGATGTACTGCTTGCCGTCCACCGCATAAGTCATCGGGGAACCGCTCTGCGGAGCCGGCATCCAGACCGCGCCAACTTGCCGGCCGTTGGTCTTGTCGTACGCCCGCAGCATCGCGCCGCGCGGATGATCCGGCGTCGTTGTAACCTGCGGATCGCCCAGGATCACCAGCGTCTTCGTCACGATCAACCCGACGCTCCCCTGCTGGCCGGTCTTGGAAATATTCAACCCTTTCAGCGCCGGATTATTGCGGACGTTGTCCGGCGTATCGCCATGCGGCACCTGCCACATCAATTCGCCGCGATCGAGATTGATTGCCGACAAAACCCCGTAGGGCGGTTTCACCAGAATCAATCCATCCACGGTCAGCCCGTTTCCGCCACCGCCGGCCGCTGCCGGGGTCGCTGGCCCGCCGCCGCGTCCCGCACCCTCCGGCGGTTTATTCAACAACGTCGCAAGCTTGGCCTGCGTCGGGCTGGTCTTCGGAGCATCCGCGCCGCTGCCAAATCCCGGGCCTTCGTTCACGCGAAATTCCCGCCCGGCCACGCCAGCCAGATAACGGATATCGGAAAATCCCGGAGGCGGTTCCACCAGACCCAGCGGTGAAACACCGGCGTTGGCAGCCTGCGCGTACACGGTATGCGTCTCCGGATCGTAAGAAGCGCCCGGCCAATTGGTGCCGCCGCCCAGTGTTCCGATCGTCAACGATGCCAGAGGTCCGCCGACCTTGCTCACCACCGGCGGCAGAAACATCGGACCCATCCTGTACATCTTCACCTGCTCGAGCGCCTTGGCACGCAGCTCCGGCGTGAAGTTGATCAGCTCGTCCGTCGTAATCGCCTGCCGCGCATAAGCCGGGGGCTTGGTCGGAAATGGCTGCGTCGGCGAATACCATTCACCCGGCACATCGCCGGCCGGCACCGGACGCTCCTCGATCGGCCACACCGGCTGTCCGGTCACGCGGTCGAAAACATAAAGGAACGATTCCTTGCTCGGGAGCGCGACCGCCTTGATCGCCTTTCCGTTCACGTTGATGTCGGCCAGCAGAGGGGCGGACGACAAATCGTAATCCCACATCGGGTGGTGCACCACCTGGTAGTGCCACTTCCGCTTGCCGGTCTTCAAGTCGACGCAAACCAGGCTGTCGGCGAAGAGATTGTTTCCCGGCCGGTGACCGCCGTACTGATCCGAGGTCGGATCTTCCACGGCGAGATAAGCCAGACCCAGATCTTCATCCACGGTGATCTGCGTCCACACGCCCGCGTTGCCGTTCACTTCCGCCGAATCTTTGAGCCACGTGTCGTAGCCATACTCACCGGGTTTGGGAATGGTGTTGAACTGCCAGACCTTCTTGCCGGTGCGGATATCGTACGCGGTCACCATACCTTTGGTGTTGTTGTGAGTGATGACCTGCGTGCCTTCCTTGAATGAAGACCCCACCAGCACCAGATCCTTCGTTACGGTCGGCGTCGCATGCAGTCCGATTTCGCCGGTTTCGAGGTCAATCTGCTTGTTGAGACCGGTCACCGCCCCGACCTTCATGTCAACAATCCCGTTGGAACCGAATGAGGCGATCGCCTGGCCGGTCTTTGCGTTGAGGGCAGCCAGCCGGTAGCCGGTCGTGACATAGAGGATACGGTCGTCGCCTTTGCCGTCGGTCCAGTAAGACAGGCCGCGCCCGGAAAGCTGCCGGGGTGACAGCGCTGCCCGTGTGCCTTCACGGACGCTGTGCGACCAGATCAGCTCGCCTGTTTTGGCATCCAGCGCAACCACGGACCGGCGCGTGCCCGCCGTCGTATAGATCACACCCTTCACCATCAGTGGCGTGCCTTCCAGTTTGTACTCGGCCCGCGGACCCAGACTGTCCGTCTTGAATCGCCACGCCACTTCGAGCTTGTTGAAGTTGCTGGCGTTGATCTGGTCCAACGGCGAATATTTGGAACCCCGCGCATCGGCCGTGTAGTAAGGCCACTCGCCATCCTTGGTGGAAGGCTGCTGCGCCCAGGCGGTGCAGCCTGCGAGGCAAACCAGGATGAACCCGGCCGCGAAAACCGGCAGTCGTTTTGAAGACATGTTATTCCCTCTGCTCCACGGAATTATCTAACCATTGCCTCCCAAGCGCAATGGGAACGCCCTGGCTCAAAGGTGCGGAAAAATAAAAACGGCCGAAAAAACAAAACGGCGCAGGTCCCCGTGAGGGAGTTCCTGCGCCGTCCACCGGAAAACTTTGGTCTTCCGATTTACTTTGCGGGTGCGTTCGAAGTCGAAGGCGTGGTCGTGTGGGTGCCCTTCTTGTTGTGCTTCTTCACGGCTTTTTTACCGGTGGTCGTAGTGCTGGTTGCCGGGGCCGGGTTGGAAGCCGGTGCGGCGGGAGTCTGCGCCATCGAAATGCCGGCCGTGGCCAGCGCCAGAGAAAATCCAAGAATCGTAGAAGTAATTTTTTTCATGATGTTGTATCCGGTCCTTTTGAGAGGCCGTTTCCTCACTGCCTCTGTACACACTGACGCGGGGGACTATTAACCGAACGTGAAAGCATCATTAAATACGATTCACCCCGGGAAATACGATTCACCCGCGAAAATTCCGCGGACCGGTGACGCTGCAAGCCGTGCGATGCTGAAGACGAATGAGACAACCCGAACAAATCGAGGAAGAACTGTTCGAAATCGGAGGCATGGCCGACGATTCCACCAAGCTGGAGCAAATCATCGCCTGGTGCGCCACGCATCCCGACGAAGTGCCCTTCGCCCTGCACCTGCTGCTGAACCGTTCGTCCGATAAGCGTGGCGAATAATACGTCAGCGACTAATACGTTAGCTCCGGAGGCCGCGGAAGAATTCCCGCACTTCGGCCGTAAACAGCTTCGGCTGCTCAAAACATCCGAAGTGCCCGCCATGCGCCATTTTCGTGTAGCGCACCAGATTGAAATCCCGCTCCAGCGCGCTCTTCGGCGGCGCGAGATTCACCATTTCATGGGGGAACGCGGCATAGCCCGTGGGAACCATGATCTTCCCGCGCGGCCCTGAACCGGCCGGCAGCGCGTCATCGGTGCTGCCCCGGTAATACCAGACTCCTGTGGCAGCCGTCTCCGTCACCAGGTACAGCATCACGTCTGAAAGCACCTGATCTTTGGTGAACGTGCCGTCGAGGTTGTTGCCCGAATCGCTCCAGACCTTCAGCTTTTCCGTAATCCACGCCGCCGTTCCCAAAGGACTGTCCGCCAGCGCAAACGCCACCGTTTGCGGCTTGTTGCGCTGCTCCCGCTGGTAATCCGATTCGGCATTCGAATACGCGGTGGCTGCCTTGCGCCAGGCACGTTCCTCTTCGCTCTGCCGGTCTTCTGGAACCGGCCGCACCGTGCCTGCATTCAGGTGGATGCCCACCAGATCGTCCGGAAACTGCCCGGCCAGTTGCATGGTCACGAACGCACCCCAGTCGCCGCCCTGCGCGCCGTATTTCCTGTAGCCGAGCGTCTCCGTCATCAGCTTGTGCCACAAACGCGCCGTACTGACGGGGCCGACCGGCTTGCCTTTCGGCTTGGACGAAAAACCGAAGCCGGGCAGCGAAGGTACAACCACGTCGAAGGCGTCTTCCACCCGGCCTCCGAAGCTCGCGGGATCCGACAAGGGGCCGATCGCTTCCAGAAACTCCACCACCGAACCCGGCCATCCATGGGTGAGAATCAACGGCATCGGCCGCGGACCTTTTCCAGGCACGTGAAAGAAATGGATATCGAAGTCCTCCACCCGCGCCTTGTATTGCGGCCAGGCGTTCAGCGCTGCCTCGGTCTTGCGCCAGTCATACCGGGTGGTCCAGTAACCGGCGAGGTCTTTCATGTAATCCCAGTTGGCGCCGTAGCGCCAGTCGTCGGCATCGAGGCGGTCAGGGAAGCGGGCTTCTTTGACGCGCGCCAGGATGCGGTCGATGGTTGCCTGTGGAATCGCCACACGGAACGGCGCCGGCGCACCCGGCGAATTGCCGGTTTGAGCTTGAGACATGAGCGGCAAAGTTCCCATTAAACCCCCGAGAAGCGCGCGGCGCGACAGCCATAATTCCTGCTTCGAGTGCATGCTGCCACTTTATACCCGCCCCGGCTCACATGGGATTGCGAACGTTCCATTCTTCGTTGAGCTGCAGGGAGACCGAGGCGGGCCAGTCTCCGGCGGCCAGACTGGTTCCGGAGGTGACGTAGCCGGACGTGCGGGTACCGCACCGATAAGCAATCCGTACCCCCGCGGCGGTGGAAAATTCGTCCGAATCGACCTTGCAGCCTGTATAAGCCAGCCCCGCAACCACGCTCTTGTGCAGAGCCTGCAGCACTGTGGGGTACTGGCTGCGGTCACAAAGCTCCATATGGGCAGTTCGCGTGTAATGGACGTTGGTGAAGGTGGAAAGAAAGCGGTAACCGGACGACGAAGACGTACCGGTCTCAACGCCTGTTCGCGCCAGACAGCCCGACCGGAAGGTATTCAAAAGAGGAACGGGGTTGTAGATTCGCAGAAAATCGCTTTCATTGGCGATGTCGGGGGCTATCGTCGCGCGGGCGGAGATCCATTTGTCGCCCATGAAGAACGCGCAGCCGAGAGCCGCAATTGCGATCAGATTTCCGCGGACGCTCATTCCCTTTGCCTGACGATGACCCGCCGACTTCAATTGTCCGACGGTTTCCGCGCGCTGTCTATTGCCTTTGCCGTCCGGCAAGGCTAAACTGAGATTCGCTATCGAATCCCGATGACGAAAAACGATATCGACAACCGCTTCGAATACCGCGATCTTTATGTCGGGCTTATCCGGCTCCACGTCCTCCACCACGCGGTCGAAGAGCCGATATTCGGACTCGAAATGGCGGAGGAACTCGCCCGCCATGGGTACCGGATCAGTCTCGGGACCCTGTATCCCCTCCTGCACGGTATGGAAAAAAAGGGGTATCTGCGTTCTTCAGAGAAGCGCAACGGGCAATCCAATCGTAAGGTATACCGGGCCACCCCACTGGGGAAAAAGGCCTTGGCGGCGATGAAGGAGAAGGTAGCGGAATTGTTCGGAGAATTGAATGAATCTCATTAACGCACGTCTGGCCGTCGCATTCGCAGCGCTGGGTTGCCTTTGTGCGCCCGCTCTGGCTGGCCCCCCGTTTCAGACCGACGACCCGGAACCCATCGATTACCGGCACTTCGAGTTCTATACATTCGGATCCTCCGACGGCACCGGCCGGGAGACGGATACGATCAGTCCGGGTTTCGAGCTGAACTGGGGCGCGCTTCCCAACGTTCATCTGCACATCATTGTTCCGGCTGCGGCGATCTACCCCGCCCACGATGTCCGGGCTTTCGGCCTGGGCGATATCGAACTCGGCATCAAGCTCCGGTTCATCCAGGAAACGAAGCATCGGCCGATGATTGGCACCTTCACGATGTTCGAAGTCCCAAGCGGCAACGCCGACAAAGGCCTGGGACTGGGCCGGACCTGGTATAAGGTCCCCCTGTGGGCACAGAAAAGCTTCGGCCCGTGGACTACTTACGGGGGCGGCGGCATGACCGTGGTCAGTACGCCCGGCTACCGCAATTTCCCCTTCGCGGGCTTGCTCGTGCAACGCGATTTTGGCAAGAAAATAACCCTCGGGACGGAGGGTTTCTATCATGGCCCCGAAGGCATTGCCGCCCCGCAAACCCGTCCCGCCACCCTGATCGACATCGGCGGCTATTATAAATTCCGCGACCCGGGTTTCCAGTTGCTCTTCTGCTACGGCCATACGGTCGTCGGTCAAACGGAAAATTACGGTTATCTGGGGCTCTATTGGACGTGGGGCAAAGGCGGCAAAGACGATTCCGGCAAACCGGACGGCGGGGATCCGGCGAAACCGGCAGGTATAGCTTTCAACGGCATGGCCCCTCCGGGCCTGACGGGGCATTCGTAAATGGAACATTCACTTTCCGGGATCACAGCCAGCGATCTCATCCTTTTGGCGCACGCTGCCTTCGGCGTAACCGGCTGCATCGCTGCGCTCTGGGTGTTCGTGGAATGTCTCAATGCCAGCCCCGCCAATGCCGGACGCCTTCGGACTGCCGCATACCTCACCGCGTTCTGCATGGTCGCGGCGTGGATTTGCGGTGGTTACTGGTACGTTCGCTTCTATCCGGCGGAAAAGACCCTGATCCTCGCCGGACCCTGGCCCTTTGCCCACAATGTCTTCATGGAGACCAAAGAACATCTCTTCTTTGTCACCGGCATCCTGGCCCTGCTGCTTCCGATTGCGACGCGGGAAAAGGTGTATACGAATGTTGCCGCTCGCAAACTGGTCCTCTCCGTCGCGGGCATGATCGTAGTGACCGGGCTGGCGCTGGAAGGGGCAGGGGCGATAATCGATCACGGCGTTAAGGTTGCGTTGCTGCGGGGGCCAGGCCGATGAGCAGCGACTCCCAAAAACTTTCAGCCACAACTTCCGGCTTCGTTTTGTCGGCGGCGATTACCGTCCTGTTCAACACCGCGCTTGCCTGGGCGAAAGATGTTTATCCCGGTCTCAATGACTTCATGAAGTCGGTGGCCGGCCATCACTGGACCACCCACGGCCTGGCCGATCTGGTTCTGTTTATCGGGCTGGGCCTCGCTTTTAGCGGAACTGGCGCCGGGCAGAAGATAGATCCAAACCGCCTGGTGGGGGCTCTGGTCGGAGCCGTCACGATCGCCGCTCTGGGCCTCGCGCTCTGGTTTGCCTTCGTCTAGCCGCAAACGCTGATTTTGCGCCAGTTAGCCCGTCTGGCGAACGGTACCCTCAAGAAATCCCGCGGAATGCCGATATACAGTCGGGGCCTAAGGCCACGGGACTGACTATGTATCGGGAAAGCATCGTCGAACAAGCGGGCCGGTTTGCGGCAGTGGAACAGATCCCGGACAGCATTGTTATTACGGATCCGGCTGGCAGGATCCATTATGTGAATCCGGCCTTCACCGCCATGACCGGCTACTCCCGCGAGGAGGTTACCGGCTGTCACACGCGGATCTTGAAATCCGGACGACAGAGCAAAGCATTTTATGAAGAGCTGTGGACTACGTTGCGCTCCGGTCGTGTCTGGCAGGGCGATCTCATAAACCGGCGCAAAGACGGCACTCTCTACAACGAGCAGATGCAGATTACTCCCGTGCGCGGGCCGGACGGGGTAATCACGAGCTATGTTGCTCTGAAACAGGATGTGACGGAGCGCCGCGCCGCCGAGCAGGCGCGGAGTTTCCTGGCGGCGATTGTGGAAAACTCGGCGGACGCTATTATCGCCTACACCCGGGACGGCAAATTGCTCACCTGGAATCGCGGCGCCGAAAGCATGTTCGGCTACTCTGCCATGGAAGCCGTGGGGAAGCCGGTGTCCATTCTGATGTCGCCCGAACGGGTTCACCTGCTGAAGCCCTTCATTGAGCAGATTTTTCAAAGCGACCCTTTCCCTCAATACGAAACCGAGTGCGTCCACAGGAGCGGGCGGCGAATCCCTGTTTCCGTAGCCGCGTCCCCCATCCGGAATTCCGCCGGCGAACTGTTGGCCGTCTCCGTCATTCTGCGGGATATGTCGGCTCGCCGGGAGACTGAAGAGGCGCGCGCCCTGTTGGCATCGATCGTGGAATATTCCGACGATGCGATTTATGGCCTGACGCTGGACGGCACTATCGTCAGCTGGAATCACGGCGCCGAAGCGCTTTTCGGCTACTCCCGTCACGAGGCAGTTGGCCAAAATGTCGCCATGCTGATGCCCGGGGACCGTTTTGGGGAAGGGCGTCAGTATCTGGATTCGATCCGGGGCGGCTTGGCCGTTTGCGTGTACGAAACGGTCCGGCAGCGAAAGGATGGCTCTTCGGTGGATGTTTCGATCTCCGTTTCGGCGATTCGAAACCGCGACGGGGAGGCCGTCAATGCCTCCGCCATTGTCAGGGATATCGGCAAGCGCCTGCGGGATGAGCGGAAAGTGCATGACAGCGAGGAACGTTTCCGGCGAATCTTCGAGTCCGCTCCCTACGGAATGAGCGTCTCCGGCGAAGACGGCCGGTTCCTGCAGGTAAACGGGGCGCTGTGCCGGATGCTGGGATACTCGGCGGCGGAACTTCTGGGAACCACCTGGATGGCTTTGACCCATCCCGATGACGTTGAATCTTCGAAAAACCGGGTGGAGCAGTTTCACAACGATCCGGATACGACCTACGAAGCCGAAAAAAGGTATCTCCATCGCAACGGGTCGGTGGTGTGGGTGCGGGTAAAAGTTTCATGGCTGCAGGGCGCGGGATTTCACGGCCGGCGCTTTGTCATGCACGCTGAAGACATAACGGACCGGAAGAGGGCCGCCGATGCGCTTGCCGAGAGCGAAGAGCGTTTCCGCATTATGGCCGATGGCTGCGCGGCGGCGATGTGGGTGACCGATAAGGCAGGCGGAATCCAGTTCATTAACCGGGCTTACAGGGAAGCGCTGGGCGCTACTTACGAATCGACGACAGGGGACAAGTGGCACATGCTCCTTCACCCCGAAGACGCCGAAGCGTATCTAGGTGCGTTTCAGGAAGCGACTCGGGAAATGAAGGCGTTTCGGGGCGAAGTCCGTGCGCTGTGCGGAGACGGCTTATGGCACTGGTTCTTCTCTTCGGCTGAACCGCGCTTTTCGGCCGACGGTGAATTTCTCGGGCATGTGGGCCTGAGCCAGGATGTCACGGAACGAAAGGAGGCCGAGCAAAAGCTTCAGTTTCAAAATTCCCTGATCAATGCAATCCACGAAGTATCGCCCGGTGGAATTCTGGTGGTAAACGAAAAGAACCTGATTGTGTCTCACAACAGGCGCTTTCTGGAAGTGTGGCGGCTCGATTTCCCGGATATTCCCTTTAATACGCCCGATTACGAAGTGGCTGGCAAGCCGCCACTGGTTCTGTCCGCCGCGCTGGAACGCGTGAAGCACCCGGGCGCTTTCCTCGAACGGGTCAAAGGACTCAACGAAGATCACGAAGCGGTCGATTATTGCGAAATTGAATTGAACGACGGCAGGACTCTCGAACGCTGTTCCGAGCCTTTGCGCAGCGTCAACGGCCAGCACCTCGGGCGGGTCTGGTTTTTCCGCGATATCACCGAGCGCAAGCAGGCCGAGCAGTCCATTCGGGATTCCCGGGAATTTGCCCAGGCCACCATCGATGCACTTTCGTCCCATGTTTGCGTTCTGGACGAAACCGGAAAAATTATCGCCGTGAATAAAGCCTGGAAGGAGTTCGCGCGGATCAACCGGTTGTGTCCCGCGGGAGATTGCGATGGCGTGGGCATCAACTATTTGGAGGTATGTGACCGGGCCACAGGGCCGAACTCCGCCGGGGCGGCTGAAGTCGCTGCCGGGATCCGGGGTGTACTGGTGGGCAAGAGCGAAAGCTACGCCACGGAATATCCGTGCGACTCCCCTGCCGAGAAGGGCTGGTTCATCACCCGGGTCAACCGTTTCCTGAGCGGCTGCCTGCCCCGGATTCTCATCGAGCACATCAACATCACGGCGCGCAAACAGATCGAGCAGGCGCTTCGGAGCAGCGAGGAAAAATTCCGCCAGCTGGCCGAAAATACCCACGAAGTGTTCTGGATAATGTCCGCGGGCGCCAGCGAAATCCTGTATATCAGCCCCGCCTACGAACAGGTCTGGGAGCGAACCCGCGAAAGTCTGTACCGGAATCCGATGTCCTGGGTGAGATCGATCCACCCCGAGGACTCGGCCCAGGCCCACGCGCTGTTCGCGAGACAAGTACAGGGCGAAATCATCGACTCGGAATACCGCATCCAAACGCCCGACGGCCGTTTGAAGTGGATCCGGGACAGGGCTTTTCCGATTCGTGACGAGGCTGGCCAGTTAGTCCGGCTGGTCGGCATTGCTGAAGAAATCACCGAACAGAAGCGCTACGAAGCCGAACTGATCCGCGCCCGTGAAGCGGCTGACGACGCCAATCGGGCCAAGAGCCGCTTTCTGGCCAATATGAGCCACGAAATCCGCACGCCCATGAACGGCGTGATCGGCATGACGCAGCTTCTGTTGAACTCGGCTCTCACTTCCGAACAGCGGCGCTTCGCTGAAGTGGTGCAGTCCAGCGGCCGAACCCTGCTTGCTCTGATCGACGATATTCTCGATCTTTCCAAGATTGAGGCCCGCAAAGTCGTGCTGGAGAACGAGAGCTTTAGCTTGAGTAGAACGGTCGACGAGGTCGTTCAGCTTTTGCGCGTTCAGGCAAATGCCAAAGGCTTGACGATCGATTCCCGCGTTTCGCCCCTCGTCCCGGCCTTTGTCCGGGGCGACTCCCACAGGTTGCGCCAGATTCTGACCAACCTGGCCGGGAATGCCGTTAAGTTCACAGCCGAGGGATCGGTGGCCGTTAGCGCATCCCTGAAATCGCCGAGCGGAGAAAAGCCGGTGGTTCGCTTCTCCGTCACCGATACCGGGATCGGGGTAAACCCGGAGCAGTCAGCAAGGTTATTCGCGCCCTTCGTCCAGGCCGACCCGTCAACGACCCGCAAATTCGGCGGCACCGGACTCGGTCTGGCGATATGCAAGCAAGTGGTGGAACTGATGGGCGGGACGATCGGTGTCGAAAGCGGACCCGGCAAGGGGTCGAATTTCTGGTTTACGATACCTTTCGATCCCGCCCCCTCTGACCCGGCGGCGCTTGAATCCGGCGCCTCCGCCCCGCCTCTTCCCGCCGGCGATCTCCGAATTCTGGTTGCGGAAGACAATGCGACCAACCGTCTGGTGGTTCTCTCGCAGTTGAAGAGGCTGCGATACGAGGCTACTGCCGTACCAGATGGAGCCCAGGCGGTGGAAGCTGTGCAGGCCGGAGACTACGATATGGTGCTGATGGATTGCGAAATGCCCGTGATGGACGGCTACGAAGCGACCCGCCGCATCCGCGCTTCCGGTCCGCACGCTGGCGTTCCGATCATTGCCCTTACGGCCAGCGCCATGCAGGGTGACAGAGGGCGGTGCTTGAGAGAGGGGATGAGCGATTATCTCTCAAAGCCCGTCGATCTGGGACTTTTGACCGAAGTGATAAAGAAGTGGAGTCACCCTAAGTCAAGCTAGAAGAGCGGTTTCCAGTCGTTTCTTCAGTAGACTCTTAGAATACTTGACATAAACGCACTCATATTTCATAATTGGATTGAACTAATAGGAGGTCCTCAAGGACATGGGTAAGATTATCGGTATCGATCTCGGCACAACCAACTCGGTAGTCGCGGTCATGGAAGGTGGCCAGCCCACGGTCATCGCCAATCAGGAAGGTTCACGGACCACCCCGTCGGTCGTCGCCTTCACTAAAACCGGGGAGCGTCTCGTCGGCCAGGTTGCCAAGCGGCAATCCATCACGAATCCGGAGAACACAATTTTCTCGATCAAGCGCTTCATGGGGCGTCGTGCCGATGAAGTTACCGAAGAGCAGAAGATGGTTCCCTACAAAGTGGTGAAAGGGGACAACGGGGACGTTCGCGTCGAGAGTCAGGGAAAGAAGTATTCGCCCCCTGAGATCTCCGCGATGATTCTCACCAAGCTGAAGGAAGCGGCCGAAGCCTATCTCGGCCAAAAGGTCACCGAAGCGGTGATCACGGTTCCGGCATATTTCAATGACGCGCAGCGCCAGGCGACCAAAGACGCGGGCAAAATCGCGGGTCTGGACGTAAAGCGAATCATCAATGAGCCCACAGCCGCCGCGCTGGCCTATGGACTCGACAAGAAAAAGAACGAAACCATCGCCGTCTATGACTTCGGCGGCGGTACTTTCGACGTTTCGATCCTCGAAGTCGGCGAAGGCATCGTCGAGGTGAAGTCCACCAATGGCGATACCCACCTCGGTGGCGACAACATCGACCAGCGCATTATGGACTGGATCGTTTCCGAGTTCAAGAAGGAATCCGGTATCGACCTCGGGCGCGACCAGATGGCTCTGCAGCGCCTCAAGGAAGGGGCTGAGAAGGCCAAGATGGAGCTTTCCACCCTTCTCGAAACCGAGATCAACCTGCCGTTTATCACGGCGGACGCCTCGGGTCCCAAGCACCTCGCGATGAAGCTGACCCGGTCGCGCTTCGAGCAGATGTGCGAAGACATTTTCCAGAAGTCCGTCGGTCCGTGCAAACAGGCGCTGACTGACGCCGGCGTAACTCCGGACAAGATCGACGAGGTTGTGCTGGTGGGCGGTTCGACCCGCATTCCACGCATCCAGGCGATCGTGAAGAGCCTTTTCAACAAAGAGCCCAACAAGACCGTAAATCCGGACGAAGTTGTGGCTATCGGAGCGGCTGTTCAGGGCGGCGTTCTGGGCGGAGAGGTGAAAGACGTTCTCCTGCTCGACGTGACTCCGCTTTCGCTCGGAATCGAGACGCTGGGCGGTGTCTTCACCAAGCTCATCGACCGCAACACCACGATTCCGACGCGCAAGAGCGAAACGTTCTCGACGGCGGCGGATAACCAGACGTCGGTCGAAATCAAGGTCTACCAGGGCGAGCGCTCCATGGCGAAGGACAACCGGATGCTCGGTGTTTTCCAGCTGGTGGGCATTCCGTCGGCACCTCGCGGCGTGCCGCAGGTCGAAGTCACATTCGATATCGACGCCAACGGCATTATGAACGTTGTCGCCAAGGACAAGGCGACGAACAACGAGCAGAAGATCACCATCACCTCTTCGTCCGGTCTGTCGAAGGAAGAAGTCGAAAAGATGGCGCGGGATGCCGAATCGCACGCAGCCGATGACCGCAAGGAGAAGGACTCCATCGAAGCCCGCAATCGCGCCGATGCCATGGTCTACAACGTCGAAAAGACGCTGAAAGAGCATCGCGACAAGATCGGCGAAGCGGACGCGAAAAACATCGAAGCGGCGATCGAAGACGTGAAGAAACAGATCAACGAAAACGATCCCGACAAGCTGAATGCCGCGACCGACAAGCTGACTCAGGCGAGCCACAAACTGGCGGAAGCCATGTACAAGGCGTCTTCGCAGCCGGGCGCTGGACCGCAGCCGGGCGCGCCTCCGCAGGACGGAGCCGGGCCGGGCGGTGGTGACAAGCCCAAGGAAGATGTTGTGGATGCGGAGTTCGTAGACGTAGACGACAAGAAGTAAAACACGTAAGAATCGTTAAGGCAGATGGCCGCTGCACCCAAACACGACTATTACGACACGCTCAGCGTTGCGCGCGGAGCTTCCGAAGACGAAATTCGGAAAGCCTACCGGAAGCTCGCGCGCAAGTATCACCCGGACCTCAATCCGGGTGATAAAGCCGCTGAGGACCGCTTCAAGAACGTTCAGGAAGCCTACGACGTCCTGAGCGATTCCAAGAAGCGGCAGATGTATGACCAGGTTGGTTTCTACTCCGATAACGGGTTCGCCTCCGGTCCCCCGCCGGGCGGCGCGGGCGGTCGCAGCCATCCCAACATGGATTTCAATGGCTTCGATTTTTCGGAGGTGTTCAAGGGCGCCAAGGCCGAATCCGACGCGCGCAGAAGCAGCGGGGCTTTCCGGGATATCTTCAGCCAGTTCTTTCACGGTGACGCCGCCGCAGGGGAAAGCGCCGAGCAGGAAGCTCAAAAGGGCGCCGACCTTGAATACGGTTTGAATATCGGTTTCTGGCAGGCGGTACGCGGGACGACGGCAAAGATATCCGTGACCCGCTCCGAGGTTTGCCCCACCTGCCACGGGGCGGGCGGCAACGAGGCCGGTTCGATGGCGTGCCCGCAGTGCAACGGCACCGGGACCGTGAGCCAGATGGCGGGCAACATGAAGTTCAATCTCACTTGCCCGCGCTGCAACGGAAAGGGCCGGCTGAAGAACGCCTGTCCGACCTGCCATGGCGATGGAAGGATTTCGCACTCCGAGATGGTCGAGGTGCGGATCCCGGCCGGGGCGCGTGACGGTTCGCGGCTTCGCGTCGCGGGCAAAGGCAACGCCGGAACCATGGGAGCGCCTGCCGGCGACCTTTACATCACCACCCACGTCGAGCCCCACCCGGTTTTCAACCGGGAGGGTGACAACATCCTGCTGAAGATACCGGTGACGGTAACCGAGGCGGGGTTGGGCGCCAAAATCGAGGTGCCGACAATCGACGGCAAGACGCTCCTGAAGATTCCCCCCGGCACGCAGAACGAGCAGAAGTTCCGTCTGCGGGAGCGGGGCATCTTCAACTCCCGGAAAAACACCCGCGGCGATCAGATCGTGCAGGTGATGCTGAAAGCGCCGGTCGTTCAGGACGAGCGCACCAAAGAATTGCTCCGCGAACTGGCGACCCTGAATCCTGAGGACCCGCGCAAAGACCTTTTTGTAGAGGAGGGCTCAGCCAATGCGTGAGAAATCCAAAGCCGCGTATATGATCTCCTCGGTGGCCGAGCAGTACAGCGTTCATCCGCAGACTCTGCGGCTTTATGAGCGCGAAGGGCTGCTGAAGCCCAGCCGCAGCGAAGGCAATACGCGTCTCTATACCGATGAGGATCTGGAGCGGCTGGAGGTGATTCTTCACCTCACACGCGATCTCGGCGTGAATCTGGCGGGAGTGGAAATCATTCTCAATATGCGCGCCCGGATGGCGGCGATGCAGGGCCAAATCGAGGCTTTCGTGCAGAGCCTGAACCTGGAACTGGCCAACCGGCCCCGGGTTGCCAAGCCGGAAGACCGCAATTCGTTGATCCCGGTGATCCAGTTCGTGGCCAAAAACCGCACGCGCAATTGAGTTACGTCGGCCGTTTCGCCCCGTCCCCCACAGGCCCCCTGCATTTCGGATCGCTGGTGACGGCCCTCGCTAGCTATCGCGACGCGCGCGCCGCCGGCGGAAAGTGGCTGGTGCGGATTGAAGATCTGGACGGACCCCGCACCGCGAAAGGCGCCGCGGCCGATATCCTGCGCACGCTTGAACGCTTCAGGTTCGAGTGGGATGGCGAAGTTATTTATCAGAGCACGCGCGCAGAGGCCTACGAAGAGGCGCTGGAAAAGTTAAAACCGCATCTGGCCATAACCGGCCAAAAGTACACCCTCGATGACTTCACGGTAAAGCGATCCGACGGCATCTTCGCTTATCAGCTGGCAGTGGTGGTGGACGATGCTTTTCAGGGCGTCACCGACATCGTGAGAGGAGACGATCTGCTGGATTCTACCCCGCGTCAGATTCGCCTGCAGCAGCTTCTCGGTTTGCCTACGCCAAAATACAAACACATCCCGGTCGTAAGAAACGAACAAGGTCAGAAACTAAGCAAGCAAACCCTGGCGCCGCCCCTCGACCCAAACCGGGTTGATGAACTACTGCAACAGGCCGCCGACTACCTGAATCTTCATTCGCCGCGCCACGTCCTCTAGTCTTTTATCCAGCGTCCAAAACCGGCAGCCTCTTCGTAGGTTGCGGAATCGCCTTGGGCAATGCTTCCAGACTTCGCGACGTGGCGGTCAGGTCCTTCAGATTCCCGCAAGCCAGTTCACCCAGGACAAACGGATGACTCAGAACCAGGCCGCCGCGGCCTCTCCGCGATACAAGCCTCAGCGGACTTTGGAGCGGCGTCTGGGTATTGGACGCAGCCGCGGCTGTGTGCCGCCGAGAGCAGCTAGCCGTTTTCCGGCTTCGCGAGCAATCAGCGCTTCAAGTCCGGCGCGAACAAGAGCCGTCTCTTCGCGGATATCTGTCAATTCCCGGGCGCGTCCCAGCAGTTCGTCATCAATGATCAGCCTGGTTCGCATGTGTATCTACATGCATCCTACCGAACACTGTTACCCGCCCAAAACCTGCATCGGGTCGGGGCCGCAGAGACGGGTCAATTCGGCGCGGAATTCCCGGTCCGGCCGAACCTTCGCTGGAACGTCGAGAACGACTGAGAAATCCCGCGCCGATTCGATTCGCAGACGAACCTGCGTGTCCCCTGGCTTGCGCGCAAAAAGTTCGTGCAGCTTCGACGCATCGGTCCGGCCGACGAATACCTTGATTCCGATCAGGCTGGGCAGCGGCACCCGCGCCAGATCCAGCGGCACGATCTCCTGTATCGAAATCTTGGTCGGATTCCCTTCCTCGGGAAGTGCCGAACCGCGCACCAGCACCGCCTGATCTTCCAGCAGCATGGCCGCCAGCCGCTCGTATTGCGTGGTGAAAACCATCGCTTCGATGTTGCCGAGACGATCCTCAATCACCAGCGAAGCCCAGGCTTTGCCTTCCTTGTTGCGCCGCTTCTGAATGCCGGTGAGCATCCCGCACAGCGCCACTTCCGCGCCCTTTTCCAGATCTTCCAGCTTGCTCGAATCGTGCGTGGCCAGCTCGGCGATCTTCTCCTCGTAGCTGTCGAGGGGATGGCCAGTTACGTAAAATCCAAGCAGTTCCTTTTCGCCATTCAGCTTTTCCTTGAGCGTCCAGTCGTTCGCTCTCGGCAATGCAGGTTCGGGCTGCAGCTCCGCCGGTCCGCCGAAGAGGCCGCCCTGACCGCTGTCGCGATCCTTCGCGGCGCGGTTGCCGGTTTCGATGGCGGCATCGAGCGCAAGCAGCAGTTGGGCGCGAGTCCCTTCCATCGAATCCATGGCGCCGGCTTTCACCAGGCTTTCCATCACGCGCCGGTTGATGGCCTGCATGTCGGAGTGTTCGCAGAACTGGTATATGGACTTGAACCTGCCGATTTCCGTGCGCGCTTTGATGATGGCTTCCACCGCGCCCTGGCCGACATTTTTTACCGCGCCCAGGCCGAACCGGATGGCATCGCCCAGCTCATCCTTAACCGGCGTAAATGTGTATTCGCTGGCGTTCACATCCGGCGGCAGCACCCGGATGTTCATTTCGCGGCATTCGTTGATGTACTTCACGACCTTGGCCGTATTTCCGGTTTCGGACGTGAGCAGCGCGGCCATGAAATCCACCGGGTAGTGCGCTTTCAGGTACGCGGTGATGAATGCAACGTAGGAGTAGGCGGCCGAATGCGACTTGTTGAAGCCGTAGCCGGCGAACTGCGCCATCAGGTCGAAGATCTTCTCAGCTTTTTTGGACGGGTGGCCGCGCTCGGCTGCGCCGGCGAGGAAACGGCTGCGCTGCTTGTCCATCTCCTCGACTTTTTTCTTGCCCATCGCCCGGCGCAGAATATCGGCGTCGCCCAGCGAATAGCCGGCGACGCGGTTCGATATCTGCATGACCTGTTCCTGGTAGATCATGACGCCGTAGGTTTCTTCGAGAACCTCCTTCATTTCGGGGAGGTCGTAGACGACCGGTTTGCGCCCGTGCTTGCGATCGATGAAGTCGTCGATCATCGCCATGGGGCCGGGGCGATAGAGCGCGTTGAGCGCAGTCAGATCTTCGATCCGCGAAGGCTGGTAGCGGCGCAGAATGTCGCGCATGCCGGGCGATTCGAACTGGAAAATGCCGCTGGTGAAACCTTTGCAGAAGATCTCGTAAGCCCCCGGGTCCTCGGTGTTGAGTTCCTCAGGGACGATCAGGACACCGTGGCGCCTCTCGATCATCTTCAGCGCATCGTCGATAAGCGTGAGCGTGGTCAGGCCGAGGAAATCCATCTTGAGAAGCGCCAGCTTCTCAAGGCCGTTCATGTCGTACTGCGTGACGACTTCCTCGCGATTGGTGCGGTACAGCGGAACGATATTGCGCAGCGGCTCGGGCGAGATCACGACGCCCGCCGCATGCACGGATGAATTGCGCGCGAACCCTTCAAGGCGTCTTGCCACGTCCAGAACTTCCTGCACGCGTGGATCGGCCTTTGCAAGCGCGGCGAACCCGGGCTCCTGCTCAATCGCATCCTTGAGCTTGATGTTGAGCGTGGTCGGGACCAGTTTCGTAATTTTGTCCACGTCCCCGAAGCTCATGTCGAGCACGCGTCCCACGTCTTTGATGGCAGCGCGCGCGCCGAGCGTATTGAAGGTGATGATCTGGGCCACTTGTTCGCGGCCGTACTTCTCGGTCACGTACTGAATCACTTCGCCGCGCCGGTTCATGCAGAAATCGATGTCGATATCGGGCATGCTGATGCGCTCGGGATTGAGGAAGCGCTCGAACAGAAGCCCGTACTGCAGCGGATCGATATCGGTGATCTGCATCGCGTAGCTGACGAGGCTTCCGGCGGCCGAACCGCGTCCCGGGCCCACCGGGATGTTCTTCATCTTGGAAAACCGGATGAAATCCCAGACGATGAGGAAGTACCCGGAGAACTTCATCTGCTGGATCATCTGGATCTCGAATTCCAGACGCTCCAGGTAATGGCCGAGATCGAATTTCAAATGTCCCGAAGCGCGCAGCGCTTCAAGACGCGGCCGCCGTTTCTCGAACCCTTCGCGCGCCACGTAGGCGAAATAGGAATCGGTGGTATGGGAAGGGGGGATGTCGAAGCGCGGGAAAGGGTCCTTCGCTTTTTCGAGCTTCACGTTGCAGCGCTGCGCGATATCCCACGGGCGGTTGACGGCGTCTTCGAGCTCGCCGAAGAGGCCCATCATTTCATCGCGCGTTTTGAGATAGAAATCGGGATGATCCCAGTGCATCCGGTTGGGATCCGACATGGTTTTGCCGGTCTGGATGCACATCAGAATTTCGTGCGCGCGGGCGTCTTCGCGCCGCAGGTAATGGGAGTCGTTGGTAGCTACCAGCGGGATGCCGGTTTCCACCGAAAGGCGATTGATTTGCGGGGTGAGCCGTTTGTCCTGTTCGAGGCCGTGGTCCTGAATTTCGAGGAAGAAGTTGTCTTTGCCGAAGATGTCGCGATAGGTGTAAGCCAGGCGGCGGGCATCGTCGTATTTGTCGTTGAGAACCGCTTCATTCAGGTCGCCGCGCAGACACGCCGAGAGACAGACCAGGCCCTTCGAGTGGGCCGCGAGCATTTCCTTGTCGATGCGGGGCTTGTAATAGAAGCCTTCGAGGTAGGCGGTTGAAACCATCTTGATCAGGTTTCGATAGCCATCCTGGTCTTCGCAAAGCAGAACGAGGTGGTTGTAACGGTCGGTGTCCGAGCGGGTCTTGTGCCCCTGCTGCGAGACGTAGACTTCGCAACCGATGACGGGATGAATGCCCTTGGCTTTGGCGGCGTTGTAAAACTTCACCGCGCCAAACAGGTTGCCATGGTCGGTCATGGCGACAGCGGGCATCTTCTGCTCGGCGACCACGTCCATCAACTGGTCGATTTCGCAAGCGCCATCCAGCAGGGAGTAGTCGGTGTGGTTATGAAGATGGACGAATGGATTTTCTGCCATGGACCGGGACGACGGGGATAGCTACTATTCTATTACCTCCGGTCGCGGATGACCGGCGCAGCGGCATCAGCGAAGGTTGGCGAACCAGTAAGGAACCCAGGCCGCGGCGAGCACAACATCGGTCAGATAAGCTCGGCGGTTGTGCGGCTCCCGAAAGGCATGCCAGGCAGACACAAGGCCGAACGCGCCGAAGACGAATACCGAAGCCAGAAACCAGTAGTAGAAGGGCACAAACGGCTTGACGGACATGCGGCCGCCGGACAAACGCGCGAAGAACATGATGCCCAGGGTTAGCGCGATCAGGACGCGAAAGGTGATCCTCGATCTCATCTCAAGTATTCAGCTTACCGGATGCTACAGTACGTTTCGTGATGCGGAGTTTATTCGCGGTCTTCATTTTCCGTTCGGCCGCGCTCGCCCGAGCCATTATGACCATCGCGCCGGCGGCGATTCCGAGGACGCACGTTACGATGACAGTGACAGGCGGAAAGATCGTCTGGCGCGAATGAGATATCTTCTTACTTTTTTTCTCCCTGCATTTCTGCTGGCAGCGCCCGCGCCCGATCAGTCATTCCGGCTCGATCCCGGAGACTTTCGCTGGATTCCGTTCACGGTCCGCCAGACTCCGGCCAGCGTCACATGCAGCTTCGAAGTGCTGCAGGGCGGTGCGACCGTGCATGCCGAACTGCTGCCGATGAGTGAATTCCGCTTGTTCGACCGGGGACGCGAGCACGACACCATGGCGGTGACTACGAACGGCCGCTCAGGAGAATTTCGCAGGGTGATCGATAGAAGCGGCCAATATGCAGTGGTAATCGTCAACCAGCAGAACGCCCGTCCCGTTACCGTATCGCTGCATGTGGAAACCAACGTGAGCGCCGACAGTTCGGCGGTGGCCCTCACGCTCTCGCCCGGCCGCCGCTTCACGGTGGTGCTGCTCGGACTGGGCTTCTTCTTCATGACGGCGGGGTGGTCCAGCCGGAAGCTGATTCGCGCGATGCGCTCGCGCTGAGCATTTCATTCGTTCGCTATCATTAGGTTGTCGGACGCATGGATATCGTCGAGAAAGCGCCCGCACGGCGCGCAGTATCGAAGTGGCTGATACCGGCCATCGGGTACGCGGTCTCCGCCGTTTCTCTCATCTGGGTTCTTTCGAAATTCCCCTACGCGCAACTGGGCGATCATCTGCGCACCATGAACTGGAAGTGGGTCGCGGTCGCTGTCGTTCTCGAGATCGCGGTCTATTTCGCGGATGCCTGGCGCTGGTGGGTCTTTCTCCGGCCCGCGGGAGCGCCCTCTTTCCGGGTTTGTCTGCAATCGGTGTTCGTCGGCCTTTTTGCCAACGATGTGCTGCCGGCGCGGGCGGGGGAAGTGGTGCGTTGTTTCCTGCTTTCCTATGAATCCGAAGTTTCGCTCTCTCTGGCGGTCACCTCCGATGTAATTCTGCGCATCATGGATGGCGCCTGGATCGTAATCGTCTACCTGATCGTCACGTTTCAGATCGGAAACCATGCGGTTGTCACCCGCGTGATGTGGGGATTCGGCGCCGGCGTTGCCGTGATTTCAGCCCTGATCCTCTATGTTCTGTTTCGCCGCGGTCACGCGCGGCTTTTCGTCCGGAACAATAAATGGGCGGTCAAATTCAAATATCTGCTCAACGAGATTCACGAACTCGGGCACTGGCGCGAATTGCGGCTGGCAATGCTGGGCAGCGGTCTTTACTGGCTGGCGCAAATTCTGGCGCTGTGGGCGCTCGCGCGCTCCGACGCCTTCGATTTCGGTGTGACGGCGGCGGCGTTCGTTCTTCTGGTGAAGGCGGTCGGAACACTGATTCCCAACGCGCCCGCCAATGTCGGCGCCTATCAGGCAGCCATTATGTACGGTCTGGAGCTCCTGCTGGTGGAGCGCACCAACGCGCAGATCTTTTCCGAGATCGCGTTCTGGATACTCACGCTGCCCGCGGCCGCCGCGGGTGCGATAGCCTTGGCATTCATGGGCGTCGATATCAGCGAATTGCATCGCCATGCGCATGACGCCCATGTGAAAAGAAAACAGGCCCGCACGGCCGTCGCGGCGCCGGGACCCGGTCTGCCCGGGGATGTATGAGAACGCTGCCCGAATACGAACATCTCGCGGCTGTTGCGCACGGTCATTTGTGCGCGGGGCAGATTCTCGGGCTGCGAATGGCTATCCACGGACTGGCTTTGCTGGGCATACAGGAGCCCGAAGGCAAAGACAGGAAGCGCCTGATCACGTTTATCGAGATCGATCGCTGCGCGACCGATGCAATTCCAGTAGTGACCGGATGCCGGCTCGGCAAACGCGCGCTCAAGTTCCGCGACTTCGGAAAAATGGCTGCCACGTTTTGCGATCTGGAGAGCGGACGTTCGGTGCGCGTTGTCGCGCGCGAATCGGCGAAGGCGCGGGCGCGGGAATTGTTTCCTGAAATCGAAAACGCGAATGCGCGTCAGATGGAAGCGTACCGCGTGATGCCCGCGACGGACTTGTTCGAAGATCAGTGGGTGCGGGTCGAGCTGGGTCCGCAGGAATTTCCTGGATACAAAGGCCAGCCCCGCGCCTGCGCGGAATGCGGCGAAGGAATCAGTTTCGAGCGCCAGGTGATTCGCGACGGCCGCACTCTCTGCCGGTCCTGCGCGGGCGATCGGTATTACTTGCCGCTGGAAAATCCGCTGTGATTCGCTATTTGATTACCGATGGCGCCGCCGCTGCCGACGAGGCCCGCTGGCTCAAACATCTGTGGCAGTGGTTAGACATTGGCATGGTGGATCTGCTGCAGATTCGTGAGCGGGAACTCACTGCCCGGCGGCTGGCGGAATTAGTACGGAAAGTTCTGCAATTGCCCAATCCGTGGCAGACCAAAATACTTGTGAACGATCGTACAGATATTGCCATCGCGTGCGGTGCGGACGGAGTGCATCTACGGGACGGAGCTTTACTGCCCGCGAAGATACGGGCCCTCACGACGTCGCCTTTCATTGTGAGCGCGGCTTGTCATTCCGCGGGGGATGTCAGGACTCTCGCAGGCGCAGATTATATTCTGCTGGCGCCGATTTTCGCGCCGCTCTCGAAATCCACTGATCGACCCCCTCTCGGTTTGGAGGCGATTTACGCTGCCGCGCAACTCACCTCTGTTCCCCTGATAGCGCTCGGCGGCATCACCGCTTCGAATGCGCACACATGTGTCGAAGCGGGTGCCGCCGGAGTTGCCGGAATCAGTTTATTTAACTAGAAGCGGCCGGCCCGTTCCGTACGCTGTTCATCCTTGAGCGAGTCTGCCCACTCATCCGCCTGGCGATCCGCCTCATCCTTGGCGATCCCGTAGCGTTCCTGAATCATGCCTGCGAGCTGGTCACGCTTCCCTTTGACCCGCTCCAGATCGCTGTCGGTGAGCTTGCCAAACTTTTCACGGGCCTTACCGGCCATCTGCTTCCAGTTGCCTTCAATTCTGTCCCAATTCATGTTTGAAACCTCCCGTATCGCTATGGCAACCTGGGTTCCAAAGGGAAGCTCCAAAGTGAATGTGTATGGGAGCGTACCGCCTTCTCGAGTCCGTCAAGATTGTAACCGCCTTCGAGCACCGATATCAGCCGCCCGCCCGCGCTGCGATCCGCAATTTCCATCATCAACGCGGTGAGTTCGGCGAAGTCGGAGTCCGTCAGCCGGAACTGCCCGAGCGGATCGCCCGCGCGTGAATCGAAGCCCGCGGAAATCAGGATCAGGTCGGGTTGAAATTCGGTCATTCGCGGCATCAGGCGTTCCCGGAACGCGCCGAGAATCTGATCGCGCCCGGCGCCGGAAGGAAAAGGACAGTTGAGCGTTGTCCCTTCGCCCGCGCCCGCGCCGGTTTCATTCGCCGCGCCCGTCCCCGGGTACCAGGGCGACTGGTGAGTGCTGAAAAAGAAAACCGACGGATCGCGGTAGAAGATATCCTGCGTGCCATTACCGTGGTGAACATCCCAATCGGCAATCACAACCCGCTCGACGCCATAATGCCGCTGCGCATAACGAGCCGCCACAGCGATGTTGTTGAAGAGACAAAATCCCATGCCGCGGTCGGCACTCGCGTGATGGCCCGGCGGGCGAACGATGCAGAAGGCATTCTTCGCGTAGCCGTGCATCACCAGGTCAACCGCATTCAGGCAGGTACCGGCGGCATGCAGGGCCACCTCGTATGAACGCGGACAGATATCGGTGTCGCCCGTACTGAGGATCGCGGCCCCGCTTTGAACCTCGCGCTGCGCGAGCCGGATATAGTCGCGCGTGTGGCAGAGAGCCAGTTCGTCGACGGTCGCGGCGCGCGGCTCAGATACCGTGACCGGCAGATCGTCCAGACCCCGCATGGCGGCATCCCAGCGGGCCGGCTGCTCCGGATGTCCCATGCCGGGATTGTGCTCTTTCGCAGTCGGATCGAAAAGAAAACCCGTTCGATGTGTCATGACGCGGTGGCTGCCTTGCGGAGTTCTTCGATGCGCGGCGCGCGGCTCTTTGGACTGTCCAGACTGACCGACCTCGCATCGCCTAAATCTTCTTTGATGAAATTCTCCATCCTCGCCACCGCCTCCTCCAGCGCGCGCGTTCGTTTGACGGACGAAGCCCAGGCAATGGAATTAGTCTCTTGATCGAATGCCCACTCGCCGATCGCCTGTCCGCGATCCAGAATTGTGTGATTCCTGCCCTGCAGACCTTGGTGTTTGAGCAGGATCGTATCGATGCTGCTGATGAGCGCGTACTGCGGCTGGGCGGGCGCTTTGAATTTCCGGAACTCCGCCTCATCGTTCCCGAGAATAAGATACTCTTCCGCGACTTCAACCAGGTTCAGCGGCGCGACCGCGGACTTCGCAGCCTTCACCCCCAAACCTGCGAATTCCTCAAACTCGGAAATCCGCGCCGGTCCGATCCACGAAAAGAATTTGCGGGCCAGTTCGACAAACGACTCTTCCTGGGTCTTGCTCCAGCCCTCCAGCGGACCGGGCTTCCACAGGGCATAGCGGTATCTCTGCTGATCGAGGCGGCCGTTGACCGGCAGGCGGCGAATCTCCCCGGAGGTCTGCAGCAGGCCGACCGCAACGGGCAAGGTAGTGGCCAGGCCCTTCTTCACGCCCTCCGGCCCGAGGTTGCGCGCGGCGCCGCCAACCTTTTCGCGAATGGCATCCATATCGAGCGGCTCGCCCGCGAGAGATTTCAAGACCGCCGCGCGTAATTTCGCAATCTCGGCGTCAGTGACTCCCAGCTTTCGGGCGACCTTCATCTCATCGCCGGCGAATGGCTGCCCGGCGGCAAGCGCCAGCGCATAATCGGACGCCGGAACCACGTAGGTGCAGCCGCGCGCGCAGGGCAGTTCCTGGATGGCAACCTTCGCCACGCCGGCATCGGCGTCGTCGCGCCTTATGCCTGCCCGGGAGAAAAGCGTCAGGTACGGAGCGGCGCCTCCAACCGAGCGCGCCCATCCTGCGCGTTCCAGAACTTCAGATGCGCTTAGGCCGCTGAAGCTTCCATCCAGACCCTGGCGATGCGCCCACCAGGCGTACAGTTTTGCGTCGGGCATTCTGCAAACAATTATGCAAAATGAATATCGATCACTTGTCTGGAAAGCAGGGGTGAAACATCGGTGGCGAGGGTTGCGTTGGTGCCCTCGATAGCCGTTCGCGCCATTTCTTTGAATTCGTCCGGAGTGTAAGCCCTGCGAACTGACTGGCGCCCGTCCACAGCGGCTTCGCGGCCAATCAGGGGGCAAATGAAAATCGTGAAGAGCCAGAGCGGCATCGGATGACGGATCAGGTCGAGGATGATGAATCTCCGGCAGGATCGGCTGACGTTCCGGATCAGCGCGATGTTTTCTTCGGGCGACAGGTGATGCGACACGAAAGATGAGACCGCCACGTCGGCCGAAGGCAGGGGATCGGTGATCGCGTTGGCGGCGATGATCGGAATGTCACTGGCGGTGCCGGGTTTCTGATCGATGCCGGTCACTTCGACCTGCAGTCTCCGCCGCAGGTAGTCGAGAAGCGCTCCTCCGCCACACCCGATATCGATCACGCTTCGGACCGGCTGCTTGTCTTTGCGAATGAAGCGTTCGATGGTGGGATAACTGCCCAGCAGCCTGTGCACGCGGTTCAGATCGCGGTGGAACTTGTCGAGAATCGGCCCCTCGATGCCGGGGTTGTCCATTAACTCCGGTTCGAGCGAGCGGATCATTTACCGCGCGCCAGACCGAGCGCGCGAATTCGCTTGTGCAGGTTGGTTCGTTCCATCCCCAGGGCTCGGGCTGCGCTGGAGACGTTCCATCCAGCCTCTTCGAGAGAACGCAAGACATGTTCCCTCTCTGCCACTTCACGCGCTTCCTGCACGCTCGACCGCGCGCCATTTTCCCGCTGCGGCAGGCGAAGTTCTATGGGCACGGCCTCGGACGTAATCTCGTCGCCATGCGAGAGAATGGCCATGCGCTCCACCACATTGCGCAGCTCGCGGGCATTGCCCGGCCACTTGCCGCTTTCGAAAACCTCCCAGACTTCGGGGTTAAAGGTTTTCTGCCGGAATCCGTTGCGGCCGCAGAAGTCTTCGAGGAAATACTCGGCCATCGGACGAATGTCCTGGGGGCGTTCCCGCAGCGCGGGCACCCTCACAGGCACCACGCTTACCCGGTAATACAGATCCTCGCGGAATTTCCCCTGCGCAACCATGGCGGTCAGATCGCGGTTGGTCGCCGAGACAACCCGCACCGTGGCGCGGATCACCTGCTCGCCTCCCACGCGATGGAACTCGCCTTCCTGCAGCACGCGCAGCAGTTTCGCCTGGGAGTTCGCATGCAGATCGCCGATTTCATCTAGGAAAAGCGTGCCATTATCCGCCAGTTCGAATTTTCCCCGCCGCATGGAGGTCGCGCCGGTGAATGAGCCTTTCTCGTGGCCGAACAGTTCGCTTTCAATCAGCTCTCCGGGAATGGCCGCGCAATTCACCTTCACAAACGGACCGCCGGCGAAAGGGCTCGTCCCGTGGATATGCGCCGCGAGAAGTTCCTTGCCCGTTCCGGATTCGCCGATCAGCAGCACGCGCGCGTCGGATCGCGCCGCCATCGAGGCCTGCTCAACGGCGCGCTGAAAAGCCGGGCTCGACCCTATCATTCTGGCGCCGGGACCAACCGCTTCGCGCAGCCGCTTGTTTTCCTGTTTGAGGTTGTTCTGTTCTAGCGCGTTCTTGACGGCGACCATCACGCGATCGCGCCCGAGCGGTTTCTCAAGAAAATCGAATGCCCCGGCTCGCGTGGCCTGCACGGCGTCGGCGATGGTGGCATGTCCGGAAATCATGATCACCGGAGCGGTGATGTCGTTCGATTGCAGTTCGCCCAGCAGCTCGATGCCATTGGCGTCGGGCAGACGTACATCCAGCAGGAAAAGATCGATGCGGGTCTTGTCGGGAAAGGCGCGCATCGCCGCCGCCGAGGCGACAGCGTTCACCTGATATCCCTCCCGTTCCAGAATCATGCGGAGCGAGCGGCCAATATTCTCTTCGTCGTCAACGACCAGTATGCGCCGGGATGCCATGGTTCGATTTCGGGAGCAGAACGCGGAAACCTGCGCCGCCGAGCTCACCGGCGATCAACAAAATGTCGCCGCCGGAAAGCAGCGCGCTCTTGCGTGCGATGGAAAGCCCCAGTCCCATGCCGCGCTTCTTGAAAGAGATGGTGGGCTGGAACAGAGACGTGCGGGCCAGTTCGCTCAAGCCGGGGCCGGAGTCGTGTACTTCGATGGCCACCCGGTCCTCGGTCGCGGTGACTCGCGCCAGAACCTGGCCGCCTTCGCCCGCCGCTTCGGCGGCGTTTTCGAGCAGGTTCAGCAGGATGCCCTTCACCAGATCCTGATCCGCCATGGCGCTGGGGGTATTGGCTGCAGCCTCCACGGCGTAGCGGATCTCCGGATGCGCGGACTTAAGGAAGGCGATGCGTTCGTCGATGATTTCGTAGATATCCAACGGCTCGGGACAAACCGGGGGCTCGGTGGAGAATTCGGAAAAGGCGCGAATGCGGCGTTCGAGCGATTCGATTTCATCCACGACGATGGCGGCCGCCTGCTCGAGGAACTGGCGATTTTCGATCCCGGCGGTGCCGCGCGCCACCATTTCTTCCACGGTGAGGCGGATCGGCGTCAGCGAGTTCTTCACCTCGTGCGCGGTCTTGCGGGCCAGCGCCTGCCAACTGGCAAGCTGCGTGAGAGACACCAGCCGGTCGCGGCTTTGTTCGAGCTGGGCGGCGGTGCGGTTGAACGCTTCAGTGGCAAGGCCGATTTCGTCGGTCCGGTCATTGGGAACACGGATACGGAAATCGCCCGCCGCGAGGTTCTTGAGGGCTTCCGTCAGTTTGACCAGCGGACGGCTGAAACGGGTTGCAACCAGCCATACCAGGGTCAGGGCAATCAGGGAGATGGCCGCGGCCAGCAGCCCCCACGTGAGGAAAAAACCGCGCCGCAGACGAGCCAGAGAATTCACGGTCAGGCGGGCATCGCTGTATTCCTGCGCAAGATCCTGCATACGGATGGAGAGCGGCCGCTGCCAGGCCTTCACGCCCTCGGGAGTCTTCAGGAGGTAGAGCAATTGGCTTTCGCCGGGGCCGAAGCGGACGAAACGCTCGGTGTCGTCACTGGCTGCGAAATCCGCGATGGCGTCGGCAGGCTGCGCCGGAGTGGCCCGGCCGGCCAGCGCATCGGCCTTCAGTTGCTCGCGCGCCTGGGTGTAATATTCGTGGCCGGTTTTCTCCAGAGAAAGCGAAAGATCGGAGAGCTGGCCGATTGGCGAGAGGCGAAGGCTTCGGTCCAAAAGTGCGGTGGTCACCCAAACGGTCGCGGCCAGCGGAACAATGGTTGCCGCGATGAAAACGAGCGCCAGCCGGGTCCGGAGACTCACCCGCGCGGCCCCCGGACGTCGAGGCGTTTCAAGTCCGCCAGGCGGAACGGCCCACTGCTCGAAAGCCAGCGCGATTGTGCTCCGCGGGCCGGACGGCTGAAAATTTCTATCAGTCTGGTGATACTGATGCCGGGATCCCCGACGACGCCGGTCTGATCGCGCGGGTCTTCGGTGCGCAGGTCCAGTTGTACCCAGAACTCCTTGTCCGCCGGCAGCTGCGACCGGTCCACGGTCAGGTTGTCGATGCACCAGGCTTCGGCGGCCTGCTCGGAAAGGTGAGAAACGGAACGGCGGGCATCGAAATTCTGGCCGATTTTGGTGATCGAGAATCGTTCTTCCCAAATGTCGTAGCTCAGCGCAAAACGGGCCACCGAGCGGGCCACCGGGTTCAGTGAGTTGGGGCCGGTGGTTATAGTCACCTGGCCGATAAAGGCGACCGATGCGCCGTCCTTCAGTCTGTCGAGAGGCTTGCCCTTCAGAAATTCAAGATGGGGAAGGGCGATGCGAAGGAAGTCGCCGTCCAGACGAACCGTCATTGCCGGACCTGCCGCCGAGACCGCCCAGGCGCACGAAGACCCGGCGGCTGTGAAAGCCGCTGCGAGGGTCAGTATCAGTTTCCTGCGCGTCAATTCAGATCCGTCAAATTCTTCAATAGTTCATACCGGCCATGAATACGGGTTCGATTCGCCCGTCGCGAACCGGAACAGCCATCGATAAAACAAAGATACCCTGCTTGTACCCGATTCCCAGGGAATGCCGCGGCTCGGCGGTCCGGTCGGTGCGACCGCCGTCGGAATGCCAGAGCGCGCCCACGTCATAGAAGCCCTCCACGGAACCTTCGCCGATCCTGTAGGAATAGGCGATTTCATTGTGTACGACACGGTTGCCGCCCACTGGATCGATGTCATAGCGGTTCCAGCCTCGCAAGGTGGAACTGCTGCCCAGTACGAACCGGTCGAAGAACGGGGCGTTTCCCGCAATCGAACCGGCCACGAATTCGCTCGAAATCGTATGCCGTCCCGACCTCGCCTCGTAGCGGGCTGTAATCATATGACGTGCGTACGAGTAGGAGGAACCGAGCATGTGGGTGGCAACGCGCAAGCTGTACTTCCAGTCGAGTTGCTGCTGAATTCCGTTGCCTTCAATTTTGTGCCCCGCGTGGACGCCGAACGTCGCCGCATTGGCATAGCGGTCCGCTACGCCATGATTCTCCGACTCCATGCGTTCGAAGCTTGTACCGAAGGAAACAGTCACCGGGCGGGCGACCGCGATCGTGAGTTCCGGCGCCACATTCCAGCGGGAACGGTACCGGTCGAGCCCGACCTCCGCCGCTTCGGCTACCGTTTGACTGTTCCATTGTTCGTGATAATCCTCGAACGTGATTCCCAGGCGGGTCTGCCCGGCTCCGATCTGAGGTCCGAAGGCCGCACTCTCGAAACGCGCTGTAATGCCCGAGAAGCGCTCCACAAGGTCATCCCCGTTGCTGACCAGCCCGAAAGCAAGCGTGTTGTTCTTGAACCGCAGGCTGGCATCCACTTCCCCTGTGGCACCTTGCTGCGAGTTGTACAGGAACTTCGGGAGTGAGACGTCGAAAGCGAGATCATGTCGTTCCGCTTCGAAATCGACCCGGATTTTGTCGGGAGCGCTGCCTTTGGAGAGGTGTTGGGTGACGGTCCGGAAGTGCAGTTCACGGCGGATTTCAGCGGACAGGGATTCAAGGGCTGCGACGTCGCAGTTTTGCCCGATCAAATCCTTCAAACGGGTGCGAAGGCTGGCGGGAAGGCTGGAATTCTCCACGTCATCCAGATCGACACCGGCAAATGAAATGCTTTCAATCAGGTAACGTTGATTTACGTTGCTTTCGGCGGCTGCGCGAAGCAGTTCCTGGTCCGCGGAGAGGGGGATCCCGGAGACAAGGAGCAAAAGCGGTAAACCAACCCTGAGGAACGGCATTTCACATCCTCTGGCAAATGGACTGCCGGGACCTATAACACTGAATCTTTTGGGGATGTTGACAGCCGGGCTGTGGTGTCACAATCACAGCTGTGCAGCAAGGGACAGAGCTGGCGGTTTAGAGTACTTTTGCCAGTTCGGTGGCGAAAGCGCTCTTGGGCTCCTGTTCCCGTTTTTTGGCGCCGCCGCCGCGGCGTTCCGGACGGCTGGCCATGCCGGCGCCAACGCGTTGCTCAGCTGGTTTGGGCGCGCCATTGGATCCGCCATTTGACGGGGCGGGACCTTTTACTGCGCCTTTGGACGGCTGGGCTGGGTTTGCGCGGAGAACCTTGTCCTCAAGCGGAGCTCGGTCGAAACGGCGGATAATCGCCTGCATTTCGTCCGCGGTCGGCGCTTCCACAAACGCGAATCCCTTGGACTCCTGCGTTTCGTGGTTCCGAATTACCTTAACAGAATCCGCGACCAGATCTTCCGCGGAGAGCCATTGTTTAATGTCATCGGCGGTGACCCAGACGGGCAAATTGCCCAGAAATACGGTAAAGCTCATTCAGTTAGCTGTGTTTACTCCCTGGTTGGAATTATTGGCAGATCAAAGGCGAGAAAAACCCGACTCTGGTACTGTCTGATGATAACAGACCGATTTGCCCCGTGCAATGTTACCCGGTTTCGATCTTATTGCAATTGCAGGGCGGAATAAGGCGCACGGGACTCGCCTGGCCGGGCTTTAATACCCCCGGCTCAATCCTCCGGGCCCGAATCCCCCACCTTCAGGACCGCCAGGAACGCTTCCTGCGGGATATCCACCCGGCCCACGCGCTTCATCCTTTTCTTACCCTCCTTTTGTTTCTCCAGCAGCTTGCGCTTGCGGCTGATGTCGCCTCCGTAGCACTTCGCGATCACGTTCTTGCGCATCGCGGCGATGGTTTCCCGGGAGATGATCTTACTTCCGATAGCGGCCTGCAAGGCAATCTCGAACATCTGGCGCGGAATCAGCTTGCGCATCCGCTCGATCAGCATCTTGCCCCGGTCGTAGGCGAAATCCCGGTGCACGATCAGCGACAGCGCGTCCACCGGTTCGCCCGCAATCAAAATATCCAGCCGCACCATAGGGGAAACGCGGAAGCCGGCCAGGTGATAGTCGAGCGAAGCGTAGCCGCGGGAAGCGCTCTTGAGCCGGTCGTAGAAATCCAGCACAATTTCATTGAGCGGCATCTCGTAGAGCAGCATTACCCGGCCGGCCCCGATGTACTCGAATTTCTTCTGCACGCCGCGCTTCTCTTCCAGCAGCGCCAGAATGCCGCCTAAATATTCTTCGCGGGAAATCACGCTGGCATCGATGATAGGTTCTTCTATCTTCTTGATCGACGCCGGGTCGGGAAACTTCGTCGGGTTGTCGATTTCGATGACTTCGTCCTTCGTGTTCGTCACGCGGTAGCGAACGCCAGGGGCGGTGGTGATGAGATCGATATTGAATTCGCGCTCGAGGCGCTCCTGCACGATTTCCAGATGGAGCAGTCCGAGAAAGCCGCAGCGGAATCCAAACCCCAGTGCAACGGAATTTTCCGGCTCAAAGCTCATGGCGCTGTCGTTCAGACGGAGCTTTTCCAGCGCATCGCGCAGCATCCCGTGCTCATGCGATTCCACCGGATAGAGGCCGGCGAAAACCATCGGCTTAATCTCTTCGAAGCCAGGCAGCGGCTCGGAACATGGATTAACCGCATCGGTGATCGTGTCGCCGATCTTGGCGTCGCCGACATTTTTGATATTGGCGTAGATGTAGCCGACCTCGCCCGCGGTCAGTTCCGGCAGCGGAATGGCTTTGGGCGACTGGTACCCCAAGCCTTCCACGTTGAACTGTTCGCCGTTGGACCAGAGCTTGATCCGCTGCCCCATGCCGATCTTGCCGTCGATGATGCGAGCCAGAATAATGACGCCGCGATAAGCGTCGAACCACGAATCGAAAATCAGCGCTCGCAAGGGAGCTTCCGGATTGCCGCGCGGCGGAGGCACGCGTTTGACGATGGACTCCAGCGTTTCGTGAATGCCGATGCCTTGTTTGGCGCTGACCAGCATAGCGTCGCTGGCATCGATCCCGATCACTTCTTCGATCTGCTCACGAACGCGCTCCGGCTCCGCTGCCGGCAGGTCGATCTTATTGATGACCGGAATAATTTCCAGATTGTGATGCAGCGCAAGATAGGTATTCGCCAGCGTCTGCGCTTCCACGCCCTGCGATGCGTCCACAACGAGCAGAGCGCCTTCGCAAGCCTGCAGGCTGCGCGAAACTTCGTATGAAAAATCGACGTGGCCCGGCGTGTCGATCAAATTGAGCTGATACCAGTTGCCGTCGTCTGCCTTGTAATCGAGGCGCACGGCGTGAGCTTTGATGGTGATGCCGCGCTCCCGCTCAAGGTCCATGGAGTCGAGCACCTGCGCCATCATTTCACGCTGGGAAAGCGCGCCGGTCGTCTCCAGAAGACGGTCCGCCAGGGTGCTTTTGCCGTGGTCGATATGGGCAATAATAGAGAAGTTCCGGATGAATTCGGGGACCATGCGGTAAGATGGGGCTGAATTCCGATTATCCCATACAGCGTTACAATCCACTCATTTTGAGGGGGATACGAATGCAAAAACGGGCGGATTTGACCTGAAAATGAACGAAAAGACCAAGCCTGTTTTTGAAGCCGGACTCAATGCCAACGGCCTGCGTTTTGGCGTCGTGGTGAGCCGTTTCAACGGTTTTGTCACCGATCGCCTGCTGAGTGGCGCACTCGATGCTCTCGCGCAAAACGGCGTGGACCAGGAACACGTGGATGTCGTGAGGGTGCCCGGCGCGTGGGAGCTTTCCATCGCGCTCCAGACGCTGGGGCAGCTCAAGAAATATGACGCGTTCGTTTGTCTCGGCGCCGTGATTCGGGGCGATACCCCGCATTTCGACTACGTGGCGGGCGAAGCGGCGCGCGGCATGGCGGCGGCATCGGCGGAGTTCGGTGTGCCGGTGGCAAATGGCGTCCTGACCACTAACACCGTGGAACAGGCGACGGACAGGGCCGGTGGCAAGGAAGGCAACAAAGGTTTCGATGCGGCAATGACGGCGCTCGAAATGGCAAACCTGGTGCGAGCCCTGCGCGGGGCTGCGTCGAAGACTGGCAACTGATGGCACGCCATCGCGCACGCAGGCAGGCGCTGCAACTGCTGTTTCAATGGGATTTCCGCCGCATGCCGCTGGACGAAATCGTGCGCAATTACTACGGGTCTCTTCTGGTCAGCGAAGAAACCCCGGCGCATCCGCGGCCCGATGAATTCGCCGAGCGGCTGTTTCGCGGCGTCGTGGCCGATGTCGAGAGCGTGGATGAACGCATCTCACGCCATGCCGAGCACTGGCGCATCACCCGCATGCCTGGCGTCGACCGCAACATTCTGCGCCTGGCGGTTTATGAGATGTTGACCACCGATACGCCGCCCGCGGTGATCATCGACGAAGCTCTCGAACTGGCCCGTCAGTTTTCCGGCGAGGAATCGGTGCACTTCGTGAACGGCGTTCTCGATGCCGTTCGGCGCGAGCTTCACCCCGCCGAAGACGCTCTCACCACCTAACCATTTTCCTCTCCGAACCCGCTGGCCGAAACATACGGATGCGGATCGTGGTCAGGTCCTGACCACTCCGCGTTATTCCAGGGATCCTTCTGATCTCGCACATCCACGCCCCCATCGCGCTTCAGCGCCTCGACGGCGGCCGATTCGACCTCGTCCCGGACAACGGCAGCGATCATAATCGCACCGCGACGAACTGCTTCTTCGTATATCGGCGCTTCCTCGTGAGAAATTCCCATATTGTGGAAGGCTCCGATCAGACCGCCAGTTGCAGCCCCGACTCCGCCGCCCGCGAATATCGTGAGAAGCGGGCCGAGTGCGTAAACAGCACCCACGCCTGGGATTGCTAAAGCCGCCAGCGTTGCGAGAATGCCGAGACCGGCTCCCATAGACGCGCCGGACGCCGCCGCGGCTTCAGTGGGCGCGGACGCTTTTCTGGCTTTTTCCAGGTATTCATCGTGCCGCCGGGAATCGTTGCCCGCGATCAGGCTGATATCTTCCCGAGGTACTCCGAGTTTCTCCAGATCACGGGACGCCCGGCTGGCCTGAGTCAGGGAGGGAAATACAGCTGCGACCGTTTTCATGCAATACCTCAACGTAATCGCAAGCACGACTCATACCAATCTGGCGGCTCGTGGACGTGACGCTAGAGTTAGATTTGGCCCGAATCCTGGCAATTGAGAGCTCCTGTGACGAAACAGCCGCCGCCGTTATTGAAAACGAGGTGACGGTGCTTTCGTCCGTGGTCGCCAGTCAGTTGTCCGTGCACGGGAAATATGGCGGGGTGGTGCCGGAACTCGCATCGCGGGAACATCTGCGCGCGGTCGTGCCGGTTACACGGGAGGCTCTGGAGCGCGCCGGTCTCGGATGGAAAGACCTCGATGCCGTCGCCGCAACCTCAGGTCCGGGACTGGCGGGATCTCTTCTCGTCGGTCTGACCTATGCCAAAGCGATTTCATTCGCCACCGGCATTCCGCTGATTGCGGTGAATCATATAGAAGGGCATATCCATGGCGCGATTCTCGAAGCGCGGCAGCGGGGCAAGCCCGTAGAACTGCCGGCTTTGGCCCTGGTCGTCAGCGGCGGCCACACTCACCTGTTTGAGGCGCGCGCGGACAGCACCTATCGGTTGCTTGGCCGCACACGGGACGACGCCGCCGGCGAAGCTTTCGACAAAGTCGCTAAACTGCTGGGGTTCGGCTATCCCGGTGGACCGGTAATCGACCGGCTGGCGCCGTTCGGCAACCCCGAAGCGATCCGCTTCACTTTGGCGCGTATGAAGGGCAACACCCTCGATTTCAGTTTCAGCGGCCTCAAGACCGCCGTGCTGCGCTGGGTGGAAAGTCACAATCTGAGTGAAGAGATTGCCAGCCGCAAACAGCTTCTGAAAGAAAATTCCAATCCCGACAACAGCGCATGGCTGGAGCGGACCCCCAAGGCCACTCTCGATCTGGTGGCCAGCTTTCAGCGAACCGTGGTCAATGAACTGGTCCGCCGCGCGATCCGGGCGGCCGAAGCGAACGAGGGCGCCAAGTCGCTGATCGTTTCAGGGGGTGTAGCGTGCAATTCCGCACTAAGAGCCGCGGCCACTGAAGCGGGGACAGGTCTGCCGGTCTATTTCCCTTCGAATGCTCTTTCCACGGATAACGCGGTGATGATTGCCGCGGCTGCCTTCCCGAGATTCCAGCGCGGCCAGTTTGCCTCTTTCGCCGAAGCCGCGGAGCCGAATTTGGCGCTGGCTTAAAAAGGCTATCCGGTCACGCGACCCAGAAGCTGGAATTGCTGACGGAAACCGCGTCAATTCCATTCGCCATCAGGGATTCCACTTCTTTGAGATCCGCCACCAGTCCGCCTGCGATGATTCGCAGATCCGGATATATCTGGCGAATCCTGGCTGCTACGCGGGGGGCGGCAACCGCGGGCAGAATTTCGACGGCATCGGGCTGGCAGTTCTGAGTTGCCCGCAGACAGGCGTCCACAGCGCTGGAGTCGAGCGCGAAAGTGCGCAGAATGGTAATCATGCCTCTGTTCCGGGCTGTCCGGATAAGCTCCTGATGAGTAGAGACGATTCCCGCCGCGCCGCACCGTTCCAGGTATTCGATATTACAGGCATCGCGCGAGAAGCCGGAGAGCAAATCGATATTCACCAGCGGCAGTTTTCCGGAATCGCGCATCAGGCCGATCATCTCCGCGATATTCAGCGTATTTCCGAAGAGCAGGTAAACCATCTTCACTGGAGATTTTGCCGCGATGGCGAGGTCTTCCGTATTCCGCACGCCCGCAATAATATTGAGCTCCTCGAAGAGATCGCGGTGATGGCTGTGCAATTTTTTTAACGTTGCCGACGCCATAATCCAAAGTATATATAGCCTCTGGTTCTTACGCCCCTTGCTGTAACGCGGTTGCAAAAAAAATGGGCGGCGTCGGGACAAACGCAGGGAATTCTTATATACTGATTTCCAGCAGTAAACGAAGATTGCACGGTGAACGACCTGCAGGGCAGAGCTTAGAGATCGCCCTCCTGTCAAAGCAGTTTCCGTACATCTTTCTTTTTTTCAAAAATTCAGGGAGTCCATAACTCAATGTTGAAGCTGAAGCATTTGTCTGTGCTCGCCACGCTTGTTGCGTGTCTGGGCATTCCGCTGTTTGCGCAGGCGCCAGTGGGAAGCATTACCGGCACGATCACCGATTCGTCCGGCGCGGTTGTTGCGGGCGCGGCGGTTACAGTCAGCAACACGGCGAACGGCACCAACCGCGCGTTGACCGCCAACGGTCAGGGCCTGTATTCGGCGCCCGCTTTGCCTCCGGGAGACTACAAAGTCCACGTCGAGCGTGAAGGATTCAAAACCGTCGAGCGCAACGCGCAGGTGGTTGCCGGCATCACGACCACGGTCGATCTGGCCATGACGGTTGGCGCTACGCGCGAAGTGGTAACAGTGGAAGCCGCTACGGCACAGATCACCTATGACAGTCACGAAGTTTCCGGCACCATCGCGCGGGAAACCATTCAGGACATTCCCCTGAACGGCCGCAGTTCGCTCCAGCTCGCGTCACTGGAACCCGGCGTCACCATCAGCGCGGGCTCAAGCTCTCAGTTCAACGCGCAGTTCAACGTAAACATTCTCGGTTCGGGCGGCGGCGCAACCGCGGGCAGCGGCGTCGGTCCCCGCATTACCATGGACGGCGGCGTCATCAACGACGAAGAAGAAGGCGGCACCTCCATGAACTTTTCGCAGGAGGTTGTGCAGGAGTTTCAGCTGGCCTCGGTGAACTTCGACGCCGCCACTGGCATCGCCTCGACCGGTTCCATCAACATCGTCACCCGCTCCGGTTCCAACGATCTGCACGGGAGCGCTTACTTCTATTTCCGCGACCACAACATGGCGGCATTCCCGGGACTGAAGCGCAGCTCCTTCAACCCGAACCCCTTCTTTGCGCGGCGCAACCCCGGGTTCTGGCTGGGCGGCCCGATCGTAAAGGACAAACTCTTTTTCTTTGTCAGTTACGAGCACCTCAATCAGACTTCAGTGATCACCGATCAGAACGATCTGGCGTCGCTCCAGCCGCTGAATGGAATCTTCCCGAGTCCTTTGACTTATAACTGGCTGACGACCCGCTTCGATTACCATCTGTCGGACAAGAACAGCATTTTTCTGCGCTATTCGCATGATGGCAATCTGAACTTCGGTCCCTATGCCGGAACTGGAAATCCTTCCTCCTGGGTCCATAACGGCAACTGGTCCGACCAGACGATCGGCGGACTGACCACCATCCTCTCGACCAACCTGGTGAACGATCTGCGCGGCCAGTACAAATACTGGTATAACCACGGATCGATCGCATCACCGTCCGATTGCACAGCGCCCTGTACCGGCGTCGGACTCCCGGGCATCACTTCCATGATCGGTTCGGGAACCTTCACTTATGGCGCGGGGAACGATGTGAATGCCCCGAACTACCACCAGACGCGGTCCTACCAGATCCTCGACACACTCAGCTGGCAGAAAGGCTCGCACCGCATCCGCTTCGGCATGGACTATGAACGCACCCGCACGGCGGTAACGCCCTGGGACGTTTGCGATCCGGCGTGCATCGCGGTCTATTCGGTGGAACAAACCAAGTTACAGGGCGCGGCCTTCCCGGCCGGATCCTTCGCGAACCTGCCCGCGACGGTCAGCAGTTCCGCCGACCTGATGAATCTGCCGATTCAGGGACAGTCCGCGGCTCTTTATAGCGGCGTCTCGCTGGGGAACGGCAGCTGGCCCGGCATCTACGAGCCGAATCAGGACGGCGTTAACAACCGGTTCCATCCCTGGATCGCGGATACCTGGAAGGTGACGCAAAGCCTGACGGTGAATTATGGCCTCGGCTACTCGTATGAGTCGGGTCTTTTCTCACAGAATCTGACACGCCCGGCTTACCTTGCGCCGATTCTGAACGGACAGACGGGCGGCGTCCCGTCCGGCCTCGGTGCGACTGCATCGCAGACGAAGGACTTCTCGCCTCAGTTCGGCTTCGCTTATGCGCTCGGAAAAGACAAGAAAACCGTGATCCGCGGCGGCGCCGGGATGTACTGGGATACGCAGCCCATCTGGGAGCAGTTCCGCGAGGACTCATCCATCGGACCGGTAGGGGACGGCCGCACCACTGTAGCGGCCAGCGCCTTCACCAACATCTTCCCGGGCGCATATCAGCAGACCGCGTCGGGCGTTCAGCCCTTGCCTGTCGGCGCGGCGCTTCCCTTGAATGCGCTGAGCACCATCACGCTGGGTCAGTTTATTCAGATCATCAATCAGCAGATTCCTCAGCTGTCCGCGCAGCTGTTCGGCAACACGCCGACCAGCGGACCTTACACCACAAGCGGGATCAACGTGACCAAGCAGGGCGTTGAAATCTATCCCTCGAACTTCCCCTTCCTGCGGAGCTATCAAACCTCCGTTGGCGTGCAGCGCGATCTCGGACACGACATGGTGCTCGCGGTCGACTGGGCAAGGCGCCAGGGCGAGAACGTCAACCTCGGCGAGCAGGACCTGAACCGCTATGCCACCCACACCGCGGACGGTCTGCAGCCCATAATTCCGAAATGCGCCACCACGCCGGACTTCAACCCGGCCGATCAGTGCTCCAGCGGCGGCATCACGTTCTGGGTACCGGAAGGCCGCTCAGTTTACGATGGCCTGCTGGTGAAACTGCAAAAGCGTTTCTCGCACCACTACCAGTTCACCGCCTCCTACGCCATGCAGAAGCTGCTGTCGGAATCGGCGGCTGTGAACCTGGACAATTACTTCGCCGGATATGGTCCAACGCTGGCCCGTCATAATCTGAACGTGGCCGGTGTGGTGAACCTTCCCTACGGTGTTCGCCTCAGCGTGAACTCATCCATCATCAGCGCCACGCCCGTGAATCCGGTAATCAGCGGCATCGATCTCAATGGCGCCGGAAACACGTCGTTCCCGCTGTTTGAAGCGGTGTCCGGACTTTCCTATAACTGCTTCGAGGCCGGATGCTCCAAGAGCCAACTGGCCTCGGCGGTGTCCAGCTTCAATTCGACCTGGGCCGGAAAGAAAGCGCTGAACGGCGCCACCGTTCCCACCCTGACGCTGCCATCGAACTATGATTTTGGCAGCCCGATTATCAGTCAGGACTTCCGCATCACCAAGGAGTTCGCCTATCACGAACGCTATAAGCTGCAGGTGTTCGGGGAATTCTTCAACGCGTTCAATATCTCGAACCTGACCTATGGCGCGTTCACGCTCAATTCACCGACGACATTCGGTCAGCCTACCGCGCGCGTCGGCCAGGCTTCCACGTTCGGCTCGGGCGGTCCCCGGGCCATTCAGGTCGGCGGACGGTTCAGCTTCTAATCACCGAAGCGCTGTCAGGCAAAAGGGGAGCCGTCTTCGGACGGCTCCTCTTTTTATTTAAGGCCGCCGTACCGGCAAATCGTTCCGGATGATTTTCCCGCCCTTCATCACGAATCCGATTCGTCTGAGTTCTGTGATGTCGCTGAGCGGATCGCCGGGGACGGCCACAATATCGGCGTACTTGCCCGGGTCGATGGACCCGATCTGGCTGCTCCACCCAAGCGCCTCGGCGTTAATCGTGGTCCCGGACTGAAGCGCCTGAGCGGGTGTCAGACCCGCGATCTTCACCAGCGCTTCAAACTCCAACGCCTGCGTCCCGTGGGCAAAGGTTGAGCCATCCACCCCGCTGCCCATCATGGTTTTGATCCCCGTTGTTGCGGCCGTCAAGGCCGCCGCTTTTTCGAACACGGGAATGATGCGGAATCTGCCATCGGTGTTCCGGCGGTCAGCGTCGTCGATACCGGGCTCGGTGTAGCGGACGATTGTTGGATCGTAGTACAGTCCCTTGGCCGCCATCATGTTGGCTTGTTGCTGATCGAGTCCGAATCCGTGTTCGATGGTGTCGCAGCCGGCAACGATCGCGTTCTTCTGGCCCTCGCCTCCATAAACATGGCAACCGGCTTTCTTGCCCAGACGGTGCGTTTCGTCGATCATGGCCTGCAATACGGCCAACGGATAGGTGACCTCGTATTGGGCCTGCCCGGTTGCCGTGAAGGAATAGGCGCCCGCCGGAAAAAGCTTAATCCAGTCCGCTCCATGCTGAACCTGATCGCGCACCGCGGCGCGGCCTTCCTCGATGGAACGAACCACCGTGCTGGCCAGCGGATTGTCTGGAGCAGCCGGATTCGCAGGTGCGGTGCCCCAGACAATGCCTCGCGTCGAAACCTGGTAGCGCGGACCGTCGAAGCGGCCTTCATTTATAGCGTTGCGGATATCGACGTCGGCGTAGCCGTTGCCATGAGTGCTCATGTCGCGCGCGGCTGTGAACCCGGCGCGCAGATCCGATTGCACGTTCTGGATTGCCGCCGTCATCGCGGCTTCCATCGAACCTTTGCCTGCTCCGCGCGTGTTGAACATGTGGGTATGGGCATCGATCAGGCCCGGAAGCACCGTGGCCTGACTGAGATCGATGACCTGGGTTCCGGCAGGAATGTGGACCTGGGCTTCAGGTCCGACCTCTGTGATTCGACCGCCTGCAATCAGGATGACTTGTCTGGTCAGCATGCGCCCGGACTTACTGTCGAAGAGCCGGCCTGCCCGTATGGCCAATGGTTGCGGCGCCGGGGGACATTGGTAGATGCCGCCGTCAGAGTCGCGGCAGGGGGCGGGTCCGGCGCCCCGCCAGTTGGTCACAGGAGTCTGGGCGCTGAGTGCTGTTGCGATGAACAGAATTGCGATTGGTCGTATTGGCATATCGGGGCCGCTATTAGTGGCGGTTCATCCTCCCGTTTGCTCTGCTGAACTCAGTCATTGTACTCTCCTCTGCTAAGATCAGGACAGTTTTCCGGATGCCCAGCCATGCCCCACAACACTTCGGAATTGCCCCTCACTCTGGGAGAGCTGCGTAACAGCGAGTTCTCCGAAAACCGTCTGGCGCGCCGCAGCGTGAAAGACGAGCTTCGTTCCAATCTCGTTTGC
>DASZLO010000108.1:0-16298 GCA_035552315.1 Bryobacteraceae bacterium
AGACGACATCGCTTTTGTTTATGGCAGCAAGTGGAAGCAACGATATTTCACAAAGAAGGGCGATGACTACTATCCGTTGGGAGCGCAATGGGACATGACTCACCAGGTCTGGAGGGCGTACATGGTCGCGCCGAATACCGACTGGTGGGTTCCTTTTTATCCGGCGGACAACATGCAGCGTCCCACAGGGCCGCTGTGCGACGGCTGCCACTCGGTGAATTACAACATCGACACGAAGACGGTAACCGAATGGAATGTCGGCTGCGAAAAGTGTCACGGACCGGGTTCCGCACATGTGCGCCAGCCTTCGCAATCGAATATCGTGAACCCCGCGCGGCTCGACACCATTCAGGCCACCAACGTGTGCCTGCAATGCCACTCGCAGGGTCAGCCTCTCAGCAACCCCATCAAAGGCAAGTATTATGACTGGCCGGTTGGTTATACCGTCGGAAATAATCTTAAGGATTACTGGAAGCTCGAAGAGCACAAACTCGGGGAACAGTCGTTCACCCATTTTGCCGACGGAACGGCGCACAAGAACCGGATGCAGGGGAACGATTTCGTGCAGAGCGCGATGTACACACATGGCGTGAGCTGTTATAGCTGTCACGATGTGCATGGCACTGCGAACAACGCCGACCTTCTGAAGCCGGCAAATACCATGTGCCTCGAATGCCACGGACCAAGTTCACCGAACGGTCCGCATACCGCAACGATCGAAGCGCACACCCACCATCGGGCCGGGACGCCGGGCAATGAGTGCGTCAATTGTCATATGCCCAAAATCGAGGCGGAAATCGCGGACGTGAATGTTCGGGCTCACACGTTCCGCTTTATCACGCCGGCCGAAACCGCGGCACTGAAGGTTCCGAACGCCTGCAACACTTGCCATACCGATAAGTCCAGCCAGTGGGCTGCTGACGCGCTCAGGACCTGGTCCAATATGTCGCCGTGGCGGGTGGGAAATTAGCTTCCTGAGCCTAAAAAATGCTGGGATGGCAGGCGCTCGAGGGCTCGAACCGCGGACCTCCTGCTTGTAAGGCGTGGATCAGCTTCTTCCAGTTCTTCTGAAGTCTCTCGAGTCTCTGAATTATTAACAATTTGGGGAGTCTGCTTTCGTTCAAACAAAGCAACTCCTGCCGGTGCTTCAGATGGGATTTTGATACGGTTTTGATATGGTGAGCAAGCGTTACTCCGCCGCGAACTCGACACTGACGGCGTAATTGGCCAATTTAGCGCGGGTCCGAAGCCACCAGCCTGTTTCAGATAATCTGCACCAGTTCCCCGCTGCTCTCTAGTCGAAGGCGCGGGTTTCAGGAGGTGCGGCGGATCTCAGCCTCGACCGCAAGTTACTGAAAGGCGTCATTCGGGTGTCAGTACCTCACATGGCGAGCAGTCGAGCGTTGCCTGCGGCCACTCAGTGAGTGACGGGCAGCCCCATGACGATCAGAACCGCGTAGCCCTGTTTGCGGCAGCTGTTCACGGCGGAATTCCTTTTCCCCTCTGAAGGCATCGGCAGCCTTCTTATTTTCCCCGACCGCAGTCTCGTTAATCACCGTGGACCGGTTCGATGCCGAAGCCGCCTCGGTGGATTGCTCCATTGCTATGACCGCGCGGCTTGACAACCTTCGTCGTGCGGTTTTTTGGACATTACGGGTTCGAGTTTTTGGACACTACGAGCTCAGCGCGGCCGACAAAAAAAGATAGATAGCATAGCGAACAAAGTCTTGGGCAAATAGGTTCTGACACCGGCCGGGGCCAAGGCGTGCCCCGGCCGCATCAACTCAGCGCGCCATCGAACGACTCATCCACATAATGAAGAAGCAGCGACGTTGAAGTAAAACCCGGCGGCAGACGATCCCGGAAATGAGGCACGCGGCAGCCGCGATATAACAGCGCATCTCCCAGCCGCTGGTGAATCGCGACCGGCCCGTCTCCGCTCCTGAGCTTGATCGGCCACGGCGACTCGTCGCGCGGTTCCGGAGAGGCATCGATACAGGCCGTGATGCTGTAGTCGCATTGTTCTCGGTCCACGTGTTCTTCCAGTTCGGCGCCGCTCAGATATGAGACGAAGTAGGCATAGGACGGCGTCAGCACCGCGGCTGCGATATCGCTGATAGCGTGCCGGAGCTGATTATGTACGAAGCGGGCAACGCCCTCATTGTGAGCGGCAAAGCGCCGCCGGACCTGTTCGTCGCCAACCAGATAATAACCGTTGCGGGTGCGATACCGGTAATACCGCCGCAGCGCGCCCAGGTGGAACGGGTGGATCAGACCCGGCACGGATACATAGCCGTTTTCGAATTCGCCGGCATACGAATCCAGCTCGTTCCGCCATTCGCGCCGCCGCTGCGCAAGATGGTTCGGCTGCACCAGGATATGGGCTTCGGTAAGCACCCAACGGATATGCGCGGGCAGGTCCTCTTCGAGTTCCGCGCCGGGAGTCATCCGCGACAGATATGGGAAATACTCATCGCCAATCCAGAACGGCCAGACAGCGAGAGTCGCCGGATCCTCCACCCAAACCATTCGTTCCGTCATCTGAAACTCATCGGTGGAATCGACGCGAGCGGCCAGGCTCGGCGGCAGCGGGCCATACCAGGAGAACCAGCAGGAGGGATTGACTACGACCTTTCCGAGCAATTCCCGATTGCGCAGCAGCCAGGCGGGAGTCAGATAGTAGGGCTGCGCGTCGAGCAGACAATGATAGAGATCGGAGTACAACCCGTGCGGAGTCATCGGTGCACCCATCCATTCAACGTGAATCGGCTGTCGGCGAAGTTGCCCGATTCACAGTGAACCGGCAACACTTCGTGCAGGCAGTTACTGGGGAAAAATACGATCTGATTCTGCGCGGGGTGAATAGTCTGATGCTCACCCGAAGTGACGTTCCCGTTCTGGTCCAGTTGCGCATCGTAAAGGCGAAGAGCGCCTCCGTTGAATGCCTTGGGTTCACGGAAGAAGTAATAGACAAAACTGATGGCACGGGTTCGGACCGCCTCAGAATCGTCGTCCCGGTGCGTTTTGAAGAACTGGCCATCGTTAGTCGCGGTGAGCTGAACTTCAAAGCGGGAAACAGGGAACGGCGGCTGGCGTAATCGCGCCAGCACATGCGGCAGATAGCTGGTGATTCGATCGACGATCAGGTTCTGGCAGGCGTTCAGTTCATAAAGGACCTGCGATCTCCTGTAGGCATCATCGGTGCGGCTGGCCCCGCCCGCATCTAGAACGCCGGACTGGGTGAATGCTTCGCCGCGTCTCAACGTGTACTGGAGAAGCCCGGCCCATTCCTGTGCGACGAGAAACTCATCCAGCACAACCAGCGGAGTTTGGTGACGCCAAAGGTCTGCCATATTTCTATCGATAGTCGTAGGCGAGGATCGCCGCATAGACCAGCCGCTGACCCGTGCGCGGCGGGTCGGTAATAACTTGCGTCGCCGCATCGATGTCGATCGTTTCGAATTCCCGAATGACCACGCGATAACGGCCGGCGGGCGGCGTCCTGGTAAACCGGATCGAGCCCGACCACAGGACGGCGTTTGCTTCGGAAGGGGCGGGGGCGTCTTCCGTGACGGTGACGTCCGCCGCTGCCGCCGGTTTCCAGTCGAGGTCGCTCGATATGTTTTTGGCGCGCGTTTCCACGCTGACCTGCAGAACCGGGTTTAAAGGTCCGACCGGGGCGAGACCTCCGACAAAAAGACGCGCGTTCCGCGGATCGCTCGGATTAATGCTGAGGACAGCGGAGCGATCCGGCGTCAGCTGCACGAAGTCAGCGAGAGCGATCGGAGAAAGCTCCACACCCTGAATCGAATGCGACTGATAGCGAGCCAGCGCCAGCCGAAGAAACGGCGAGTAAGTAAACAGGTTGCCGATCTGGATGTCGCAATACCAGAGCTGCCGGCCGGAGTCGTAGGCGACGTTATGCGCCGCAACATCGAAGGTGGCGCTCGATTCCAGGATCGTAAGTCCGCTCGCCGTGGAAGCGGCGTTGGGGAAATCGTAGATATTCGGCACCGGGGTAATGGTCAGCGAACCATTCGCCCAGATCGGGTCAGCGCCCCACTCCGAAAAGAGGGCCTTGTTCTTTTCCCTCGTCGCATAGTCCGGTGGAGCCGCCGCCGCGGGCCAAAGCACCACACCCAGTTGCTCGTCCTGCCCGGACGAATACCATCCGCGATTGAGATATACGCGCAGACCATTCCCGTAACGCATGCTGGTTTTGACATTGGTTGTTTCCTGATTTTCCCAGCCGAACACCGGAATCACATAATTGATATCGGGCGCCGCGGGCCGGGCGGAGCTGGGCACATCGACCACCAGCGTGGGCCCGGTTCGCGTGAAGTCCAGACCCTTCTGCGGAAAGTATTCCTGGAAACGCGATGTGGCAAGCGCGCTGTATACGATCCAGCGGTGCTTTGTATCGTCGAAACGATGCAGCGGCGCGGACGCGACGGTCGACGAAGGATTGGAAACTCCTTCCAGCACATCCTGCGGGCCGGCGAACCACAACACGTCCACCTGCGGAATATAGACCGCGACGATCCGCGTCTGAGCCGCATCGGAATAGATCAATACCGGATCGGTCGAAGAAAAGTTGACGGCAGAAAGATCGAATGTTTCCACGGTCTGGGATTGAACCGATTCCGCCGGCCCCGGGCTCGCGGGATCGTCGACTACATCCAGCCAGCGCGCGTTCAGGTCCACTTTGGAACTGCTGGCCGCGTGAATTTGCATGCCGCCGAGCAGAACCGCAATATGCGACTCGTGCGCCCGCCATGCCGTGATGGGGGTGAATGAATTGCGAAGCGCCGAAGCGAAGATGGGCGCCGCGGGGTTGTGCACCACCGGCAGCTGAACCAGTGCCGGTTCTCCCAGCGGCTGCTGCACCGCATGCACCAGCGTCAGCGTGCGCTGCGGCGTGATCATTTCGTGCCCGCCTTCGAGCACCAGTCTCGTGACTTCCGCGACGTCGGTACTTGTGGCCGAGAGCGACAAGTCGGCATTCGCGCTCCCGACGGAGCTTGTCTCAAGGGCTTCGAAGAGCTCGCGCAGCCAGCCCCACACACCCATGATGTCGAGGTCGGGAGGCAGCAGATAACTGCTCAGAGGCACCGTGACCATAGTGCCCTTCTGCAGATGCACCGTCAGGACGCGCGCAGCCGCATCCCAGGCCGGCAGCCCGGTCCCTTCCACCAGCAGCAGACGAAAAGCCTGCGCGTTTGGCCAGGGCTGGGTGCCAAAATCGATAAACGTGACGGAGCCCTCGCGCGCGTCGACCTCCCGCAGAGTCGAATACTCGACCCCGCCGGATGCGATTCTGCCGTTCGTGTCCGTCGGCGTGTTGGGGAGATCGCGCAGAGCGGCGCCGCGAGCCAGCGGATCGGGGAAGTAACCCACGTCGAACGTCGGCCCAGGCACTAGCGGATCTGTGCCATGCGTGGGAACCACGAAGCTGTCTCGCTCCGTGATCAGGTTATAGGTTGCGGCGTCCGGGTTCAGCTTGCCCTTCGAATCGAACAGGCCATGCTGCTCAATCATGCGCTCCCACACGCGCGGGGGCGCGATGTGGCGCTGATCGCTGTCGTTCGTCGGTGTGCTGTCGAGCGCGAGACTGGTATTCCGCGAACGGATGACGAGCCGCTCCAGCGATGCCCCTAACTGTGGAAGCTGCTGCAGGACCACCAGCGGTGTGGACACCGGCTCAAACCGCATGTACTTCATCGGAACGCTGTTGGCCGGAGCGACGAACGCATCGGGAGCGGATGCGTTGAGGGGCACGCTGTTGCCCGCGAGGTCAACGGTGCGCGCCCGCAGCCGGTAATTCGCGCCGAAGCGGAGTTCCGGCAAAGAATGCGGTTTCACTGTGAACCCGGTGGTCATCTTGAAAGGCGTGATCGCCTGATTCATCGTCGGATCGGAATCCAGCGCTTTCGCGGGATCCGCGCTGCGATTGAGCGCTTTGCCTGGCCGTGAAACGCTCAGACTCCAGCCGTTCCAGCGGGCCACGCGCTCGTGAATATAAACGTTGGTTGCGTAAGGCGGGATGCCATTCGCGGCCGCGAATTTGTCGGGTTTGCGAGTCGGGTCGTCAGCGGGTTGCGCAACCGCAAGCTGAGTGAACCCTTCTTCGTCCACCTTCACCGCGATCTTGCCGTCCGGCCCGAATTTGTAAATGGCGGCGCGCTCGTGAAGCGAATGCCACGACTTCGTGCGCGACGACCAGATGTCGATCCTGTAGCCTCTTACCAGATCCTGCGCGTTGTAAGCCCGCGCCGCCGCGCCCCCGGCCGTGAGGGAATCGTTGAATCCCTTATTAGCCTGAAGAGCCTGCAGCAACTGCAAAGCGCGTCCGTCGGCCATGAGCGAGACACCGGCGGATCGCAGCGACGGAAGTGTCTGCTCGATGGCGGCAATATTACCCAGTTGCGTCAGGTTCTGGACGTTGTCGGCGAGCCCGAGAGCCTTCAGCAGAGCTCCATCGAGATCGACCTGCGAAAGGAAAAAATCCTGAAACGAAAGGGCGAGAAAGCCTTTGAAAACGTCGCCTGGAACGTAGTTCCCGGCGGACTGCGCGGCGGGCGCTGATGCCGGCGCGGCACTGAACGAGTCTTTGTCCCGCCAATAGGAAGTCGCGTTGAGATGCAGAGCCGGGTTGATCTTCCACGTGAACCCCGGCTTGACCTGTGTCACCGCGATAGTTCCATAAGCTCCGCCAGCCGGAGAGTCCGGACACATCGACGCCGGAATCTCCACGTCGAAAACCAGACCCAGCGCACGCAGCAGCGATGGATAGGAATTGAGCGCTGTCAGCGCGGCATGAAAGTCCAGGGCCTTTTTGAAGTCCGCGGGCGTGGACGCAAATGGCGGCCGGCCCGGCGCTTTCGGGATGTGGTGGAACAAGCCAAAACGCGTCGCCATATCGCGAGTGGCGCTGACATCCGGCTGATCGAGCGCCGTGGCGACGCCGTCGGGATTGCTGGTGGGTGCGACCTGATGCTCCCCCGCTACGCCGCCCGGCGCCCCGACCGCCTGTTGCTGCTTCCAGAGATTGACCCGGATTGCCGATATCGCATCTCCGAAACTCGTTTTGGACCCCTGGCGAAAGTTCAGGGGCCGCAGAATGTTCAGCGGGCCGCCCCGTTCGCCGAAGCTGCCCGGATTCGTGGCCACAAACTGCGTGGCGTACTTTAGAAACGAAAGCGCCTGTCTGCTCGGGTAGGAAACGATCAGCTGTTTCGTAAAGTCGGTGAACTGATACGCCTCCACGAATGTGTCGGAAGCGAAAATGGCGCTCCAGATGTCGGGGCGCAGCCCGGCGGTGTTGACCGCAACCATCGCCGTTTTCACCCCGCAAGTGATCTGAAACTTCAGCCCATGGGCTTGGACTTGTTGCGTCCAGTTCAGAATGTCGGGGAAGGTGGCCAGCGTGGCTCCGCCTTCCAACCGCGGCGTCATATAGACGGACAACTTCAGTTTGTCCTTCGAACCCGGTCCGTTCGGCAGTGCCGCGAAAATCAGAGTCTGGCTCGCCATACGCGCTCCTCTCTCAACCGGCGAACGCCAGGCAGTAATCCTGCCAGTTCTTGTCGCTGATGACATCGGCAATCTTCGGATCGCCGGAACCGCTGCCGAAGCTCCGCTCGACCGACACGCTCACCGAGATGCTGAAAAACAGAACGCTCACCGATATCGTTAGCGTTGCGCGCCCCTGAATCTTGTCGCCCTGCGAGCTGTGGATGAAACTGAGGCTGAGGTTGAGATCGATCGAAATGGAAATGATCCCGAGGACCGAGACCTCGCCGCCGATATCGACAAAACCGGTCAGCGTCGAGTCGGAACCCGCAAGCTGGAAGTAGATCCCGGCCATGATATGGACGGCGCCGGAAGCGACCCCGAGATCAATCGAGAACTCTCCGCCGAATTCCAGCGCGCCTTCCACCATCTGGATGCCATCCGCGGTCAAAACCAGATGGACAAAACCGCCTCCGCCAAGACACTCGACGGTGAGGAGAAAAGGACTGCTGCGCTTGGCGAAGGCAAACTCGAATCCCGGTTTTCCGTCGAGATAGGGAAGGTCAACGCCCGCGGTAATCGAGATATGGTCCAGCGAGAAAACTCCGATCGAAATCGAAGGCAGGCCCAGCGTGTAAGAGACCTTCAGCGCGGTGGCCGTGAGATCGATCGAAGGGCCCTTGCCTCCGAATAATCCCGGCGGCAGGATGTCGGCCAGCGTCTGGATGAAGTGCAGCGGCCCGATGAACTGTATCGCGTTCTTGCTGGCCAGCTTCATCACCACATTGGTCTTCGATCCGTTGATCGAGGAGAAGCTGATGGAGTTGACCGTAATCGCCACAACCCCGAGCAGCGTGATCTCAAAGTGATCGAGGCTGCCCGTGATGCTCGACTGAGGTTGCGCGCCGTCGAGAGGCCGGGTCAGCTCGGCCTTGAGAGAGAGTTTCGAATTATTCCCGTCGCTGTTGAATTTGATTTCAATCGGGTCGAGCGAATAGTCGGTGAGGTCCGGCTCCCATTTCACCGTCGTGACCACCTGCGTGGGTTGCTTCGAATTCGGCAACTCCTTGCTGCGGACCTCCGGCGCATTCTGCAGGCTCACGGCTTTGTGCGTGATGTTGTCGACCGGAATGAGATCTCCGAGCGGGATCGTGCCGAAGAGCTTGGGCGATACCGAGAGTCCTCCAAAGAACATGCTGGGGTCGATTAGTCCGTTTGCGGCATCGTCGGCCGATCCCGCCACCATTCCTTTGCGAGCCGAGAGCGCCGTGATGGTGAATCCCGGGGTGGCAAATCCGCCCGACTTATTCGCGCTGAAACTGATCTGCGGCAGACTGCCGCCGGAAGCGGACAGTACGTCGACAAATACACCGGCATTGGGATCGAGGCCGCTATTCAGATAGCGAGCGTAAAACTGAATGTCGACGGGCGTCGTCACCCCCAGCAGTTCTTCGACGCTCGGGACCGTGACCTGCGCCTGCGAAAGCAACGGAATGAACGGCGCCGTGGCGAACGGGAAGCCGCCGGTGATCTGAGTATCGAAGAACAACCCGCTGGTTTTCAGAATGGTGTCGCCGGCTGAAGGATCGGCGTATGCCACTTTCTTGCCGTGAACCGATGAGACGGGGCCGAACCCTCCTTTGACGTAGTTCGCTTTTACGGAATTGGCATCGGAGACACCGGGAGGCACCGCGCCCACGTCGTTCTCGCTCACGCTGACAAAGATCATGGGCGCGAGGAAATCGATCTTTGCCCCCGAGAGATCCTGGCCGGTGCAGTGGAACTGGAAGTTGACCTTGTCGATCGTTACCCAGAACGAGTTCTGGGAAAAGAATCCTGGGTCGCCTGGCTGGGGCGGAGGATCGATGTCCGGCGTGACTTTGGTATCGATGCGAATGCTGCTGTGAAACGGCATTTCGCGCCCGGCGAAAATATAACCGGAAGGGTCGTACGTCTTCTCGGGCTCGCGTACGACGATGTACATGTGCTGGCGCAGGATCGCCGTTACGGAAGAGCTGAATCCCGGAGCCGCCGGAACATCCTCCGCGGGAACAAATTTTCGTTCTGTGACCTTGACCAGCGTGGCCGCGTGCCCGAATGGATACAGAAACCCCTCGTAGACGACTTTGACGTAATGGTCGCGGCCCTCGGTCGCGAGGTGATCCCACTCGGTCAAATCCAGCGCCACTGTTTCGAACAGCTGCAGCGCGTGGGGACCGGCGGCGGGCCGGACCGGAATCACAGGCCCCGGCAGTTTCCTGCGCAGCGGCAGGTTGTAGACCGGCAGCGGGAACCAGTTGCCGCGCGAGCTCAGCCACGCGCCGAGCGCAGACAGAAACAAACGGCTGGCATGAATCGGCGTCGGCGTCCACGGACCCGGCTGATTGCCGCTCAGCAGAACGTAGTACCCGTTCGTCCCCGATGTGAGCACCACGAGCTGCGCGCGGTCGCGCGGCGAGAGAGCGCTCCGGAAGGGCTGCACGTCCAGGGTGTGATCGGGCAGCGCCTGGTGATCTTTGAAGTCGGGCGACCAGATCGCGCGCAGCGGAATTGTTTTGTGCAGGCTCGCTTCGAGAAAACTGGTGGTCGTCTGATTATTCTTCGTGGTCTTGACGATTTTGGCCAGACGGGTATGCCACAGTTCCGTTCTCCCGGAATGCGTCACCGGCGCGGTGGCATTGACCCAAGCCACGCCTTTGCCGGGAGAAAGGATCAGGCGGTAAGGAATTTCAATTGCGGTGACGGCCGGGTCCGGTGCAGTAATCGGCTGCGGCGAAGGCGTCCCCTGAGCGACTGTCGAAATCACCAGCGTCAACTGCGACCAGTCGAGCAGCGACTTGAGCTGGTACGGAATTTTGGTCAGCTTCTTCGGAAGCTGGAATACAAGGCGGCTCGCTCCCGCCATGCGCGACGGAGTCTGGCCCGCGGGATCGAGTTTGTCGTCCGTCGAGCCCAGCGGCGGTGTGGGCGGAGGATTGTTGAATGAAGGATCGGACTGAACATTGCCGACCTCGAAGTAAGCCTTCTCCGTGATGCTCTGCGGCGGAAAAGTCACCACGAGAAAAGCAGGCGACGACTTGTCGTCCACCACGAGCATCGGCTTTTTGGGATCGGAGATATCGAGCTTGAGGTTCTGCGCCTCGATGGTCAGACTGAGCAGGTCATCCGGACGAAGAACTTCGATCGTTAATGCCATCTCAGAAGTCCTTTACGGATTAGAGAATTTCTCCGCCAGCCTGGTCTTTCATGCCGAAATAATCGACCAGCCATTGGAAAGAGCGTTGCTGCTGCCCCTCCAGAAACGTTCGCCGCTGCCAGACGTCGCTCTCGTTTACCCGGCGCATGGCCTCCGGAAACTGCTCCGGATATTGCAGCGAGTAGTAACGCATCATCTGCATACATCCGAGTTCACTCAGATAAAGGCACCCGAACCGGATACAGTTGTGAACCCAGAAGGGGCGCACTTCGTTGATGAAGTCGTCGAGCACGCCCTTCGGCTTGAACTCGTGCTCCACCAGCAGATCGCCAACCACCATCACATCCGCTCCGTGCAGCCATGCACGCACGCTGAGCTCCGGTTCGCCCGCTCCATACAGGATCATCCCGGAATCGTAACCACCCAGGCGATTGAATAATTCCCGGGTCATTACGGTCGCATGACAAGGCGCCACCGGCACGTGCGCCACCCCGTCCACCGGGCCGTTATTCCATGAAGTGCCCATGAACGGAATCAGAAGGTCGCAGCCGTAGCCGCGAAAGGGAGATCCCTGCTGAACCGTAGTGCCGGAGAGTATCCGGTTCGGGCCGGTATGCTGCAGAGCGATCTCATCCCATCCATCCGAAAAGCGCACATGAGCGTCGGTTCCGAAGAGAATCTCCGCGGTCGCGAGATGAGCGGCGTGATTGCGCGCCCGATAGATCCCTTCCTGCTCTTCCAGGCGCTGGACTTGAATGTCAATCCTCGGCTCTTTGAGCAGGTCCGGAACCGCCGCCACCAGGTTCGCGATCGTATCGTCAGTTGAAGCGTCGTCGACGATGACGAATTCGAGCCGCGCGTTCGTGGTCCGTGTGCGCGCAATGGATTGAATCGTGGGTCCCACGCGGGCACCTTCGTTACGCGCCGGTATGACGACGCTGATGTCGGGAAGAGGCATCGAACTACCCCTTCTTCGCAGCCATGGAAGCAATGGCGGTGATGCCCGTTATTGCTGTCTGAGCTGTGGTTGAGACTTGCGCGACGATGGCAACCATTGCGGTCAGTGCGGGGCAGCAGCAATCGGAACCGGCCCCTCCCAGCATGCCTGTGATTCCACCAGGGCCGGGCGTCGCGCCGCCACCGCTCGGAGTACCGCCCCCGCCGCTTGAAGTGCCGCCGCCACTCGGAGTTCCACTACCACCGCCAGTGGGCGTTCCACCGCCGCCCGTGGGCGTTCCACCACCGCCACCAGTGGGCGTTCCACCGCCACCGGTCGGAGTTCCACCACCACCGGTCGGAGTTCCACCGCCACCGGTCGGAGTTCCACCGCCACCAGTCGGAGTTCCACCGCCACCGGTCGGAGTTCCACCGCCACCAGTGGGCGTTCCACCGCCACCGGTCGGAGTGCCTCCGGCCTGGGGCGCAGCTGAAGGCGTCGATGTCGGACTTGTCTTCGGCGCAGCTGTTGGAGACGCGCCGGGCGCTGCCGTCGGGGACGCTTTTGGTGCCGCCGTCGGCGAAGCTTTTGGTGTTGCGGTCGGCGAAGCAGTCGGCGATGCTTTCGGCGCTGCGGTGGGAGATGCTTTCGGGGCCGACGGTGATGCCTTGGGCGCCGCCGTCGGCGACGCGACAGGCGGAACGCTGGTGCCGCCCGCCCTCGCAGCGAAAACGTCAGGGATGCTTCTCGGCAATGGCCGCGGCACAAGGTTCCCCGCCAGACGGAAGGAACTCTGGGTCAGCGGATTCGACACCGTGATTCGCGATGCCGGGTTGGTCCCACCCGGCTGAGTCAGGCCCGCTGCGGGCAATGCGGCAACCCGCGCCGCACCAGCGCCGCCCGGAGACGCCGCTCCTTTTCCGTGGCTTAGTCCTGCGGCGACGCTCACGGTCGGTTTCGGTGCGGGTTTGTGCGCAACCGGCGAGGGCGTCGCCTTGTGTGACGCGACCGGGGAGGACGGCTTGTGTGTCGCTGATTGCGGGGACGGCTTCGAAGCGGCCGCGTTTTTATGCGCAGCCTTCTTCGCGGCGACAGGACTTTTTTTCGTTGGTGCCGTTTTTGTTGCCATATCTTCGAGCGCTTTCAGTTTCGTGACTCAGTGGCATGGCCATAGAGGTTGTCGGTTAAAGTCCCGCGATCGCCGTGATAGCGGTGATCGCCGCCTGGGCGGTGGTTGTCGCTTCCGCCACGATAGAAATCATTGCGATTTCGCATGCGCCGCAACAGCTCTTGCCTGTCGCCTGAATCGATGCGGTGCTCTGTTGCCCGTCGAAAGTCTGGCCTGCAGATCCATCGGATCCCGATGACGTGGATCCGGATGTTCCGCCGCCGGAAACAGCCGGAGCGCCGTTAGCGCTTCCGGGCGAGGGAGTGAACGCGGGCGCCTGCGGCGTCCTTGAAGTGCCAGGGACGGATGTTCCTGGGCTGCTGGTCGGCGTACGTGCCTGCGGCGTTCCGGATTGAACCGGTGCGACCGGCGAACGGAGAGGCGAGGTTGCGGGCGTTTGAACCGGCGTCGTCCCGCGCGGTGCGCCCTGCGGAGCACTCGGTGAGCTCTGAGGTGCGGTGCGCGGCGTCCCTCCCGCTCCTGGTGAGGCTGATGGCACGGCACCAGGCGGCAGTTCCCCTGGCGTTGGAAACTGCCCCTGTCCTTCAGGCGGGAACAATGTGCCCACCTCCATCGCGGCAATCTGCGCAGCGTTTGACTGCGCCGCATGACTTGTCGTCATCGCGGGCCGCGCGGTTGTAAAAGAGCCGGCGCTGATCAGCGCACGCAGTTGCGGTTCGCTGAGGTTGAGCGGCGCGTGTATCGCGGCAGGATTGTTCCGCAGCGCATTCAGCACTTCCGGGTTGGATGCGGCTTGCCGGGCGAGTTCAGCGACTTGATCCAGTGCCATGGTCGTTTATCGGAAAAATCCGAGGTCGTAAACTTTTCCCATACTGAAGGCAAGTACCATCGGTGTCAAGAAAAATCGTGCTTCTTTTTCGTGAATATCATTAGAATGCCGGAATGTCGGCCGGGTTGTATCATCCCTTACATGCATGAAGAAAAATCTCTGTTTTGAGCAGAGTTACTAGGTATTCTTCCGCACCATCGACAGTGCCGGAATGATAATAAGCCTGCTTGAATAGAAGAATTGTTATTGATTTTTTTCGTCCGTCGGGCCGATTGCTGCCTGATTAAGAGAAAAAACAGGAATTCAACATGGCAAACCCCGCACGGATTAGAATTTCTTACTGCACGACCTGTCACGGCCGGCTTTGGCAGATCGCTCTGACGCTCGCCGGCAATCTGCGTCGTCTCGGCGAAGACGAAGAACTCGTCCTGCTCGACTATGGCAGCCGCGACGGGCTGGGCCGCTTTATTGAATCTTCGCCCGTCTTCCAGAAGGCGCTCGAGTCGGGAAGGCTCGTCTATGCACGCACGGAGGCGAAGAACTACCATTGCCCGAAGGCAAAGAATCTGGCGCACCGGATCGCGCGCGGAGAACTCCTGGTCAATCTGGATGCCGATAACAACAATGGCGGCATGCGGCGCGTTATCACGCGCTGTCTGCAGGACGGCGAAGATGTAGTTCTTCAGATGGACGAAGGCACTCGCGGCGATCCCCTGCGCGGAACCTTCGGGCGGATCTGTATCCCGCGCTACTGGTTTTATCGTCTGGGCGGTTATGACGAAGCGTTCGCGCCCATCGGTCATCAGGATCAGGACCTCATCTGGCGCGCCAAAGCCACAGGACTGCGTCACGCGCACCTCAGCGCGGGCGGCTCTGCGCCCATCAGAAACACAATGGCGGAAAAAGCCTCACACACCGGCCAGCGGAGCTGGCATGCCATGTGGCGGGCCAATGAGAGAACCAGCCGCCGCAATCTGAAAGAGGGGCGTCTGGTCGCCAACCCGGCCGGATGGGGCGCCGCGAATGTGGCCCTGAATTTCGATGAGGCCCGGCCTTTGTCTCCCGTTTCGCCGCAGTTGGTGTCGATCGTTCTTCTGCATCGCCATCCGTCGCTCACGCTGCTCACCACTCTGATCGAACGTTACAGCGCAATGCCCGTGGTGGGCGAAATCCTGCTGATAAATCAGAACCGGATGTTTACCGTCGCCCGATCGGAGAAGGATAATCCCAAACTCAGGGTCATGAATGCGGGGGAAGACGCAAAGCCCTTCGCGAGGCTCGCGGCTGCGGCGCTGGCAACTTTTCCCGCCGTTCTGCTGACCAGCGATGACTTCTTCGTGCCGGAGGAGTCTCTCACGCGCCTGCACAAATCCTGGTTCGCCAATCCATCCGTTTTACACGCCATCGAGCCACCGCGCCGGAATTCACATGAAGTCGATCTCGATGTCGGTGCCCTGACAACCGTCGCCGTCTGCCTCACCGCGCTCGCCTATGGCTCGCGGCTTTGCACAGAGCGCGCGCTGAATGCGCCGCCGGCAGGCGCCGAAGATTTGCTGGTACGCTTCGCCGCGGCGGGAAAAAACTCCGAGGCAACAATGTTTCACACCGTGCCGTTCTTCGAGATGGCGGAGCGGTATTGCGACTCCGGCCCGGGTCGGCCGCAGCGGCCCGATCCCCTTCCACGAATCGCCCGCTGGTGCCGGCGAAATATCGCGAAAGCAGCGGAGCCGGAACTGACCGTTGAGGGGGGGCCTGCAAGTCCCGTGGAGATCCCTTATGTGCCCTTCTTCGCTCCGGCATCGAAAAATCCGGTCCTCTTCGCGGGGCCGTGGGTGGGAGAGTTCGGGTGGGAGCTTTGCTGGTGGAACCCCATGGTGCGTTTTCTGGCGCAGACGTTCGAACACGTCATTGTCGCCGCGCCCGAATCCAGCCGTTATCTGTACGAGTTCGCCACCGAGTTCATTCCGCTGAAAACCGAAGGCTGGCGCTTCGCCGAAGGCAAGCTGCTGACGAGCGTCCCGCGCGTTTGCAATGGTAGCCGGATTCTCAATCCGGCCACTCTCTGGGAAGAACTGGGCCTGCAGGAGTGCGATGCATTGCGAACCGGCGAGACCACGCTCACGCCCAAGAAGTGGCGGAACCTCGCGCCGGGAGCTTCGAGGCGGCCCGTCGCGGACGTGCTCTGCGCCTTCCGTCCCGAGAAGCGCATCGACGATCGCCTCGTCCCAGGCAAAAACTATCCGATGGATCAATGCGAAGAACTGGTGCGAATTCTGCTGCGCGAGGGTCTCACGGTCGCCTGCTACGGGGGACGCGACAACTACTGGTTTGACGGAACCATCGACCTGCGCGGACAGTCTCTCGAACGTCAGTGCGCCGCCCTGAGCGCCGCGAAATGCGCGGTGGGGCCGAGCAGCGCTCCCCTGCATCTCGCCAGTCTCACCGGGTGCCCGCACGTAACGTGGTCGATGATCAGTGACGAAGTTGCGATGCGCTACGCAACCCTGTGGAACCCGTTCAACACGCCCGCATGCTTCATTGCCGCGCCGGAGCCCACCCCCTTGGAAATTGCTGAAGAAGTCCTGCGCACGATCGGGGAGACGGCCGCGGGACTACAAGCTCAGGCGATGTCCATATAGCGGCAGGACCTGCGCCAGCAGCACACGGTGCTCCTCGCGGATTTCCGATTTCCCCT
>DASZLO010000109.1:0-42696 GCA_035552315.1 Bryobacteraceae bacterium
TTGTGCGGTTCTACATGGGCTGGTGGCAGATGCTGGTGCTCGACTTTCCGCTGATCATCGCCTCGTTCTGGTCGTTGTCGGCATTTTATGTAATTGCGCAGCGCGAACTCCATCCGAAAAGCTGGAAACGATCCATCCTGCTGCTCCCGATGCTGATGGCGGTGGGGGTGGGGCTCACGCTCAACAATACCCGCGCCGTGCTGGAAGCGGTTTTCGGAGTCCAGAGCGGGTTTGTCCGCACGCCGAAGTATGCCATTGAAGGCACGCAGCAGAAGCGCCTGGCGGTGAAGAAATACAAGCGCCGCAGCGGCTGGCTGCCCTATTTCGAACTGGCCTGTGGAAGCTATTTTCTCTACATGTGCTGGTTCGCGATCACCACCTATAATTTCGCTTCGCTTCCCTTCCTTTCATTGTTCGTCGGCGGCTACTACTGGGCAGGTTTCGCCACACTGTACCAGGAATATCAGGATCGCCTCCGCCACAACCGCCAGCACGCCATGGAATTCGAGACGGCCCGCTAAGTGGACCTGGCGATCTCCGAGCAGTCGGTCCGCGAAGCCGCGGAACGCATCAAACCTCTGGCCCGGCGCACGCCTGTTATGACTTCGCGCAGCGTGGACGCGCGCGCGGGCATGCGGGTTTTTCTGAAGTGCGAGAACCTGCAGCGGGGAGGCGCGTTCAAGATCCGCGGCGCGACGAATTTGATTCTGTCCATTCCCGCCGGAGACCTGCGGCGCGGAGTGGTGGCCTTTTCCTCCGGAAACCATGCGCAGGCGGTGGCGATCGCGGCGAAGCATGTCGGGGCTCACGCCACGATTGTTATGCCGGAGGACGCTCCCCGTTCGAAGATGGAGCCGACCCGGGAACTTGGCGCGCAGATTGTCACCTATGACCGGTTTCGTGAAGACCGGGAAGCGATCGCCGCGAAAATTACGCAGGAAACCGGCGGGACGGTGGTGCCGCCCTACGATCACCCGATGATTATGGCCGGTCAGGGCACTGCCGCGCTGGAAATTCTCGAAGACTATCCGGATTTGGATGCGCTGGTGGTTTGCGTCGGCGGCGGCGGGTTGCTTTCGGGCAGCGCCACCATTGCAAAGGCGATGCGGCCCGGCATTCGGGTGTTCGGCGTAGAGCCGGAACTGGCGAACGACGTGTATCAGTCCGTCGCGAAAGGTGAGCGGGTCAGCATTCCGCCGCCGGATACGATTGCCGACGGTTTGCGCACGCCCAGTCCCGGGAAGTTCGCATTTCCTGTCATTCAAAAACTGGTCGAAAGCATTCTGCTGGTCAGCGAGGACGAGATTCGGGCCACGATGCGATTCCTGATGGAGCGGGTCAAGATCGTGGTGGAGCCGAGCGGGGCGGTGGCAGTGGCTGCGATACTCTTCGGCAAGCTGCCTCCGGGCATCGGGAGCGCCGCCGCGGTGATTTCGGGCGGTAATGTCGATCTCGACTTTCTGAAGACGCTCTGATTTTTCCAGATTTCTTGTCACAAAACCCGTTTCGCGAACGTTGAAGTGTTGTGGACGTGCGCGGGCCGATCGAAGAAACGGCGGAAACCGATGAAGCCTCTTTAGACTTCGAAATCTTTTTCCATCTTCATTACACTCGCGTAGCTTCCGTTATCGCGCGGGTCGTGCGCGATCCGTCCCGGGCCGAAGACCTCGCAATAGAGGTTTTCTGGAAACTCTGGCGGTCCAGGCAAGCGCAGGGTCTGCTGGCCGGTGGCTGGGTCTATCGGACGGCTGTCCGGCAGGGGCTCGATGAGTTGCGACGCCGGGCACGACGGAGCCGCTTGGAATCTTTGTTCAGCTTCGGCCGGAACACCCCCACGCCGGAACAGCTTCACGCGGTGACTCAGGAACAGGAGCAGGTTCGTGCGACTTTGGCGGCGCTGGATCCCGCGCAGGCGGAGTTATTACTTCTGCGCACCAGTGGATTCAGCTATGCCGAGCTCGCGACGGCGCTCGATCTCAACCCTGCTTCGATCGGAACACTCATCGTGCGGGCTCAAAAGGAATTCAGAAAGGAGTATGTGGAGAGATATGGAGAACGGTGAACTGCAAAGTGGTGTTTGGGTGGACGACCGGCTGGCATCGCTCCGGCCCGGTGGTGAATGGCAGCCGAATGCAGCCGGGGCGTTTTCGAGATTGCGCCGCCGCGCTCGGGTCCGCAGGAGCGGCTGGGTTGGAGGGGCGCTGGCGGCGTCGCTTACCTGCATGGTTCTGCTGCTCGCTCTGCCGACTCGGGGATCGTGCGCTCAGCCCTTTATGGGGATGGTGTGTTTGAAGCCTGCATCGGCGGCCAGTGGTGTTAAGGCGTCGGCTGGTTCGGCTTCAGTTTCGGCGCCGGCAGTAAACAGCGCCAACTATAAACTTTCCGGGTCGCCGCAGGCACCGATAACTCTGGAGATTTATACCGATTACGAGTGTCCGGCGTGCGCGCAGTTTTATGTGAATACCTATCCACAGCTGGTGGCGAATTATGTGCAGACGGGAAAAATCCGGATCTTGCATCGAGATTTTCCATTGCCGCAGCACCCTTTCGCGACGATCGCGGCTCGTTATGCGAATGCAGCGGGCGAGGCGGGGAGTTACGACGCCGCGGTGATGCAACTGTTCAGGACGCAAGGGGAGTGGGCGCAGAACGGAAATGTGGACGCGCAACTGGCGAAGGTGCTGCCGCCCGGGGTTATGCAGCAGGTACGGAGCCGGATCGCCGGGCAGCGGGATGCCGGCATCGCGGTCGATCAGGGCGCGGGTTATCGGGATGCGTTGAATCAGACCCCGACACTGATTATTGTTTCGAAGGGCAAGCGCGAAAAGGTGGCTCCGATTCCTTCTTTTAACATCCTCAAGAGCTACCTGGATCAGTTGCGGTAAGGGCAGCGAAGTTTGATAGGATGGCCGCCATATGCGTTTTGCCTTCCTGTTCATTGCGCTGGTTTCGCTTATTTCGGCCGCGGAGTCCACCTTCTCGCTCTGGTCACCGGCTGAAATCAAACAACGAGAGGCGGCTCTGGCAAAGCACGTCGGTCCCGACCATTCCGCGCGCGAGACTCTGGCGGATTACGGCGATCATCGCTTCCGCCTTCTCTATCGGGATGCCGACGGTTTCCCCGAACAGCACAACAAGATTGTCGATGTCGTCATGGTGCAGAGCGGCGAAGGAACGCTGGTGATGGGCGGGACGATAGCTGGTAAGAAAGGCAATAAGGCTACTGGCGAATTCACGGGTACGCGCCTCGATGGCGGTCAATTGCATCCTCTCGCGGCTGGGGACATTCTGCACATCCCCGCGGGAATTCCGCACAGCTTTCTGGTGCCGGCCGGGAAACATATCACCTACGTCTTGCTTAAATTTCCGGCGAGATCGGAGTAGCTATATACTGCCTGGTATGAAACGAAGGGACATTCTGCGGGCTGGCTGCATGGGTCTGACGGCTATGGCGATTCCGGGAATCAAAGGCGCGACCGGCGAGCTCAAGGCTATCGTCTTCGACACTTTCGGAACGGTGGTGGACTGGCGCGGCTCCATCATTGCCGAGGGCGCGCAGTGGGGCAAGGAAAAGAACCTCAATATCGACTGGGCTCGCTTTGCCGACCGGTGGCGCGCGGGTTACGGCCCGTCCATGGAGAAGGTCCGCAAGGGCGAACTACCGTGGACCAAGCTCGACGATCTGCATCGCATGGTGCTCGATCAGCTTCTGGTGGAGTTTGAAATCAGCGGGCTCACCGAGGAAGAGAAAGATCACTGGAACCACGTATGGCACCGGCTCAAGCCATGGCCCGATTCCGTCGCGGGCCTGACGCGGCTCAAGAAGAAATACACCATTACGCCGCTCTCCAACGGGAACGTTGGTCTGCTTACGGATATGGGGAAGAACGCTGGTTTGCCCTGGGATGCCATCCTGTCGGCTGAGCTTTTCCGGCACTACAAGCCGGATCCCGAAGTCTATCTGGGGGCCGCTGAGATCCTCGGATTGAAGCCGGAAGAAACCATGATGGCCGCCGCGCATTCGGGCGACCTCAAAGCGGCGCATGCACTTGGACTGCAAACTGGATTCATCTACCGTCCGGACGAATACGGTCCGGGCCGCAAGGCCGACAAGGCCAGTCCCGGGGACTTCGACATTGTGTCCACCAGCATCATCGATTTGGCGAACAAACTGGGCGCCTGAACTATTTCAGGATGTGCTTCTCCAGCATCTTGCGCCGCACCACGGCACCGTAAACATTTCCAGCCTCATCGACGCCGACGCCCTCGGCGCCGCTGTGGTCCGGCGTCGTTGACTCGAGGTCTTCGATGAATGCGGTCACCTGGCCGGTGCGCGCGCTCCCGATGCGGATTCCTTTGACGCCAGGCTTTTCACCCGCGCCGGTGTCTGGCCCCGACTCCGAGTCGGCGACGTAGATCGTGTCGTTTTTCGTGATGAAGATGCCGCTGGGGCGGCCGAACTGTTTCCATTCAGCAAGGAACTTGCCCTCCGGATCGAAAATCTGGATACGATTATTCTCCCGGTCGCCGACAAACAGGCGGCCTCGCGAGTCGAGGGCGATGGTATGCGGTTCGCTGAATTCGCCCGGTCCCGATCCTTTCGTGCCCCAGGCTTTGATGAATTTCCCTTCCCGCGTGAATTTCACAATGCGATTATTGGCGCTGCCGCGATGACCATCGGCCACGAAAATGTCACCGTTGGATGCGACCACAACATCGGTGGGCTGGTTGAAAGTGCCGGGACCGCTTCCGGCGACTCCTGCTTGGCCGAGAATCATAAGGACTCTGCCTTCGGGACTGAATTTGAAGACCTGTTGTCCTTTGCCGTTTCTCCCCTGGGCATCGGTCACCCAAAGGTTGCCTTCCGGATCGACGCACGTGCCATGCGGAAAGACGAACATTCCCGCGCCCCAGCTCTTCACCAGTTTTCCGGTCTTGTCGAATTGCAGGATCGGCGGCTCGTTCCGGCCCGCGCAGGAGTTTTCGAAGCAGCGTTCCACCACATAAACCCCGCCATTCGGCGCCTGCTCCACGCCGGTCACGGCGGGCCACTTCATGCCTGAGGGGAGTTCTCCCCAGTCGCGAATTGTGCGATAAGGGCGGGGCAAATCGGGCTCAAGCGCCACCGTTTGCGCGGCAGCGATTCCCGTAACTAGAACAAAGCAGATTCCGATCGGGGACATGGTCATCTCCCAAATGACGGCTGTTACGCAGCAGAGTGTATCATCATGGTCGAGAGTTGCCCTCCCGCATCAAAATCGCGCTTTTCGCCCTGGCCCTTCTCTGCTGCTCCTGCGATGAGCTGAATCCGAAAAGACCGAAACCGGTGGTGGTGGTCTGGAAGGAGATCGGAATGTGGTCGGGCCGCGGATCGCTTCAGACCGGCACATTCGATCTGGGAATCGCCGAATGGCGGGTGCGGTGGAAGACCAGCAACCAGACGCCCGGCAAGACAGGCAAGTTCGTTTTGACCGCGAACAGCGCGGTGAGCGGACGTCCCATCGCGGAGGTGGCGAATCACGTCGGGCCGGGAGAAGGAACCGGGTATGTGAATGACGATCCGCGCCAATATTACCTTGTGATCGATTCCAAAGACGTTGACTGGACGATTACGGCCGAAGTGTCGATCGTCACGGGCGGGCGATAAATAAAGGCCTGCCCTCGCCTTTAGGATCGTGTGGAACTATGTGGTCGATTTAATGACGCACTGAAGACTGCTCGTCGAGCCAGTCTTCCGGATCGGCAAACCGGTAACCGATGCGGCTCTCGGTCAGAACATAGCGCGGCGCCGCCGGGTCATCTTCGATCTTGCGGCGAAGCTGGCGAACCAGAGTGCGCAGACCGTCCATTTGAGTGGCGTAATCCTCTCCCCATAAGGCATGGATCAGCCGGTTGTACGAAACCGGAATTCCGGGATGTGTCATCAGGCAATGGAGGAGATCGAATTCCTTGGGAGTCAGGTGAATCCGTTGGCCGGATTTTTGGACCAGACGGCGGGCGGAATTGAGCGAGAGTATGCCGATCACAATTGCCTGGGAGGTGCGCGGCTCCGGCACGACGGTGCGGCGCAGGACGCTGCGAAGGCGCGCTGTCAGTTCGCGCATCTGAAACGGCCTGGTGATCCAGGTGTCGGCTCCGGTCTCGAAAGCTTCTACAGTTCTCTCCGGTTCGCCGCTCGCGGTGAGCATCAGAATCGAAACGCGCGGCAGCAGGCGGCGAAGCTCGGTATAAATCTCAATGCTGTTCGTCCCGGCAAGGCCGGCGTCGAGCAGGATCGCGTCATACTGCAGAATCCGGCAGATCGCCAGGGCTTCTTCGCCGCTGGACACCTCGGCTATATCGAAGCCCAAATTGAAAAGCGTGCTGTGAAGGGTGCGCCGCATCGGCGCATCCTCGCTCACGATCAGTAGCCTGCCTTCCGTGCGGTGGGGCTGGACCGTTGCCTGGTTAAGCGATGCTGAATGAAATTCTGTTCCCAAAGGCATGGGTTTTTAGTGGTGGGCGGCGGCCGGAAGGTCGGCTGGCGGAGTCACTACATCCCACGAGAACTCCCAATCGTCAGGGTCTGAGGCGGGATCTCCGAATACTTCCTGCTGCCAGGCTTTTTCGATGCTGTCCAGAACGGCAAGGACCTCGGGGTGGATCTCCTGCACATACCCGGCGGCGATCGCGCGAACGCGCCACTCGGAAAGCAGCTTCCGAACCGCGGACTTGCTCAGGCCATAACGGTCGCCTATCGCTCTCATGCGCCAGCCGCGCACGAAATACAGCTGAACGATTCTCTCCTGCGTTTCACCGCGCTTCATGAAAGGCGGGATCTGAGAAGGGAAGCTGACGAGGTTTCGCTTGATTGCGGCCCGCAGCGTGGTATTTCCTACGAGTGCCAAGTCCATAAAATTCGCCTAACAGAGAATCTGTTTGTCCCGGTGGAATGCTGCGAGGCCTTCCGGTTTGCGGGACTCGAACGATGTGGACCGACGCGGTCTGCGGGATCGGGCCAGAAACGAGGGCACGATCCAATCGCAGTCTAGCACCGCCAATGGGACGTAATTCTAAAAAGTTCTAAAACCCAACGCGGCCCCGGATGAATAAGTAACAAATGCAACAACTTACTTGGATTCAGTCGTTTAAATAGACGGCTCCAAGCGCGATACGGCTTTTCCGAAAGGGCACCTCAGCCGGAACCTTCAGGAACTATGGTAGGATAAATTCCTAAGGGAACTGTAAGCTTCCCATGAGTATTCACGGCCACGTCGCCCCGCTTAACGAATCGATCTGGATTCTTAAAGATGTCAGGACGACTAGACGGCCTCTTCCATATTGAGTTTGTTCGCATCAATTCCCGCACGCGCACGATCGAGCGTGACGGCCAAAGTGTGCCGCTTCCCTCCCGGGCATTCGACATGCTTTTGCTGCTCATCGAACGACAGGGGGACGTGGTGTCGAAAGAGGAACTCCTTTCGAGAATCTGGGGAGACACGCACGTCGAAGAATCCAACCTGCCGGTAATGATATCGGCGATTCGACGGGCGATCGGCGACGATAGCCGCCAGCAGAGAATCATCCAGACGGTTCCCAGATCCGGATATCGATTTGTAGGAGAAGTAGTCGTTCCTGAGACCGACGTCGCCGATTCGGAAACCGCAACGCAGGCAGTGCCCGTCGTCGAGCCGGTAATCGCTTATCCGGATGTTCCGGCGCCTCCGGTCCCGCCTCAGGTTGCCAGCAACCGTAAGAGGGCGTTTTCATTAACTACCGCTTTTGCCATCGCGGCTATGGTGGCTCTGGTTGTGGTCAGCGGGAGCATGATGGCCAGCCGGCACGCCGCAGCCTCTTCAAGAGCAGTGCCAGAAAGCAATACCGATGAATTTCCGCCCATATCGGATGCGCACATCGGACAGGGCATGGTCCTTCTGATGGTGGACCGGAATTTTGCGCGGGCGGCTCAGGAGTTTCGTAAGGCCGCCGAGCTGGATCCGCGGTCTTCGCTGGCTGAGGACGAACTCGGCCTGTGTCTGGTGGCAACCGGCCAGACGGACGAGGCCGTGGTTCACGCCCGGCGGGCGAAAGCGCTGGATCCTTTGTCAACCCGGGCTGCCGCGGACTTGGGGCTTGTCCTCTACTACAGCCGCCGCTTCACGGAAGCGGAAACGGAACTCAAGGATGTTCTGAAGCTGGATCCCGATTCCTACCGGCCTCACATTAATCTGGCAAAGACGTATCTCCAGCTGGGGAAATTCGAGGAGGCACGCCGGGTGCTGGAAGAAACCTCACTCCTGTCGAACCACGATCCCCAGGCGGAAGGGCTCATGGCCGAAGCCGAGGCGCTGACAGGCAACAGGCAGGGCGCGGAAGCCATTCTTTCCGCACTGCAGCGGCGCGCGCAAACCAGCTACGTTTCTCCTGTCGGTATTGCCTTCGCGCTGGCCGGGCTCGGACGGACGGATGAGGCGCTTCTCTACCTCCAAAAAGCCCAGGCCAGCCATTCCGTCGCCGCGCTCTTCTTCAAAGTGGATCCCGCGTGGAACTCCCTCCGTGAAGACCGGCGCTTCAGAGACCTGACCAGAGACATTTCGACCGACGCGGCCGAGTAGCCGGTTTCGGCTACCGGGGACACCCTTTCGCGGCGACTTCCTGCGACGGCAACGGACCCAGTCCGGTGATCGCCGCCGGGGTTTCGGCGCCACTTGGAACGAGCCAAATTTCTACCCGGCGGAACTGCGCTCTGGTGTCCGAGGCGCTGACGGCTTGCCCGGAACGCTCCTGTGTGGAGGAGCCGCAGAGCGCGGGCCGGGTGGTGGAAGATTGGTCCGTGCCTGCCATCTTCACAAGGATCCGGCTGAGATCCAGTTGCGGACAGATTCCCTTGCCGGCGCTGAGCACGGCGGCGGCATTGAGTACCCGCTGCCGGTCAAGCGTTGTGCTTCTTTCACCCGTATCACGGTGCCCGATCAGAATCACTTTGGCGCCCGGGTCGGCGCGGAGCATGGGTGTCAGCTCTTCGATAAGAAGGCGCTTGCCGCAGTTGTTCACGCGATCGCTGTTGTTGCCGAAGACGAGGTCGTCGAGGCGAACCGCCTGCGGAGTGAGGTTGATGGTTACGTCAGCGGTGGCCGACGCCGTCTGGCCGATGCGGTCCGTCGCCGTGGCAGTCAGGCGAACCGTCGTCGATTGCGGTCTGGCCCGGTTGCTCATGTCGAGATTGACGCCGGTCGAATCGAAGGTCGCGCCGTTAACCGTTCCCGCGCTGGCGGTGTAGACGATCGTCGCCGGAGTGGTGCACTCCGAAGCTGTCGCGTGCGCCGCCAGAGGCAGCTTGTCACCGTAGTTGATAACCGAGGGCGAGACGGTGAATTGAATGGTGGGCGGCGGAGTCGGCTTCACGAGAACCGATACCGGTTCCGACATCTTCGTCACGCCTCCCGCGGTGACCGAGACCTTAACCGACTTGTTACCCGAACCATTGGTGGTGGGCACCGCCAGCGATGTTCCTGTAGCGCCCGCGACAGGCCGGTCGTCGATGTACCACTGGTAGACGGGAGTCTGATCGGGCAGCCAGCCGCTGGCAGTCACGCGGAGCTGGAGATTGTCGCCGGGGCAAACATCGCGCCCTCCCGTAATGGCGGATATCTGAACGTTCGCCACGGGCTTGGGCGGCTCGATACGAGCAGGCGCCGGCGCGGCGCATCCGCATTCAGTGGATTTGAACAGATTGAACATGTTCGACATCTTGCTGGTCAGCACGAAGTAGACACCCTGCTTCGCGGGAACGGTGAGGAAGTTCGCAGCAATCTCGTCGGCTGAGCGGAAGCTGTATCCGACGCCTGCCCGAAGATCTTTCATTACCCAGAACCCGCCTTCCACGCCCGCGGTCCATTGATGAATGTCGGTATCGGGCTGGTAGACGAGACGAGCCTCTCCGGCGACATCGAAGCGCCGACTTATCTTTGCCTGGGTGCGGCCCTGCCACAGATATGTGAGGGTCGACAGAGGAGATGCTCCGGTGTAGTTGTAAGTGCGATCGCTGAGAGCGAATTTGCCGTAGAACTCGAGATAGCGGGTGGCCTGCACAAAACCGTCGGTCGAAAGCATGGAGACGCGGTCGTTCTGGGGGAGCGAAGTGTCGATTCCGTTCAGGGACGCGTCGCGCAGGGTGTAGGAGAAGAGAATGCCCTCGCGATCGGTCTTCCATGGTCTCCAGGCGAGCGCCGCGATGCCCTGCAGCGCATGGCTTTGCTGCGGCAGAGTGGAGGAGTTCGTCCCCAGCGGATTCAATACGTCGACAGCGCCGGTGCCGGGCTGGAAAGCCGCGTCGGAATACTGGAAGCGCGCCAGAGTGGTCAAGCCATCGGCGATCCTGCCCGCAACGCCCGTCGTGACGATCTGGCCCAGTCCGCCCAGATCGCGGATTTCATAGCGGGTGGAGGCGCGAAAGTTTTTGGTCGGGAGCCAGGAGAAGCCTATGGAGCCAGCGTCGAAGCTGCGATCCTTGCCGGTGATCAGCTCGCCGCGTTCGAGGCCGAGGTCGAGAGTGAAATGCTCCTGCACCGGCAGTCTGTTCATGAGCCCGATGACCGCGAAAGTGTCGGTTCCGTTGATGCCGTTTTCAATCAGGTACTTCGACTGAAGCGTGGTGTATTTGCTCCATTTGTCATCGATGCCGATGGCGGTTTCGTTCTTGCCGGCGAGCGCGGAGAAGCCGGTGGTGCTGAGATCGCCGATGGGCAGGATGGGCGCGGAAGAAAGCCGCTCGGTCGCAAACAGCCGCACCGTTTCAGTTGCCTGGTAGCGGGCCGTCAGCAGAGTTTCATTGGGGTATGTGGGGTCGCTGGCGGACAGGTTTTGCTCGCGCCGCGCGGAGGCTGTGAAGCGGCTGAACGGTTTCCATTCCAATGCCGCGGAGACTTCGTTGGATTGCACCTCGCGGGCGGCGAGGGCGTCCTGGAAATCGCGGAAATCGTATCCGGCGGTAAAGACCAGAGTCTCGGTGAGAGACTGTTTTGCCTCAAGCGAAGCCGACTGGCGCTGATTGTTCACCAGGCTGGTGCGATTGTGTTCATCGGTGAAGCCGAGCTTGAGCCGCAGCCGCCGGAGGGGCGAAATTTCAACCGCGCCGCGCGAGGTCTGCGCGCCGGGAATGACGGTCGTACCGAAGGGATTGAAAAAGCCAGCGTCGGTTTTCGAGTAACTGCCCCGGAAGCGGCCGCTCAGCCAGGGGAACGGCTGGTCGATGTCGGCTCTGACGGCGACTCCGTTCACGTTGGCCGATGTGCCGGTCATGAAGCCGGCGGCCAGCGCCGAGCCGTGGCTGACGGGGACTTCTACGCTCAGCCGTCCTTTATAGGGCAGCTTTTGGTGAAGATTGATATCGCCCAGGTAGTAAGAACCGGCGCCCGGGTCGCGCTGTTCCGTCACTCCCAAGCCAAGCTTGAGGCCCCACGAATCGATGCGCGCCTGCGTTCGGATACCGTACACGCTGGAAACGCCGGAGGTGCTTTGATATTCATACGTGAACACGACCTGCACCAGGTTGAGCGCCTGATCGAAAGCATTCAGGGTGCGGAGGAAGAATATTCCGCCGGTGTAGGGATTGATGTCGTAGTCCACCGAACGCACCAGTTGCTCGCTCGACAGGATAATTTCGGGATTGTGCACATCGCGCGTTTCGATCACGCCGGATTCCGAGCCGGGAAGGATGTCGATGTGGGAAAGCTGAATCAGTCCGAAGGTCGAGCCTGGAAAGACGTCGCGGGCAAAGCCGGTATTGGGGCGCGCGCCCTCCAAAGTAATGAAATCGTGATGGGAATCTTCGAGGTGGATTGCGGCTCCCACGACGTTTCTGTTGTAGTCGCCGACCCCGTATGTGACGGGCGCCGGCGATGCAACTTGAGGATTAAACGCCTGTGAAGCCGGCGCCGGCGCTCCATTGACCGGCGCCTCGCTCATGTGCAGATCGCCGAACATCACATAGGACTGGCCGTGCTCGATTCTTCCGTAAGCATGCGCGTTGGATTGCGCCGCCTGGTATTGGGTGGAGGAATCGCCATAGACCTGATAGACACGGTTCAGGGGGTCGGTCTGGAAGAGGCCCGGATTGCCGTTCGAATCGTTGATAGTCAAATGGCTGGTATAGCCCAGCGTCATCAGGTAGTCGGCGGCTAGGGGGGTCCTCAGAAAGATGTCGGCGCGGCGCGTGACTTCACCGCCCTGCCCGAGGATGGGAACTTCGGGCGCGGCACGTCCTACGGTGATTTCGCCGTCGGTCACCAGAATCGGCGAGCGTTTTTCGGGCGTGTACCAGATGTCGGTTGAAGCCGACAGCAGATGGTCCGGGTCGCCGCTTTCCGCAACGAGGCGGGCAACGCCGGGCGTATTCGCCGCCATAAGAAGGAACGTAGCTTCTCCATCCACAGAGCGCGCCATGGCGGCCTGCATCGTTTGCGGAACCTGCTCGACAGACTGCCCCAGTTGCGGCTCGGTGTGTTTTCCGAACAAAGCATTCGCGCCGGCCGCGCCTGTTGCATTCGAAGCTGATGCCAAATCGTTTTCCAGCGCGAACTGACCGGCCGAGGTGCGGACGCGAATTTCTTTGACCCGGGTGAGATTACCCTCGGCGTCGAGGGCACGTACACGCACGGCCATGGAGGTGCGACCGTCACCGGGGAGCGACTCCTGCGAGGGCAGAATCTCCAGCTTCGCCGCTGGTCTGGACGAGATGGCTGCGGACGCTGCGCCTGGAGCTTTTGGAGATATAGCGGGCGCGCAGTAGGGGCATGGTTTCAGGGCGAAATTCTGCCGCAGGATCATGCCTTCGCCAAGAGGCGTTCGCACCAGCCGTGACCAGCTCTCGGCGTCCAGACGTCCGCCGCTTGAATTTGTATAGCCTTTGGGCAGTGTCGCCGGATCGATCGACACGACTACGGACCCGGGGGCGATGGTTGGAATGTTGTAGAGACCTTTGGAATCCGTCGTGGCGGATCCGCTGTTTGAGAGATAAACCCGCACACCGGCCACGGGGCGTTCACCCGGATCGAAAATCCCGTTGCCGTTGGAATCTTCAAAGACGCGTCCGATCAGAAATTGACGGGTCGTGAAGAGACTGGAATCGATGACCACGGTGACCTGCGCCGCATTGCTGGCGGAAGGACCGGCGACGGCCTGCGCGATATTCACGTTCCGGCCCGGCCGTGCCTTTGCCCCGATCTGAAGCCGGTAGGTGATGACGATTGTCTGCTGGGGAGCGACGGTGCCGAGCAGGAATGTCAACACGCCGGAAGCAAGAACGGGTGTAATCGGCTGGGGCGCCCCCGTGCCCGAGGTGAGGCGCGCGCTGCCCGGCACCAGCACAAATCCGGTGGGCGGAGTGTCCTGCACCTGCGCATTCGGGAACGGTGAAACGGTCGAGTTGGTGACCTGCAGGGTGTAGCCGATCACATCCCCGATCTGCGCCTGGGTATGGTCGGCTGTCTTGGTGAGGTTGAAATTCGAGATCACGACTGTCAGCGCGACCGTGGAGGAGCCGGTTGTCGAGAATGTGGAAGGAGAGCCGCCGCCGCTGGTGGATGCGACGTTCGTAAAGTTCTTCGGTGCGTTGGCTGCGATGTTTACGGTCAGTATGACGGCGGGAAAGCTCGCGCCTGGAGCCAGCACATCGCTTCGCGTACACGTCACGGTTGAAAGAACGCAGGTCCAGCCGTCGCCCGCGACAGAGGTTGGGGTGAGGAAGGAAAGCGGCGGATCGGATAACGTGACGACGCCGGAGGTCGGCCCGGTTCCGTTGTTCGAGACCACCATCGTGAACGATCCCGTGCCCCCGGCGAGGAAAGTGCCATTGCTGGTTTTTGTAATCGACAGGTTCGGAGCGGAGCCGGAAAGGACCGCGGGATCGGTGGCGGTGTCGTTGGTCAGATTTACTTCTCCACCTCCACCGACGGTTGCGGTATTGAGAATTGAAGACGGCGCGTTGCCCGCCACCACCACCGTTACGGTGATCGGCGGAAACGCCGCGCCGGGAGCAAGGACCGCGCTCGCCGTGCAACTCAGCGTCGAAAGCGTGCAGGACCAGGGCGAGGCTCCGCTGATCGCGGTCGCGGCGAGACCGGCCGGCAGCGTATCGGTCACAGTTACGGGCGCTCCTGTGGTCGCTGTTCCGCCCACGTTGGACGCGATTAAAGTGTAAACACCTGTTGCGCCCCGGGTAAGCGTCCCGGTGTGGCTCTTGTTGATCGTCATGTCGGGAACGCCGGAGACGACGATCGAATCGGTGGCAGTATCGTTTGTGAGATTGACTTCGCTTCCGCCACCCACCAGCGCGTTATTCACCAGCGTGCCTGTGGCGTTCGTTGCAATGCTGGCCGTGAGTGTAATGGGCGAATAGCTGGCGCCGGGCGCGAGGACGTCGCCGCGCGTACAGGAGAGCGCCGGAGGAGCCGCGCAGACCCAGGGTGCGGGGCCACTGATGGCCGTGGCCGTCAATCCGGCCGGCAAAGTATCCGTTACGGTCACGGTTCCGGACGTGGGGGCGATTCCGATATTATTCGCCGTCAGCGTGAAGGTTACGGAACCGCCTGCGACGAAGGTTGTTCCGGTGTGAGTCTTGGTGATTGTGAGATCCGGGACGGCGACCGTTATCGAATCCGTGGCCGTATCGTTGGTCAGGTTGGTCTCGCCGCCTCCGCCCACCTGGGCGTTGTTGACGAGGGTGCCGGTAGCGCTCGTGGCGATGCTAGCGGTTACGGTGATCGGGGGATAGCTGGCCCCTGGAGCGAGGGAATCGCTGCGCGTGCATGAAAGCGCCGGAAGCGCGGCGCACGTCCACGAAGAGCCACCAATTGCGGTTGCCGTGAGACCCGCGGGCAGGGTATCGGTCACGGTGACTGTACCCGTGGTCGCGGCGGGACCGAGGTTGTTCGGGGTCAGGGTGAATGTGACGGAGCCGCCGGGCGCGAAGGACGTTCCGGTGTGAGTCTTGGTAATCGCAAGATCGGGAATGCCGCTCAGCACGATGGAATCGGCCGCGGTGTCATTGGTCAGATTGACTTCGCCGCCGCCGCCTACCGTGGTGTTGTTCACCAGGGTTCCAGTCGCACTGGCGGCGATGGCGGCGGTGACCGAAATCGGCGGATAGCTCGCGTTGACTGCCAGCACGGCCGAGGTTGTACAGGACAGCGTGGACAGGACGCAAGTCCATCCCGAGCCGCCGATCGCGGTGGCTGTCAGACCGGCAGGCAGGGTATCGGTCACCGTGACTGTGCCGATTGTGGGCGCCGAACCGACGTTGCTCGGGCTCAGCGTGAAAGTGACGCTCCCTCCGGCCGAGAAGCTGTTCCCGGTGTGTGTCTTCGAGATCGTCATGTCGGGAATCAGGAGGGCGATCGAATCGGTGGCGGTGTCGTTGGTCAGGTTCACTTCGCTGCCGCCACCAATGCGGGCATTGTTCACCAGAGTGCCCGTAGCGGTGACAGCGATGCTCGCGGTAACGGTGATGGGGGGGTAGCTTGCGCCCGGCGCCAGCACTGTATTTGTGGTGCAGGTGAGCGTCGACAATGTGCATGCAAAGGTCGGACTTCCGCTGATCGCGGTGGCGGTCAACCCCGCGGGAAGAGTATCGGTGATCGTTACGAGGCCGTTGGTGGAACCCGGGCCAATATTGTTGCCGACGAGGCTGAATGTCACCGAACCACCCGGCTGAAACATCGTGCCGGTGTGAGATTTCGTGATAGTCAAGTCCGGGATCGGGTTGATGGTTACCGGGTCGTAGGCATTGTCGTTGGTCAGATTGACCTCGCCACCACCGCCGACCACACCGCCGTTAATCAGCGTGCCGGTGACGCTGGCTCCCACGTTCACCGTGACGGTGATGGGCGGGTAGCTTGCGCCCGGTTGCAGGTTGTCACTCCGCTGGCAGGACAGCGATGCCAGGAAGCACGTCCAGCCCTGACCGGCGATGGCCGTGGCTGTAAGTCCGGGGGGCAGATTATCGTTTACCGTTACAGTACCGCTGGTCGCCTGGCTACCCACATTCGACGTACCCAGGGTAAACGTGGCTCCGATCTGCCCCTGGGTAAAGTTCCCGGTATGCGACTTTGTGATCGTCATATCGGGCACCGAGGGGGGAACCGGCGGGCTGACCGAGAATGAACAGGTTCCACTGGCGATCCCATTGACGTCGGTTACTTTGAGGGTGAAGACCCCGGTTGCGGTCGGTGTACCGGTGACCGCCCCCGTCGCGGCGTTCAGGGCCAGACCAGCGGGCAATGCCCCGGTTGCGAGCGAGAAGGTGAACGGAGCTGTTCCGGAGGTCACGGTAATCGCACCGCTGTTGAACACCACACCGACGGTTCCGGTCGACAGTCCCCCTGCAGGACAGGTCAAAGCCGGAGCCGCGTTGATCGTGAACGGGCAGGTGGTGCTGGAAGCGCCGTTTGTGTCGGTTACTTTGAGCGTGAAGCTGCCCGCCGCGGTCGGGGTTCCAGTCACTGCGCCCGTCGCGGTGTTCAGGGTCAGTCCCGCCGGCAGCGCACCGGTGGCCACCGAGAACGTCAGGGGCGCGGTTCCTCCCGCCGCCACGATTGCTCCGCTGTTGAAGACCGCGCCCACGGTTCCCGTCGAGAGCGCCGTCGAAGGACACGTTACCGACGGTGCCGCGTTGATCGTGAACGAGCAGGTGGTGCTGGCAATCCCGTTGGCGTCTGTTACCTTCAGCGTGAAGGCTCCCGTCGCCGTGGGCGTTCCTGTCACTGCTCCGGTCGAAGTGTTCAGCGTCAGTCCCGCCGGCAGCGCGCCGGTCGCGACCGAGAACGTCAGGGGAGCACTTCCCCCCGCCACAACGATCGCTCCGCTGTTGAAGACCGCGCCCACGGTTCCCGTTGACAAGGCTGTCGAAGGACAGGTGACGGCAGGCGCTGCGTTGATCGTGAACGGGCAGGTGGTGCTGGCGACCCCGTTGACGTCGGTCACTTTGAGCGTGAAGGTTCCCGCTGCGGTCGGGGTCCCCGTCACCGCTCCGGTCGCGGTGTTCAGAGTGAGTCCCGCCGGCAGCGCGCCGGTTGCCACCGAGAACGTCAGGGGAGCGGTTCCTCCAGCCACGACGATCGCTCCACTGTTGAAGACCGCGCCGACGGTCCCTGTCGAAACCGCCGTCGAAGGACACGTTACCGACGGCGCCGCATTGATGGTGAATGGACAGGTCGTGCTGGAGAGTCCGTTGCCATCCGTCACCTTAAGCGTGAAAGTTCCCGCCGCCGTCGGCGTTCCGGTTACGGCTCCTGTCGCTGTGTTGAGGGTCAAACCGGCGGGCAGCGCTCCGCTTGCCACTGAGAACACAAAGGGAGCAAGTCCGCCCGATATTGTTATAGCCCCACTGTTGAAGACCGCGCCCACGGTTCCGGTGGAGAGTGCGGTCGAAGGGCAGGTAAGAATAGGCGCGGCCGTATAGGTATAGGTGACAGTGCCGGTGACAGTCGCCTGTGTGACCTGGGAAGAACCGGAATTGCCGCCAATATTCGCCTGATCCGTCTGGGTGAAGGTGCTTACAGGCACGAGGAAGGTTCCATTGCCGGTGAATTGGGCCAGGATTGCCGGCGTGGTGTAAGTGATATCGGAGTTGCCTGACGCCGCCAATGTGCCGGATGTGATGCTGCCGCCCGCCGCCACGTTGTAGTTGAAATTAGAAGTCAGGTAGTCAAGGCTGGATCCGGCCAGACCGCCTCCCGCATTGACCTGAAGTTCGGTTTTTACGTGCCCGCTTGAACTGGTGACGTCCTGGTTTGTGACTGTAATCTTCGTCGTTAACCCGCTGGAGAGCGTTATTTCAACACTCGTAAGCGCTCCCAGCGCTGGATTGAACTGGGGAAAAGAGAGGTTACCGGTGAAGTCCGTCAGCGTCGATGGAATCGGTGTTGTCGTGGTCACAGGACCAACGGTCGCAGCGCTTGCCAACCCTGTCGCGACCATCGCAAACAAGACAGCGGTCAGAAATTTCCGAAATTTTTGCATGGTCGTTTTCTCCGGCGCGCTCCCCGCGGCATTCCTGCAAACCTCAGTTACAGAAGCGAAATCCGGATGTGCTTCCTGGCCGCACATTTATCCCGGCTGGCTCAGCCAGCCAGCCACGCTTCATTTACCCCTAAAGAATCAAATCAGAAATACTGCGTTAATTAAGTTAGTAATTTGATTCTTTTGTTCTCGTAATGATAGTTCAAATGCGGGAATTCTGTCATCGCCCCGGGTTGCATGGGTTTTGGCCGTTTTTGAAGGTTGGTTCGCAATCAAGAATGGTTTTATCGGGTCGTCTGAGGCGGCGCAGAAATCTCTCTAATCTTAACAATCAAAAGGGAAAATTGGTTGATAGGTTCTTGCGCGCCGTCGCTCGCGCGAGGAAATATTCCTCACCAGCGCAAGCCGCATAAGGCAGTTTTCAAACTACTTTTTGTCGCCACCGCACCAACAATCAGGTACCAGTACCGTTGGTCTGGAAGTGCAGGGAATTGACTGGTAATATCACGGCATAAGAACCAAAGCGGCTCACCGGCTATTCCGCAAGGGATAGACCGGATATACAGGATTCTATATGGCAATATTTAACCGAGTACTTATTCTCGTGGCGATCGGCGCGATCGCCTCAGGCATTGCTTCAGCGGACCTGCTTACCGTAGGCCCACTCACCACGTCAACTCCGATTCCTTTGACCCTGACCGACTTTTCGGGATCCCTGGACTTCGCACAATTCGATTCGTCACTGGGAGTTCTGCAGAGCGTAACGCTAACCTTGTCGAGCACCCTGCAAACCACCGTAAGCGTAAATAACAACGCTGGAAGTGCGTCGATGGGCACTGCAGGCGTTGAGTTCGCCATCAATCTGGGCGGCCCGGCCGATCTTTCGGCTTCGGATCTCGATTATCTTTCTCAGAGCTACAGCTACAGCCTCGCCTCAGGTGGCAGCGACACCTCAGGTCTTTTGACGGGATCGGGGGGTTCCACCCAGATATACACTTCCATGGACGTGCTGAATGAGTTTACCGGCTCCGGAACCGTAGATCTGCCAGCAGAGAGTTTTACCTTCACCAATCTGCACAACAGCGGTGGTAACACCATTGAGGGCCAGAGCACCTTCGGTTCACTCACCGGCACGGTGGCTTACACGTATTCGGCGGCCAGCACCACCACTCCCGAGCCAGCCTCACTCATTCTTATGGGATCGGCCCTGCTGGGCGTCGGGTTCCTGCGCAAACGACTCACGAAATAGCTCGAATTCCTTTCTAACTCGAAATCCTTCCATTTTCAGTAAGAGGCTGACTCCGGTCAGCCTCTTTTTTTATTCGTGTGCCGTGCATGTTCGGCAGTTCGAACGTTTGGATCGCTCAATCCAGCAGGCGGAATACAGGTGCTGCAACGCACATGTGATCGGACACTCTCCGACCGGAATACAGCCCTCCCGGGCTTACGAATTGTCTCCAAGCCCGTCTTTAAAAGTAGGCGAGGAAAAAGCGCCTGAGAACCAGGAGAATCTTCTTGAGACAAATTCCACTTATCCAATCCAAAAGGTTTAGACTTCAGGCACTCGCCGGCGTGGCGGTGCTTTGCGGAGGCTTGATTGCGGCCTATGCCAGCGTCGATCCCGCGCACATTCGTTTGAAAATGGCGGACCCCAACGAAGGCCCCGCACGTATTACGATGGCTCCGGCCGCAAAAATTGCGATGCCCTCCGTCGTGAAAATCTCTGCTTCGAAAGTCGTTAAGACCCCGGCCGGTTTTTCAGGCGGTGAAGACGGCGACGATCTGTTCCAGCAGTTCTTCGGCGGTGGCGGCGGCGCCGGGCGCGGAAACCGCGGCGGCCAGTTCATGGTCCCGCCCAGTTCGCATCGCGAGGGTGGGCTTGGGTCGGGGGTCATCATCAGCCCCGATGGCTATATCCTGACGAATAACCACGTAGTGGACGGTGACACGGACGTGCGCGTCACGCTGCCCGATCGCCGCGAATTCAAAGCCAAAGTGATCGGCACCGATCCGAAGACCGACATCGCTGTCATCAAGATTCCGGCCGACAACCTGCCGGCGATCACCATCGGCAACTCCGGGAAGCTGCAGATCGGAGACTCGGTCCTGGCGATCGGCAATCCCTATGGCGTCGGCCAGACGGTCACCATGGGAATCGTCAGCGCGACAGGGCGCGGGAATCTTGGAATCGAAGACTACGAAGACTTCATCCAGACTGACGCTTCCATTAACCCGGGCAATTCCGGCGGCGCGCTGGTGAACGACCGCGGTGAACTCGTTGGAATCAACACCGCCATTCTCGCCGGCAACGGCGGTGGCAATCAGGGAATCGGCTTCGCGGTGCCTGTGAACCTGGCCCGCAATGTCATGGACCAGATCGTCACCCACGGTGAAGTTACCCGCGCTTATCTCGGCGTGACCATTCAGGAAGTCACTCCCGCGATCGCCAAGGCCATCGGACTGGACGCGCCCAAGGGAGCACTGGTTAGCGATGTCACTCCCAACAGCCCGGCCCAGAAGGCAGGCCTCCAATCGGGTGACGTTATTCTGTCCGTCAACGGGACGCCTGTTCAGGAAAGCAATCAGCTGCGGATGGACATCTCGATGATGGGAGTCAATCAGCCGCTGAAGATGCAGGTTTTCCGCAATGGCCAGACGGAGAACCTCGTGGCCATGACGGCTGTTTTGCCGGGCAAGAGGGTCGAGCGGGCCAGCAACGACAATGGCGGGTCTCGGAGCGCGCTGGATGGAGTTTCCGTTCAGAGCCTCGATCCGGACACCGCGCAGCAGGCGGGTCTCGCACCGAATACAAAGGGCGTGGTAGTGACGGGCGTCGATCCGGCCAGCGCCGCCGCGGGCGCAGGGCTTAAGGAAGGCGATGTGATTCAGGAAGTGAACCACACCCGCGTGACGAACTCCGACCAGTTTGCCAGTGCCCTGCAGAAATCGAAAGGCGATTCGCTGCTTCTGATCAACCGGGGAGGCAACAAGCTTTACCTCGCTGTTTAATTTTTAAACGTTGCTGTTTTGAGTTGTTTCGCTGGCATGACGAAGAGGGGTCCTCGAAAGAGGGCCCTTCTTTTTTTGGGCCTGCATTCAGGCCCGCGGCGGCGATCGGGGCTGGCGGCGCGTGTTAGCATGAAGCCTGTTTTTTATCGGATTCGCTTTCTCCCGAAGGCCCTGAATTCCGCATGGACACACGAAGCGTAATAGACGAAATACAGAGCCGGGTGGAGCGTGCCAACTCCTCTTCGGGCACTTCGTTTTCCACCCCTTTTTCTTCTTCCGCGGACGCGGGACGTCTGGTTTCGCTGCGCGCTGCCTGCAAGAGGCTCTATGAAGCGCGGGAACTGGTGGGGCAGATGCCTCCGTCGCCGAGGACTTTGCGGGCGAAGCTCGGTGGATCTCTGGTTCGGGTTGTGCAGCGGATGCTGTTCTGGTACACGCCGCAGATCGTCAGATTTCAGCGGGAAGCGGCCACTTTTATGAGCGGCGCCTGCGATCTGATCGAGCGCCAGTTCGAATTGATCGGGGCGCTGCAGAACGATATCGGCGCGTTGCGTTCCGAGCGCGCGCAGATCGGGGCCATTGCGCCAGAACGCCGCGAGCCGGAAGCCGCTGGCCGGGGCGCTGTCAGAAGTCCCGAGGGCGTTGGCCTTCCGCCATCCTTCGAGTTCGCGCTGCAGGATCACTTCCGGGGTACGGAACAGGATACCGCCGGCAAGCTGCGGATTTGGCTGAACGAGATCGCCGCCGCCGAGCCGCCTTCCGGCCAATGGATCGATATTGGTTGCGGGCGGGGGGAGTGGCTCGCGCTGGCAACGGCTGCCCGGCACACCGTGGCCGGAATCGATTCCAGCGCGGTTTCGATCGACTACTGCCGGGCACGAGGCTTGCATGCGGATGAAGGCGAAGCTCTCGAATTTCTGGAGAAAGTTCCGGACGGATCGCTGGCAGTGATCACCGCCTTCCATGTGGTCGAACACTTTCCCACTGCCTATTTTATCGATTTTGTGCGGACGGCCGCCTCTAAGCTGCGCGCGGGCGGCGTGCTGGCGCTGGAGACGCCGAATCCCGCAAATATTCTGATGGGCGCACACTACTTCTGGAACGACCCCACGCACCAGCGCCCCATTCCTCCGGCCCTGATGGAATTCGTTTTCGGCTACTTCGGGCTGGGCATAGTCAAGCGGCTGGAACTCAATCCTTTCCCGCGCGAACTTCAGTTGCCCTATGCCGAAATCGATCTGGTGCGGCGGGTGAACGATCATTTTTATGGCCCGCGGGATTATGGGCTCATCGGGCGCAAGTGAATCGCAAACCCGTAGCCCTCTTCCGGCCGTCTCCCGCTGAATTGACTGCGACGGCTGACTATGCGGCGGCGCTCATTCCGGAACTGCAGAAACTGGTTGACCTGCGGGTCTTCGAAGCGCCGCCGAAAAACTTCGATCCGGACGCATTCGACGCCATCCTTTATCTGATCGGAAACACCGCCGCCGAGCTCTGGATATACCAGGCAGCGTTACGATACCCCGGCATCGTCGTGCTTTGCGATGCCGATCTCCACGACGTGGTTCGCGAACTGACGAAGGGTACGCCGGAAGCTTATTTCCGCGAAGTGTTCTATGAGGTTTTCGGCCAGGAGTGGGACAGCGCGCAGCAGTCGGGGCTGGATGTAAGCGGGCAGCAGCCGCGCACTTTTTCCATGCTGCGGCGTCTGCTGGACAGCAGCAAGGGCTGTATCGTAAGCAGCCGTTATCTGGAGGGAGCGGTCCGCATGAAGGGCTTTCGGGGCAATGTCGCCCGAATCCCCCGCGGAACGCTGATCCGGAATGTGGACGGAACGGAATGCCGGGCGCGACTCGGGCTGGACAAAGACCAGCCCCTGATTGGCATCTTCGGGGACTGGTGGACGGATGAACAGATCCACGAATGCCTGGGGGTGTTCCACATTCTGGCCGGCGCGATTCCGGACGCGCGCATGATTATCGCGGCTGGCGGCACGCCGGAAAGCTCGCCGGAGAACCGGATCAGGGAGCTTGGATTAGACGGCAGGGTTCGCCTGATGAAAACTTCTTCGCAGGCAGAGACGGACGGGTTTATCGCGGCCTGCGATGTGGTGCTCAACGCGCAATGGCGGCAGTCCGGCGAAGCCTCTGCCATGAGCCTGCGTGCATTCGGCCTGGGGAAAACAGTGGTGACCGCCGACTATGGAGTGGCCAAAGAGTGGCCGAACGATATCTGCGCGAGAATACCGGACGGCCGGTTCCGCGACCAGGTACTCTACGAAACTTTGAAGTGGCTGCTGTCGAGTCCGCAAGTAACCTCCGAAATCGGCGCGGCGGCCGCCCGCTGGGCCGCGGAGAACTGCACCTGGGAACACACGGCGCGGCTCTATGCAGATTTTCTGGCGTCCTGTAAAAACCCGGCCCGGGATGCGAGCGGGCGGGCCGGATCTCTGACCGACAATGCGCTGCAAGGCTATCTGAGGCGCTGGGTTGAACCCGCCACGGACCGGGAACACTATCTGAACGGGCATGAAACCCGGCTGATCCGGACGCTGCAGTTGACACCGGAGGGCACGGCCAGCGACCGGATTCTCGAGATGGGCTGCTACCTCCAGTTGACGCCGGCGTTGCGGAATGTTTTGGGCTATGGACAGGTCCGCGGGTGTTATTTCGGCGACGGGGGCAGCGACCTGAAGCTGGCGAACGCCCGGGACGGGGAGTTTTTCGAATGCACGATCGATCTGTTTAACTGCGAGAGCGATCCTTTTCCTTATCCGGACGGCCATTTCTCGACGGTGCTTTGCTGCGAACTGCTGGAACATCTCAAGCACGATCCGATGGGGATGATGAGCGAGATCAACCGTATCCTGAAACCCGGCGGCATTTTGCTGCTGACGACGCCCAATGTGGTTTCACTGCGGGCCGTACGGGCGGTACTGAACGGGGTGCATCCAGGATTTTATAACCGCTATCCGGATCCGCGGGCGAGCGGGACAACGGACTCGAGGCACGAGCGCGAATATACGCCTGGCGAGATTTCCCAGTTGCTGGATGCTGCCGGTTTTGCGATCGATCACATCGAAACAGGGCCTTACGGGGTGGATTCGCCGGGCGAGCCCGGGGGATCGGCGAAATGGGCTGCAAACGTCCTGGAAACGCTGAAGCAACCGGTCGATCTTCGCGACGACTGCATTCTGGCTGTCGGGCGCAAGGAGTCCGTTCCGGGGGACTTGCGGCCGTTCTGGTTGTACGATTCCGCAACATTAGAGCCGGAACCGCGCTAAAATTTAACATCGCTTCTTTCCCATGCCTTCGGTCGCGGTGACGATCCCGACACTTCTCGGTGGCCCCATGCTGGACCTCTGTCTTCGCGCGCTCAGCCGCCAGACATTTCGTGATTTTGAGGTGCTTGTCGTCGATAACGGAGGGGTGGCCGGTCAGGTCGATGCGAAGGGGCTGGGGTTCCCCGTCCGCGTTCTCACCCCAGAGAAAAATGTTGGGTTCGGGGCCGCCGTCAATCTGGCGGTGAAGGCCACAGACGCCCGCCTGATCGCCACGCTCAACGACGATACGGAGCCGGAGCCCGAATGGCTGGAGGCTTTATTCCGGGAGCTGGAATGCGGCCCGCGAATCGGAATGTGCGCGTCCAGCATTCGGCATTTTGCCCCGCGGGAGACGAACGCACCGCCGGAACGCCTCGATTCGGCCGGTATGCTGATTTGCCTCGACGGGAGCAGCAAACAGCGCGGCGGCTCTATGCCGCCGGGGGCCTTTGCCGCGTCGGCCGACGTGCTGCTGCCGAGCGCCTGCGCCGCCCTCTACCGGCGGGAGATGCTCGATGAGGTGGGCCTGTTCGACGAAGATTTCTTCCTGTATTGCGAAGACACCGATCTGGGGCTGCGGGCCCGATGGGCAGGCTGGGGATGCCGGTATGCGGCGGCCGCGGTGGTGCGGCACCATTATTCGGCGACGGCCCGGCCATTCTCGCCGATGAAGGCCCATTTCGTGGAGCGGAATCGGATCTGGGTGGCAATCAAGAATTTTCCGCTCGTTTTGCTGCCCGCTGTTCCGCTTGCGGCTTTGCTGCGTTATCTCTGGCAGCTGCGCGCCGTTCAGCAACAGCGGGGCGCGGCGGGGCAGTTCGTCAAGTCCGGGGAGTCGGTGCAGGGGGCTTTCGCGATTGTTGTGCGAGCCTGGCTGGAGACGGTCATTCATCTGCCCGCGCTGCTGCGAAAGCGTGCGCTGGGCCGGGGCACGCGCAAAATCGGAACCCTCGAATTTATGCGGCTGCTCTACAGCCACCGGATTACGGCAAAGGACCTCGCCTTCTCATGAAACGGTGTGAGGAGACCCGTCCCACCGGATTGGCCGGGCTGATTGTAATTATTCCAGCGCTCAATGAAGAAGGCGCTATCGGCGCCGTCGTTCGCGGCGTGAAACAGGTCTTGCCCGGGACCCCGGTGCTGGTGATTGACGACCACTCCAGTGACAGGACCGCGCGCATCGCCGAGCAGGCGGGAGCGGAGGTTATACGGCTCCAGACTCATCTGGGCGTTGGCGGCAGCGTGCGCAAGGGCTATCAGATCGCGTTCGAGCGCGGTTACGAACAGGTAGTCCGCATCGACGGTGACGGCCAGCATGAGGCGCGTGACATTCCCCGCATTCTGGACGGCCTCGCCTCCAGCGGCGCCGACGTTGTCATCGGCTCGCGATTTATTACTCCAGGCGAATGGCGGTCGCCACTGGCGCGCTCGATCGGAATCGCTTTATTCCGCCGGCTCCTCGCGCCGCTGCTGGGCCAGACCGTGTTCGACCCCACCTCCGGATTTGTCGGCATCAACCGGCGGGCCCTGCGGGTATTCGCACAGCGTTTGCCCCATGTGTATCCGGAGATCGGGGCGCTGATCATGCTCCGCCGGAACCGGTTTCGTTTTCATGAAGTGCCATGCCGCATGTATCCGCGCCGCACGGGCAAGTCATCCTTTACTTTCCTGAACTCCTTCCACTACACTGCGCACGTGCTGCTGGGCATTCTGCTGGATGCATTGCGTGCCGAAATCCCGCTCGAGGGAGCAGGCCGGCATGGCTTCGAGAGCGAGTAGGCGCTCGGCCGGAAAAATCAGAGCCGTTGAGCCGGCAGCTGTTTCCGCGGGGGGGGCCTTTGGCTTTCTTACAAGGCTGGGGCTCGGATGGCTGGCTGCGCTCGCGGTGGCCGCGCTGGTATATTCACCGGCGCTAAACGGGTCCTTCGTCTTCGATGATTTTCATCTCCCGTTCAGCGACCCGAATGCGGGGGCGATGACGGCGCGGTTCTGGATCGGTGGAGTTCGCCCGCTGCTGATGGCGTCCTATTGGGCCAATTATCTGACTTCGGGCGTCAGACCGTTTTCCTATCACGTGGTCAACCTCGTGCTGCACGCGACGGCCGCGGTTCTGGTTTATCTCATCGTTGAGAAGGTAATGGAAGTTTCCAATGTCAGGACGATTGCGCCCTGGAGCCCGGTGATCGCCCCGGGCGTTTTTCTGCTGCACCCGCTGCAGACGGAAGCGGTGGATTATGTGGCGGGCCGTTCCGAACTTCTTTGCGCGGTTTTTGTGCTGACGGGCTGGTTTTTGTTTCTGAACCGTTTCGAGGGGAAAACTACGGTCTTCCGGGCACTGGCAATCATCCTCTGTGGCGCGGCGGCGGTTCTCAGTAAGGAGACGGGCGTTTGTCTCGCTGGATTGATTCCGGCCACCGATTTCTATTTCCGAAAAGAAGGTCTCGCCGCGCAGTTCCGTAAAAGAATATTTCTCTACCTTCCGGGACTGCTGGGACTTGGAATCGCCGCCATCGCAATTTTGCGCGGCCTCGCGAAATCAACCACGGCCGGGTTTGCCTCAGGCGCGACCCCGTTTGAATACGCGCTTACCCAATGCCGCGCCATTGCGATTTATCTCCGGCTGTTTCTTTTCCCTGCCGGACAAACCATTGACTGGCAGCTGCCCTTTTATCATTCGTTGGGCGATTCGTATGCGTGGATCTACGCGCTGGGGATCGTGCTGTTGCTGGCTGCGATCGCCGGGCTCTTTCAGCGGGCGCGCCTGATTTCCTTCGGGCTTCTGGTATTTCTCATCGCGCTCGCGCCGACCTCTTCCTTCATCCCGGTGCAGGATGCTCTGGCGGAGCGCCGCATGTATCTCCCGATCGCGGGCCTTGGGATTGTTCTTGTGGCGTTGCTGAATCTGGCGGGTGCGGAAGCGCGCCGCGCCGCCACATTCGCAAAGATTCTCACGCCCGCGCTGCTGATTCTTCTGGCAGTCGTGACATACAACCGGAGTCTGGCGTGGAGCAGCGACATGGCTCTCTGGGGAGACACGATTGCAAAAAACCCCCGGAACGTGCGGGCGCTGTCGAATCTTGGCGGATCGATGATGCTGCGGCACGACTGCGCCGGCGCGGCCCGCGAGTACAAGTTAATCCTGGATATGCAGGGGCTCGATGAATTCAACGGGCGAAATCTCGGGTCGGCCTACGAGTGCAGCCAGCAGCCCGACCTTGCGTTGGCTTTGTACCGGCGGCTGGTGGCGGCCCATCCGAATGCCGACGTCTATGTCCGAATCGGATTTCTGGAAGGAGTTCGCAACAACGTCGATGCCGCGCTGGGCGCTCTTGAAAAGGCTCTGCAGCTGGATCCGAACAATGCGTCAGCCTACGCGTTCCGCGGCGTCGCCCGTTTTGCTCTTCACGACGCGCCGGATGCCAGGGAAGATTTTCACCGCGCACTGGCGCTCGATCCCCGCAATGCCGTCGCTTCCGCGTGGATAGCCAAACTGCCCGTGGACCGCTGATGCCGCTTCGCATCGGGATCAACGCGCTCTATCTTGTTCCCGGCGATGTGGGAGGCACCGAGATCTATCTGCGCAGTTTGCTGGACACGCTGGCGTCGATTGATAACGTCAACGAGTATTTTGTCTACGTCAATTCCGAGACCGGCGCTGGCCTGACGCCGCTCTCGCAGAACTTTCATTCCGTGATCTGCCCTGTGAAGGCGAGGATTCGCACGCTGCGAATTGCCTTCGAGCAATCCGGTTTACCGTTCATGCTGGCGCGCGATCGCATCGATGTGGTGCTAAATCCCGGGTACACGGCGCCTCTGCTGGCGCGCTGCCCGTCGGTGACCGTCTTCCACGATCTGCAGCACAAGCGCCATCCGGAGTTTTTCCGCGCTGTCGATCTGCCTTTTTGGAACCTGCTGCTGGCGCTGGCCGCGGCGCGATCGAGCCGCATAATCGCGGTTTCCGAAGCCACAGCCGCCGATCTGGCGGTGTATTTACCCGTGACTACGGGGAAGACGCGAGTGATTCCGCATGGGGTGGATCGAGAATTCTTCGGCATTGGCGCGCGGCGAAGCGAGGGCAATCTTCCCCAAGCGTCGCGGCCTTATTTACTGACTGTTTCGACGCTCCATCCGCACAAGAATTTCGAACGCCTGCTGGAAGCGTTCCGGCGCTTCCGGGAAGTTCATCCGGATTACAGGCTCATCGTTGCCGGCCTGAAGGGCTTTGCGGCGCGCCGGATCGAAAGCCTTGCGCGGGATCTGAAGCTGGGCGATGCGGTGGAGTTCACGGGATGGATTTCCCGCGAGAAGCTTCTCGGCCTGTTCGAAGGCGCACATGCATTCATCGCCCCGAGCCTTTTCGAAGGCTTCGGTTTGCCGGTCCTTGAAGCAATGGCCGCGGGAATTCCGACAGCGTGTTCCGCGATCGCCGCGTTCGACTCGCTCGGGGGCGACTCAGTCTTGCGCTTCGATCCGCTCTCGATTCCCGCAATAGTAGAAGCGATGGAGAAGATTGCGACGGACCCGTTGCTTCGGGCACGCGCGGCATTGGACGGGCCCGCGCGCGCCAGGGGCTTCGACTGGAAATTGACCGCGGCGATGACGCTGGAGGAGTTGGTGAGTGCGGCAGGCGGGGCGGCGGCCGGTCAACCTGCCAGTTCGGAAAAATATTCGAACGATTCACGCGCCGCTCTTTCCCATGTGAAAAGCCGCGCTCTCTCCAGACCCGCCGACGAAAGCCGCTGACTGAGTTCAGTGGATTCGCGGACCCGCTGGATCGCGCTGCCAATTTCGGCCGGGCTGTGGGGATCGATCAGGAGAGCCGCGCCGCCGGTGATCTCAGGCAGGGAAGAAACATTCGAGGTGATCACAGGGCATCCGGCCGCCATCGCCTGCGCCACGGGAATGCCGAAACCTTCGTGATAGCTGGGATAAATCAGCGCCTGCGCGCCCGCGGTCAGACCGGGCACGAGAGACTCGGGGACATAACCGAGATATCGCACGCCGGAAGGTTCGCGCGTCAACTGCGTGAGTCTTCGAAGTGTTTCCGCGGATTTCCAACCGGGCATTCCGAGAATTGCCAGGCTGGCCTCTTGCCGGAAAGAAGATGGCAGTTGCATCCAGGCTGTAAGAAGCGTATCGATGTTCTTGCGCGGTTCGATTGTGCCGGCAAAAAGAAAGTACGGGCGCGTCAGGTTGTAGTTGTTTGCCGCGCGGCTCGCGGCCTCCTTGGTGACTGAAAAATATTCGGGTGCAGCTCCAGGATAGACGACGCGAATCTTCTCCGGCTTCAACCCGAGAATCCGGACCGCATCGCGCTTTGTATTTTCAGAAACCGCGAGGATGCCGTCGGCGCGCTTCAGGATGCGGTCCGCAAATGCCATATCGCCGGCGACCTGTTCCGGCCTGTGGCACTCCGGAACAATCCACGCAGTCAGATCGTGGAGCGTTGTTGAAAGCCTGGGAGGTCTGGGAACCGTGCGGAGCAGATTGGACGCATGAAAAACGCCGGCGTCGCTTGTCAGATAATCCAGAACTCCGGCCGGCAGCACGTTCAGAGTCTGCAATTTCGCAAGTTGAAGCCCGTGCAAACGCAGTCCTCCGGCGTGATCGAGTTTTTCCGAGGCAGGCTCCAGCAGAGTGCGAATGTGTTCGGGATGCAGTGCCCGCAGAGCGCGCAGCCAGTGGTAAAGCCAGGTCTTGACGCCGGCACTTCTGACCAGCAGCGGCGAGCAATCGATGCAAATGCCGGGAACCACCCTCCGATGATCGCTTACCGGCCCGGGACGCGTGCGACAATCGCTCGTAATCTCCATGAACCTGCGTGAAATAGTCGGTCAGATCCGGCTTCGCGTTATCCAGGACGGAAAAAACGCCAGCCCGGGAGCAGGCGAATCGAAAGAGATTTCGGCCTGTCGAGATGCAGCGATGGAGCTCCGCATTGCCTCTGAAGACATGCAAGATCTGGGGGCCGGCGTGGGACGCATGCCGCCCAGTCCGGCAACGACCCGCGCGAAGTTCGGGGCTTACCTGGTGCGCGTCGTGCAGCGTGCGCTTTTCTGGTATACGCCGCAAATCGTGCGGTTCAATATGGCGGCCTCCGGGTTTGCCGAGCAGGCGTGCAATGCAGCCGAGAAGCACGTCGCGGCGCTCCAGCAGATCGACAAGAGGCTGACTGAGTTGAGCGGTGAAGTCCATCGGGGCGGTCCGGCCGATGACACTGAGTTCGATCTCTTCGTTGCGGATTATCGAAAGCGCCGCGAAGCGTTATCGGCGGAGCGTCAGGATTTTTTTCGCGAACTGCGGCAGATGGTCGATCTTGCGTGTCCCGGTGACGGGCCCTGGCTCGATGTGGACAACGGTGCGAGCGGGTGGATGACATCGACCCGCGGGCGGGGGATCGCGACCGTGGATGCGACGGTACTTCTTTCGGAAGAAAGCGGTCCGTTGTTTGCTGTGATCGCTGCGATCGGTGTGCTGGAGCGTCATCCCGTGGAGCGAAGCTTCGAAATCTTACGGCATTGCACGCTTCGACTGGCCCCCGGTGGTTTGCTGATGGTTACGGGCGCCGATCCTGCAAGCGTAACGGCGGGTGGGACCGAGTTCTGGGAAGATCCGCGCAGGGTGCGGCCGTTACCGGCGTCTACTGTGATCGCGATGGTCGAATATCTGGGGCTTTCCGTAATCGAGACGCGAGGTCTTCGCGAGCTGCCGCGTGAGTATGCAATTCTCGCCAGGCGTGAACCCCGGCAATGACGGGTGGCGTCAGCTCGCTCCGTGTGGCGATGTTCACGCCCTTGCCGCCCGCGCGCTCCGGAACGGCGGATTATGCCGCTTCGCTGATTGGCGAACTCAGCAAAATCATCCGGCTTGAAGTTTTCACTTCAGTTCCGTCCGGATTTAACGGCAGCCGTTATGACGCTGTCGTCTACCAGATTGCGAACAACCCATGGCATGAGCCCTTCTACCGGCTTGCGTTGGAGCAGCCGGGAATCATCACGCTGCACGACGCGAATCTGCACGATTTGATCCGGGGCATGACGCTGGACCGGGGGAACGAACCGGCCTACCTCAAGGAAGTGATGTTCGAAGTCTTCGGACAGGATGCTCTGCAACCGGAAGCCAGCCAGTTCGCCGCGGGTCCATTGCAGCCGCGCACGTTTACCATGCTGCGCCGGCTATTGAATGCGAGCCGTGGCTGCATCACGCACAGCCATCACGCCGAGCGGGAGGTTCGTTTGAAAGGCTTCGAAGGCCCGGCGAGCGTGATCCCGCACGGCGCGACGGCGAGGAACCTGTCTCAACCCGAATGCCGGCGGGCGCTAAACATCAATGCGGCTGGACCGGTGGTGGGTCTGTTTGGATATCAGCGCCCCGACAAGCGCGCGATTCCCTGCATTCGCGCGTTTGCCAGATTCGCCCGGTCAATTCCGGGGGCGACCCTGTTGATCGCGGGCGAGCCGCACCCGGACGTCCAAACGGGAAGTCTGATCCGGCAGCTGGAGATCGAGGGCAAAGTCCGGATCGCGGGTTTTCAGGAGAGTCTCGAGTCGCTCGATGCCTGCATAGGGGCCTGCGACGTGGTGCTCAATCTGCGGCATCCCACATTCGGTGAAACATCAGGCACGATGATGCGGGCGTTCGGGCTCGGGCGGGCTGTGATTGTTTCCGACACCGGCGCGTGCCGTGAGCTACCGGACGACGTATGTCTCAAGATACCCGCCGATGCCTACGAAGAAGCCGTGCTGGCGGAGTGTCTCATGTGGCTCTTCGAAGAACCTTCCCGGATCGGCGAGATCGGGACCCTCGCGCAGGAATGGGTTGCGGGACACTGCTCCTGGCCGCGCGCCGCGCAGTTGTACGTGGATTTCATCGAGTCGCTCACGGGAGCCGGGACGCGAAATCTGCGAGCACCGGCGAAGCAGGATCGGGATCCGGGCGAACGGCTCGACAAATGGAACGCGGCCAGCGCGCGGGAATATTTTGGAGATCACAGAGAGCGCCTGCTTCGTACGGTTCAACTGGTGCCCCGCGCGACGGGCACCGACAGCATCCTTGAGATGAACTGTTACATGCAGATCACTCCCGTGCTGGCGGATCCTCTCGGATATTCGCAGGTATCGGGATGTCATCCGGGGGAAGCCGGAACGTCGCACCGGGTGTCCGTTACATCTACGGAGGGGCAGACGTTCGAATGTACGATCGACCTGTTCGATGCCGAGAAGGACATTTTTCCTTATCCGGACTCCTCCTTCGGTACGGTAGTGTGCGGAGAGGTTCTGGAGCATCTGGAATACGATCCGGTCCACATGATGCGGGAGATTCACCGGGTTCTGAAACCGGAAGGAATTCTGATTCTGACAACGGCCAGGGGGACATCTTCGGCGTCCTTTCCTCGTTATGCGCGTGTGCGGAGCGGCGGCATTCGTCCCCAGGGACATTCCCGCCAGTACACGCCCGAGGAGATTCGCATGCTTCTGTCCGACTGCGGCTTCATAGTGCTCCGGATTGAGACTGATGACCCAGCCGTGGAGCGAATGATGACCAAATCCGGTTTCCCTACGGAACTCCGCGGCGACTGCACCTACGCCCTTGCACGGAAGGAAGCGTTGCCCCGGAAGCGGTTTCCGCGCTGGTTGTACGGAGAGTAGCGGGCCGTGGCAGTGCCGCGCTCATGCCTGGCTTTAGCCTAAAGCGGAAGACGCCGCATCTGATTGATCCATTCCTCGGTGTCCGAAACCTGCCAGATCAACAGGAGATCTTCTATAGCTGCACCGATGGTCATCTTCTTCGGGACCAGGATCATGCCGGGACACGAGTGATCCGCCACGAAATCCGAAAAATTGGCGTCGGCTAGAAAGCGGATCTTCAAGCCTGCCGGGGGGACGCGTGTTCCCTGGCCTCGCGAAGCCGCAGTGACAGAGTGTCAGTCAACCCCGTCTCCCTGGTCTTCACTTCGGCCCAAAGCCACTCCTGATCCCTTAGATACGCCTCGACCTTTTCCTGGTTTTCAAGGTAAAAAATGATGGCTCCGTACACGCGAACTAGGGGGCCAGCCATCGGGAACGATTGCAGAATTGTCTCCGGCGACTCCCCGTCTTTGAATGCGAGGACGATGCTGTCAAGCGCAATCCGGGTGCCGGCGAGATAGTATCCGCCTGCGCGCTCCTCCACGTAGTCCTGCATGATTCGGCCTCTCTTTCAGTTTACGAAGGCCCCTTCGCCGACGCAAATAGCCCTTTTGGCCCGACGATACGGCATGCCGCCCATTTCGCCGAACTTCGGCCTATGTTAAACTCCCGTTCGATGTTTGTTAATCCTGCGCATCGGACAGACAGGAGTTAAAATGCCCACTGTGAAGCTTCGGTCGGTCCTCGTACAGACCGCTCTCTTAACGACTTTCCTCAGTACTGGCAACGCCCAGTGGCTGAACTATCTCGATCCGGCCACGCCGCTCACGCCGGCCGGTAAGCCGGACCTTTCGGCCAAAGCGCCACGTACCGCCGACGGTAAGCCGGACTTTTCCGGAGTCTGGCAGGTCGAGGCGCCCCCGCCGGGCGAAATCGAACGGCTCTACGGCAAAGACATTTCCGACGGTCCACTCGCTACCGCAGGAGACGATGTCAACCTGCACAGCAAGTACTTCATGAACATGCTCATCGATTACAAGAAAGGTGAAGAACCGCTCACTCCGGCCGCTCGTGCAGCGATGCGCCGCCCAGCGTCGGGCGGAGGCGGAGGCGAACGGGCGCCGCTTTCCTACTGCCTGCCCACCGGAATGCCGAACCGCTGGTTCTACGACCGGCCGCTTACGATTTTTCAGACCGCGAAACAGCTTGGCATCTTTTACGAAGCGGACGGCGCTTTCCGCGAGATCCACACCGACGGCCGCAAACTGCCGGAAGACCCGTTCCCTTCGTGGACGGGCTATTCCTCCGGACACTGGGAAGGCGATACGCTGGTGGTGGATTCAAACGGATATACCGAACGAACGCGGCTCTCCGGCGGTTACCCGCACAGTGACGCGATGGTGATCCGGGAACGCTTCCATCGCCGTGACTACGGGCACCTTGACATCGATATCACGGTCACCGATCCGGTGATGCTGACAAAGCCGGTAACCGTGAAGGTGACTGACCTCCTGCTCCCGATGAGCGATATGGTCGAGTACTTCTGTGCAGAAGGCGAGCGGGACTCGGCGAACATGACCGCCGTTCGCGATGCGACTCGGAAGGCAGCAGCGCCGCCAGCGGGCCCGGCGCATTAGCGCTTCTACTTTTTCGCCCGCAGCTCGGCCAGCGGAATATTGTCCGTGTCGGCGACGATCTTCGCGTAAGCACGGGTCACTGCGGCCATTCCGGGAATCGAGATGCTGTCGTCGGTTTCTTTATCCGAGTGCCAGACGTATCCGGTATTGATGATCTGGACTGACGGGGCAAGGAAGTAGTAACGCGTCGTCTCGCCGCTCGGTGTGGGCAGCGAATCCGGGAATGTTGGAATCCCGAAGGCATCCAGCGCGTGAATCGCGACTTTCAACAGCGCCGGGCTGTCGCCCGCATACCAGCGATAAGTGGAAGGAGCATTCGACCAGGCGCTCAGCCCGAGCCCTGTATCCTTCAAACCCGTGTGTTCGCAGTTGAACAGCAGCGCGGTTTTCGCAAAGAATTCCGGATGATCGAGGAACCAAACGCCGCTTTCCGCGCCGTTGTCGTGGTGCCCGTCGGTGCCGGCAAAGATAATCGTCCGCTTGCGCTGAGACTTCGGAACTTTCGCGAAGTATTCCGCCATTCCGAGGAAGGTCGCCACGCCCGTGCCGTTGTCGTTCGCGCCTTCAAACCAGCCGTCGCGGTGCGCCACTACCACCACGTTCTCGTCTGTCGTGCCCTTCAGCGTGCCCCACACCGTGCCAGACTTCAGGCCCGGCTGCATCTTGACATTCAGATTCAGGCTCACATGAATGGGCTCATTCGCGGCATCGCCAATCAGGTCGCGCACCTCAAGCCCTTCCTTCGTTCCCAGTGAGAACGTCGGCACCGGCGCATTCACCGGGTAGAACTGCGTTTTTTCATCGAGCGGGACGCCCAGGATCACAAAGATCGCCGCCGCGCCGCGATCGGAGAGCCGCTTGATGGCGTTGCCGGAGATCCCCACATGGCGCGATCCCGTATCGTTGCTGTAGAAAAAGACTGCCTTGCCCTTCACGTCGCGGCCCAGCTTGATCTCCGCTTCGCTGGCCATCCCGACATAAACCGCTTCCAGATCGACCGTGCCGCTGGTGCCCTTCGAAAGGAACGTGGGCTGCGCGGAGTTCAGCGGAATCGACTTGCCGTTGAGCGACACCACCGCGCTATAGGATTGCGGCATCCACTGCGGAGGGAGGTCAAACATCTGCTCGTGTACATCTTCGAGCCCGATGGCCCTCAGCTTATTCAACATCCATTCGGCGTTCTCGGCGTCTGCCTCCGTTCCCGTAATGCGGCCCCAGTACTGCGGATGGCCGTTATCGCGGTAGCGGCGGGACATCGCGGTCTGGTCCTTCACGAATCCCATCAGGTGATTGCCGTCAATCGCGGCATATTTCTGATCTTCGGGCGCGAGATTCCAACCAAGCTCGCCGGGCCGGTGATGCGGCGGCGATTGGGGAACGCGCTGGCGCGCAGGCTGCTGACCGAAAGTCAGGGGCGCTGCCAGGAGGGCAAACGTGGCGGACATTTTGACGATGTTTATGCAGGAACTCGGCATGGTTACTGCATCTTATCGCGAATTCGTGCGGCCTGCTCCTAGGCCCCGCCCCACGTCCAGATCGGCTACTCCGTGGACTTTCCCCTGGCCCGGCGCGCCCCCCGGCGCAGCTCAACCTCCTTCACCAAAGCGGAGGCGCGATCTGCTAGGATCGACAGCTATATCAATCTCATTCCGGAGGAGAATATCCGTGGCTTGCCAACCCGAAGTATTAAAAGAAGTGCCGCTATTTTCTTTGCTCGACGACGATGAAACCGCCGTACTGGCCAACCAGGTCGAGCTCAGGACTTTCGCTGCCCGCGAACGGGTCTACAAGACGGGGGACCCGGGCACGCAGGCATATGTTGTGGTCTCCGGTAAGGTTCGCGTGACCACAGTCGACGAGGATCAGCAGGAGGTCGTGATCGATGAACCGGCGCACGGGGAGTTCTTCGGATTCGCCTCCATGCTGCAACAGACGCCTCATCAGACTAATGCCTTCGCACTTGAGGAAACGGTGTGCATTGAGATTTCCCGGGATGACATTCAGAGACTCATCGAAACGAAGCCGCATGCCGGCATGGACCTTCTCGCCAGTCTCGGCCGCCAGTTCCACGCCTCGCAGGCTCTGGTGAGGCTTCGCGCCACCCGCAATCCCAATGAGCTGATCGAAGAGGACGCCAGCTTCGGCGAACGCGTTGCCGACACCGTAGCCCGTTTCGGAGGGTCATGGGCATTCATCATCACATTCGGGGCTGTGCTGATGGTTTACACCTTAATCAACATCTATCTCGATAAAAAGGCCTGGGATCCTTACCCCTTCATTCTGCTGAACCTGTTCCTCTCCATGCTGGCGGCCATTCAGGCGCCGGTGATCATGATGAGCCAGAATCGTCAGGACACCAAGGACCGTTTGCGCGGCGAGCTCGACTTCAACGTCAATCGGCAGGCCGAATCGGAAATCCAGAGTCTTACACGCAAAGTTAATCTGCTGGATGAGAAGATTGACGACCTCGGCGGCCTCTTGCGGAAGAGCAGCGCTATTTTTTGAGAAATCAATTCGGGACGATTCGGCTGACTCTGGCGGGGCTGGCGCTTGCCGGCTATTGTTGTGGCGGAGCGCGCCTCGATTTGTGATCCTTGTCTGCGTGGCCCGGCGGCAATGGTCCGGACATGCGCCTGCGGGATCGGCTGGACAAACGCACTGAGGCGGGACAGAGGACTGCGTCTCTCTCCCCGCACCCCTTCGTCTTAACCGCACCCTTATCGCTGTGCCCGGGACGCCAATCCCTGACGAAGCCGGGCAGTTGCCGCACACTAGAAAGGCCAACGTCGCCGCCCCGGTTCTTTCGCCACGATTCTTTCAAACCTTCGTAACACCGACCGGCGGTCTCCCCCGGGCGTCTAGCGCCGCGAGGCGACCGTCCGGCCGTCGATCAGAACCTGCAGCCTTTCCACTACGTCCCTCATCGCTTCCGCCTGTGCATTCAGTTCCTGCCCGGCCGAGGCAGACTCTTCGGCGCCAGCCGCCGACTGCTGCGTGACACGTTCTATCTCTGCAAGTGCCCGGGCGATCTGGTCGACACCGCGCGCCTGCTCCTCTGCGCCTACGCTAACGTCGCTTACCAGCGACCGGACTTTCGCCGTGCTGTCGGTAATCGAGTGGATACACGCCACGACCCGGTCCATCGTTTCGCTCCCACCCTTCGACATCGCCACAGACTCTTCAATCAGAGTTTCGGTTTCCTTGGCTGCCTGCGCGCTCCGCTGCGCAAGACTTCGAACTTCATCCGCTACTACGGCAAATCCCTGGCCAGCCGAACCCGCGCGAGCCGCCTCGACAGCGGCGTTCAGCGCGAGAATGTTCGTCTGGAATGCAATTTCGTCAATTACCCTGATAATCCGGGCAATTTTGCTGCTGGAAGAAGTTATGCCGCTCATCGCTTTCACCATCTGATTCAGCGACTGATTCGCCTCTGAAACCCGTTCATCGACGAGTGCGATCAGTTCGGCGGAGGCTTTTGAATTTTCTGCGTTCCGGCGCGTCATCGACGCCATCTCTTCAGTGGAAGCAGAGGTCTCTTCGAGCGATGCCGCCTGCTCCGTTGCTCCCTGGGCCAGGCTGTTGCTGGCGCAGGAGACCTGCCCCGATGCACTCGCCACCTGCTCAGCAGAGTCGCTCAGACCGGCCGCCACACTCCGCAGAGCCGCAGTGATACCCCGAACCATCCACACCGATACGCCGGCGAGCAGACCGAAGCCAATAAATATTGCGACACCGAAAATCCACAGACTGTTCGTAATCGCGGATCGCCTCTCATGCGCCTGGCCGGCAAGGGCGGTCACGATCTGATCTATAAGGTCGGTGGGAGCCCGGTCCTGGCCCTTAACCATTGCATCGGCCGCCGCCTGATCGGCGCCGCCAGAGGCTACGAAGGCCGCCAGTGCCGCGTCATACCTGCCCATCATTTCCTGATGAGCAAGCATAAAACGGTCAAGAAGCTGCATGCTATGTTCATCGTCCATGGTGCTTTTCAGCCGCTGCGCGATGTCGCGGATAACGTCCGACTCCTGATGAAAAGATCCGCTGTACTTCTTGAGGGCTTCAGTATCCCGACCCCGAAGCAGCGTGTCTTTCCACTCCTGTACTTGCTTCTTGAAAGTCACCTGCATGACGCGCGAGAGATCCTGGTCCCGCACATTCCTGTCGAATAACCTCTCATATGAGGCGACGACCGAGTTCAGGCGTATCACGAGAAAGCCGGAGGCGAGTGCGCCCATCAGCAGAGTAAGCCCCAAAATCCCCCATATTCTCGCTGTGATTTTCCAACTGTGCATGCTTGTAACTTCCTTTCGGCGCTAGCTGGCGCCTGCGCTCCGTGATGACGAAGGGTTTCGTGATTCCCATATCGGCCGGGTTCCTGCATTAAATCGGTATTGAGTCAGGAAAATGAAACATACGGCTACTGAAAGGATCGGCCAGATCTTCGGCGAACTTCAGGGTGTCATCGGAAAATATTGAACAGCTTTGCGCCTCGGTCAGCTGGGTGATCGCGAGCGATTTAGCATCCTGACGCCCAAAAACGCCGATGGCGAATTCTCCAGGGCCCACATGGAACGACAGGTACTTGCCGGTGCGGGAGTCCATAACGGCGCGCCGGGGGACGAAATCATGTGCGGTAGCTGGTTGCTCCGCTTCGTGCGCCCCGATCCCGTCTGCAAGGCTCACAACGGGCAATACAGTCGGAGTCGTTCGACGGCTGACCCGATTCTTCGGAGCTCGGCCGTTCGTCCTGTGCCGATCGCCGGTCCGGCGAGTCCAAAACGGAACACTGAAGTACTCGCGGCGGACGGGTGTTTTCTGCCGGAGCAGCGCCGCCTATTGGGTGCGAATCCCGGTGCTTTTCAATGACAGGGTCCGCGCTGGCAAGGTTCGAGAGGTGGTCTTTCGGCGTTGTCCCGAGACTGTACAAGGCGATATGCGGCAGCGGCAGTGGGATTCCATGGATCGAGAGCCAAAGCCCTTTCAAGATCTTTCTTCGCCTTTGCAAGCTCGCCCGTGTTTATGTAAACCAGGGCTCGATATACAAAAGCTGTCTCCACATCCGGAGCGGCGGCCGCAGCCTGATCCAGAACGTGCAGGGCTTCGTCATACTTATGCTGCCGGGCCAGTATGAAACCAATTTGCGTCAATGCAAGCGGATTCGGATCCATGGCTGCCGCTTCTCTGAGCCTGGCAATGGCGCTGTCCGGGCGGCCGGCGCAATCTTCCGCCAGCGCCCAGTCGATCAGGAGACGGGAGTCCCGGCTTCCGAGGGAGGATGTGATTGAATACTGGCTGGCGGCTTCAGCACATTTTCCCGACTGGTATTCCGCGTAAGCAAGCTGAAAACGCGGCCGGTATTTATGCGGCGACTTGGCAACCGTATCTGTCCAGAGGGCGAGCGGCGACTCCCAGACGTGACTTCGTCTCCAGGTGAGAACCGCAAAAAGGCCTATCAGCACCCAACCCGCGGCAACGGCGGCGTGGAAACGCTTTGTCTCCCGCAGCGCGGGGACAGTCAGACCGATTGCGACGAGCAGGAGACCGATAAGCGGCATGTACATTCTGCGTTCAACGAACGGGTCGGCAATCGGGATTAGTGATGATGTCGGAGCCAGCAGCAGAAGGAACAACAGGAACCCGTAAGAGGCCAGCTTAAACCCGCGGCGGCAAGCGATAGCCAGAGCCACGAGCGCAGCCAGCACGAAAAAGGCAGCGAGCGCTCCGTGCTCCATGACGGTCCTGGAGTACGCGAAATCGTAGTCGGCATTCTGCCCCGCCGGGAAACAAAAGAGACGGACGTACTGCCAGAAAGCGCGGCATTCCGTGAAGAAGAATTGTGCAGGGCTCAGGTTACTGAGGCCAAAACCCGCTGCCTGAGCGGTTGGCAATATTCTATACGCGAGGAATGCCGCCAGGATCGCTGAAGCGCTTGCGAGAACGCTGTAAAAGATTTTGCGGGATTTGAACGTGCCGGCTTCGCCCCAGTAAAGGTCGGTCAGCAGGAACACCAGAGGCAGAACCACACAGTTTTCCTTGGCCAGACATGCGAATAAAAGTAGTATCAGAATCGCGGCGGCGCGGCCCCACGCAAGCCGCCCGCGACCAGAGGAAAGATATAACGCGAATGAACCGTATGCGAGAGCCGAACTGAGAAGGTCGGACCGCCCCGCGACGTAAGCGACTGCTTCGGTCTGAAGGGGGTGAAGCAGGTAGACAGAGGCGGCCATGAGGCTCGTGGAGGTCGCATGCGGAAGCATACTTCGCCGCAGCAGGTTTCTCACGATCACGAACACCAGGCCCCCGCATACGGTGTGTGCAGCGCGAGGTTTGCTGCGTGGTATGAATTCGTGGCTGGGCCGGCAAGCCGGTAATTGAGCCAGTATGTCAGCATCAGGATCGGTCGCACGCCGGCGATCCACGCAGTGAATTTAAGCCGGGATGCTCCAGGCTCCGCGAATGGAAGATAAAGGTCGTCGAAAACGAATTGGCCGTGCAGAGCCGGCCAATAGACAAGTACAACCACCGCGGCCAGCAGCGCTGGAATTCCGAACCGCAAAAACTTCAAAACAGAACCTTCAGCTGGAATTCGATCCGCCGGGGTTCTTCATCCAGCGGAACGACCGAAACGCCGGCGGAAGGCGCAGCGCTCTTGCCGTAAAAGGCCTCGCTGAATACGCCGAAGCCGGTATTGCTGACGATGGGATCGCCAAGATTAGCATGATTCAGCGCGTTATAAAAATCCGCTCGAATCTGTAGCTTGCCGGATTCGCCGAACCTCTTCAGGGGAAAGGATCTGACGACGGACAGGTCCATATTCCAAAAGCCGGGTCCGGCGAAGACGTTCCTGCCGAGATCGCCGGGGGAGTCAAGGCCCGTGCTGCAGAACGCGGCGGGATTCAGCAGTTGCACACCGCCGGCGCGGCTCTATCTCATCCTGGGTGACAATCAGGCCGGTCTCAGCGAAGTGAATGCACAGCTGATCCGAACTCCTTCAAATCCCTTTCTGCTCGAAATCCGCGAAGACTTCAATATCCGCCTTGGATTGAAGACCGGCGCGCTCGACGATTGGAAAAAAGCGCTTCTTCTCACCCCCGATAACATCGCCGCTGGACGCATTCGCAGGAAGCTGAAGCAATCGCGCTCCTGACCGGATAATCACTTTTCTTTAAAGGTGTAGACGCCTTCCCAACCCCGGGGCGACTCACCCGCCAGATCGCGACATCGGTCGAGAAGCACGTGGCTCGGCTGATCGCAGTCCTTCAGCTTTTCGAAAAGCGCCGCGGCTTCCGTGAAGTTTCCCGCCGCATAAATTTGCCACGCCGCTTCATAAGCTTTCACAATGCTAAATCGTTCGCTGGCCGGATTTATCATGACCTCGAACATCTCAATCGGGTCTTTCTTGCCTTTTACGCGAATGCGGTCGAGATACCTCACGGGAGGTTTCTCCGCGGCTTTATCCAGCACCTCACGCGTAATGATCTGCCGCACGCCATAAAATTTCGTGAGCGATTCGATGCGTGCCGCGCCATTGATAATGTCACCGAGAATGCCGTAATCCAGCCGTATCCGCGCACCTTTGTTCCCGAACAAAGCTTTGCCGCAGTGGATCGCCAGCCCGAATCCGAACAGCTCTTTCACGCCCGGCTCAAGGGTGGCATGCAGCGCGTCCAGCTCCTTAATGATCCTGGCGCCAGCCCTCAGCGCGTGGTCTGCGGCATCCGGCTGCTTCTGAGGCGCGCCCCAGTAAGCGACAAACTGATCGCCGACGAAGTGCTCCATGGAACCATCGGTGTCAATCACGGCGCGTGTTTCTATTTCGAATACATCGTTCAGGAGATCGAAAATGCGTTTCGTGCCGAAGCGTTCGGTGATGTTGGTGAAATTGCGGACGTCAGTCAGCAGCACCGTCAGGTCCGCTTCGCGGGGCTGCATCGCCTCAGGATTTTTCAGGACGTCCCTGAGAACATTGGGCGAAAAATAGCGGCCCAGCGTCTCGCGCAATTGAATTTTCTCGAACGACGCCAGGCTCGCGCGCCGGGCCGACTCACCCAGCACCCCGAGAGTCATGAACGCTGCCGGTGTGATCGCCGGCATCATCAGGTCA
>DASZLO010000110.1:0-27877 GCA_035552315.1 Bryobacteraceae bacterium
ATCCCGCCCGCACCCCGCTGCTCATCAAAGCGCCCCTCGCCATGGGCATGTTCGCGATGGAACTGGTGCGCTGAAGCCGGTGCGCGTCGCATTTTTTTCGCCGATGCCGCCATCGAAGAGCGGAATCGCGGATTACTCAGAGGCCCTGACCTCCGAAATGGCCAAACGGGTAGCTTTGTCCGTATTCGAAAAAGCGCCGGCTCCTTCCATCTCCGCCAGCTTCGATATCGACGTCTATCAGATCGGGAACAATCCCTGCCATGGCTTCGCGCTGGAAAGAGCACTTAGCCATCCAGGCGTCGCCGTAATGCATGAAGCCAATCTGCATCACCTCATCGCCGACCTTACCATCCGCCGCGGCGACTGGGACGCTTACTTCGCCGAATGTGAATGCAACGGCGTGAACGTAACTCCCGCCTTCCGCGAAGAGATGCGCGAACAGCGGCGCGGCCCTGACTACGGCAACGTACCTATGACGGCACGCCTCCTGCGCGCATCCCGCGGCCTCATCGTGCACAGCGATTTCGTCGCCCGCCAAATGCGTGAACAGGGGTTCGAAGGCCCGGTCGCCGTGATTCCGCACGGCGCATGGATTCCCGCCACGGATCGTAATGCTACCCGCCATGAACTGGGGGTTGAACCCACCACACCGCTGATCGGCGCATTTGGCTACCTCAAGCCATACAAACGGATCGCGGAATCGTTGCGTGCATTTCGTCGTCTCGTCACGCACAACCCGCGGGTGCGTATGATTCTGGTGGGCGAGCCGCATCCGGAATTTCCTGTCGAGCAGCTCATCCGCACGCTCCACCTGCAGGAACATGTGCGTGTGCTCGGATTCGCGCCCATCGAGAAGTTCGTCGACTATATCGGAGCCAGTGACATTGTCCTTAACCTCCGGTACCCGACCGTCGGTGAGACGTCCGGCAGCCTGCAGCGCGCCCTTGGCCTCGGCAAAGCTGTAATCGTCAGCGATGTAGGATCCTTTTCAGAACTTCCCGACGACATCTGCCTCAAAGTCCCCGCTGGGCCCGATCTGGTAACGCAGGAGGAGGACATGATATTCGAATACCTGAATGTCCTCGTTTCCCGCCCCGATCTGGCCAGAGCCATGGGAGACCGGGCCAAGGCCTGGGTGGAACGCGAATGCAACTGGGGCGCTGTCGCCGACCGGTATGTGGAATTTCTCGATCAGGTGCTTACTGGAACCAAGCCGGCTCCCCGCCCTCCGCAAGTCCCTCCCGAGCCCGTTGAATTCATCGCGCCCGTCGAGCCGGAATCGTTCTCCGCGTGGGTCGATCCCTCAGCCCGCGAATACGCCCGCGGACATTCCACCCGCTTCATCCACACTCTCGAAATGGCTCCCGCGGGCGATCCATCAAAGTCCATACTGGAGATGGGCGCCTATATGCAGATCACGCCCGCCCTCAAATTCAAACTCGGCTACGGATACGTGCGCGGCTGCTACTACGGCAAAGCCGGGTCGACAAATCACAAATCCATCGTTTCCGAAACCGGCGAAACCTTCACCTGCGATGTGGATCTATTCGACGCCGAGCGCGACCTCTATCCGTACCCCGACCAGTCTTTCGATACCGTTCTCTGCTGCGAACTCATCGAGCACCTGGTCGCCGATCCCATGCACCTGATGAGCGAGGTCAACCGGATACTCAAACCGGGCGGCCATTTTCTGATTACCACCCCGAACCTAGCCTCCCGGCGCGCCATCTCCGCCATCCTGCAGGGCTTCCACCCGTCGCTTTTTCCTGCCTACATTCGTCCCCGCGCTCCCGGCGAGGAGACCGATGCCCGGCACAACCGCGAGTACGTGCCGGGCGAAATCCAGAACCTGCTCCTCAACTCCGGCTTCGAGATCGTGCGCCTCGAGACCGGCGAATTTCTCGATGAGCCGCGGCCCGAATTCGCCTGGGTCGATCATCTTCTCGATCAATACCAGCTCCATCGGATGCTGCGCGACGATGGTATCTACGCCCTCGGCCGCAAAACCGGACCTGTCAGGGAACGCTGGCCCGCCTGGCTATACGCGTGACCGCCGCAAACGTCGAACTCAGCGGCAGTGTACTGAAGGTTCACTTCCAGCTGTCCAATCAGTCCTCTGAAACCTGGGCTTCCGATTCCGGCTGGGCCATTGGCTATCAGCTTTTCGACGAGCCCACGGGCACTCTGGTCATCGACGGGGCCCGCGCGCCTCTCAACCTTGCCCCCTCCGAGGGCGGCGCGTTCGATCTGCAGGTCCCCGTACCCCCGGAACCCGGTGTTTACACCATCTGTGTCTCCCCCGTCCATGAGCACGTGGCGTGGCTTCACGAACAGGGTTCGCCGTTTCTGCTTATCGAAGCCTCGGTGTCCGACGCCGGTTCGCCATTCCTCGCCGGCTGGCGCATAACGGCCAGAAGCGCTGTGAGGCGAAAACGAATGCTTCGCAGCGCTCTCCGCGCTTTCACTCTACCGGCCGCCACTGTTTGGACGCACCGAAGTCTCGTCCGCACGCTTGTCAGGCGCGACGTTCTCGGCCGTTACAGCGGCTCCTTCGGCGGCGCTTTCTGGGCGGTCCTGAACCCTCTGCTGCTCATGCTGACTTATTTCTTCGTCTTCGGCATCGTTCTGAATTCGCGCTTCCCCGGCGACCCCAGCCGCTCCGGATTCACGCTCTACTATCTCGCCGGGTTTCTCCCCTGGCTCGCCTTCAGTGAAGCCATCGGGCGCGCCCCGTTCACCCTTATCGAACACCGCGGATTCATCAAGAAGCTGGTATTCCCGGTGGAAATTCTGCCGGTGAACCTTGTCGTCTCCGGACTGGTCACCGAATTTTTCGGGATCATCCTCTTCGCCATAGCCCTGCTTTTGTTGCGCGGACATGTTCCCGCTTCCGCGCTCTACCTGCCCTTGCTGCTGATCCCTCAAATACTCTTTACTGCCGGAATCTGCTGGTTTCTTTCGGCCCTCGGCGTCTTCGTTCGCGACCTCGCTCAGATCAACGGTTTCATCGTGACCATCTGGTTCTTCATCACGCCGATTTGCTACGCCGAGTCGATGGTTCCCCGGCAAGGCGCCGCCCTCATGACGAAGAATCCGATCTATGTGCTGGTCCGCGCTTATCGCGCCATTTTTCTGGAATCGAGAGCGCCCGACTGGACCCCTCTGGCGTGGATGAGCGCCGCTTCCCTCGTTGTCTTTCTCCTCGGGCACGCTTGGTTTTACAAGCTTCGCAAGTCCTTCGCTGACATAATTTGACGGTGCAGAAAATGCAGCCGTGATACCCTACACGGTTGTCCCGATCTAAAATCTCCCGTCTCTTCCCCGCCCTGTTGTTGCTCTTTGCAGGCAGCGGCTGTTCCGCCCTGATTTACGAAGTCGCCTGGTATCAGGTCCTTCAACTGGCCCTCGGTTCGACGGCCGTTTCGCTGGGCATTCTTCTTGCGACATTTATGGGCGGCCTTTGCATCGGCAGTATTTGGCTTCCCCGTCTTAACCTCGGCAAGCGCAGCCCGCTCCGAATCTACGCCGCTCTGGAATTCGGCATCGGACTCCTCGGAATCGTCGTCACCTTCGGGATGCCGTTCATCAGTCACGTATATGTGATCGGCGCGCAATCGGGCATGCCCGGAATGCTCCTCCGCGGCGTTGTTGCCGCCGTTGCCATGCTGCCGTCCACAATCCTGATGGGAGCATCCCTGCCCGCCATCGTGCGGGGAATCGAAACCACCCGCGAGGGAGTCTCCCGTTGGGCGCTGCTTTACGGCGCAAACACGGCCGGGGCTGTCTTCGGATGTCTTCTCGCCGGCTTCTACCTCCTGCGCGTTTACGATATGGCGACTGCCGCCTGCGTTGCCGCAGCCATCAATTTCCTGGTTGCCATCATCAGCTATATGTTGGGTGGCGATGTCGCTGCGCCGGCCGACGAAGAACCCGCGGTGGTCGAGAAAAGCACTCCTCTGTCCGAACCCTCCGGACTCTGGACCGTCTATCTCGGAACCGCTCTGTCGGGAGCCTGTGCGCTTGGAGCCGAGGTTATCTGGACTCGTCTCCTCGGCATGCTGCTGCTGGCCACGGTATACGTTTTCTCGATCATCCTCGCCGTCTTCCTGATCGGTCTTGCCATCGGAGGAGCAACGGCTTCATGGATCATCCGCGCCATCCGCCCGCGCATCGCCTTCGGCTGGTCGCAGTTTCTGCTGGTCCTTGGGATCCTCTGGACCGCGCTCCTGATCACCAACGTCCTTCCCTTCTGGAACGACGCCATCCTCACCACGACCAACCCATGGCAGATGTTCCAGCTCGACCTGAAACGCTGCCTTTGGGCTATTCTTCCCCCCGCGCTTTTTTGGGGAGCAAGTTTCCCGCTGGCCTGCGCCGCTGCCGTGACCTCTCCTGATGAAGATCCGGGGCGCGTTGCCGGCGGCATCTACGCGGCCAATACCCTTGGCGGAATCATAGGCGCGCTCGCGGTGAGTCTGGTGCTGATTCCGTGGATCGGCACCCAGCAGTCCACTCGCGTAATTCTCGTGCTCTCCGCAATCAGCGGAGTTGTCGTGCTCGCGCCGCTGGCGAAGAAATCCGCCGCGCGAACCGGACTGGCTGTAGCTACCGTGCTGGCCGCCGTTCTCGCCTGGGCTGTCCCGGCCACCCCGGGAGAACTCATCGCCTACGGGCGGAAAATGGTCCAGGATACCGGCATGTCGCAAATTCTGATGACCGTGGAAGGCCGGAATTCCTCGGTTGCCATCTCCCGCTGGAACAATGGCGCTGTCTACGTCAACGTAAATGGCCATGTTGAGGCAACTACTGAAATCTTCGACATGAAGCTGCAGCGCATGGTCGGTCATCTCCCGGGCATCCTTCACCCCGATCCGAAGTCGGTGCTGGGCATCGGGTTTGGCGCAGGCGTCTCGGCCGGGACCTTCACCCGCTACCCGGGCATCCAGAAGATCACGATTTGCGAAATCGAACCCGTCATCCCGCCCACATCGACTAAGTTTTTCAGCGTGCAGGATTACAACGTGTTCCACAATCCGAAGACCCATGTGGTCTTCGATGACGCGCGCCACTATCTGCTCACCACGAACGATAAGTTCGACATCATCGCATCCGATCCGCTCGACGTCTTCGTAAAAGGCACGGCCGCCCTGTACTCCAAAGAGTATTTCGAGTCGGTAAAAAGCCACCTCAACCCCGGTGGCATGTTCTCCCTCTACGTGCCGCTGTACGAGACCGACGAACGCACGATCAAAAGCGAACTCGAAACCTTCTTCCAGGCTTTCCCCAATGCCACCGTATGGGCCAACACCCGTGATGGACTCGGCTACGACATGGTCTTCATGGGTCAGGTCGAGCCGCTCAAGATCAATCTGGATCAGGTCCAGCAGAGGCTGGAACGGCCCGACTATCAGCCTGTAGTCGAATCGCTTCGCGAAATCGGAATCGGTTCCGAGATGGATCTCTTCTCCACTTACGCGGGTCAGAGGTCGGATCTGGGAGAATGGACCAAAGGCGCCGAAATCAATCGCGATGCCGACCTCAGGCTTTCCTACCTCGCCGGCTGGGGCATCAATTCATTTCTCGAGGACTACCTCTACCGGCAGATGCTCAAATACCGCAAGCGTCCCGATAACATCTTCGTGGGCTCGCCCGAAAAAATTCAGGAGCTCTACAACGACATGGCCCGCGCCACAAACGGCGGTTAAGGCCAAAGCCAATGCATCTTCAAACGCAGGTGATCCGGTCTCCGATAGGAGATATTCTGCTCGCCTTCGACGCCGAAGTCCTCCGCGCGCTGGATTTCCTCGATCACGAAGATCGCATGCACCATTTCCTCCGCCTGCATTACGGCAAGGTGACCCTGAGCCCTGGCGAGACCTCGCTGAGCAAAGAAATCGAAGTCTATTTCGAAGGCGATCTCGTGGCGCTCTCACGTGTGCCAGTCCAAACCGGCGGGACCGATTTTCAGCGCAAGGTATGGGACGCGCTCACCAAAATCCAGCCCGGCGCAACTAAAACATACAGTGAAATCGCCCGGGAGATCGGCCACCCCACGGCGATTCGCGCGGTCGGAGCGGCCAATGGAGCCAATCCAATCAGCCTCGTCATCCCCTGCCACCGCGTGATTGGCGCCGACGGATCGCTCACCGGCTACGGGGGTGGCATCCACCGCAAGAAGTGGCTTCTCCATCACGAATCCAGCCGTCGCTGAATTTTTCCCGTAATTCCCTCTTGACAATTCCGGCGATTCGGCCGAGAGTAATACTGTACTAGTTCAGTAAACACTTACTCCGATGCTTTTTCGCCCCAACCCGTCGTCCGGCGTCCCCATCTATAGGCAGTTGATGGAGCAGGTGAAGCACAACGTGGAAACGGGCGCGCTCCGGCCGGGCGATCAGCTGGCGGGCATTCGCACTCTGGCGGAAGAGCTGGTTATGAATCCCAACACGGTGGCGAAAGCCTACCGCGAACTGGAGCACGAAGGCATCATTGAGCTCCGCCACGGCGCGGGCGCCTTCATCGCCCCGCATGCGGGCACAAAGAAAATGACGGACAAGCTTCGGGCCGGCCAGGCAATCGTCGCCGACACGATACGCCAGCTCCACGCCCGCGGCGTCACCAGCGAAGAGATCCGCCGGCTGTACGAAGCGGAACTGGCAGGGTTAAACAACAAAAACAATTCCAAATCGGGAGGTCAGGGTGACTGAGAACTGGATCATCGAAACTACCGGCCTGCGCAAAGTTTATGGCCAGACGGAAGCCCTCCGCGGACTGGATCTAAAAGTGCCCGCCGGCTCTGTCTGCGGCTTCCTGGGACGCAACGGCGCGGGCAAGACCACCACGATCAAGGTGCTGCTGGGTATGGCCCGCCACACCGCCGGCGATGCGCGCGTCTTCGGACTCGACGCCACTGACCCGCGGCAATCCGTTGAGATCCGCCGTCGCACCGCCTTCGTCAGCGACGAAAGGGATCTCTACGATTACATGACCGTGGAAGAAATGATCGGCTTCACCGCGGACTTCTACAGCCGCTGGCGTCCCGACCTCGAAAAGCGCTATCTCCGTGCCTTCGAGCTACCCGCGGACCGAAAGATTAAAGCGCTATCCCGTGGAATGCGCACCAAGCTCGCCCTGCTTCTTGCCCTGTGCAGGGGCGCCGAACTCCTGATCCTCGACGAGCCCACCTCCGGACTCGACCCCGCCGTGACTGAAGAGCTTCTCCAGGCCCTCGTGCGCCATGTGGCCACGGAGGAGATGACAATTTTCTTCTCTTCCCATCAGATAGCGGAGGTGGATCAAATCGCCGACCGGATCGCCATCATCCATCACGGCCGTACAGTCATCGAGGGCGCGCTGGACGACCTTCGCGAAAATTTCCGCCGCATCGAACTGGTGTTCGACGGTCAGGCCCCGCAAACGAACTTCCTTTCCCCGGGCATCCGATCCGTGCGTCGTGATGGCCGCATGCTGACGGTGCTGTCGAGTGCCGGAGCCGGCGCGCTCATCGAAGAGACACGCGCCCTTCACCCTCTGTCGGTGGAGGTTCTGCCCGTCACCCTGAAGGAGATGTTTCTCGCCACAGTCGCGGAGGAAAACTGAAATGCTTTGGTACAAAACGCTCTTCTTCAAGTCGTGGGTGGAAACCCGCTGGCGTTTCCTGATCGGTCTTGCGCTGCTGATATGCAGTGCGATCGGTGTGGTCCTTACCTATCCCCAGGTGGCCAAATTGCTCCCGCTCGCCTCGAGCATCAGAGCCGACGGAGAGCTCGGGCGTCGCATCAGGGAGGCTGCGGAAATCCAAAGGACCTACAGCGGCTACGTCTGGTCACAATGGTTCCGCCAGGATTTTCCTCAGATGTGGACCATCTTCGCGGTTCTGCTGGGCACCGGAAGCGCGATTTCGCAGACTTCCGGAGGCGGCGCGCTTTTCACACTTTCCATGCCCGTATCCCGCACCCGCCTGCTTGCGGTTCGCGCAGCCACGGGCTATGCGCAATTGCTCTTGCTCGCATTCGTTCCCTCGATCCTGATACCGCTGTTCTCTCCGGCCGTCGGACAAACCTACAGCCTGCTGAATGCTCTGGTTTATAGCGCTCTGCTGTTCATCGGCGGAGAAGTCTTTTTTACCTTCGCCTTTTTTCTCCAGACGGAATTCACTGACATCTGGCGTCCCATGGGTATTGCGCTCTCTGTCGCCGCCGTAATCGGTCTGTCGGTATCCGCGTTCCCCGAAGCTTCCCGCTACAGCCCTGTTGGCGTGATGGTCGGGGAGGACTGGTTTCGCGAAGGACATCTCCCCTGGAGAGGGCTCCTGATCTGTGTCGCTGCTTCGGCCCTGATGCTCTATGGCGCGGCCAGGAACATCGCTCGCCACGACTTCTGATTCAACTCAAAAAACAAGGAAGGAAAACAGACATGCCTCTCTCAAATCGAACCCTCGTGCTCATTGCAATGTCGCTGCTGACGATTCGCCTTCTGGCTGCGCAAACCGATCCCTCCGGACACTGGGAAGGAACCATATCCGCCCCCTTCGGCGAAGCTGCCATCGAGGTGGATCTCTCGAAAACGACCGACGGTCATCTCATAGGAACCCTCAACAGCGTTGCGGAAAACCTCACAGGCCTGCCCCTTTTGAACCTGTCGGTGAATGGCGTCAGTGTGACATTTGAACTAAAGGCCAGTTCCCCGGCGAAGAAATTCGAGGGCACTCTTCTCGACGGCGGAAAATCGATGACCGGCGACGTGGGCGCGGGTACGTTCGCCCTCACTCGAACCGGCGATGCACGGTCCGAAGTGCCGCCGAAAAGCGAGCCCATCGCAAAAGAACTGGAGGGAGTCTGGACAGGCGTCCTGGAACTGAGCCCCGAACAGTTGCACATTACTCTCGAGCTGTCGAATCAACCGGACGGCACTTCTACGGGAACCCTGGCCGCCGCCGAGGAAGGACTCCGGCTACCGGTCGCTATCGTTCAAAAAGATTCCTCTGTGAACGTGCTGGTCAAAAACCTGAACTCGTCGTGGTCCGGAACTCTGAATCCGGACGGCACGGAACTGGCGGGAACATACCGGACAACCCAGGCTTCGTCGGTGCCACTCACCTTCCGCCGCGCGGAGGCCTCCCGATAGTGTCCGGATGCTAGCATCGATGCAGAATGAACATCGCCGACCTCGGTAAAGCCCTCGCCGGACAGGCCATTGAAGGCACAAAAAATACCGTCCTTGCGGCCATGAATCCCGAGACGCCCAAACCCGCCAGGCCCGAACCGCCTCCCAACGACACCGGCGCCGTCATTCTCGGCCAGATCCAGGCCATGCAGCGACCGCTCCAGGCCGATCAGGAGTTGCACGTCCTCTTTCGCGCAGGCGAGGAAATGCTCCGCGTGTTCGAGATTTTCGTGCCCAGCCCGAAAGTGCTGGTGTTCGCCGGCGTCGACTATCAGGGCAACGTAACCCGGGTGGTCACGCCCGTGGATACGGCCCAAGTGGTCTGCAAGATTATGAAAGTTTCAACCGGCACAAATGCGGTCCGGGTGAATATCCTTACGCCGAAACCCCGGCCGGAACCTGCTGCGTAATTCGCTCCCGAACCGCCGGACTCACCACAATCACCAGAAGCGCGCAAAGATATAAGCCGCCGCCGATCAGCATCGTCTGCACTAATCCGAGATACAACGCAAGGACCAGCGCCCCCACCGATCCAAGCACGCTGGCCGCCGCATTCAGCGACCACGCCCAGCGGACCGAGGGCTGATGCCGCGCTTCCAGAAATCGCAGCCCGGTCGGAAACGGAATCCCCATTGCGAACCCTGCCGGTGCAATGAGGAGCACCGTCGCGACCATTTTTACGAGTAGCGGAAGACCCACGCCCGCGCTTAGAATCGGCTGGGCAGCAAACGCCAGAACAGCCACCAGGACGGCCGAAACCGCCAGCACCGCGACCAGCCGGTTATTCTTGTCCGCGACAATCCTGTGGCTCATAAAACTTCCCAGTCCGCTCGAAATCAGCATTGAGAAGATCACAACCGTGAGAGCGTAGGTGGGGTGCCCCAAAAACAATACAAACTTCTGAATGAGCGCCACTTCCACAAGGATGTATCCGGCCCCGATCGCCAGGAAGTAAATCAGAAACGATCTCACCGACTTCTCATGCGGCAGTCTCGTTCCCAGCACCAAAGGCGGCAGCAATAAAATAACCAGCACAGCGACAATACTCACTGTCAGCGCCTGGAAGAGCTTGGGAACCGCAGCGTTTACTTTGGCGTCCGCCGCCCGGCTGCTGGAGAGAAGGTATCTGGCAATATCGCGAGGCTGCACCGTATAGAAAAAGAATGGCCGGTTATCGCTCACCGGCGAGATATCGAACTGGTAATTCCGCTCGAAAGCCGCCGGATCGTTGGTCAACAGGAGCTGCCCGAACTCGTTCTTCGGTAAATCGCCCGGCACCCATACGGCTGTCATGTCCGCCGCTTTGAACGCCGTCCGCGCGGCCGCGATATCCGAATCGGAAAGCGCTTTGCGCGAGATGATCACCGTGTCGGTAGCCCCCCAGCCCGCCAGTTCCGATTTCCCGCCCTCGCGCCCCACCAGTACATGCCGCGAGGCCTTGTGCTCGCCCATTTCATCGAGCGCTGCAATCGCAAGCGACACCAGCCGCAGAGACTCGCGCGGCGGATCGAAGCCCCATCGTGTGAAGGTGAGCAGGCCGTCGTCCGTCAGATGCGACAGGTAGTCGACGAAAGCATTTGTCGTGTAAAGATTGTTCTCCGACAGCGCGAACGCGCCAGCCGCCGTCGATGCCCACGTATCGACCAAAGTCGCCTGAATCACCTGATACTTCTGCGAACTCCGCCGCACAAAACTCCGGCCATCTTCGATATTGATATGCACATCGGGACGCAGATAAATTCCGTGGCTCAACTGCGCGAACTTGTCGCGCATGATCAGATTCGCCGTGATCGGATTAATCTCAACAGCCGTAATATCGTGGCTGCCCGATGCGAGTGCGCGCGCCACATCCCATCCGCCTCCCGGCCCGATCACCAGCGTTCTCGCGCCCGGCCGAATGTTGTAGGGAAGGCTCGGTCCCTCATGCAGCAGATACTGCAAATCGGTCGCGGTCAGGCGATCGAAATCGAAATTGGCGATACCGGTCGATGCGTCTGCGTCGATGTAAATCGTATTCCCGCCGCCTTCAGAATCTTTGGCCAGACCGATTCGCGAAATGCTGTTCCATTTAGTGTACGTTTCCTTGTGCAGCTTCTGGCCCTTGGCGTACCGCACTTCCATTACGTGATATTTCGTGTTGACGATGATCAGCATCGTCAAAATCAAAGCCGTGAAAACGCTGGCAATGCGGCCTTCTTTCACCCCGGCGAGGCCAAACCATATGGCCGCCGCCGCTGCGAACATCACCGCCACGGCGATCACGGTATTGGGGCCGCCGAACGTGTTCAGCAGTAGCACCAGCGCCAGACAGCCCCCGGCGGCGCCTAACAAGTCGAAGAAATAAACCCGGTCCACGCGATCGATCGTCTCGGCAATGACGAGCGACACAACAATCCCGGAGCCCAGAAACGGCAGCGCCGTCACGAAGTAAATCAAACCCAGTTCCAACGTGCTCACATCAGCGCCGCGGGTCAGCACGAACACGGCGGCCGCCAGCACAAAAGCGGCATCGATCAGGCTGACAGTCCCGAGCTTCCGGTAAAGTGTCCCGCGCCATCCCGAGACGATGTACGAGAGCACCCCTCCCACCCCCAATCCAAACAGCGCGATCGAGATCGCGAGGAATGCAAAGTGGTAGTAAAAAACCACGGAGAAAATGCGCGTCAGCGACAGCTCAAGCAACAGCGTCGCCAGCGTCGTCAGCGCCACAGCGGTGTAAAGCAGCGGCCAGTTGTGAGGCCTGGAATGCGTCAATTTCTTTCAGTTTAGAGGATTGCCCGGTCCAGCATGGTTAAATCGTCGAAAATCAGATCCGGTTGGCAGCCTTCGAGCTCCCCCGCGGGCGTAATTCCGGTGCGCACGGCAATAGAACGGATCCCGTTCTCCTTTGCCGCCATCACATCTTGTGGCGCATCCCCGACCAGCGAAATCGGACTCGCAGCCACGATCAGCCCCTCCCGCCGGGCTCTCTCGATCGCGAGCCGGGCAAGTCCGCCGCGCGTGGATGCCATCTCACCGAATGCCCCATACCGGAAGTACCGGTGCAGCCCGGCCCGTTCCAGCTTTCTCCATCCGATTCGCGTCAGATTCCCGGTCACAAGCGCCAGCACAGTTCCGCGCGCCTGCAAGTCATTCAACAGTTGCTCAATGCCGGGGCACTGCTTGTCGCGCAGGTCTGGAATGCCTTCCTGGTAAACGTCCTGAGCGGTTTCGATAATGGCTGGCATCGCCGTGGCGATTCGCGCTTCGTCAAAACCCGCAGCCAGCAGCATTCGCGTCAGGATGTCGGGATCGAGCATCCCGTGTACGGGGATTCCGTCGGTGGTTGTTTCCAGTCCCGTCACCTGCCGGATCGCCTCCACCAGCGCCAGCCTGTGATGCGGGCCTGCCCGGCGCACCAGCGTGCCATCGATATCGAAAAGCCAAAGGGAGCTGGAAGGGCTCGCGAGCAAACACCAATCTACAATGGTCCTGACGTGAATCTTACTGCCAGTAACGAAAAGTTCCGAATCGGTCTTGTCCAGATGCCGTGCGGGCTCGATCCCCAGGCAAACCTGAATCACGCGGCCGCTATGATTCGCCAGGCTGCCGCCAAAGGCGCTCAAATCGTTTGCCTTCAGGAACTCTTCCGGTCGCAATACTTCTGCCGCGAAGAAGATGCCCGGCTTTTCGATCTGGCCGAAACCATTCCCGGTTCATCCACTGCTCTTCTCTGCCCCCTGGCCGCCGAGCTGGGCGTCGTCATTGTCGCGTCGCTCTTCGAGAAAAGGGCGGCCGGCCTTTATCACAACACTGCCGTCGTCATCGACGCGGACGGCGCGCTCCTCGGCCTCTACCGGAAAATGCACATTCCGGACGATCCGCTTTTCTTCGAAAAATTCTACTTCACCCCCGGCGACCTCGGGTTCCGTGCCTTTGATACGCAATTCGGCCGCATCGCGACGCTCGTTTGCTGGGACCAGTGGTATCCCGAAGCCGCCCGCCTCGCCTCTCTGAGCGGCGCCAATATTTTGTTTTATCCGACCGCCATAGGCTGGCACCCCGCCGAAAAAGCCGAATACGGCGAGGCCCAGCACGACGCCTGGAAAACCATTCAGCGCTCTCATGCGATCGCTAACGGAATCTATGTTGCCGCCGTCAACCGCGTGGGATTTGAAGGCCCTCCGGAAAAGGGACTCGAATTCTGGGGCGCATCCTTCGTGTCCGATCCCTTTGGCCGTGTCCTCGCCGAAGCCTCCCATGACAAGGAAGAGATTCTGATCGTCGAATGCGACGTCCGGCAAATGGAAGAGGTTCGCCGCAACTGGCCTTTCCTCCGCGACCGCCGTATCGATGCCTATAGCGGTATCACCAGCCGGTTCCTGTCTTGACACCGCCAACCGTTCCAACGCCGCGCGAACTCGGCTACCGCATGCCTGCCGAGTGGGAGCCGCACGAAGCCACCTGGCTTGCGTGGCCCCACAATGAAGACGACTGGCCCGGCCGTTTCGAGCCCATCCCGTGGGTTTATGGCGAAATCGTGCGCAAACTTTCGCAGGTGGAGAAGGTCCGCATTCTCCTGCAGAACGATGACGTGGAATACGCCGCCCGCAAGGTGCTCGACAAGGTCGGAGCCCAGTGGGAATCCATCGAGTTCTACCCGCTCCAGACGGACCGCGTCTGGACCCGCGATTTCGCGCCGCTGTTTGTGAAGAATGAAGCCAAAGAAGTTGCAGCAATCAAGTGGCGATTCAACGGCTGGGCGAAATACGAAAATCACCTTCGGGATGAAGCCGCGGGCATCGCCATTCCCGACCTTGTGGGCGCAGACTGGTGGCGGCCGGATCTGGTCCTTGAAGGCGGCAGCATCGACATCAACGGCGCCGGCCTGCTGTTGACTACCGAAGAATGCCTGTTAAGCCCTGTGCAGGCCCGCAACCCCGATCTGACCCGGGAACAAATCGAAGCGGCCGTGAATGAATATCTGGGCGTCGACCGCGTTCTCTGGCTCAACAAAGGTATTGAAGGCGATGACACGCACGGCCACATAGACGATCTGGCCCGCTTCACCGATCCCGAGTCCGTCGTCATGGTTTCCGAGGAAGATCGCTCGGATCCCAACTACCAGCCTCTGCGGGAGAACTGGAAGCGCCTGCAGCAGTTTCCTGTGCGCGCCCGGAAGCTCCCGATGCCGGCGCCGCTCTACTTTGACGGCCAGCGGCTTCCTGCCAGCTATGCCAATTTCTACATCGCAAACAAGATTGTTCTTGTCCCAACCTTCAACGATCCCAACGACCGTATCGCACTTGCCACGCTTGCTGAATGCTTCCCGGACCGTCAGGTCACCGGAATCAATTGTGTGGATCTCGTGTGGGGACTTGGCACCCTCCACTGCATGACCCAGCAGCAGCCCGCGGCTTAGGTGTTCTTCAATCTCGCTGCGTACTTCTTTCGGAACTTCTGTACCTTGGGCGCCACCACATAAGCGCAGTAGGGCTGGTTGGGATTGTTGAGGAAATATTCCTGGTGATAATCTTCCGCCGCATAGAACGGCTGCGCGGGCTCGAGCGCCGTCACAATCGGATCGGAAAAAGCCTTCTGCCCGTTCAGCTCGCTGATCAGCCCCTCCGAGACCGATCGTTGTTCCGGAGAATGATAAAAAATCACTGAGCGGTACTGTGTCCCGACATCGTTGCCCTGCCGGTTCAAAGTAGTCGGATCGTGTGTCGTGAAGAAGATCTCCAGAATCTCCCGAAACGAAATCACGGCCGGGTCGAAAGTCACCTGCACCACTTCCACATGACCCGTTCGGCCCGAACAAACTTCTTCGTATGACGGGTTAGGCTTCGGTCCGCCCATATATCCCGATACCGCTGAAATCACGCCCTGCGTTTCGCGGTAAACAGCCTCAAGGCACCAGAAGCACCCGCCTCCAAGTGTTGCGATCTCAAGTTGGGACATGCAGTCCGATTATAGGACTACCTGGCTGAAGCCGGGCCAGTTGTGCGGGCCGCGGTCGTATGAGCCACTTCATACTCGAGATTGTGTTTGGCAACTTCCAGATCGGGCCTGATCTTAAGCGCTGCTTTTAACGCCGCAATCGTCTCGTCCTCTTTACCCATCGCGTGCCAGGCAGCCGCGATATTGACGTAAGCCTCGGCAAGATTCGGATCGAGATTGAGCGCTTGCTGACCGGCCTGAATGCACTGCTCATACTTGCGCTCCTGATAATACAGCACCGAGAGAGCAAGGAAATGGTCTACCGTAGGGTCGGTTTCTGCCAGTTTTCTGGTGTTTTCGTTGGCGGCGATACCGGAATCAGCCACATGCAGTGAGCGCTGTGCGCCGGCATCGTCGGGATCGATTCGCAGCGCGTCATTTGCTGTCTTCACGGCATTGGCCCAGTCGCCCCGCTGCACGTAGATGTCAGCCAGCGTGCGCCTCCCGACCACGTCGACCGAGTCGAGTTGCGCGGCCTTTGTCGCCGCGGCGAACGCCTCGTCATTTCGCAGATGATTCAACAGCCAGTCACTGTATGCGGCATAGGCCGGAGCATAATCTGCATTGAAAGAGATAGCCCGCTTGAGATGCATCTCTGCGTCCGCATCACGGCCCATCTGCTCGCAGGCAATGCCAAGTTCGGTCTCCAGTTCCGGATCGTGGGGCAGAAGCGCCGCCGCGCGCGTAAGACTATCGAACCCGATCTCATACCGCGCCCCCAAAACATCAGCCGCCCCCGCATCCATGTAAAGAAGCCCGTAATGCATGAGCGCCTTTCCGTCGTTAGGGTGCCTGGCGATCACATCGCTCCACAAAGTCTCATCGGATTGCCAGACGTCGTTTCGCTGGTAGGTTTCCCAGCCGAGCGTCGCGAGGAGAATTACTCCCACTGCGGCCGCCGCAAATTGCGAGAGCGCGCGGCGCGATTCTTCGACTCGCTCCAGCAGAATAAAAACTGTTCGAACGACTGCCAGCGTGAGACCTGCATAAGCGATGAATGCGCGCGACAGTGCTTCTACTTCTTTTTGCGGAACAATCGCCGTCGGCAGCAACGCCAGCAGAAACCACCAAAGCCCGAACGAAACTGCTTTCCATTCATCCCGGCGTGCTGCTACAGCCGCCAGACAGACGAGGAGAGCTACTCCGGCATATCCAGCCAGTGCCAGCGGAGACCACAATGCCGGAAACGCCACGAGACTGGAGACCCCTCCGATCCGGAACGGGAAAAAGAACGTGAACAAATACCGGAGCACAACCCAGGGCTGCGTCGCAATGTAACTCACGAACGGAACATGGGAGGATCGCGAAAGGCTCAATACAACGATCGTCTGAAAAATCCAGATAGCGCCAAACAGTACCGCGGCCGGAAGTGCCCGGAGCCACTTCATCTTCGGCTCGAATATCCAGATGTAAATAACAAGAATCGGAACAAAGGCCACACCCGCCGGACCCGCGAACATCACGATCAGCACGGGAAAGAGATAGAACGGAACGGGCAGGCCAATGACCCGGCGATACCCGCTGGACAGCACCGGCTTCAACTTTATACGGAACAAGTCCCACTCGTTCTTGGGGACGCGTGGCGTGTTCAGCAGGAAATCCGGCGGTAAGAGCCGCGGCCACGCGATCCAGAGGAACAGGCTGGCAAACACGCCCGCGGCGCTGTAGATCATCCCGCGCTGCAGCGCGTAATTTAAGGTTTCGGCGGCCAGCGGATGCAAACCATAAAGCAGCATCCCGCAAAATGCGGACGTCAGCTTGTTCTCCCGAGCACCTCCCGGAATCACCCTAAATAAAACGAACAGCAGGCCGAGCTCCAACAGGAACCACAGGAAGTTTTGGATCTGGAAAAAAAGCGGGTCCAGTTGCCGGTCAATCGCGTAATCAACCGCAAAAGCAGTGGTCAGAAGCGGCTGGTACGCGCCTTCTTCCGGCCGCGCACTGAAGGTTAGAGGGTTAGCGAAAAATCGCGGAATGTTGGCCAGACTGCGGATGGCCCGGTTCGTTTCAATTACCGTCTTATCTTCAAGATGAAAGCCGCTCTGGAAGTGGTTCGACCATACCGTGCCAAACGCGCAGGCAAGCAGGATAAGAACCAGCCAGAATACCACGAGGCGGGTCGTTTGGCTCGGTTCCGGGGCTGCAGGTGTAATTGTATGATTATAAACGAAGCAGGTTTGTTGCGGCAACCAAGGCGGCGAGTTGCACCACACCGCATCTTATCCCGCACCTTCAAAGAGCCTTGTCTGCTCGGGAAATCGTCCGGCCGGAGCCGCCAGCCCGGATCCGTCACGTTTCATCCTTACGTCATACTAATGGCCGACTGCGCAGCGTTATTCCACATACCTTTCTCGGGATATTAACCCAAAAATAATGCGATCGCATCGCGGAATTATGAGAGCATCATGGCGAGGTGTCTGAATATGGCCAGCGTAATCCTTATAGGGCTCGAACAGGCAACTGCAAATCAGATCCGCAAGATGCTCCCTCCGGACCGGCATTGCATCGAGTACAGCGACGCAACCACTTCCGCACGTGATTTGCGCGGCGCCGATCTCGTATTCGTCGGCGGCGGGCACAATCAATCTCTTTCACTGCTTCGTCAGATCAGGCAAGCCGTACCCGACGTACCCTGCGCGGTCGCCACCCGCATGCCGGAAACAAATGAGTGGCTGGACTCGCTGGAAGCCGGCGCGGTCGACTACTGCGCGGCGCCTTTCGATTCCCGTCAGATTCTGCGACTGCTCAACTCCATCGGACCGGCGCGAAGACACGCTGTCGCCTGACCGTCTCAGACTTACGTTTTTAACCGGTCTGCCCCATCCAGCGGACGATATGTCCGGCGATCTCCTCACCGGCATCCTCCTGGACAAAATGTCCCGCATCTGCGATCAGCGCTGGCGCGGCGTTCCGAAAAATTGACCGCAGAGCCTGTTCAGACGGCGTCGTAATCGGATCCTCCATACCCCAGGGCAGTAATACAGGCAACGAAAGCGTCCTCAGCCGTTCGATCGCCATGCGGTTTTCATATACGCCGGGATCGTCCGGCCGGACCGGTACAAGTCGCGGAAATACCAGTGCCGCCGTCTGAAATTCCCTCGATGGAAACGGGGCCTGATAGGCCCGCGCCTCGGCGTCAGTGAGATCGTGCTTCCGAAGCGAAGCGCGCATCAGGCGCGGCACGTCCAGCTCCCGCACTCTTTGCGAAAAGCGACGCCACCGGTGAAAAGCCTCGGGCGCGCCGCGGCCGTCATGAATCCCCGTGTTCATCGCGACCAGGCGTCTGAAGCGCTCCGGATGCTGTCCCAGTATCCGCAATCCCAGCAATCCGCCCCAGTCCTGGCAAATCAGAGTAATGCGGCGCAAATCCAGCGCTTCAATAAATCCTCGCAGCCAGCGGCAATGGGATTTGTAACTATAAGCATTGGCCGCAACCGGCTTGTCACTGCGACCGAACCCGATCAGGTCGGGTGCTATCACCCGTCCTGCCTTCGCCATCTGCGGAATCATGTGCCGGTAGAGATAACTCCACGTCGGTTCTCCATGGAGCAGCAAAACAGGATCGCCCTCGCCCTGCTCCACATAGGCCATGCGCAGTCCTTCTACCTCTACGTACCTGGGTTCCCAAGGGAAGTCGGGCAGGTTAGTGAAACGATCTTCCGGCGTGCGAAGCACCGAACCTTCGGGCCACGTCGTCCTGACTCCCGCGAACTTCGCCACCTTCGCGACATCCGCGGCATTCAAACCACCCGTGTCCGCCGCCCATAAGCAGAAATCCAGGAGATCTCCATCGATCTCGTGCTCCGGCGGGCGCGGCTCGTAGCGGGCCCAGTGCCCATAGACCATCGCCATCGACGGCCGCCCGCGGCCCAGATCCGCCAGTTCAAGCGCATAGAGGTGATCGTGTTTCGACCGCCAGTAAACTTTCCCCGCCCGAATCTGCAGTTCCTGCTCGAGCCGTCGGGCGAATTCGGGACGCACATCCAGCTCCTGCTCCCACAGCAGCGGATCCTCACGGAGGTTTACCAGTTCTTCCTCGGACGGAACAATGAAATCGATCCCGAAGCTCATGCTTTTGCCACCCGGCTGAGGAATTCCACTATCGCGGCCGCGAGGTCCGGACCGCGGTCGTCCTGCAGGAAATGCCGCGCCCGATCGAACAATACCGGCCCCTCCGCATGGGGCAACAGTTCCTTCATCCGCCGTGCTGTCTCGAGGGGAAACACCTCGTCTCCCGGCGCCCAGAGCAGTTGTACCGGCGTGTTGGCGAGTTCTGGCAACCGCCGCTCGATCATCTTCATATCTGCCCAGCCGCGGTCTCCTTCGCGCATCGGAATGCTGCGTGGCCAGGTCAGCACCACATGCTCGGAATCGGGTTCGTCGAACACATGGTGGTAGCCGCGCGCCTCCTCCGGCGTCATGCCTCTGACTGTGGTTGCCAAAGGCCCGTGTTGCGAAAGCACCTTATGCCGTTTCATCAGGAACTGCCCCACGAGCGGCGCGTGCCAGGTGGTCCAGGGTTTTGGCGAAAGGTGAAACGGACTCAGCAGGCCAGTAAAAAGCCAGGTATTCATCAGGACCAGCGCATCGAGTTTTTCAATTCTTTGCAGCGCCGCCCCAACCCCCTGCGGACCGCCCCAGTCTTGTCCGACGACAACAAAGCCCTGCAATTCCAGCTTATCGATCAGCGAAACCAGATCGGCAATATGGTGCGCGAAAGTCAACGCGGCGTCCACTCGCGGATGATCGGAATAGCCGGCCCCGATCCAGTCCGGCGCTATCGCCCTATAGCCTGCAGCCGTCAGAGGCTGTATAAAATCCCGATAGAGAAATCCCCACGTCGGATTGCCGGAAAGCAGCAGGACCGGACGGCCAGAGCGTTCCCCTTCATCGATATAGGACATCCCGCGGCCATTGACCACCACCCGGCGCTGCGTCCACGGGTATAAAGGCGCCAGCCATGCGGGCTTCTGTTCAGGCATTCCGGCCATTGTATTTCGTCCGGACTGCCCGCCACCAGCCGGTAAAAGAGTGTAAAGTAGTTCAAGGCCTTTGGCCGCTCAAGGAGAACACCAATGAAAAAAATTACAGCAGCAGCTTTGCTCACCCTGGGATTGGCCGCGGCCGGTATGGCGGCGGATTTCAAGGGTTTCATCGAAGATACCGCCTGTTCCACCAAACCCGGCATGAAAGACGATGCCGAATGCGCTCAGAAGTGCATTAAGGGTGGAAGCCCGGCCGTACTCGTCACCCCCGACGGCAAGATCTACAAGATTGCTGAACAGGACAAGATCGCAGCGCACGCCGGCCATCATGTCACCATCACCGGTGAACTGAAGGGCGACACGATCTCGATCTCCAAAGTCACCATGGCAAAGATGTAATTTCCGCGGGAGAGCATGGCATGGGCCTGCTCTCCCGTCATTTTCCCGCCTTTGCTTTTCCTTTTTCCCTCTTTTCAACCAAAATTAATCGAACGTTTCAACTTTCCTTTCGCACAAGAAAGTCGTGCCGCTGACGCGGCTTTGTGGTCAACGAATGCTCACGGCGACTCTTTGCAATTCCTTGGCTCTTTGTAAGATTGTGATTTATTTCACAGGAATAATTGCGATCATTTGTCGCTCTTCCGGACGGAATTATTAACCATAGTAAATGGGCCGTGCAAATATTTCCGTCTCTGCCGTAATCAACCCGTTAAAAATGACAATCTCGATTATTTTGCTTTAATTGCCGCTATTTTCATGTTAGTAATGTAACCACCAACTTCTTTCTATGCAGCACCCAGCTCTAGTGTGCACAGCATGCGGTTCAGATCGACTGGCGATCCGAAATCGCACGGGATTTGAACGGTTCATCGCCTTTTTTACCGACAAAAGAAAATACGCGTGCCTGTTTTGTAAGCACAAATTCAGAGCACTCGACCGGCGCCGATTCCCTCGTCTTATCGAAGAAGGACACAGCTCTGCGCCTCTCCCCGGCTGGCCGCGCTGAACGGCGATATAAAACCGTTCGAGCGCGGCCGGTCGCCTGAGGGTTATTGCAGGCGAGCCTGCGTTGATTCGCCCTTTTCGGCCATTAGCTTCTTAAGCAGGGCAGCGGTATGGTCGGAGTAGCCGATTTTCTCGATAGGCACCCCACCGATGGTTACGGGCTTCGCGATGCCATCCACCACGATGTCGAGCGGTCTCTGATTGTCCGAGTTCCTGACGTCCAGCTTGGCGCCTTTGTCGGCGAGGTATTGGACGACCGAATCCATGCCCCTTATCGCAGCCCCGTGCACTGCCGTCTCGTTTTTATCGTTGACCGGATTCACGTCGGCTTTAAGCTCATCCACCAGGATCTTTACCGTCGCAAGGACATCGGCTTCCGGCTCGATCCATTGCCCCGTGACGCAGCCGACGCCGGCGGCAACCATAAGAGGCGTGGTGTGAAGGTAAGTCGGTGTCTTGTAGTCGGCCTTGTTGGCCAGCAGCAACCGGATCATAGGCAGGTCAGCAGCTTTGGCTGCCAGAAAGAACGGCGTCGCTCCCATCCACTCGTCGTAATTCTGGTCCCCGCCGGCGCGCCGGGTGGTGTGGGATTCCGCTCTCGCGCTGGGATTGGCGCCATGCGCGAGCAGGTGCTTGGCGAACTCCAGGCTATCCAGCGTGCCCGTTCCTTTGGGGGCCGGGAACTGGGCTTCTTCGTAGTTCCGGACACGCACGACGCTGTGAAGCGGCGACCAGTGCGGACCTGCGGCATTCGGGTCCGCTCCCTTGTTGAGAAGCAGATCGGCAATGTCGAAATTGGTGTTCATGATCGCGACCACGAGCATGCTGTCGCCGTTGGGGCTGAACTTGGGCCTGTACCCGGGGGCGTACTGGTTGTTGCCACCACCCCCGCCGCCGCGGCGCCCACCCGCCATTTCGGGCGCAGTGCGAGTATTGACATCCGCCCCCGCATCGAGCAGAGCACGAACCGAAGCGATATCCCCCTTGCGAACCGCATAGAACAGCGCGGTCTCCTCCGCAAGAGCCTTCGTCCCGGCTTTGGCGCCCCCGGCGAGCAAAGCTTTAACGGCTTCAGGATGCCCTTCCGCCGCTGCCCACATCAAAGGAGTCTGTCCGCTGCCGCTCTCCGCGAAGTTCGCATCGGCGCCGGCAGCAAGAAGCACTTTAATCACCTCAGAATTTCCGGTGCGCGCAGCTGTGGACAGCACGCTTGCCGTTTCGGATGCAGGCAGCTTCACGTCGGCGCCAGCCTTGATCAGCGCCTGCGTTATTGCTCCGTTCCCGTTGATCGCCGCCAGTTCCAGCGGAATCACTCCGTAGCGGTTGCGCGCGTTCGCATTCGCGCCCGCGGCAACCAGCGCCTGCACAATATCAAGCCGGTTCTCCTGCACCGCCCAGTGAAGGGGCGTGGTTCCATCCGGCTCGGCCTGGTTCGGGTTCTTGATCAGCCCGGGAGAGTTGCGCAAGGCCGGCAGATCGCCGGCCTTCACCGCTTCAACGACAGAGACCGGGCCTTCCGCCGCGCTCACATGAGGGACTGCGAGGAAAGCCGCCGTGCCGATAATCGAAAGGAATTTGCGCATTTCTTCAGCTCTCCTTTTCGCCTATATTTCCGCGATGCCGGTGCTTTCGCCCAGTTTGTCGGGGTGAACTCCCACCTTGCCGAGCAAGGCGCGGAGGACGTTGGATAAAGGCGGCTCGTTCTGGTACACAATGTGGCGTCCGCCCTGGATCTGCCCGCCTCCGCCGCCGCACAGAACGATGGGCAGCGGGCTGTGATCATGCACGTTGCCGTTGCTGATGCCGGCGCCGTAGAGCAGCATGGAGTTTTCCAGAAGATTGGAATCGCCGTCCGGAGTGGCGCGCAGTTTGGTCGCAAAATAGGCGAGCTGCTCCACGTGGCAGGCGTCGATGCGGGCCACTTTGGCCAGTTTTTCGGGATTATTATCATGGTGCGAAACGGAATGGTGAGAGTCCGGCACGCCCACTTCCGGATAGCTGCGGCCACTCCGCTCACCCGCGAACATGAGTGTGGTTACCCGGGTGATATCGGCCTGGAATGCCAGCACCTGCAGATCGAGTATCAACTGTATATGGTCTTCGAACTTCTCGGGTGCGCCCAGGGGACGGGTCAGGCCCGCGCCCATGGTGGGCGATTCCGCGTTTTGCTTTTCCACCCTTTGCAGACGGAGTTCGACCTGGCGGATCGCTTCGAAATACTGATCCATCCTCAGCCGGTCGGGCCTGCCGACCGTGCCCTGAAGCTGCTTCATTTCACCGGTAACGGAGTCGAGAATACTGCGGTTTTCGCGCAGACGCGCCAGGCGATGGTGGAGGTCGCCGCCTTCGCCAAACAAACGCTCGAATACCAGCCGCGGATCGTTTTCCTGGGGCAGCGGGGTGTTTTCCGATGTCCACGAGAGAGTGTTGCTGTACGCGCAGGTGTAACCTTCATCGCAAAGCGGCGACGTGAAGTGATCGTCGATTCCGAGTTCGAGCGAGGGCAGCAGATTGTCTTTGCCGATTGAACGAGCCGCAATCTGATCGGCGGTCACGCCGAGCTGGAGGTCCGCCCCCTGGGTGCGCTTGGCGTGGCACCCGCTGAGGAAGGCGCCGGTTGCGCGCGAGTGATCGCCCGCCCCGTCATTCATCCGGTCGGCGGAGTGCAGCGCCAGGCCCGAAAGCACGTTCACATGCTCACGCAACGGTTCCAGCGATTTCAGTGTAGGAGAGAAGGTGAATCCCTTGCCCACGCCCGTCGGAGTCCACGCTTTCATGTTTGCGCCGTTCGGAACATAGAGGAAGGCCATCCGGGGAACAGCTTTGGTTGGGCTTGCGAACGCGGGGGTCATCGCGTCGAGGAGCGGTAATGCGAGGGTCGCCCCAACGCTCCGCAGAAAAAATCTTCGATCCAGCGCCTTCTTCGTTAAGAACATCGGTGTGGTTTCCTTTCGTCCTGCAAAGATTCTGATTTCCCTTGTTACTAAATTCGTGAATGTTACTGAATTCGTGAATGCCTTCGAAATTACCGGGTGCCTGCCCCGGGCATGTGGAACCCGAGCGCAACAGGCGTCCCCGCCGGCTTGCCGGGTTGCTCCGTGTGCTGCTGTGCCGCGTCCTCCGGCAGCTGCGACATGCGCATCTGAAACGGCCGGCTCGATACGATGCTGGCGACCAGCGCGTCGAAGCGGTAGTTATCCTTCTTCGCGTCACGGAGAGCGGTGCGAATCACCGGCGCGTCATACCATTCCGCGCCTCTGCCGAGGGCAAAAGTGAGAAGCTTCTCTGTCATGGTGTACACAAAGAGATCGGAGCGATCGTTCAGTATCTTCTTCAGTCCACTGACGCCATCGAATTTGGTACCGTCGGGCAGCTCCGCGTCGGCATCGATCGGATGGGGCAGCAGATCGGACGGGCCATTCGCTTCCTCAGTTCGCCATCTTCCGGTGGCGTCGAAATTTTCCAGCGCAAAGCCGAGCGGATCCATTCGAACGTGACAGCTGGCGCACGCCGGGTTGGCGCGATGCTCGGAGAGGCGCTCGCGTACCGAGAGAACCTTTTTCCCCTCACCGGCCTCGGGCAATGCGGGAACGTTGGGCGGCGGTGGTGGTGGCGGAGTGCCGAGGATCGTTTCAAGAATCCACTTTCCGCGCAGCACCGGCGACGTCCGGTTGGGGTATGAAGTTGCGGTCAGAATGCTACCCTGCCCGAGCAGGCCGCCGCGGATTCCGTCATTCACTTCCACCCGGCGGAACTGGTCGCCATAGATGTTGGGGATTCCGTAATGCCGGGCCAGACGCTCGTTCACGAAGGTATATTTCGCATTCAGCAGCTCGAGAACGCTTTGGTTGCCGAGCAGCACGCTTTGGAGCAGCAGCTCCGTTTCCTTAATAAAGGACTGGCGAAGGTTGCCGTCGAAATCGGTAAAGATCACCGGATCGGGATGGACTCCCTCAGCCACTCCGAGCTGTAGCCACTGGGCGCCGAAGTTGGTGACCAGGTTCTTGGCGCGAGGATCGGCCAGCATGCGACGGACCTGACCCTGAAGCACTGCCGGATCTTTCAGCTTCCCGGCCTCGGCTACGGCGAGCAAAGCATCGTCCGGCGCGCTGCTCCACAGGAAATAAGAGAGACGCGATGCCAGCTCCAGATCGTCAATCCGGTACGCCGTATTGGCGGTCGCGGTAACCGGATCGCGCTCGACGCGGAACAGGAATGCGGGATCCATCAGCATGCGGCGCATGCCAGCCGCAATACCGGCTTCAAAGTTGGCGCCCTTGCGGCCGTCCCCATAAGCCGTGAGGAGCTTATCCATCTCGCCCCCGGTGACCGGATGACGGTACGCGTGGTGGGCCAGCGGTTCCAGAATCTTTTTGGCGCAGGCTGATTCTTCCTCGGGCGCGGCGGGCTTGCAGGTCAGAATGAATCTTCTGCTCGGCGTGTCTCCGTTGCCTTTGGCGTTGAACGGACCGGCGACCGTAACCGCATCCACTCCCAACAGTTTCGGCGGGCCGCCCTGACCGGATGCGAGCGGCTGCTGCAACGTGTCCGGAATAGGTTCGATTCGGCTCAGGAACGCAACACTGACGGATCTCTCGCCCGCCTTAACAAACGTGCGGACTTCGAGATTGGCGTCCGGCATATCGCCGTTGCCCCCTGCCCCTCCGCTCCCGCGTCCGGGGCCGCCGGATCTTTCGGCTGTCTGCGACAGGGCTCGCAATTGGGCAATCGTCGTATCCACCGGCAACTTTTCGGTTTTTGCGGTAGAGATGCTGAAGAGGCCGACGCGCGTTCCGTCCAGTGAAAATTCAAGGTGCTGGGGTTTGCGGTCGTTGCCCTGCGCGCCGGTATTACCGACACGCTGCAGCTTCACTTTGAATGTATATTCGCCGTCAACCGGAAACCGGTAAGAGAAAACGGTGCCGCCGCGCGTTCCGAAAGGCTGGCCTTCGATCCACCTCTGCTGGGGTGTGGAGAAATCGACGCGGTGCAGGTAAACATCCGGTTCGACTATGGAGGTCATACCCAGCGCCGATGTCGTGACCCGGTCGGCTACTGAGAGATAGCGTTCCAGCAGCAGCGGAGAGAGTCCAAGCACGTCGCCATTATTGTCAAAACCGAAGCTGGTATCGTCGGCCGGGAGCAGCGAAGCATCGCGGGAATTGAGGTCGGCCCGAAATACGTCATGCACGGTATTCAGATATTCCGTGCGGTTGAGGCGGTGCAGCATCATCGGACGGCCGGGATTGGGATGAGCCGCGGCGGTCTCGTCAAGCGACGTCTCGACGGAACTAACGAAAGTTTCGAGCTTGGCTTTCGCCGGCTTGGGCATGGACGGCGGCGGCATCGCGCTGCTGCGCAACTGGCGCACCACTTTTTCTAAAGACTCTCCGCTTTGCCTGAGGTCGCTCAGGTTGATGCTTTCGAGCGACAACCCGGCAGTGTGCAGCTTATCGCTGTGGCAGGTGACGCAATACTGCTTCAGAAAAGCACGCTGCTCGCCGGCGGCGTCAGTAGCGTGGCTTTGAGCGTGAGGCTTGGGGTCCTGCGCAAGAGCAACAGCTCCTGATATCAACAGGACAGAAACGATAGCAAGTGTAATTACAGTTTTAGATTGAATGGTCTGCCTTGAATTCATACATTACCGCTCCCGGTAAAGAACTCAATCCGGCAGGGGATTGATTTGGGCAGACCATGCCCGGTTTTGACCCTCTTATAGTACCCGATTCAAATTGAAACGTCTACAAAAATCTAGCCGATTCCGCATACCAGTCCCACAACGGTGAGGCCGCAAGTAAATCTACGCGCGGGTATATTTATTGAACCAGTCGATAGTGCGCTGCCAGGCCAGAGTGGCCGCGGCTTTGTTGTACCGTTCCGGCGTAGCGTCGCAGTTGAATCCGTGCACGGCGCCCGGGTAGATGTAGCCTTCATGCGGGACGTTGCCCGCTTTCAGCGCCGCATCGTATGCGGGCCACGTTGCCGCCAGGCGCTTATCCAGCTCACCATGATGAACCAGGACCGCTCCCTTGATTTTCGGAATGTCTTCAGGGGGCGGAACCGCCCCGTAAAAAGGAGCCGCCGCTGCCAGATCGGCGCCAAGACGAACTGCGAGAGTATTGGAGATGCCGCCCCCGTAGCAGAACCCGGTGACAGCAATCTTGCCCGTGCAGTCGGGCCGCGATTTCAGCCACATCGCGGAGGCCACCATGTCTTCGGCCATCTTCTTGACATCGATCTTGTTGAACAACTGGCCGCCCTTGTAGTCGTCGCCGGGAAAACCTCCGAGGGAAGTAAGTCCATCGGGCGCGAAGGCCATGAAATTCTCAAGCGCCATGCGGCGCGCGATGTCTTCGATATGAGGATTGAGCCCGCGGTTTTCGTGGACCACGATTACGCCCGGCAATTTCACCGGCTTCTCAGAGCGCGTGTCGGCGCTCACTGGCCTTGCGAGGTAGCCCTTGATTGTTCCGTTGCCCTGCGGCGACGGAACAGTTTCATAGGTGCACTTGATCCGGTTGTCAGCCGGCGCCACCTGCTGCCCAAGAGCGTAATTCGGCATCAGCGCCTCGACGATAGCCGAAGCGGCCAGACCTCCGACGGCGAATTTATTCACGCCGTTCATGAATGCGCGCCGGCCGATATGACCGTGGATGTACTGATTGTAAAGCTGTATCGCCTCGGCTGGCAGGCTGGGTCGGGTTGGCTCCATTGAACGACTCCTCTAAGTTAGTAAGTATTTG
>DASZLO010000111.1:0-6075 GCA_035552315.1 Bryobacteraceae bacterium
GTCTCGTACTTCCCGGTGCCGACGAAGAGCCGATTGCGAACTTCAAAATCCTTGATGCGAAGAAGGTCCATGCCAAAAGAGTAGGGGCGGGCGATGAAAACGTAAAGTGTCCTTCTTTTTCTGCATCGGGTGCGCGACACCTTTTGCGGTCGCTTCAACGTGGCACGGGCGGCCCGCCCGTGGCAACAGTACTCTGTTGCGCTGCTGAGTCATCCGGCGGCCCGCGTCCGCACCCACGGGGGATGGAATTTATGGATTTATTTATTTTATATGTAGGGCGGGCATTGCCCGCCGGAGGCGTCCGCGGCGGGCAGTGCCGGCAGTGCCCGCCCTACGTCGGACCATTTTCACAGCAGCTACTCCGAAGCATCCCGGCGACTTCGAGAAGATGCCAGAATGCTTCATTGATATCCTCGCATTTCTTGTTTTCCTGACAAGATTTGATTGAAGAACCGATCGAGAGAGAACCACGAATCGACACGAATTTTCACGAATCCGCACGAATAAGATGATACTCCCAAACCATGAAACGGGAATTGGATTCGTGCAGATTCGTGTCGATTCGAGCAGATTCGTGGTTCTCCCTCTTGGGTTGTGGGCGCAGCCTGCGCTGAGGAGTACCTCAGCATGACCGACGAAGTATCCTTTCTTCTCCGCGATCTCTGCGTCCGGGCATTGGAAATCCGGAAACCCGCAAACAGAATCGCCCGCGCCTTTCGGCCCGGGCGTTCTGGCTGCGCCGAGTCTCCGACTCGGCTCTGTTTCATTTCCCCCCCGGCGAAAATCCGCTAGGGAATCACGATGGTCTGACCGGTTTTCAACGTACGCGGGGACAACCCGGGATTCGCCGAGGCGATCAGCGTCCACTTCTTTCCATCGCCGTACTCAGTCCTGGCAATTCGATAAAGCGTGTCACCTTTTTTCACCTTGTAGCTGGCTTTGTCAGCGGCCATCTGCACTTCAGCGGCGGCAGGCTTGTGAAGGGCGGGACGTGCCGAGCGGGCGGGGCGGAAATCCGGCGTCTGTGTGACAGCCGGATCATTTGCAATCGCCACCGTCGGTTCGACCGGCGGGGTCGCCACCTGCACCGGCTGGGCGAATCGCGAAGGCGTGGGCCGGGCGGGTCGCACATCCAGCACCGATTCCGACGACATCTGCGGCTTGGGCTGCTGCTGAACAAGCTGGCATCCAGCCATCGATAAAGTCGCCACCATTGCCGCGATCCCGAGAATCTTGCGCATTGTCTATTCCGTTCGTCGTAAGAGACACAATTCGCCGGGCCGTCCCTGGCCCGGACATCCGTTTTCATTTATCGGACGAAGTTCCCGAAAGGCTTGAGTGCGAATTTCCGCGGGAGCGGAGAAGGCGGTGCGCGCCAAGCGTGCGAGTCGTCAGTGTGGCGTGCCGACCCTACGAAATTCCGTGACTTCGATCGGACTTCGACGAGCTCGGTATCGGTTCACGCGGGGAACGAGCCGTGAGGCGAGGGCCCGGATCTTCGCAGCGCTCCCAGATCCGGGTCCTCGCTTGCGCTCGTTCCCGGCGTGAACCGATACTGAGCTCATCGAAGTCCGACCAATATGGAGTACCATCGCCATGGGCGAGGCGCCCACGCCACTTGGTTCTGCAGCTACTAAGCTGGTCCCGGGAAAAACAAGAACCGCTATCATGCTCCCGATGTCCAGCTACCTGTCGCTTGCGTTCGTGCTGCTCGCGCTTGGCGTGCTTACGGCGGCGGCGGCGGTGACGGCGATGGCGTTTGCCCTGCTGCGGCCGCCGCGCATGACCGATGGAAAAGCGGTCTGGGTGCTTCGGCGAATATCGCCGGCCGATCTGGGACTGGGGTTTGAGGATATCTCTTTCAACATTCGCGATGAACAGACGGGCCAGCCGCTGCGGATCGCCGGGTGGTGGATGCCGCATCCGAAGTCGATTGGAAAATGCGTGGTCCTCCTTCACGGATATGCCGACGCCAAGGTGGGATCGATCGCCTGGGCGCCGGTCTGGCAATCGCTCGGTTACGACGTGCTGGCGATCGACCTGCGGGCGCATGGAGAAAGCGGCGGCGTTTATTGCACGGCCGGTTTCTGGGAGCGCCACGATCTGTGCCAGGTGCTCGGCCAATTTCGCGCCGAGCATCCGGCCGCGAAAGAACTCGTGCTCTTCGGCGTAAGTCTCGGCGCAGCGACTGCCGCGGCCACCGCCGCGCTGCGGAACGATATCGCCGCGGTGGTTCTGGAAAGTCCGCCTGCCGACTTTCGCAACGCCGCCATGGCCCACATGGAACATCTGGGCGCGCCGGGGCGATTATTCCAAAAGCTTGCGCTGTGGCTGGCCGGGCGACTGGCCCGCTGCGAATTCGCCGAGGTTCGCCCGATGGATCTTCTTTCCAAAATTCCCTGCCCAGTGATGATCATTGCGCCGGATGATGATCCGATGGTGAGTGACGCGGAGCGGTCGGAAATCAAACAAGCTCTGGACGCGCGGGGCGGTGCGCCGCAAGACGTCTATTGGCCGGTGAGCACCGGTCATATGCTGGCGATTCAGGCCCACAGGGCCGGGTACGAAGAACAGTTGCGAAATTTCCTTGGCGCACTCAAGCGATAAACAACTTCCAAATGATCGCAGGTACTTCGTGCAGGGTCCGCAGTCAGCTTGAGAATTTATTGTGGCGCGGGCGTCCCGCCCGTGATTTTTTAATCAGAAACACGGGCGGGACGCCCGTGCCACGAATAAATTCTCAACCCCAGTGCGGACCCCACGGCATCTGGCGTGAAGGGCGCTTCGCGAAGCACAGTGCCGCCGGTGCCCTCACCGGCGGAATCGCGTACACATTCCGCCGGTGAGGGCACCGGCGGCACTTTCACGCGGATCAAGAAACCGCACGGATCGTGCAAGGCTATTTAAAACCACAGCACATGCGCCGCGCACACCGCCAACACCAGGCATACCCGCGCGCTGACGAAACTCTTTCTTTCCCCCGTCAGCAGATCCTGGCAGGTTACCGGGCCGTCAGTGCCGAGAATCTTCGACAGGTCCACCTCAAACGCATGCTCGTGAAGAATGTCGAAGTTGCAGACGATCAGAAACCCTTTCCGGCCCGGCGTGTCGTCCTTGCGAAACGCCGCGATGATCGCCTCGTGTCCCTTGTCCACATACTCGCAATTGTCGCCGCGCCGAAAAGCGTTATGAGATGCGTGAACCTCGTTCACCTTCTTGAGGAATTTCCCGAACATCGGCTCGCCGCTGTAGCTGAGGCGGGGATGACGGCCGATGAAATTGATGCGCTCCTTCTCTCCCCATTCCACGCCTTGCGTGATGCCTGTCGCTCCGGTGCCAAGCAGGGCCGCGGCCACGTAGCGCGGGACTGTCGCCTCCACCGATGCGAATTCCTGGGCCGGGGAACCGGAATCGTGCGAGGTGATCGGCATGAAAAATCGCACGTGGTCCGACACCGAATGAATGTATTTCAAATAATCGCGTAGCTGCGGCACAAACCGGTTGTCCCACGGCGTGGCCAGGATCAAGTTCAACCCCCAGCGCGGAATCGTGTTCAATAACGTGCCGGCATCGGTGAAATATTCGGCGATGATCCCCACATCCGGATACTCCGCATGCAACCGCTTCGTCACCGAATCCACAAACGCCTTGTCGCTGCTGTGCAGATTATCGAAGCGGATGAACCCGTTGGTCTCGTTGGCATATTTGGCCCAGAACAGTGCGTACTCGGTCATGTACGACCAGATGTCCGCGCCGATGCGCTGCGAAGGATGTTCGTAATCAATCAGCACCAGGTCATTCCACGGCAGCCAACCCTTGTCCGACCAGTACCGCGCCCGGCGGAAACCATCCGGGCTGCTGGCGTCGGGAACAATCCATTCCGGGGCCCGCTCCACCATCCGGCTGTGCTGGCCGATGTGATTCAGCACCAGGTCAAAGCAGAGATGAACGCCCAGCGACCTGGCCGTGGCGATAAACTCCTCGAGCTGTTCCAGCCCGCTCTTGCCCGTTCCCTCGGCAAGATAGCCGGGATCGACATCGAACAGATCTTTGGCCGAGTAGGGGCTCATCGAAGAATCGAGCGTGGTCAGTGGAAGCAGATGAACGGTATTGAATCCCATCGACAGAATGTGCGGAAGTTCGGCCGACCACTGCGCGATCGTGCCCGACACCGCGGGAATCATCGTATACAGCCGCATCTGATCGACCTGCGGCGGATCGACCAATACCCAGGCATCAGGCACCGGATCCTGGAGCCAGGTGGCTCCGCCGTCGAGCGAAAAGCGGGCGCGAAACGAATAGAGCCCGGTGTGCCGCGGCACGATCCGGCAGGTGAAGGTGTGCTCATCGGTGCGCTCGAACGGCACGTCGATCCATTCGCCTTCGCGGCTGGCGTTGATCGTCGTAACCAGGCTGGCCTGCACTTTCGGCGGAAATTTATCGCCGGTGGAGACGGTCAGTTCGAGCGGCTGTTTTGAGAACGCGCGGGAAAACTCCTGCTTTCCCGTCGGGTACGAACGGCGAAGGTCATTGGCGATCGATCGCGCCCGCGGACAGGCGGGCAACTGCGGGATCGGGCGGTGGGTAACAGGCATTCGATTGCAAACCTTTCGCGTTTCATGCACGACCGATAAACGAGCCAGACGAGTCGCTGGACCGACGCGCTCATTGTTGATTATCGGAAGATCGCCGGACGATTCCAATCATTTGGAAAAAATAGCGTTTGCGACTGCTATAGCGCCTGAAGATGGCGGTTCGGGAATCGTCGGGTTCAACCATAATCGCGAAATCGCAAGCGACTCAAGTGGCGTTTCGGGCATCATGGATCGCCAGTGACGCCGTTGCGTCGCTTGCGATTTCGCGATTTTTGTCGACCGGGAAGGGGTCGTTACAAACAAATGTTTCAACCTTCTTCGGCAGAATCGTCCGCGTCCGCTGAAGCGAACCCTACGGAAACAAACCCCCGTACACGGGAGAGCAAAAGCTGCCACAAACAAATTCACGTCCCCTTCCATTCCGGCGATCCCGCCACGTCTTCGCGCACCGTGAATTCCAGAACGTGATCCACACCCTGGGGCGGATATCGCAATTCCACCGTCCCGGCCAACTCACGCTTCACGAAGCCGTTGACCAGTTCCGTCCCCAGCGACGGCTCGATCGGCTGCCGGATGACCGGCCCGCCACGCTCGGTCCATTGGAGTCGAACGCGGACCGGCGTGGAATTGCCGATGAGTTCCCAGCGAATATCCAGGCTTCCCCCTTTGACGCTGTGTGCGCCGTATTTGCAGCTATTGGTGAACCACTCGACGATCACCATCGTCAGGGGCAGGAGTTGCCGCGAACGGATGAAGATGTCCGGGCCGGCAATATTCACCTCCGCCGGCTCGCACGCCATGTGTTGCAGCGTACGCAGCGCCTCATCCACCAGCTTGCGCAGGCCCACGCCCTCCCATCGCGTCTGGGCCAGAAGTTCATGCACGTGCCTCATGGCCGCCAGGCGGCTTTCGATGGCGTCGGCGAACGAGCGAACATCCGCCGTCCGGTCGCGCATCACTGAAACCAGTCCGAGCAGCCCCTGCAGATTGTTTCGCACGCGATGCTCAACTTCCCGCGCCAGGCGCAGGTGCGAATCGGCCAGTTCCTTGAAATGCTCCTCGCTCTTGCGGAGCGAGGCATTGGCTTCTTCAAGCTCGGCCTCGTGGCGCTTGCGCTCGGTCATGTCACGGACGACCACGACCGCGCCGGTCAACTCGCCGCTTTGGTTCCGCAGCGGCCGGGCAGTGGCGCTGGTCCAGACTTCCGGCACGCCGGGCCGGCGCACCAGTACTTCAGAATCGTCAACATTCTCCCCCTTGATTGAGCGAACCAAGGGAAGCTCTTCGGGCAGGCAACGGGTTTTGCCGTCCCCCTTGAAAAAATAAGGTTGCTGCGCCCGCGCCTTCGGCAGATCGATGCCCAGCGGAATCGTTCCGGAAATCCGCTCCGCAGCCGGGTTCATCATGGTGAGCCGACCTTCCTTGTCCGCCACGAACACCCCGTCCCCCATCGACTCCAGGATCATTTTCAGTTCGGCGG
>DASZLO010000112.1:0-16215 GCA_035552315.1 Bryobacteraceae bacterium
CACCGGAGCCGAGGCGATTCATCCGGGCTACGGTTTTCTGAGTGAGAATGCGGCGTTCGCCGAAGCCTGCGAAAGCGCCGGCATCGCATTCATCGGCCCCACCCCCGGCCAGATGCGTTCGTTCGGCCTCAAACACACGGCGCGCCAGCTTGCGGCGGAGAATGGCGTGCCTCTGCTGCCGGGTACATCGCTGCTTGCCCGGGCGAACGAGGCAAGCTCGGAAGCGCTGCGCATCGGCCTGCCCGTCATGCTCAAGAGCACCGCGGGCGGCGGGGGTATCGGCATGCGTCTGTGCCGCGAGTCGGCGGAAGTCGCCGAAGCCTTCGCCTCGGTGGAGCGTACCAGCAAGGCCAGCTTCCGCGATGGGGGCATTTACCTTGAGAAGTTTGTAGACCGCGCGCGTCACATCGAAGTGCAGATTTTCGGCGACGGCCAGGGCGACGTCATTGAACTTGGCGAGCGCGATTGCTCGGTCCAGCGGCGCCATCAGAAGGTCGTCGAGGAAACACCCGCGCCGGATCTGCCGCAGTCCGTTCGCGAAGCGCTGCTCGAATGTGCCGTGCGCCTGGGAAAGGCGGTGCGCTACCGGTCGGCGGGCACGGTCGAGTTCGTATACGACGCGGACGCGCGGAATTTCTATTTTCTCGAAGTGAACACGCGGCTTCAGGTGGAGCACGGCGTTACCGAAGAAGTCACCGGAGTGGACCTCGTCGAATGGATGGTCTGCGCAGCAGCGGGCGACCTCGGGCCGTTGAAATCCCTGAAGCCACGCGCGGCGGGCCATTCGATTCAGGTGCGCGTTTACGCCGAAGACCCGGGCAAGAGCTTTCAGCCGAGTGCCGGAATTCTGACGGAGGGGATATTTCCGCGGAATGCCCGCGTCGAAACCTGGGTCGAGCGCGGGACGGAAGTCACCCCATTCTACGACCCGATGCTGGCGAAAATCATCGTTCGCGACAACACCCGCCGCGGGTGTATCGAGCGGCTCCGGCGCGCGCTGGCTGAGACTTCGATCGCCGGTATCGAGACAAATATTCCTTACCTTCGGCAGATCGTCGACCACGAAGCATTCGCGCGCGGCGGTGTGACCACGCAATTTCTGAGCTCGGTGACCTATTACAGCCGCACGATCGAAGTGCTCGACGGCGGAACCATGACAACCGTGCAGGACTACCCTGGGCGTATGGGCTACTGGCAGGTCGGCGTGCCGCCCTCCGGACCCATGGACTCCCTTTCTTTCCGGCTCGGAAACCGCATGCTTGGAAACAATGAAGGCGCCCCGGGTCTCGAATGCACAATCACCGGGCCCTCGCTGCGATTCCACTTCGAGACCGCTTTTGTGCTGACGGGGGCCGACTTCGGAGCCATGCTGGACGGCCTGCCAGTGACGCCGGGCACGGTCTCACAGGCTCCCGCGGGCGCTTTGCTCGAAATGCGCGAATGCACGGGCCCAGGCGTCCGGGCCTATCTGCTCGTGCGCGGAGGGCTTGAAGTGCCTGCCTTTCTCGACAGCGCCAGCACCTTCACCCTCGGCAAGTTCGGCGGACATGCCGGCCGTGCTCTGCGAACGGGCGATGTGCTTCATGTCGCACCTTCAGCCGAACCAGCGCCCGCCGGGTCCCACGCCGCACTCCCCGCCCTCGTGCACGACTGGCACATCGGCGTGCTTTACGGTCCACACGGCGCGCCGGATTTTTTTACCCGGCGGGATATCGAAACGTTCTTTGCGACCTCGTGGAAAGTGCACTACAACTCCAGCCGCACCGGTGTCCGGCTGCTCGGGCCCAAACCCGAATGGGCACGGCCGGATGGCGGCGAGGCCGGTCTTCATCCTTCCAATATTCACGACAATGCCTACGCAATTGGCGCGGTGGACTTCACCGGCGACATGCCCGTCATCCTTGGACCCGATGGGCCGAGCCTCGGAGGCTTCGTCTGTCCCGCTGTAATCGTGGACGTCGAGCTCTGGAAGATGGGCCAGTTGCGACCCGGCGACAGTATCCGCTTCGTCCCCCTGACGCTCGAGGAGTCGCAGCGCCTCAACCCCGGGGCGGCACTGCCGGACCGCACCGCGCCGCCCGAACCCGACATCGTGCGCGGTGTTGCGCCGGGTTTTGTATGCCGCGCTTCGGGGGATCGATACCTCCTGATCGAATACGGGGAGGCGATCCTCGATCTCGAGCTCAGATTTCGTGTACAGGAACTGTTCGAGTGGTTCGAGCGGGAGAAACCGGCAGGCATTATCGATCTCACTCCGGGCATTCGCTCGCTGCAGATTCACTACAATTCGGGAATCCTCACGCGCGCGGAACTCCTCACGCTGCTTGACCGCGGCGAGTCATCGGTTCGCAATCTGTCCGAAGTTACGATGCCTTCCCGGATCGTCCACCTGCCCCTTTCGTGGGACGACCCGGCCACACGTCTGGCGATCGAAAAATACATGAAGTCCGTGCGGCCGGAAGCCCCCTGGTGCCCCAGCAACATCGAGTTCATCCGGCGCATCAACGGCCTCGATTCGATCGATGACGTGAAGAAGATCGTCTTCGACGCCAGTTACCTCGTACTGGGACTGGGCGATGTCTATCTCGGTGCGCCCGTCGCGACGCCGCTCGATCCGCGCCGTCGCCTGGTGACAACGAAGTACAATCCCGCCCGCACCTGGACGGCGGAGAATTCGGTCGGCATCGGCGGCGCGTACCTGTGCGTCTACGGCATGGAAGGGCCAGGTGGCTACCAGTTTGTAGGCCGCACGGTCCAGATGTGGAACACGTGGCGCACCACCAAAGAGTTTGTGCCGCATCATCCATGGCTGCTGCGCTTTTTCGATCAGATCCGCTTTTATCCCGTCGATGCCGCGGAACTGCTTGAGTTGCGTGACGCCTTTCCGCACGGCCGCTTCCATCCGGAAATTACGGAGGAACAGTTCCGTCTGGCAGATTATCGTGCATTCCTCGCCGGCATTCGTGAGGAGGCGGACGCCTTCCGCCTGAAGCAGCGGGCGGCTTTCAATGCCGAGCGCGAGCGGTGGCGCGAAGCAGGCCAGGATCGCGAGCTTGAGGCGGACGGAGAAATGCAGCAGGCTCCCGCGCCGGAGATCCCCGCAGGCGGTCACGCCGTCAAATCGCCCGCGCACGGCAGCATCTGGGCAATCGCGGTGAAACCGGGTGACCGCGTCGAACGAGGGCAGCGGCTGGTCATCGTCGAATCGATGAAGATGGAAATCGCCGTGACCGCGCCGCACGCGAGCCTAGTAGCTGAAATACGGTGCAGTATCGGTGCGCAGGTTCTGGCCGGCCAGAACCTGATTGTGCTGCGACAGGAGAACGGCGGATGAAGCTCGACCTTACATCTCTTTGCGTGGCTTACCGCGACGCGACACTCAGCCCGGCGGATGTTGTCCGTGAAATTTACTCCCGAATTCGGGCGGGCGGGGAACGGCCGGTGTGGATCCACCTCATACCGGAAGCAGAAACTCTCGCGCGCGCGGAAGCCCTGGGCGCTTATCGCGACGATCTTCCGCTCTATGGAGTGCCGTTTGCGATCAAGGACAATATCGATCTGGCGGGCGTTCCGACGACCGCCGGTTGTCCGGATTTCTCCTATACGCCTTCGAAGTCAGCCACTGTGGTCGAACGTCTGATGGCGGCCGGAGCCATTCCAATCGGCAAAACCAACCTGGATCAATTTGCCACCGGGCTGGTGGGCGTTCGTTCGCCGTACGGCGCGTGCTCGAGTGCGATCGACGCGCGCTACATCCCGGGCGGTTCGAGTTCGGGTTCAGCCGTCGCGGTGGCGGCCGGTCTTGCATCGTTCTCGCTCGGCACCGATACTGCCGGCTCGGGGCGAATCCCCGCCGCGTTCAATGAGCTGATCGGGCTGAAGGCTACCTGCGGAGCGCTGAGCACTTCGGGCGTCGTTCCCGCCTGCCGTACGCTCGACTGTGTTTCCATCTTCGCGAAGAACACGGCGGATGCCGGCCGCGTGTTCGCGGTGGCGCGCGGGTTTGACGCTTCCGATCCGTGGTCCCGGCCGGCCGGTCAGCGGGTGGCGTGGCCGTACGAAAAGTTCCGTTTCGGAGTTCCCGCCGCCGAATGGCTGCGCTTTTTCGGCGATGAATCGGCGCCCGCCCTTTTTGAAAGCGCGGCCGGGCGCCTCGAAGCGATGGGGGGAACCAGAGTCGAGTTCGACTATTGCGTCTTTCACGATGCAGCGGATCTTCTCTACGCCGGCCCATGGGTGGCGGAGCGGCTCGCCGCGATCGGGCAGCTCGCGAAAGAGAATCCCGGGGCGCTCCACCCCGTGACCGCCCAGATCATTCTGAAAGCCGGCGCGCTCTCCGCCGTCGCCGCCTTCGAAGCCGCCTACCGTCTGGCGGAGCTGCGGCGCGCCTCGGAGAGCGAATGGGCACGCATGGACTTCATGCTTCTCCCAACCGCCGGCAACTGCTATACGCACGAACAGATCGAAGCCGCGCCCATCGCCCACAATACCGATCTCGGTTATTACACCAATTTCGTCAATCTTCTGGATCTCGCCGGGATTGCCATCCCCGCCGGCCGGCGCGCCAGCGGCATGCCGTTCGGAGTGACGCTGATCGGTCCCGCGTGGTCGGACGAGGCACTGCTTGCGACCGCCGGCTCTTTTGCGAACGAAAACAGAGCGAACGAAGATATCGAACAGCTATGGTGCCCCGTCGGGTATGTGCCTCTCGCGGTCTGCGGGGCGCATCTCTCCGGCGAACCGCTGAACCACCAGTTGACCGAAGCCGGCGCCTTCCTCATCGAATCCGGCAGAACCGCGGCTCAATACAGGCTCTACGCATTGGGGGGTACCGTTCCCGCCAAGCCGGGACTGGTCCGATCCCCCGGTGCCGGAGCCGCGATTGAGGTGGAAACCTGGGCTGTTCCCGGCAAAAACTTCGGGGCGTTCGTGGCCAATGTGCCGCCACCGCTGGGGATCGGGACGTGCACTCTCGAAAGCGGGCGTACCGTGAAATCGTTCGTGTGCGAGCCTTACGCGCTTGCGGATGCCGAGGACATCACGCGATTCGGCGGATGGAAGGCCTATCGGGCCCGGCCCCTGATTGATTAACGGCCTGCGGAGGAAACCCCGTCGTCCGGAACCGGAACGTCGATGCCTGGGTTCGGTTCCTCGGGACGCGCAGCCGGTTCCATTGCGGCGCGGAAATCGCGAAATTCCTCGCTCTCGGCTGCCTCGAAGTCAAAACGCGGCGCCACCAGCTCCTGCCGCCGGTGAAACGATCGCGCGATCCCGCCATCCGCGTGCTGCTGGTTTCCGGTAAAGATGTGGTACAACTCGTGCGCCAGGATTCTGCCCATCGCGCGCCCCAGGACCTGCTCGCGAATCGATTGCGGAGAACCCGAAAGCAGAGGGGCAATGTACTCTCCAACCCGCGAACACTCCAGATCCGTAAAGTGAAGAATGTTCCCTCCCGACACCGGGGTCGAGGCCAGCGCCGCCCCTCCCAGGTCATCACCCGCGGGCAGCAGCGAGGGCACGCTGCATTCTCCTTTGACGTGGATCACCGCGAGCGTGGCGAATTCGGAGCCCCGGGATGGCTCAGCCAACATGTGCCATTCAAACTGCAGCCCGGAAGTGCTGAAGATCCTCTGGACCTCCGTCTTCATGCCCGCGACAATTACAGGCGAAGGAGAGTGGTCAAAATCCAGAAACAGAGCCACCGGATGGGACACCGCCGGATGGGACGCCGATGGAGCGGCGACAGCAGTAGCCGCGCACGGGACCAGCGCCAGACATAGGCATTTGACCAGAACCTGGGTCATCCAAATCCTCAACAGGGGGATTCGTTCTCGCGCCTTCAGGTATATCACGTTCCCCGCTGCCCCGCCGGATGCTGGCGTCACAACGATTTAGACGGTGGATGCGCGCCGAGGTTCGTGAAACGCAAAAATCCCCCGCAGCCGGTTGGGGCCGCGGGGGAGTGGTGTTGCCGATCACGTGCCTGATTTGGCCGGGGACCGGCCACCAACGAACTATGCGCTGCGCAATCTAAAACTCATAGCGCAACGCCATCTGCATGACGCGGGGAGCCGCACCGAAAGCGTAGCCGGTGATCTCGCCGAAAGTTGTCGGTGTCGCGAGACTCAGATTCGGCACTCCGAAGTTCACCCCGTTGAACGCATTGAACGCTTCGGCACGGAAGCTGATCTTCTGATGTTCCCAGGGCAGAATGAAGCTCTTGCTGAGGGCCAGATCGGTATTGAAGAAGTGAGGACTCCGCACAATACCGCGCGTCCCCACCGTTCCCGGGCCGGCGCCAACAAAAGAGTTGACAGCGTTTGGATTCGAGAAGATGCTCGGAATCCCGTTCGAATCGAGCGTCACGCCGTTCGCAGGGAGTTTGGCGCCCGGCGCGAGGACACCGAACGCGGAGATGTCGTAGTTCACGTTGTAGTCGCCGGCATCGCTCACCGTGAGAGGCGTCCCGCTGTGGAAACTGACCAGGGTAGTAGCCTGCCAGCCTCCGATGATCTGGTTCACCCAGCCGGGCGCGCTGCCGAACAGCGCCTTACCCTTGCCGACTGGAATCTCGACCACCGCGTCCGCCGTGACCGTGTGGCGGCTGTCGAAATCCGAGGGCCCGCGAAAAGCGTTTGTGTTGAAGGCGTCCTGGAGCAGTCCGCCGGTGCTGTACGCGCTTGTCCCGGCAGCATTGGCAGTGGCTGAGCTGGCGTTTTCGGCGGATTCCGACGCGGAGCCGTTATCGATCGCGTGTCCCCACGTGTAGTTGAAATCGTAGCCCCAGCCGCTTTGCACCGCGCGCCGCAGCACGATCGTCATGGCGTGATAGGAAGACCGGCCGTTGTTGGTGAAAGCATCGAGCCCCGAGTTCTGCAGGGGAAAGAATGTATTGCACCCGGTGATAACAATGCAGCTTCCGTTCGACTGCCGGATGCGATCCACGTCGTTCAGTCCGTCGAGCCAGCTTCCCGCATAGTTGCCGTAAACGTCATAGAAGAAGTTCGCGCTCGCGCTTCCGGTGATGTAGTGATTCGCGAGGCCCGGGAACATGTTGTTGTAGAACGCTTCGTTCGGCACGAGGCTCGGATTGGCCTTTACCTGCGCCGCCGTGAGGCCGCTGTTGAAAAGGGCGGTGAGGGGAGCGCCAGCCGCGGCGAACGTCTGCCCGGACGCGGGATCTTTGAAGTTCGTCAACGGTTGCCCGAAATCCTGCTGGATGATTCCGCGATGGCCCAGCCGCCCCACGTAGCCCACCTCGATGGTCATCTTCTTCGGCAGCGAGCGCGCGTAACTCGTATTGAGAAGGTATTGGTACGGCGCTTTCAAATCGCTCGAAACGCCGCTGAAGGTGGTGAAGCCGCCTGTGATGACGGCGGGGGTCAGCGGGAAGGAGCCGCCGGCGACGGTCGGCAACGTCGGGTAGGCAGAGCCGGTGTAACGGTAGCCCGTTGTGAAATTCGTATTGATCGGCTGCGCGACCGCCGTCGCCAGGCCCGGAGATCCCGAACTGGCGAATTGCTGCGCCATGGCTGTTCCGTAATGGTCGTAGAGCAGAGCCGCGCCTACACGGAACACACTTCCCGGCCCCATGATCTTCTCGGCCGTGCTGCCGGCCTTCGGAGTATAAGCCGCGGCAAGGCGCGGTCCGAAGTCCTTTGTGTCAACCGGGTAATAGCCGGCGCGGCTGTTCACCGGGCCGCCAAGCCCGTAGGTGATCAGCGAGGTCGTCAACTGGGAGTTTGGTATGCCATTGTTCGCCGCGTAGAGGCGGTCGGCAAAAAACTGATTCGCGGATACGAGCGGCGTCACCTCCCGCCCATTCACGTCGTAAGGCACGCCGGAAAGCGAGTATCGCAGTCCAACGGTGATGGTCAGGTTGGGCTTCCACTTGAAAGCGTCCTGTATATAGCCTTCGTATTCGTGGTCCGCGAAGGACGTCGTCACCGGGTTTCCGAATGCAATCGGCGACCCCTGGACGGTGTAGTTGTAAGTGGCGCCATACTGGTTGATCAGGCCGAGCACCGGTCCGAAAGCGTTCGTCACGTTCGTGGCGGAGGCCAGCGCGACATTACTGCCATAGGTGGGCGCCAGGTAGTTCATCACATCGGTCGTAATATCGCCGCCGAGGCCCAGCAGTGTGTTCCGGGAGAAGCTGTAGTTCGGGACGTTGTTGAAGTTCTGATTCGTGTTCAGGGCGAATCGGAAATTCAAACCGTACTGGATCGTGTGGCGGCCTTTGGTCCACGTCATGTCGTCGGTAATGTTTGTCGTGGGAGCGATCCGCTGGGTCGGCCGTGTGGTTCCGACGAGGCCCGCGAAATAGAAGGTCGGGATCACGGCTTCCGTTCCCGTCGCCGCATTTCCGAGTCGCGTATACCCGTAGTTGAAGACGTTCACCAGACTTGACGTCAGCACTGCCGTATAACGGCCTGAGAGTCCCCGCGAATTGTCCAGCGTGCGCTGCACCGCCGCCTGGCCAGGGAATTCCGCGAGTCCCGTGGTGCTGCCGGCCTGCCCGTTGCCATCGACCGCGGCGCCATTCAGCGTTCCGCGCAGCGAGAGCGTGTGCTTGCCCGAGGAATCGATGTTGTAATCCAGCTTGGCGACCTGCGCGTGATTATTGAGATCCTGCGGCGCGTTGAAGGTCAGTTCGTTGAAGTTGAGCCCCAGATCGGGAGACGCCAGCGGATTATTCCCCGCCGGAAACGATTTGAGATAGCTCGCCATATACGGGCTCTCGCCGATATGCAGCGGATCGATATTGGCAATGTCGCTCGGGCTCAACGAAACCGTGGGCCCCCCTTTGAGCGGCACCTGTATGATGCCCTGCTGCAGCGTCGCACTGGGCACGAGGCGGGTCACCGCGGTGGCGCTGCGATCCTTCCGGCCTTCCCAGTTATAGAAGAAGAACAGTTTGTTCTTCAGGATGGGGCCACCGAGCGAAGCGCCATATTGATTCCGTATGAGCGCGGCGCGCGCCACACCGGCGCGGTTGCTGAACCAGCTGTTGGCGGCGAGATCCGTGTTGCGGTTGTACTCGTAGGCGGTGCCGTGAAACTGATTCGAGCCGCTCTTGGTAACGATCGAAACCTGACCGCCGCCCGAACGCCCCTGGTCGGCGCCGAGACCAGCCACTGTGGTGCGGAACTCCTGGACCGAATCGAGCGGAATGGGAAGCACCGAATTGAAGCCGTTGGCGCCAGCGTTATCGTTTACATCCACGCCGTCGAGCATGACGTTGTTCTGGTCGGCCCGCGCTCCCAGCACCTGGCCGGTGGACGCCACGCCGGGCTGCACGCCCAGCAGCGCGACGATATTTCGCGTCTGCAGCGGAATCTCCTTGACCTGGGTTTCGGTGAACGGATTTCCCATGGACGCATTCTCGGTATTCACCGCCGCCACTTCCGCGGTCACGCTCACTGTCTGGCTGACCGCTCCCACTTCAAGTGTGAGGTTCAGGGTGGCGGGCGTGTTGGTTTGCAGAACCACTTCGGTCGCCTGCACGTTGAAGCCGGGTTTCTCGACCGTGACTTTGTATTTTCCGGGCGGTACCTGAACCACTGAATATTCACCGCGATCGTTGGAGAGCGTGGCGCGCGAGGCGGTCGTATCCTCGTTCTGAATCGTTATGCTCGCGGCTGGGACCACGGCGGCGTGAGCATCTGTGATAACTCCGTTGAGAGAACTATTCTGTGCCGCGAGGGGCAGTCCGCAACAGAAAAGAAGTAAGCCCAGGCGGCGATTCATGCATTCCTCCTGGTGCCGGTTGCGTGGCGGCTAATTGCGTTGTTCGCTTCGGGGCGTTGCGGGCGGGAATCGGGCCCCGCATACCGCGTCCAGACGTCGAGATACATGAACGGCTCCTTGTAGGGATCAAAGAATGGGTGTTGACAGGTAACCCGGACAGGGAGTTGAATCGGCTCGGACCAGGAGAGCGGCGCTTACGACGCGCAGCCGGTGTTAATAACCGGACAGGATTCTATTCAAAAGTAACTAAGTTCGGCGAGTTGCGTCCAATCGAAATCTTGAATTGAACAGATACGCCCGCAGTCTGTTTCACAGGGCGCTGGCATGGTTTCACGTCACGCGGACGCCGTTTCGCCCCTGCGCGCCATCGCGCACACCAGGAATGCGGAAGAGAAATTGCCGTGAAGACTACGATGGTGGAACAGGCTTCAGCCTGTTGATTCAGGCCCTCAGGCACAGGCTGAGCCCGTGCACCATCGTGAGCTAAGGCCTCGATTTCGCAAATACGGTCACGTTTGGGCGCAAACGACGAGCCGGGATGAATCCCGGCCTGCGGGCACGAGCATACGTGACCGGATTTCTGAATCGGCGCACTAGGCGACCAGATCGTGCAATACGTTTCCGGCCACGTCGGTGAGCCGGAAATCCCTGCCGCTGTAACGATAAGTCAGCTTCGTATGGTCGATGCCCAGCAGATACAGAACGGTGGCATGTATGTCATGGACATGCACGGGCTTATCGATCGCCTTGAAACCGAAGTCGTCTGTGGCCCCGTAAATGGTGCCGCCCTTGACCGCGCCCCCGGCGAGCCACATGGTGAACCCGAATGGATTATGGTCGCGACCTCGCTTGATGCCGCCACTCATACCGCCGCCGACCTCGCGGACCGGCGTACGGCCGAACTCCGAACCGCAAACCACCAGCGTGTCTTTCCACAGCCCCCGCTGCTTGAGGTCTTTGACCACCGCGGCGAACGCCTGATCGGAATTCTTGGCGTTGACCTTGTGCAGCAGGATGTCGGTGTGAGCGTCCCAGGGATCGCCTTTGGAGTAGTAGAGCTGCACCATGCGGACGCCTTTTTCGGCCAGCCGCACTGCGGTCAGCGCACCACGGGCCACGTCGCCCTCGCCATACATGTCCAGCGTGGCCTGCGATTCCTTGCGGATGTCGAACACTTCCGGCGCCTCGGTCTGCATCCGATAAGCCGTTTCCATCGATTTGATGACCGCCTCGACCTGCGGGTCCGCGCCGGCGTCTTCTCTGCGAATCTCTTCCAGCTTCTGGAGCAGATCGAGCTCTCGGCGCTGCTCCACGAGTGTGAACTTCGGGTTGTTTACGAAGTTCAGAATCTTCTTCGGATCGAAATTCTTCTCGACCAGAATCTTCTTCAGCTTTTCCTTGTCGGCCGCGGCCTTCTCTTTCTCCGCCGGTGGCATCGCGGGCGGGTCGGTCAGGGGTTCGCCGTCAGGACCCGTCTTCTGGATTTTGTTCGAGATGTAAGTGCCCTGATTGATGGCGGGCAGGAAGCCGTTACTCCAGAGAGGCGGCCCTACCGTAGTGGGGATATCGGGACACAGGACCACATAGCCCGGCAGGTTCTGATTCTCCGTTCCGAGACCATAAGTGATCCAGGCCCCCATGGACGGGCGGCCTGCCTGATTGGCGCCTGTATTCATCATCAGGCACGATGGCTCATGGTTCGGAATCTCGGTGAAGACCGAACGAACCCAGCAGATATCGTCCGCCACGCCCGCGAGGTGCGGCCACAGATCGCTGATCTCCATCCCGCATTGCCCGGATTTCTTAAACGTATAGGGCGATTTCATCAGCTCGCCAGTGCGGCGCTCCGTGGAGATGGAGCCGCCTGGCATGGGCTTGCCATCGTACTTATCAAGCGCCGGCTTGGGATCGAAGGCATCGATCGTCGAAAGGCCGCCGTTCATGAAAAGGAAAATGACACGCTTGACGCGCTGCGGATAATCCAGCTTCGTCACAATGCTGCCGTCGGGAGAAGTCAACCCGGCCCGCATCATGGATTGGCTCAGCATCCCGGCGAACGCCATCATGCCGAAACCGCTACCTACGCGACGCAGGGCGTCTCTTCTGGTTAAAGGAGTGTTTTTCTTATGATCAGACATGGATAACCTCAGTTGATGAACAGGAACTCGGACGAGCTGAGCAGCACCTTTGCATAGCGCCCCCACACAGTGGCCTCATACTTGACCGGCGGCGCCGCGGCGGGTTGGCCGCGCTTTCCTCCCGGAGCACCGCCCATCCCCATGCCTCCACCACCCATGCCGCCCATCAGCCCCATACCCATCCCGGCGTTGGCGTCCTCCGGGGCAGCGGGCGTTTCGGCCGGCATAGCCTCGGCTGGCATTGCGTCGGCTACCAGCGCTCCGGACCCCGCCGCCTCACTCACAGACACCGGCTCCGTGCCAGCCGGTTCGGCGCCGCCTGTTTCACCGCCTTCGGGAGTCGTTTTCGGACGCCGCTGGCCGGCGCCACCCTTGTTTTCCTTCGCGTTCTCCTTCGCCTTGTTTTTGATTTCTTCGTACTCCTTCAGCGGTTCGGAATGCAGATATGCAATACCCGCGGCGACTTCCTGCTCGTTGGGCTCACGCCCGTACACAAGCGAATACAGCTTGCGGATTCGCGCCCGATTGTCCGCTTCGGTGGCGACTCGTTTTGCCAGCGCCTCGGATTCGATCTGGACAAAATCACTGTTCATGAGGAAGAGCCGCTGCAGCGGAACCGTTGTCGTGAACCTTTTTTCGGCGCTTATCGCCGGGCTCGGAAAGTCGAACAACTGCAGATAGGCGTCGAGCTTATAGCGGCTTACTTTGCCGTAAACAGTGCGGCGGGTAAATTCAGGGGTAAGATCATGCGAAGGTCCGCCGAGCGCGGGATCGAGAGTACCCGATACCTGAAGGATCGAATCCCGGATCTCCTCGGCCTCCATGCGCTTCCGATTGGCTCGCCAGTAAAGGCGATTTCCGGAATCTTTGTCGAATGCCGTCTTGTCATCGTCGGTGCTCAGCTGATACACCGAGCTCAGCATGATTTCGCGCTGCAGCTTCTTGATCGACATCCCATTCCTGACGAAGTCGCTTGCCAGATATTCCAGCAATTCCGGATCGGTGGGGCGTTCGCCTCCAAAGCCAAAGTTACTGGGCGTATCGACAATGCCCGTGCCGAAATGCTCCTTCCAGATACGGTTGACTATGACGCGCATGGCGATCGGCTGCTTGAGAATCAGGTCCGCCATCTGCAGCCGGCCACTACCCTTCGTGAAGGGAACGGGATCGCCGTCCGAGAAAACGCTGAGAAAGTGACGGGGAACTTCGGGCCCCAGGTTCTCGGGGTTGCCGCGCAGCGCAAGCTGAATATTGATCGGGTGCTCAGAGTCCTTTACTCCGTGGATGAACGGATAATGCGGTTCGAGTTTTTTGCGCGCGGCATCCAGATCGTCCTGAAGGGTCTTGACGCGCGCGCGGTCTTCGGCTCCCAGGCGGTTTTCGAGAGCCCATCCCCGAAATAACAGCACGCCGGGCTTGCCCTGACGTCCGTTGGTCATATCGGCCGGGTCGATATTCTCGCTCAGGTCGCGCTGGAAGATTTCAATCCACAAGTTATTCTGATCGTCGGGAAGACTCTTCAGGACGAGGTTGGAGCCCGGATTGAAATCTTTGTTGCTGACAAAATTACTTGGCTTGTCGGTGCGCTTCTTGGGCTTCGTGCCATCGATGTCTTTATCGGCGATGACTTTGTTCTGCGCGTCGATATCGTTCTTGCTGAGCATCGCGGCGACTACGTCGTCCTGAAACTTGTCAGCCAGTTTTTTGGCTTCAGCCGGAGTCCCGCCTTTTTTAACTATGGCCTCGAACGCATCTTTGTTGTGGTACCGGTCAGTGGTGCGAGCCGTGTACTCAATCCAGCGCTCAAGCAACTCGTAATCCAGCTTGCGCGCTTCCACAACCTGGGCGACATCCTTCTTTTCACGGCCTTTCACTTCCCATACGCCCTGCAGGTAATTGGACGTCTGATAAGCGAGCGAGCGGGACAGTTCGGCCGAAAGGGCGGTGTTGGTTTCCTGCAGGATCTTCTGTTTTTCATCGGCCGCGTCCTCGAGCTTCGTATATGCCGCGACGACTTTCTCCGGCGCCTGCGGGTACTCCTCATATGTGGTGTCGAAGAAAACTCCGGCCAGCGCGTAGTAGTCGGTCTGCGGAATGGGGTCGTATTTGTGGTCGTGGCAGCGCGCGCAAGCCACCGTCAGGCCGAGGAAGCCGCGCGAAACGGCGTCCACGCGGTCGTGGCGTTCATCCGCGCGCGTGACCTCATTGGAGCCGTTGTCGTAATACCAGGGACCAAGGCCGAGAAAGCCGGTGCCCGGCAGCGTTTTCTCCCGGTCCTTCGTCTCCATCAGATCGCCCGCCAGTTGCGCTTTGACGAACTGATCGTAAGGAAGATCGTCATTGAAAGCCTGTATTACCCAATCGCGATAAGCATAAGCATTCGGATAAGGGCGGTAGCCTTTGGGGTTCGGATTCAGGCTGCGGTAGTCGTCCTCTCCATAACGGGCGATATCGAGCCAGAAACGGCCCCACCGTTCGCCATAGTGCGGCGAAGCCAGCAGACGGTCGACCACTTTGGCGAATGCATCGGGAGAGTTGTCTTTCTCAAAAGCGGCGATCTCCTCGGCCGTGGGAGGCAGGCCGATCAGATCCAGCGTGGCGCGCCGCAGCAGGTCCCGTTTGGAAGCGGGCGCGACAGGCTTAAGCCCTTCCATATCGAGCCTGGCGAGAACAAACCTGTCGATCGCGTCCCTGGCCCACTTCGTGTCCTTTACGGACGGGGGCGCCGGATCCTGCAGCGGCTTGAACGACCAAAAGGCGCGGCGGTCCGCGCTGATCACGTACTTTCCCTTATCCGTTGTCACGGCGGCAGGGGCCGTATTCGGCCAGACCGCGCCGGCTTTGATCCAGGCGCCGATATCGGCGATCTGTTTTTCCGAAAGCTTGCCGCCGAGCGGCATCTTGAGGCCTGGATCCACTTGCCGAATGGCTTTCATGAGGAGGCTGTTGTCGGGATCGCCTGGCACTACGGCGGTTCCCCGATTTCCGCCTTTCTTCATGGCATCCAGGCTGTCGAGGCGCAGACCTCCCAGCGCGGAACTGGTGTGGCAACCGTAGCAGTAGTCGGAGAAAACAGGACGAATTTTTGTCTCGAAAAAATCCGGTGAATTAGCGGCTGTTGTTTGCGCCGACACCAAAACGGGCGCGGCCGCAAACATCGCCAAAAGCGTCGTCCTGAAAACAGGCGCGTACGTGCGGGGCATTTTTTTCCTTCCAAATGGCACGATCTGGATTCACGACGCAGAACAGGGCGCCAGCGATGACGAGACAGAAAATCTGCTCAGAAGCGGACGAAGCAAAAACGAAGCGGACGGGGCAAGGAGGCGAACGGAGCGAGACGGTTCCATGAGGAACCTGACCGGTAGTTTCACACGAAGCGAGCTTTTATGTCAACCGCTCGCGAGCCTGGGGGTGTCAACTACTGAGGTTTCGATTTCTTCGATTAACCAGTACAGAATGGGCCGGATCTGCGATAGGATTGGGAAAGTTATATCCGTCGGCCAATGTTTCGCCGCGCGGTTGACTCCCCCGTCCGGTCCCGATTTTAATTCCATTCTCAGGTTGTCGAGATCGTATGCGAATTCCTTTTTCCGCGATGTTTTCAGCTTCTGCAATCGCGGCCCTGTGCGGCCTTTCGGCGGCCGCCGCCCCCGCAAAAGGGCCTGACGGCAAGTCGTTAAAAGCCTCCCACGCGAAAGCAGGGCCGGCCAGCGGAATCAAAACGCCGGGAGTTCAGATACCCTTCGGCAACATCAAACCGGCGATCGAGATTCCCGTGGCCGGTAAACCCGCCTGGATCTACGTTTCCAATTCTGTCTTCGTGCCGCACGAAAATGGGCTTAGCAGCATTGACCCGAAAACGAACGCGCTGACAGCGCCCGTGAGCGGCCTCGACGATCTGTGCGCCGGAATGGTTTCCGCGTTCGGCAGTCTCTGGACGCCTTCCTGCAAGGACGGTTCGCTGGTGCGCCTCGATTCGAAAGACCTGAAGGTCAGCGCCCGGCTGCCCGTTGGCGCGGTTAAAGTTACGGGCGGCATTACGGCCAGCGCGGATAGTATCTGGATGCTGACGGATGGGAAAACCACTCTCTCGAGGATCGATCCCGACCGGAACGTCATAGTCGCGGAAATGCGCCTTCCCGCGGGTTGCCGCAGTCTTGCGTTCGGTGAGGATGCGCTCTGGATTGCATGCCCGTCTGAGAATCAGGTTTTGAGAATCAATCCCGCGACCAACCTGGTGGAAAAGCGTATCGATGTGTCGGCTGAGCCCGAAGCGCTTGCGGTGGGTGAAAAGTCGGTCTGGGTTTACTGCCGGAAAGATGGCAAA
>DASZLO010000113.1:0-12591 GCA_035552315.1 Bryobacteraceae bacterium
GCCGTTGCCGCTGACATGGATCGCGTCGGCGCCGGACTGGGAAACCTTCACTCCCGCATCGGCAAGCTTCGCGGTCAATGCCGTCAGATGTTCCGGGACGCAACCCGTAACCGTCAAATCCCCGCCGGTGATGGCGCCCGCGATGATGAAGGTGCCGGCTTCAATACGGTCGGCGATGATTTCGTGCGTGGTTCCGTGCAGCTTCGCCACGCCTTCCACCCGAATCACGCTGGTGCCCGCGCCCTCGATTTTTGCCCCCATCTTCACCAGCATCGCGGCGAGATCCACTACCTCCGGCTCACGCGCGGCATTTTCGATAACCGTCTCTCCCTCCGCCAGCACCGCAGCCATCAGGATGTCTTCCGTGCCGGTGACCGTAATGCGATCGAAGGCAACCTGACCGCCCTTCAATCCATCGGGAGCCACGGCCTCGATATATCCGTGTTCCTGCGAGATTTTCGCGCCGAGATGTTCCAGCCCCGCCAGATGCAGATTGATGGGCCGTGCGCCGATTCCGCAGCCTCCCGGAAGCGAAACCCGCGCCCGTCCCGCACGCGCCACCAGCGGACCCAGCACCAGACTCGAAGCCCGCATCGTCTTCACCAGCTCGTACGGCGCTTCGGGCGACACGATCTTCTTTGTGTTGATCGTGACCTGTTCCTCGTCGACCTCCATCTCAGAGCCGATATCGACGAGCAACCGTTCCATCGTTCGGATATCCCGCACGCGCGGAATGCGTTGCAGCACCACGGTTTCATCGGTCAGCAGTGCTGCCGCCAGCGCCGGCAGCGCGGAATTCTTGGCCCCGCTTGTCGCAATCGTGCCTTGAAGCGGCACGCCACCTTCGATAACAAATTTATCCATTAGTTTTAGATTCTTCCCACGCCGCGATGGCCCTTCGCACGTCGTCGCCGGCCGCTCTCAGCATGTGCCCGGCCTGTTCATATGATGCGCCAGTGGCCGCGCTGACGATGCGCTGCGCGCGATCCCGCAATTTCGTATTCTTCGGCTGCACATTCACCATCAGATTGCCGCGCACATAACCCATCCGGATGAAGCACCCTGTGGTGAGCATGTTCAAGACCAGCTTCGTAGCGGTCCCTGCTTTCAGCCGGGTCGATCCCGCGATGATCTCCGGCCCCGGCGCGGGCGTAATCGGAATCTTAACCCGGCGGGACAACTCCGAATCCGGCGTGCAGCTGATCCCGATCGTCAGCGCGCCCGCGCGATTGGCCTCATCGATCGCGCCCAGCACATAGGGCGTGCGCCCGCTGGCGGCAATCCCGCACAAAACGTCCCCCGCGGCAAATCCGTGCGCCCGCAAATCCCGCGCCCCGATCGCCGGATCGTCTTCCGTCGTTTCCGTCGCCTTCGACAACGCGGACTCTCCACCTGCAATGATCCCCTGCACCATATCCGCGGGGACATTAAATGTCGGAGGGCATTCGGACGCATCGAGCACGCCCAGCCGTCCGCTGGTTCCCGCACCGATGTAAAACAACCGGCCGCCATTGCCGAGTGCCTCGGCAATGGCATCCACGGCAATGGCGATACGCGGCAGTTCCGCCGCCACGGACTCCGCGACCTTGCGGTCCTCGTCGTTGATGACGCGAAGCATTTCTTCGGTGGAAAGCTTGTCGATCTCTGCCGAAGCCGGATTCGGCTGTTCCGTCAATAGGCCGGCCAGCGGATCCGTCATCCCCATCATCCCCATCAGCCGAGTTCCTGCAAAACTTTGGCCGTGTGTTCGCCGAGCCGCGGCGGCGCTTCCAGACGCGGCTCCAGACCCGCGAAGCGCATCGGACTGCGCAGAACTTCCACCGGGCCGGACACCGGATCCTGCAGCGTGACCACCGCGCCGCGCTCGCGGATCGCGGGAGAATCCAGAACTTCGGCCGTCGACAAAACGGGACCGCACGGCACCTGTTCGCGTTCAAATGCACTCAGCCAGTATTGCCGCGGATGTTGGGCCAGCTCCGCGTCGATTTTCCCTACCAGCTCGTCGCGGTGTTTCACCCGCAACTCATTTCGTGAATACTTCGGATCGTCCATCAGATCCTCGCGCCCGAGCGCCCGGCAGAAGCCCTGCCACAGGCGTTCATTGGGAGCGCCAATCACCATCATGCCGTCCGCGCACTTGAATATCTGGTACGGCACGATGCTGCCCTGCGTCGCCCCCATGGGTTTTGTCTCGGCCTTCGCGAGCAGCCAGGCGGAAGTGACGGAACACATAACCCCCATCATTGATTCCAGCAGGCAGATATCGACATACCGGCCCTTACCCGTGCGCTCGCGCGAGAACAGCGACGCCAGAACAGCCTGGCTGGCATAAAACGAAGTCACGATATCCACCACCGGGAAACCGCACTTCACCGGCGGACCGTCCGGGTAGGCGCTTACCGTCATCAGTCCGCTCATCGCCTGCACGAGAATGTCGTAGCCCGGCCTGCCGGCATTCGGACCATCCTGTCCGAAGCCCGAAATCGAAACGTAAACAAGATCGTCCCGCCCCAGCGACTGGTAGTCGGCGCCCAATCTCTTCATCACGCCTGGCCGGAAGTTCTCGATCACTACATCCGCCTTCGCGCAGAGTTGCAGCAGCGACCGGCGTCCCGCGGGGCTCTTAAGATCGAGCGTTACGCTTTCTTTGTTGCGGTTGATGCCGAGGAAGTAAGCGCTGTCCGGCCCCACGAACGGCGGACCCCACTGCCGGCACTCATCTCCGGCGCCCGTATCTTCGATCTTAATCACCCGCGCCCCCAGATCGGCGAGGTTCATCGTGCAGAAAGGGCCCGAGACGGCGCGCGTCAGATCAAGTACGAGAACTCCCGAAAGAGGCAGCCCCGACACGTCTTGCTTCAACTCTTCCTCATTAATGAGATACTAGCGAATCGAAATCACTCCCCTATTTCACGGCCGCCCGGTTGAAGTTCGCTACGCCCCCGATCTGCGGGATACGGCGGGCAATCCGGCGCACGCCGCTACATATATCCGCCAGCGTCTCATCGTCCTCGATCTGGATCTGAAGCACAACGCCCGGGAGCGCGAGCGCATCCTGCTGCATGAGCTTTTCCATTTTGTCTGGGTCCGGCTGGGAAACCCGTTGCGGCGCGATTGGGAGAGCCTGCTCCGTGCGGAATGGGAAGCGGGCGCACAGGGCGAGGCGGGGTGGTCGGCGGAGTGGCGCAAGCGCGCTTTGAAGACGCGCGATATCGCGGCGCGTTCGCGAAGCTGGCGCGAATACTGCTGCGAAAGCTTTTGCGATACAGGCGCCTTTGCAGCGTGCGGAAATAGCGCCGAGATGACGCTGTCCCGCCGCCGGCTGCGGGATCGGATTGGCTGGTTCAGGGCGCATTTCGACGACCGGGCTTTACCTATATAATTGGAGTTGCATGAATAGTCTTCCGATGAATCTGCGCAAGCCGCTGCGCCTGGTGGCCGTTGTTGGTGTTGCCGCTCTGCTGGGTACCGTTGCTTGCACTCTTCCGGAGGAGCACGAATCCGCCAAAACGGCTGTTAAGGACAGTTCTGGCCGCAAAGCCGCGCCCGAGTTCACCCTGAAGGATTCCACCGGAAAAGTCGTGCATCTGGCGGACTACAAAGGCAAAGTGGTTCTGCTCGATTTTTGGGCAACCTGGTGCGGCCCGTGCAATATCGAGATCCCCTGGTTCACCGAATTCGAACGCAAGTACAAGAACCGGGGCTTTGAGGTTCTGGGCGTATCGATGGACGATGACGGCTGGAAGGCCATCAACCCCTTCGCCACCCAGAAGGCTATCAACTATCGGATCGTGCTGGGCGACGACAAGACCGGCGATCTGTATGGCGGAATCGAAGCGCTGCCCACGGCTTTCGTGATCGATCGCCAGGGCCGCATCGCCTCCGTTCATGTCGGCCTCGCGGCCCGGAAAGAATTTCAGGATGCGATTGAACAACTTTTATAAAACGGCTGCTATCGTTCTGGGCCTGTCGGCCCTTCTCGCCGCGCAGCAAATGACGCCGACCCTGACGGTCGCACCGGTTCCCACCGTAAAAGCGCAAAAGGGCGCGGTGGCGGTGGTTTCGATGCGGGCCGTTCTGCCGCCCGGCTTTCATGCCAACAGCAACACTCCGAGCGATGCCTATCTGATTCCGTTGACTCTGAAATGGACAGGCGGCCCGCTGGAAGCCGATGGCATCACTTATCCGAAGGGCACGATGGAGAAGTACAGTTTTTCCGACAAGCCTCTCTCGGTGGTGACCGGCGAATTCACCATCACAACGAAATTCAAGGTGCCGTCGAATGCCGCAACAGGCGCATCAGCGCAGAACGGCACCTTGCGCTATCAGGCGTGCAACGACCGCATGTGCTTCGCGCCGAAGACGCTGAACGTCAGCCTTTCTCTCAACATCGAATAGGGCGGGTCAGTCCCGCCGGGGGCTTTGCACATGACCGTTACGCCGGGGCGAGTGGCCGCTATTCTGGGGCTCTTCTTTGTCTCCTCCGCGTGCGGACAGGTAATCTTCAGCCGCCGCGTTTACAGGGAACACGGCCCAAGCTATCAACAGATCTGGATGTGGAATCCCGCGGATGGCGTGCTAAAAGAGCTCACACATTCGCCGAGGGATCACCGCCGTCCAGAATGCAAAGGCTCGACCGTCGAATTCACAACGCCTTCTCCGGACCTGCGCCCGGCTGTGTTGTGGAGCCTGAATCCGGCCACGGACCAGGAGAAGCCCATCGGTCCCGTACCCACACCGCAATCAAAACCGAATTCACGAAAAGAGAACTGCGCGGTATTCGCGAAAACGGGAGATGTTGAAGCCTGCGGCAACGACGAGACTCTGGTGCTGTCGCGGTCAGGCCGCGAGATCGGCCGGTTTCAGATCCAGGTCAACACCTGTCCGATCGACCGGCGCGGCACGATCGGCAAATGTGACACGCCGATTCGTTCACTTGACGGGAGCGAAGACGGTAAGTGGCTGCTGATCGGTGAAGAGGGTCTGAATGACGCCAGCGGCCAGCGGCAGGACGACTATTATCTGGTCGATCTCGCTGCCATGAAACTCAGACCTGTCGCGAGCGCTGAGACGGCATTCTGGTTGCCGGGCCGGGATGAAATCCTGTACGTCACGCCGCGGGACCTCACGCCGCTACCGGATGCAAACCGGAAACACAGCGTGTGGGCCCAGCAGCTCGAAGTTTACGATCCGGCCAAAGGCGTGGCCACTGCGATTACCTCCGGCCTCACCAACAACGTGGACCCCGCCTGGTGCCAAGCGTCTGGCCAGCCCTGACGCAATCGAAGAATCGAGTTGACTGACTAAACTCAGTGCCGCAGGAACTGGCCGATGGACCGCGTAGCCTGGCGTGTCCTGTGTTCGTTCTCGATGAGCGCGAACCGCACGAAGCCCTCCCCCATGGGTCCGAACCCGATGCCCGGTGACACAGCCACCAGCGCCTTCTCCATTAGGAGTTTGGAAAACTCGAGACATCCCATATCCCGGTAACGCTCCGGCAACGGCGCCCACAGGAACATCGACCCGCGCGGCGGCGGCACCGGCCACCCGGCGCGGCACAGACCCTCCACCAGAACATCGCGCCGCTTCTGATAAACGGCGCAGATTTTGGTTGATTCGTCATCGCACTCGCGCAGTGCCACGATGGCGGCAATCTGCACCGGCTGGAAAGCCCCGTAATCGAGGTAGCTCTTGATGCGCGCCAGCGCGGCGATCATCTTCGCATTCCCCAGGCAGAAGCCGACCCTCCAGCCCGCCATGTTGTAGCTTTTCGACATCGAAAAGATTTCGACCGCGATATCCTTGGCCCCCGGCACCTGCAAAATGCTGGGCGGCTTATAGCCGTCAAATCCCAGATCCGCATAGGCGAAATCATGCACGATCAGCGTGCCGTGCGCTTTGGCCAGATTCACAATCTCGGTCAGAAAAGGCAGGTCCACGCAAATCGTCGTCGGATTATGCGGGAACGAAATCAGCAGCATCTTGGGCGGCTTGGCCGATTCCCGGTACAACTCGTGCAGCCTGCCCAGAAACGTCTCGGCCGTCGGCATCGGCAGCATCTGGGCGTGGCCTTCCGACATGATGACGCCGTACTGATGAATCGGATATGCCGGATTGGGAGAGACCACCACGTCGCCCGGCCCGATGGTCGCGAACAATAAATGCGCGAGAGCATCCTTGGCCCCCATCGTCACAATAGCCTCGGTGTCAGGATCGAGATCGACATCGTGTTTGCGCTTGTAGCGCTTGACGATCTCCTCGCGCAGATGCTGAATGCCGCGCGAAACCGAATAGCGGTGATTGCGCGGATTGCGCGCCGCTTCGATGAGCTTGTCGACAACAACCTGCGGAGTGGTGCCGTCCGGGTTTCCCATCCCGAGATCGACCACATCCTGACCTGCTGCCCGTGCCTTTGCCTTCATCTCGTTGATGACGGCAAATACATAAGGAGGGAGTTTCTGGATGCGATAGAAATTCTGGGTGACTTCGGACATGGAATCTCCATTTTAATTCCCCGTCATACGCGATTCACCTGCTCCCGGTACAATTTGTGTCCGTGAGACCTGTTTTTCTTTGTCTGCTCATTTTGCTTTGCGTGCTCAGCGCCGTCGCTGCATCCGGCCAGACGCCATCCCTCGATTCCGTGATCCACAATCAATCGGTCCTCGATGCCCACAACTGTTATCCCTATGAAGGCCAGTGGAGCGACCGGATCGACCGCATCCTGAAACAGCGCGCCGCGGGATTTCCCGTGGCCATCGAGCAGGACATCGCCTGGGCGGCCGACAAGGCCACCGGCAAGAGCCGTCCCGTCGTTACCCACAAGCGCGAAACCACGGGTGACGAACCTGCCCTGCGCGATTATTTCTTCGAGCGTGTGCGTCCGATCGTTGAGCAGGCCCTGCGCGACAACGATCGCGCACACTGGCCGCTGATCGTTCTCCACTTCGATTTCAAAGACAACCAGCCCGCCGTACTGCACGCCGTTTGGGACCTGCTTGGCGAGTACGAATCCTGGATCACGACCGCGCCGCAAACCGCCTCACCCGGGCAACTGGCGCCATTCCGCGTCGGGCCGCTGCTCGTATTAACGGAAGATTCCGACGCGCAGGAAGAGGTCTTCTTCAAAGAGGTTCCGCTCGGCAAAAATCTGCGGCTATTCGGCTCGGCCCACACCGCTGCCGCCCCCGCGGGTAGCTCCCGCCAGGAGCGCACGCGCTTCGCCGCGACCGCGGCCCCCGAAGTATTGCTGGCGGAAAATCCAACGAATTACCGCCGCTGGTGGAATAATTCCTGGGCTGAGGTGGAAGAAGGCGGCCAGACCCGCGCGGGCGACTGGACTCCAGCCGACGATCTTCGCCTGGGCGCCCTCGTCGACCATGCGCACAAACTGGGCTTCTGGATCCGTTTCTATACGCTGGACGGTTTCAGCCGGTCGCAAAGCAAAGGCTGGGACGAGGGATACAACTTCGGCTCCATCGAAGCCGCGAAACTGCGCTGGCGGGCGGCCCTGAAAGCCGGCGTGAATTTAATCGCCACCGATCAGTACGAAGACCTTGCACAATTCATGCAAAGTTCCGCATCGAATTGAAAACAAATGTAATGAATCACCATAAAGGATTTACTTTGGCAGAACCGTGTGCTTACACTTGCTGCTATGCGTGTATCGACTTTCGCTCTAGCTTTGCCGCTTGCTCTCGGCGCCATCGCCTCCGCCGCCTCAACCACGGGCGTCGCGACGGTAACTTTTAACAAAGAAGTTCTTCCGATCCTGCAGGCGAAATGTCAGGAATGCCACCGTGCGGGTGAAGCGGCGCCCATGTCGCTGATCAGCTATAACGAGGCGCGCCCCTGGGCAAAGTCGATCAAGCAGAACGTGGTCACGAAGAAGATGCCACCATGGTTCGCCGATCCGCACGTCGGCAAGTTTGCCAATGACCGTTCGCTGAGCCAGCAGGAGATCGATACTCTGGTCGCCTGGGTTGACGCCGGCGCGCCGGAAGGGAATCCGAAAGACGCGCCCGCACCGCGCAAATGGGTGGAAGGCTGGAACTTCGGCAAGCCCGACATGGTGCTCGAAATGCCGACCTCATTCAGCGTTCCGGCTCGCGGCGTGATCGATTACCAGTACATGATCATTCCCACTCATCTGACGGAAGACAAATGGATCCAGTCCGTTGAAGTGGTTCCGGGCGCGCGCGCCGCGATGCACCACGTGATCGCCACCATTCGCGAGCCCGGCTCGAAATGGTTTGCCAATGAGCCCCTCGGCGTCGCGTTCGTTCCCCAAAAGGGCGATCGCAGCGGCACCGGTGACGGCACCTCGGGTCTCGGCGGTTATGTGCCCGGACAGTCCACTCCTCCCACGAATGCCCCCCGCCGCGCGACCTTGCTCAAGGCGGGTTCCGACATCGTTCTGCAACTTCACTACACAACCAACGGAACTCCCGCGGTCGATCAGACGAAACTCGGACTCATCTTTGCCAAGGAGCCCCCGAAGGACGTTCTGGTCGGCGGCAATTCCGCCACGCTTCGCCTGAATATTCCGGCGGGCGATCCCGACTATAAAGTTGAGGCCTCATCCACCGTTCAGTACGATTGCGATCTGGTCAGCATGATGCCGCATTCGCATCTGCGCGGTAAGGCCTTCGAGTACCGCATCGTGCGGCCCAACGGCGAGAGCGAAACGGTTCTGCGGGTTCCGAAATATGACTTCAACTGGCAGTTGACTTACTATCTCGCGCAGCCCCTTCACCTCGAAAAAGGCACGAAGGTACAGGTTTTCGCCGAATTCGACAACTCGGCCGATAACAAGTACAATCCCGATCCCACTAAGGAAGTTCACTGGGGCGAGCAGACCTTCGAAGAGATGATGATGGGTTACTACAATGTCGTCGTGAAGGCTGAAAACATGCCCACCGGCGGAATGCCCAAGGGACGCCGTCCTGCCGCCAAATCGGACTCGGGAGCCGCTCTCGAATAGATTGCCCAACCGCTGCGGGGACGCAGCCAGGGACGTCGAATCTTAGTTTGCCCGGAGGGAGCGAGAGCTCCCTCCGTTTTCTTTTTGCGGGATCGAGGGCCCCCTCCGTTTTCTTTTTGCGGGAGCGAGAGCTCCCTCCGTTTTTTTGTTTTTGCGAGAGCGAGAGCTCCCTCCTTGTTCTTATGGGGCAGGTTCGGCCCGCCAAAAAGAAAAGCCCGCCCTCTTAACGTTTTGTAAATGCCCCTTGACTTCCGCTACGCAAGCAAATAGACTTCACCAAGCCAGTTTTTATTTCTTTTGGGGGTTCTCCAGTAATGAGAAGCATTCGGATAACTGCGTCGTTGTGTCTTTTGTTGTTTGCGGCTTCGGTGGCCTTTGCTCAAAATGCATCCGTCACCGGCACTGTAACTGACCCTTCGGGAGCCACCATCGCCGGCGCAACGGTCACGGCCCTGAATAACGGAACGGGAGTTGCATCGCCGACCAAGACCAATCAGGCCGGTGTCTTTGCCTTTCCTTCTTTGCCGGTCGGAACCTACAGTTTCAGTTCGCAGCAGACCGGTTTCAGCAAGGAAACCATCAATAACGTCATTTTGGAAACAGGCAGTCAGCTTACCGTAAACCTTGGCCTCCAGCTCGGGCAGGCGACGCAAACCATCGAAGTCGAAGCTACCGCCGCCACCGTAAACGCGAGCAGCGCGACAGTCGGCGACGTCGTAACAGGGAAACAGCTGCAGGACCTTCCGCTGGTCGGCCGCAGCGCTTATAACCTGATATCCACGCAGCCAGGCGTAATCGGCAGTCAGGGCACGAACTTCTACATCAACGGAAACCAGGGCAACGCCGTTAATTACACGATGGACGGCATCAACGCGATGAACAACCTGCTCACCGGTACCTTCTACCTGTACAGCAACGTCGTCAGCCAGGATCGCACGGAAGAAGCCAAGATCGTAACTTCACCGGCCGACGCGGAATATGGACGCGGCGCGGCGCTGGTTCAGATGACAACCCGCGGCGGCACCAATCGGTTTGTCGGCAGCGCCTGGGAAGAGTTCCGTAACACCGACCTCAACGCCAACACGTTCTTCAATAACGCCAACGGCAATGACCCGGTCACCCACAACCCTCTTTCTCCCCGCCAGATTCTCATACAGAATAACTTCGGCGTCCGCTTCGGCGGCCCCGTGATACTGCCGCATTACAACGGCAGAAACAAGACATTCTTCAACGGTATCTACGATCCGTACAAGCAGCGCCAGTCCGCCACCTTCACTGCCGACGTTTATACGGCGCAGGCCAAGGCCGGGATCTTTCGGTATTATCAGGGCGCGCTGAACGGCAACGCCAACGCCGCCATCCCGACGGTAGATCTTTCCGGTAACCCCGTGAGCCCCAATGGCACCGCGCTGCAAAGCGTCAGTGTCCTGGGTGTAGATCCCAACCGCCTGGTCGCCGACACCAGCGGCCTCGTGGCGCATAATCTGGCCTTCATGCCGTTGCCGAATAACTTCCGCGTCGGCGACGGTCTCAATATCGCCGGTTACACTTGGAACCGTCCGATCCCGGTTAACTTCCAGCTTTACGAAGGCCGCGTCGATCACATCATCAACGATCAGGAACGTATCTCCATCACGATGAATCAGCAGTCTTATCACAGCATCAACGTGGCAACGCCTCCGACTTACCCCAGCATTCCGTGGCAGGCCGATCCCACTGAAACGACTCAGTACAGCTTTGCGCTCACCAGCGTCCTCCGGCCCACTCTGATCAACGAAATCAGAATCGGCGTCTTCCGTCCCCGCACCACCGTTGAAACGCCGGCCAGTCAGAGCCCCAGCATCGGGCCTGTCAACAACAAGGGACTTCTCCCCGTCGCCAACGGCGTCGCATTCAACCTCTGCTACTCGGGATCCCTGGCCGCTGCCACAAGCACCAGTTGTACTTCCCCGGCCGCCACGGCAGGCGTAACCAACGCGACAGGCGGTAACGCCAGCGACTATATCGCGCCCGTTTATCAGTACGGCGATGCGCTCACCTGGATCCGCGGCAAACACTCTTTCAAAGGCGGCGTGGAAGTTCGTCTCATCTCCGACGCCGGGTATGACGCCAACGGCGTTGTTCCCAACGTTGTCCTCGGGGCCAATGGCGCGGTACCGATCCAGGGTATCAGCACATTCCCGGGCATCGGCTCGAACATCACGGTAGCCAATAATTTGCTTACCGATCTCACCGGCTCAGTACTTAGCGAAAACGGCACGAACTTCTCGGCTGGCGGCGCCAACCCGGTTTTCACCCCCGGACTAACCCGCTTCCGCGAATGGCATCAGAACGAAGCCAGCTTCTACTTCAAAGACGACTTCAAACTGAAGCCCTATATCACCTTGAACCTGGGCGTTCGTTATGAGCTCTATAAGCCCCCCTACGAAGGTCAGGGTAAGGGCGCAGCGCCCGTCGGTGGCGCAGGCGCGTTCTTCGGGATTTCGGGGACGACCTTCGCGAATGGCGAGTTCCAGCCCGGCGCACTCAATGGCGCTCCGACTGTGATTCAAAGCGTTGGCTACGGCAGCACGCATCCTAATCAGGGATTTTTCAACACGGATTACAACAACTTTGCCCCCGCTGTCGGCTTCGCCTGGTCGCTGCAAGGTGACAAATGGAAGTGGCTCACCGGCGGCAGAGACCAGACGACGATCCGGTCGGGTTATGGCTGGTCTTACCAGCGCCTCGAAATCTACCTGACGCACCAGAATGGCGGATTCATCCCGGGACTCGCCGAAGGCGACACCGTTACTTCCGCGACTAAACTCACGAACCTGATTTTGCCGATCCCGCCGGTTGCGGTTCCGCTGACTCCGAACCCGCTGGTTGGGCCCGGTTCCCACAACTCCACTCCGCTGCTTGGCTACGATCCGAACATTCGGACGCCGTATATCCAGAACTACAACTTCTCGATTCAGCGCGCCATCAATCAGAGCACTTCGATTACCCTTGCCTACGTGGGAACCAAAGGCACCAAACTGGTTCGCGCCATGGATACGAACGAAGTCAATATCTATAACAACGGTTTCCTGTCTGCCTTCCAGACCGTTCAGGCTGGGGGCGACTCCCCGCTGATGGATCAGATCTTTGCCAACCTCCCGGTCGCTTCCGCTGCCTCGGCAGTTGCTGCAGCCGGCGGTGGATCGGGCTATGTCCGATCGAACAGCTCGTTCTTCACCTTCCTCGCCAACAACAATCCGGGCGGTCTGGCGAACGCCCTCAACACCACCACCTTCGGCACGAACCTGGTGGGCGGGCTGGTTCCCAACGCCAAGCTGCCGGCCAATTTCTTCGTAGCCAATCCGCAATTCCTGGACACTTACCTGACCGGTAACTTCGGAAATTCCACTTACAACTCACTGCAGCTCTCCGCTACCAAACGCTTCGGCCGCGGTTTCTCCCTCCAGGGCAGTTACGTCTGGAGCAAAGCGCTTGGTGAAGACGACGGGCAGAGCAGCACCCAGCAGGCGCAGTATCGTACTTTCCGTAACGCCAGCCTCGATAAACAGCTCCTTAGCTTCGATCACCGCGGAGTTTTCAAACTCAACGGGATTTATGAGCTCCCG
>DASZLO010000114.1:0-8618 GCA_035552315.1 Bryobacteraceae bacterium
TGATTGAGGAGAGAATTCGATGCTTGAGAAGAAGATCAATTTCAGACTGCTGCTGGGCGGTGCGGTTACGCTAGCGCTTTTTGCGCAGAGTCCGCAACCTACCTGTCATCAGTGCCAGGCGACTTATATCCCGAAAAGTGAGATGGACGCATATCTGGCGAAGGCGCTGAAATACCACATCGTGGATCAGCAGGTTCGCGATGTGGATCTCGGGAAGACCCGGGTTGGTATCGGCATGGTGACGCGCGGCAAGCTGCTTAAGGCGCAGGCGAAGGGCGCGGTTGCGGAGCACGAGCAGGTCAGCGAGGTTTACCACGTTATCGACGGAGAGGCGACGCTGCTGACCGGTCCGGAACTGGTGAATTCGGTGAAGCGTCCGGCGACGGAGAAGACCGTGATGGTGCAGAACGGGCCGGGGTGGAATTCAGATTCGATTACGAATCCGCAGGTGAATCATTTGAAGGCCGGCGATGTGATCATTATCCCGGCGGGAACCGGCCACTGGTTCACGGAGATTCCGGACCATATTACGTACATGATGGTTCGGATCGACCCGGATAAAATTGTGCCGACCAAGAGCGAGTCGGAGTCGGAGGCGGATTTGAAAGTGATTCCGCAGGGACGGGCGGGGCGGTAGGTCGATGTGTTGCGTTTGTGTTATTATGCAGGCATGAGTTCGAGTACGTCCAGCTTTCGGATCAGTGACGAGCTTAGAGCCCGCTTCGAAGCAGCTGCGAGTGCATCCGGTAAGGGAAAGAACTGGATTCTCAATCAGGCATTGCGGGAATATCTGGAGCGAATGCGGGCAGAATCGCTTGCAACTGAAGCCCGCCGGCAATCTCTTCTGGCAAGCGGCAAGCCGACCCCGGAAGCGGAATTCTGGGCGGCCCAGTCGGATGAGCGCGATTGGATTTGAAGCGCGGGGATGTAGTTGTGGGCGTTGCTTCCCGCGATTACGGTAAACCGCGGCCCGCGGTTGTGGTCCAGAACGATTTATTCAACGGGACTCACGCGAGTATAACGCTGTGCCCCATCACTTCTCATTTGGTCGATGCCCCCCTGTTTCGGATTGATGTAGAGCCCGGGACAGCGACGGGACTCAAGACGCGTTCTCAGGTCATGGTGGATAAGATTACGAGCGTTCCGATGGAGCGCATCGGGAAGAGAGCAGGAAAATTACCGGTCGCAGTCTTACATATGGTTGATGAAGCCATCGAGCTGTGGCTCGGCATTCGCCGTTAGATATTATCGGCGCGGGATGCGGTCCTGCATGCTGGCGCTTTGCCACGCGAACGACGCCATGACGATAGCGGCCTGGCGGATGTCCTCGGGATTGACGTGATCCCTCAGGTCCATGTTGGTGTGGTGGTAGCGCACGTCGTAGTTTTCGTAGCTCTGAAAAGGATTGAATCCCGGCACGCCCACGCCGGTGAAGCTCAGGTGGTCGGTGCTGGTGATGTTTACGTTCACGTTCTTGCGGGCGCCGATGTCGCGGAACTGCGCCAGCCAGGCGTCGAAAAATGGTTTGGCACCTTCGTTGTCCTGCATGCCGAAACCGTAAATGGGGCCGGTCCCGTTATCGATGTTGAAGTAGACGTCGAAGTTATCGCGCGTCTGCTTGTTCGCATCGCCCGCCAGATGCTGATCGACCCAGGCTTTGGATCCGCGCAGTCCCTGTTCCTCGCCTCCCCACAGCGCCACTCGAATGGTGCGGCGCGGTTTTGCGCCAATAGCCTTCAGGATGCGCATGGCCTCCATCATGGTAGCGACGCCGTCGGCATTGTCGGTCGCGCCAACGCCGGCGTGCCAGGAATCGATATGCGCGCCCAGCATAACCACCTGGTCCCTGAGGGCAGGGTCTGTGCCCGCGATCTCCCCGATCACGTTATAGGCGTTGGTATCGGCTTCCTGAAACGTAGTCTGAACCGCAACCCGCAGCTTGACCGGAATCTTGTGTTCGATCATTCCCGCGATCATGTTGTACTGCTCGGAGCTGAGGATTACCGAGGGAACGCCGGCTTCATGCTGGTCGGTGCCGGTCACATAAACGGTGCCATCGGTCAGAACATTGGGCCGCAGAATAACGCCCGCGCCCGCCGTGCGCGCCAGGGTATTGAGACGCTGCGCTTCGGCGGGGGTGCGGAATGTGGAGGGAGATCCGAGCGACTCGGGAGCCGTGACGCCGGGGGCGGTGGGCTGCGGCCGGTCCTCGCGAACATAAAATTTCTGCGGCGGCACGGGCATCACAATCGCGCCTTTGAGAGACGGTTTGAGAGCGTCTATTTGCGCAGCCGACTTGTCGCCCAGATACACAGGCGCGGCATTCAGTTCGCCCGCCGTGGAGGGTGACCAGCCTTCGGCATAACCGATCAGAGGCATGTAGCGCGGTTCCACCATTTCGAGCGTGAGCTTATTGAGAGTCCATCCGCGGCCGAACTTCCATGGCTCGCGATGAACGTTGTCGAGGCCCCAGGATTTGAGCTTGCCTTCCGCAAAATCCACCGCCCGGTAATAAGCGGGTGAGTTGGTAAGGCGCGGACCGATATCGACTGTGAGGGTATCGAAGACCGGCGAGATCTGCGACGCCGCGCTCATGGCTTCGGCGCGAATCTTAGCCGTCATGGCGCTATCGACGGAAGTGTTCTGCGCCGACAGCAGTGCTGCGGTGCTTGCGATAGCTATGAAACGGGCGGCGGTGCGCATATGGGGATTATTGTCGCACCGGCTGCCGGACAGGGAAACCCGGCTAGTGGCCTTCGCTCACGTAATTGCGATTCCACTCCGGGATGCTGACGGTCACATCCCCTTTGACGACCGCCTGGCAGCCGAGTCTTGAGTGAAGCTGATAGTCGGCGGCCTGCTCGACGCGATCCAGTTCGTCGTCTTCCATTTCCGAGAGATTGTTGTCGCCCGACTTCACCACCACATGGCAGGTGGTGCAGGCGCAACTCCCTCCGCAGGCGTGTTCCAGATGGAACCCGAAATTCATGGCCACATCGAGCAGGGAACCGGGCTTGCCGTGGTCTTTATAGGGGAGCTTGCCCGATTCGAATTCGAAGGTCTCGTTCGCCGGCAGGAAAGTAACTTTTGGCACTGCCGCCATTATAGCGATCAGTGGTTAAATTCGAGGGCAGTGGACTGTCCCTGGAAGCGCAGTTCGTCGAGCCGCAACATCTCGCCGTCGTTCTTCAGGATGACTTCGGTTTTGGGCGATTCCTTGTCCGCTTCGATCTGGCGGCCGTAGACCATGGCGCAATCGCCGTTGTTGGAATGGACCAGGAAGACATTATTGCCTTCGTCGGTGATGGTGTACTCGCCACCGGGCAGCATGGTGGATCCCACCATCACGGGCTGGGCGAGTTTCACGGAAGCAACATCGCGAATCGCCGCCGATGCTGCGGGCACGCTGATCAAGAGGCCGCCGCCGAGAGCGAGGAGCGAGACACACGTGTAGCCGATGCGCAGAAATGCGTTTTTCATTTTATTCACCTTTCGTTTTGTCAGGCGGGCCGAACGTCCGATAAATCCGGGCCGATTCGCTTTGCGCGGCTTGTGCCGCTTTGCCTTCCACCTGTGAAGACGCATCCGTAGCTTGTTCGTTACTGGCCGGAAGGTTTGTTCACAAGGCTTTACAAAAGCGCCGGTTATTTCCGCGTGAGAGTTTTTCCAGCGGAATCCACTGCAATGAAAGGTAACGAAGGTGAAGCTGGTTCAGATTCTCTTACTGTGCCTGCAAGTTCCAGGCGATCCCGCTTACAGCGTTCTGACGCAGGCGTTCGATGCCTTGCGGGGGCGCGACTATGACACGGCAGTCGTATTGTTCGGGAAGGCCTCGGCGCTGTCCCCGTCGCGCGCGGACATCCACAAGAACCTGGCCTATACGTTGTTGAAGACCGGCGAATCGGATTTAGCGCGGGAGCAGTTCGGGGAAGCGATGCGGCTCGATCCATCCGATCTGCATCTGGCCCTTGAGTACGCGTTCCTGTGTTATGAAGCGCGCGAGGACGCACCGGCGCGGAAAGCCGAGGCACGGCGCATTTTCGCCCGCATCCGCGACCTGAGCGGCGCTGACGCAGTTATCCGGGCCACAGCGGCACAGGCGTTTCAAAACATCGATGCTCCGCTGGCCGCTGGTATCGCGCGCTGGCAGAAAGTGCTTGCCGGTTCCGCGCCGTCGTTCAGCGCGCATTATGAACTGGCGCAACTGGCTGAGCAGCGGGACGAATTGGATCTGGCGGCCGCGAACTATACCGCGGCATTTCGTTTGTTGCTCGCGCGCAAATCGGTCTTGCTAGAACTGGCTCGTGTCGAAAAGACGCGTGGCAATCCGGAGGGCGCCATGGCGGCACTGATCGCAGCGTCGCGGGGCGGGGAGCCGCGCGCCGCGGAACTGGCACGCGAGCAGCTGCTCATCCAATCCGGTTCACGCTATCCATATGTCTACGAATTCCGCGCGGCGCTGGCGCTGGATCCAAAAAGTAGCGAACTGCACCGCGAGCTGGCCTATCTTCTGCTGAGCATGTCGGAAGCGGATCCGTCTCTGCGAGCCGACGCCGAACGGGAATTCAAGACCATCGTGGAATCGACGCCTGAAGACTATCTGGCGGCGGCCCAGTTGGGCTTGCTTTACCTTGCCAGCCAGCCGGATCTTGCAATGCCGCTCCTGAATGGCGTTCTGGCGCACGGAGACGCGGCGACGGCCAATCGCGTTCGCATGGCGTTGAAGATGCCGCTGGTGCTGCAGAATCGCGCCGCGCCGGATGCGCAGCTCGATCCGCGCCTTCTCGGGGAGCGGAGTTTTCAGGCGGGCTTTCTCAAAGACGCGAAGCGATACTTCCTGGTCGCGCGTGAGCAAAATCCGGTCGACGCCTCGCTGGCGCTGAAGCTGGGCTGGACGAACAACATGCTGCACAACGACGAAAGGGCGTTGCAGTGGTTCGATGCCGCCCGGCGCAGCGCGGACCCGGCTATTGCAAGCGAGGCTGCGCGGGCCTATGGAAATCTGCGGCCGGGGGTCGAACTCTTCCGTACAACTCTTTGGCTGAATCCGATGTATTCCTCGCGTTGGAACGATGTGTTCGGTTACGGGCAGGTGAAGACTGAGGTCAGAATCAAACCGCAGAAGATTCATCCATACGCGTCGTTGCGGTTTGTAGGCGACGCGCGGCATTCGACCGGCGGAGTGTCGCCGCAGAACCTTTCCGAGAACGCGTTCATTCTGGGAGTCGGGGTGGCATCATCAACATGGCGCGGTGCGACCGCCTGGTTCGAAGCCGGGGAAATGTTCGGTTATCTCCACCTTACGCACAATCAGGATTATCGCGGCGGAATATCCTATGCGCGCACCGTCGGGGCATCGCTCGGGGCAGAGCGGGGCGGATGGTTTTTCGAAACCGTAGACGACGAAGTCTTTGTGAGTCACTTCCTGAACGATCTGATGACTTATTCCCAGAACAAAGCCGGTTATGCGGCGGAGTCCGGGGGAGTGAAAATGCAGACCTTCTGGAGCAGCAACATTACGTTCGACGTCAAACGGCAATACTGGGCGAATTTCGCTGAGACGGGTCCGGGTTTTCGTTTCCGGCTTCCCGGCATGCCCGCGTCGATGTCAGTGACTTTGAACGCGGTGCGGGGGGCGTATCTGGTGAACCGGGGGAATCCGCGGGGTCCGAACTTTAACGATTTTCGGGCCGGGGTCTGGTATGCGTTTACGAAATAGTCTCTTGCTGATGGCGTGGACGCCGGTTTGTTTCGCGGGCACGTTTGCGGTGCTGGGGCCGGCGGGCTCGTGGCCTGCGATTCTGTCGTCCGTGGGGCACGTACCGGGTCCGGCGGCCACGGCGGATATCTTTGTTGCGCCTCCCGGGACGCCCGCGGCGGCGGACTGGAAGCCGAAAGTCGAAGGCGGCGCGGCGCTCATTCTGGAGGGTTCGTCACCGCTCGGCGTCAGCTTCGGGTTCCGGGCTTTGGCGGATTCGGTTCCGGTGATTCATGTTGTCGACGTTCATCGGCCTTCGCTGCCGGTGATTTGGAGCAAGGCTCAGGAGCTGAATCGTTTTGCGGTTCCGGCTGGCGCTCGAGTGTTTGCGAAGGACCGATGGACAGACGCTCCACTGGTGGCTGGGATGAAGATCGGATCGGGTGTGGTGCTTTGGGTTGCCGCCAGCCCGGGAGTTGCCGGGTACGAGCGATTCCCTTACCTGATGCAGACGCTGGCGGACCTGGGTTTCGCGCCGCAGTTTCGCAGCTCCCGTCTGTGGGCTTTCTTCGATGACTCCTATCGTTCGCGGGCCGATCCCGACTATCTCGCTGAGCGCTGGCGCAAAGCCGGCATCGGAGCGCTGCATGTGGCTTCGTGGCATTTCTACGATCCGGATCCGGTGCGCGACGAATATTTGAAGAACCTGATCGCCGCTTGTCACCGCCATGGGGTTTTGGTTTACGCCTGGGTCGAGTTGCCGCATGTGAGCGAGACGTTCTGGAACGACCATCCGGAGTGGCGCGAGAAGACGGCGGTCCTGCAGGACGCGCAACTGGACTGGCGGAAGCTCATGAACCTGCAAAACGCCGCCTGCACGGAGGCGATCCGAACCGGGCTCGAAGCCATGATGCGGCGGTTCGATTGGGACGGAGTCAATCTGGCGGAGCTCTACTTCGAATCGCTCGAGGGGGCGGGGAATCCGTCGCGCTTCACTCCGATGAATGACGATGTGCGGCGGGAATTTCGCGCGCAGGCGGGGTGGGACCCGATTGAGATCTGGGGCAAGCGAAACGACGCCGCATCTTTGCGGGCATACCTCGATTTCCGCGTCGGGCTGGCGCGTCGGATGCAGCTCGACTGGCTGAATGCGGTGGAGGCGTTCCGAACGTTCCGCCCGGATTTGGATGTTCTGCTGACCCATGTGGACGACCGCTTCGATACGGGGATGAAAGATTCGATCGGGGCGGATGTTGCAGGCGTATTGCCGCTGCTGGATACGCATTCGTTCTCCTTCCTGATAGAAGATCCGGCCACTGTCTGGAATTTGGGGCCGGGCCGCTATCCGGAGATTGCGCGCCGCTACCGTCCGCTGACTTCGCATACCGACCGGCTGGCGATTGACATCAATATTGTGGATCGCTACCAGGATGTTTATCCGACGAAACAACAGACCGGCACGGAGCTGTTTGAGCTGGTGCATATGGCCTCGGAATCCTTCGCGCGGGTGGCTTTGTATTTCGAAAACAGTATTTTGCCGCCGGACCTGGGGTTATTGGCTTCATCGTCGGCGGTGGTTACCCGGTACGCGAAAGAGAATCGGCGCGTGTCGCTGGATTCTGTTTCCGGGGTCGAGGTTGCGTGGAGCGAAGGGGCTCTGGTGGATGGAAAGCCCTGGCCCGTTCAGTCGGAAGGCGCTGTTTTTCTGCCGCCGGGATTGCATTCAATAGAGCCCGCAGCGCGGCGCGACGGAATTGCTTTGATTGACCTGAATGCGCGGCTCATATCCGCCGCGGTTTCATCCGCCAAACAGATTCGCTTTGAATATGAGAGTGACAGCCGGGCCATTGCAAGGTTCGACCGTGCGCCTTCACGGGTTGAGGTGGATGGTTTGCCGATGGCTCCGGCGGAGGTCGTCATGCTGCCACGCGGAACGCACCGGGTTGTTGTCGCGGCCCGTTAACTCAGCAAATTGCGGCGGCGTGCGAGTCATCCGCGTGATACGAACTGCGCACCAGCGGACCCGCCTCTACGTGTGAGAATCCCATCTCAAATCCAGCCCGCCGCAGTTCGTCGAATTCCGCCGGCGGCACATAACGCACGATCGGCAGATGCTTCGGGGAAGGCCGCAGATACTGTCCCAGCGTCAGGATGTCCACGCGATGAGCCTTCAGGTCCCGCATGACTTGCAGCACCTCTTCGTTTAATTCCCCCAGCCCCAGCATCAAACCGGACTTCACCGGCGTTTCCGGATTCAGTTCTTTCGCATAGCGCAGCATGTCGAGGGAGCGCTCGTAGCGCGCGCCCAGCCGCACCTGACGATAGAGCCTCGGAACCGTCTCGGTATTGTGATTCAGAACATCGGGCTGCGCGTCCATGACGATTTTCATGGCATCATGCGAACCCTGAAAATCCGGCACCAGAACTTCGATCCGGCAGCCGGGCACGCGCTCGCGAATCGCCTCGATCGTCAGCTTGAAGAGTTCCGCGCCGCCGTCCTTCCGGTCGTCCCGATTGACGCTTGTGACCACGGCATAGCGGAGACCCATCTGCGCCACCGCTTCCGCCACGCGTCGCGGTTCGTCATAATCGATGGGCAGCGGTCCGCCTTTTTGGACCGCGCAAAAGCCGCAGCGCCGTGTACACACGTTGCCCAGAATCATGAAGGTCGCGGTGCGCCGGTTCCAGCACTCGCCGACATTGGGGCAAGCCGCGCTTTCGCAGACGGTATGCAGCTTCAGATCGGTGATCAGCTGTTTCAGCTCGCGGTAATTTTCTCCAACCGGAGCCGGGGCGCGAAGCCATTTGGGCCGCGCGGGAGCTCCCGCGCCAACCGAACCAAGAGGGACAAACACTGTATTTAGTTTAACGCCCCAAGCCGATTCTCCAGCACCAGATCGGGGCGCATGTTCTCCCATTT
>DASZLO010000115.1:0-19825 GCA_035552315.1 Bryobacteraceae bacterium
GATGCGGCTTTCCCGTTCCGAGCGCGCGCTGAGGAGCCGCTGGACCACTAATTGATCGGTGCCGTGGCTGGCGGTGGTGAGAAAGCAGCCCCCGATAATGCCAGCCCAGATTGTGTACGGATATGTCCAGGACCAGTGGAAATCGAACACCTGAAATTTACCAGCCGCCATGCCCAGTTCAATTACGTGCGGGAATCCACCGGGGATTCGGTGCGCCAGTATGAAGAAGCTCACCAGCGCGCCGAAGACGTACATGGCCATCTGAATCACGTCGGTCCAGATCACGGCTGTCATCCCGCCTTCGTAAGTATAAAAAAGGGTCAGGCACAGGATCACGATAATCGACCACTGTCCGCTGGTATGAAGGACGATGGACACGACGATTGAGATGGCAAATACGCGCACGCCCTCGGCGAGGGAACGGGTAACCAGGAAAATTGCCGATGTAATCTTTCGGACACGCGGACCGAACCGGCGCTGCATCAGCTCGTAGGCTGTAAACAACTGGCCTTCGAAATAGCGGGGAAGAAACACAAAGGAAATGAAGATGCGGGCGAGCAGATAACCGAACACGACCTGAAGGAATACGAAACTTCCGGCGTACGCGAGCGGGGGGGTGCCGATGATGGTGAGGGTACTGGTTTCGGCCGAAACGATCGACAGCGCGATGGCCCACCACGGAGCCGTCCGCCCGCCAAGAAAATAATCTTTGAGCGATTCCTGTTTTTCCTTGAAGCGGGAGCCGAACCACGTCACCCCGGCCAGATAAACGAAGATGACGGCAAGATCGAAGGAGCGCAATGGGACTTGCGGCATTGTAGCAATATGTTTGGAGCAATTTGTTATTGTGGTGAATCGTATCGGCAACCCTCCAGTGTTGCCAACCGGTACGGATTCGATTACGCTATTGAGACTCCGGCGTTTCAATATAGTTTGTTTTCAGGCGGTATCGGATTTCGCCAAACGGGCGGACGCCGGAAAGAATTCGGGAACATAAAGAAGACAGTTGGTGTCATCATCTTGACGAGATCTGATTGCCGGAGAGTCGCGGTTTCGGTATACTCCGCTTTGTCCCATCGATTTTGTCGGAGCGGGTGGAGTGGCAGTAAAAAATGCGGGGAGGCAACGGAAAGTGTTTGATCGTTTGTCGAAAAAATTAGCGGGTGTGTTCCTGGCGGGAGTTCTGGCTGCGGGCGCGTGGGCTCAGGCCCCCAAAGCGCCGGCGGTGAAAGATCAGGGCGAGTATGACATCACCCAGGCGATTCAGAAAGAGAATGACCCGCAGAAGAAACTGGACCTGCTGAATCAGTGGGAACAGAAGTATCCGACCTCGGACTTCAAGGGCCAGCGCGGACTGTTGATGATGCAGGCCGAAGGCGCGATCGCCGCCAAGGGCGCACAGCCCGGCGCGTCGGCAGCCGATATGGATGCCGGACAAAAGGCCGCACAGCATCTGATCGAGAACCTGGACAAGTATTTTTCCGACGAGAACAAACCCGCTCAGGCGTCAGCCGATCAGTGGAAGCAGGCAAAAGATCAGACCACTTTGCAGGCCCATCAATTCCTTGCGACCATCGCCTATAACCGGAAAACACCCGAGGGAGATGCGCTGTCGGAAAAGGAGTTCAAGAAGGTGATTGAGCTTTCGCCCAACAACGCGACGGCTTCATACCAGCTGGGCACGCTGATCCTGCGGCTGAAGAACATAGCGCGGTATCCGGAAGCTCTCTACTACATCGCCCGGGCCATTGACGACACAGGTCCGCTGGCCCTGACACCCGCCGGGAAAAAGGCCGCGCAGGACTACCTCACGAAAGCCTATAACGGCTATCACGGCAGCGATGCCGGGCTCGACGATGTCTTGAAGGCAGCGATGACTTCTCCGATGCCGCCAGCCGGTTTCACGATTGAAAGCGTCACCGATATCCAGAAGAAACAGGAAGGGGATGCGGAGGCTTTCGCAGCCGCCCATCCGGATCTCGCTTTGTGGCGTCAGATCAAGACGGCTTTGACGGCTCCCGATGGGGCCGCATATTTCGAGCAGGTGAAGGGATCGGAAATTCCACCCCAGACCGACGATGCCAAGTTCAAAATGTTCACCGGCAAGGTGATTTCGCAGAATGAAAAGAAAGACGAACTTCTGCTCAACGTCGACAGCCCGGTAGGCGACGCAACCCTGAAGTTCGATGCGCCGCTGAAAGGCACGATCGATGTCGGCAGCGAAGTCAAGTTTAAAGGCGTTATTGATTCGTTCAACAAAGACCCCTACATGCTGACTTTCGCGGGTGTAGGCAAAGAGGACGTGGAGGGACTTCCCGCCGCCGCTTTTGCCGCCGCGCCGCCGCGGAAGCCGCGCGTTACCAAGAAGAAGTAGACAAGCAATTCCAACACGTTCGATGAAAACTGGCGCATCCGGGCTACCACCCGGATGCGTTGTTTTTTTGACGGCTGCTAGAATACAGGTGCAGAATGCCGTTGTATGAATATAAGTGCCACTCCTGTGGCAAGATTTTCGAAGTACTCCAGAAATTCGCCGATGAGCCGTTGAAAACTCACCCCGATTGCGGGGGAGAGGTCAAGCGGCTTTTCTCCGCCCCGGCTTTCCATCTAAAGGGAACCGGCTGGTATGCCACCGATTACGCGAAAAACAGCGGGTCGACGGCCAAAGGGGACGACCATAAAGCGGACAAGGGCGACCCGAGTTCCCACGATAAGCAGACCGACAAGAAAAAAGACAAATCCGATTCCAAGACGGAGAGTTCCTCATCGGCATCGGACAGTTCCCCGTCTTCTTCGCCAGCCACCGAAAGCAAGCCGGCGCCCCCGGAAACGAAATCCGGATCCAGCAACACCTCCACAGTCAGCAGCGATAAGTAGCAGCAGTGTCGCGATCCTGACGAGTCAGTCCCGATGCCTGAGCGACGCCCGGTAGCGGAGTTCTTCAAGGATCTGGGACCCGGGCTCATTACGGGCGCGGCCGACGACGATCCGTCCGGTATTTCGACCTATTCGGTGGCCGGCGCCAGTCTGGGGCTCGGACCCCTGTGGACGGCGCTTTTCAGTTTTCCTCTCATGACTGCCGTGCAGTTGATGTGCGCTCGGCTGGGGATGGTTACAGGCCGTGGTCTGGCTGCGAATATCCGTCACCGGTTCCCCAGATGGGTGATGTGGACGTCCTGCAGCATTCTTCTGATTGCCAATATTTTCAACATCGGGGCGGATATCGGGGGAATGTCGGAAGCCATGGAAATGGTGACGCATGTCCCTGCGGCGGTCTGGTCGCCCGTATTCGCCCTTGCACTGGTGATCCTGGTGGTCTTCGCCTCGTACCGCCTGGTTGCCAAAATCTTCAAATGGCTTACCCTGGTGCTGTTCGCCTACGTGATTACAGCGTTCTTGACGCACCCCGACTGGACTCATGTGCTGCGCGCCACCCTGATCCCGAATTTTCAGTGGTCGCGCGAATATTTCGCTGTCCTGACCGGAATTCTGGGCACCACGATTTCGCCGTATCTGTTCTTCTGGCAGGCTTCGCAGGAGGTGGAAGAAGAACGCGCCCTCGGCCGCGGCCCCGAACAACGAAAAGGCGCAACGGACGAGGAAATCAGGAAGTCCACCCGCGACACCATGGCCGGGATGTTCTTTTCCAACCTGGTGATGTTTTTCATTGTGCTCACCACTGCCACCACTCTCCACGCCCACGGTCTTACAAAAATAGAAACGGCGCGCCAGGCAGCCGAAGCGCTGCGGCCGCTCGCGGGAGACGGCGCGTATCTGCTCTTTACGCTGGGGATCGTCGGGACTGGAATGCTGGCCGTGCCGGTGCTGGCGGGCTCGTGCGCCTATGCGGTGGCGGAATCGGCACGCTGGGGCGCTTCACTGGACCGCCCTCTACGCGTCGCGCCAAAATTCTATGCCGTGCTGACGGCCGCGGTAGGGCTGGGGATGTTCTTCGATTTCGCGGGCTTTAATCCGGTTCGGATGCTGTTTTGGTCAGCCGTGCTCAACGGCATCCTGGCGCCGCCTCTGATCGTGCTGGTGCTGCTTCTGACGAGCGACCCTCAGGTAATGGGCGAGCGGGCCAATCCGTTCGTCCTGAAGGCGCTGGGGTGGCTCTGTGCGGTTCTGATGACAGCTTGCGCGGTCGGGATACTCGTTACTTAAAAACGCGCCGCTTGAGAACGCGTCTCAGCGATTTGCAGCGGCCCATCGGAGGTAACGTCTCAGATCAGCGCGATGGCGCCAGCAGAAATCGAGAAAGACGCCGGGCGTGATGCTCGCGGCCTCCAGACCCGACCAGGTTTCGATTCTCCACTTCAGATAGGGACTTTGCCAGGGGCGCAGGCGATAGCCTTTCGCCAGTTTCCAGGCAACCGCCAGTTTGCCGGTCATTTTCGAAGACCCGTTATCCGTAAGGTCAGGACGGATTCTTCTTTTTGGGCGCGGTGGCGTAGTAACCGCTGCGCGTACGAGCCACGGGATTCCCCGGACCTTTTACTGCAACCTTGATCTGGCGATAGCTCCCGTCGAGCGCCGGATTGGACGAGGTGTAGGCGATCGTGTACTGATTGCGGATATCGCGCGCAACCTGGTGGGCGAGTCGATCCACTTCCGAGACGTCCTTCGGATAAAAGACCTGCCCGCCCGTGCTCTCTACGATCAGATTCAGAGCGCGTTCCGCCTTCTTGGCTTCCTTCTTGTCTTCGTCGCTCAGGATGCCGATCGCATAAATCAGGACATCATCCTGCTGAGCCAGTCGGATGAGCGGTTCCAGCGCGATGTTGCTGGCATTGTCGTTTCCATCGGTTACCACCAGAAGGACTTTTTTGTCGCGTTTGGCTTTTTCCTTCAGATGATCGATCGACATCCGGAGGGCGTCGCGCATGGCGGTCCCGCCCCGGGAATCGATCTTGGTCAAGCCCTGTTCCATGACTTTCTCGTCGCTGGTGAAATCGGCGTCGAGGTAAGCCTCGTCGTTGAAATTGACGATGAAGACCTCGTCCTGCTTGTTGGAGTCCTTTACGAGCGCAAGTGCCGCCGCTTCAACGGCTTGACGCCGTTCCCGCATGCTTCCGCTGTTGTCGATGATCAGACCCAGGGAAACGGGCACGTCTTCGCGCTTGAACAGCTTGATCTGCTGCAGAACACCGTTCTCGTAAACACTGAAAGCGCTTTGCGGAAGGGTTGTGATCAAATGGCCGGCTTTGTCGGCAACGGTCACATTCAGGGGGACGAGCCGGATGTCGGTGGAAAAAACTGCATCTTCCGATTCGCTGGCCGGGGGAGTGGCCGGAGTTTGCTGGGCTGAAAGGACAGCCACCGCCAACATCGCTGCCGTGGCGGCAAAGAGAATAGATTTTAGAGGCGAATGAGCACTTGAATGATTTTTATTGCGTCGGTGCATAATAGCCGGTTCTCCAGAATGCGTGCAGGGGCGGCAATCCCCTTGGCTGTACCAGTTTGACATTGACCTTCCGATACTTGCCATCGCGCGCCTGGTTGCTGGGGTTATACCCGAGCACGTACTGATTCCGCAATTCAATCCCAATCTTCGCGGCCACATCCGGCAACTCATTTAGATTCTCCACGATAAAGTGCCGGCCACCGGTCGGTTCAGAAACGTCCGTCAACAGACCGGGACCGGACAATTCTTCGGGGGTGCGGCCCCTTGCCGACATCGGCTCATAAATACCGATCGCATAGATCTGGACGTCTGCTTCCTTCACCAGGTTTTTGATTTCGCTTTCCGTGTACCGGCTGCTGTTATCGCCGCCGTCGGAGATCACAATCAGGGCTTTGCGGGGATTGTGGGCCTTCTTCATGGTGTGGAGCGCCAGATAGATTCCGTCCAGCAGGGCCGTACGACCTTTGGATTGGGTAAAGGTCAACCGGTTTTGGATTTCCTCAAGGTTGTGGGTGAAAGGCGTAACCAGTTCCGGCCGATCGTTGAACTCCACCAGACAGGCTTCGTCCTCTGGGTTGGCGGTTTTGAAAAACTCCGCCACGGCTTGTCTGGATTTCTCCAGTTTGGGCCCCATGCTTCCGCTGGTGTCGAAGACGATTCCGATGGAAAGCGGAGCGTCCTCGCTGCCAAACGACACAATCTTCTGCTCGATCTTGTCTTCGAAGGCCTTGAACGAATCCTGGTCGAGGCCAGTGACGAAGCGGTTCAATGGATCGGTTACCGTGACTGGAATCAGCACCAGATTGGTGTCGACACGGATGTTTGCGCGCGGCAGCACGGCCTGCGCTTCCTTGGGCTTGGCGCGCGGGGTTATATTGACGTCATCCTCGGCGGACACTGCTCCCGCAAAGGTTCCGGCCGCGGCAATAATTATTGCGACTAGGATATACCTCGACCGCATCGCGTGCTGCCCTTTCTGCCTGGAGTCTAGCACAGACTCACTGTGGTAATATCGCGTGTGCATCGCAAAATTCTGGGCGTAATTCCGGCCCGGTACGCCTCTTCGCGATTTCAGGGCAAAGCACTTGCCACCGTCGGCTCGCGCACCCTTCTTGAGCTCGTTTGGGAACGTGTCTGCATGGCGCGGTACCTCGGTTCCGTGATCGTCGCGACCGATGACGATAGAATCTCGCGGGTGGCTCGCGGTTTCGGCGCGCATGTTCGTATGACTCGCAATGACCATGTATCCGGAACGGATCGCGTGGCCGAAGTTGCATCCGCGTATGAGGATGCCGAGCTGGTGGTGAATATTCAGGGAGACGAGCCCCTGATCGATCCAAACGCCATCGACGCCGCCATCCTGCCGCTGCTGGAAGAACCTGCCATTCCCATGGGGACGCTGAAGAAGCGCATCGAGAATCCGCATGAATTGAACGATCCGAATGTGGTTAAGGTGGTGACGGACCGGTTCGAGAATGCGATTTACTTTTCGCGCGCCAACATCCCTTTTGTGCGCGACGCGGCCGGGCGGGATACAGGCGCGGGCGGAAACGAAATCACCTCTTACAAACACATAGGGCTTTATGTTTATCGACGCGATTTCTTGCTCCGGTATTCCGCGCTGCCGATCGGGCCGCTGGAGCAACTGGAACGGCTGGAACAATTGAGGGCGCTGGAAAACGGGTTTCGGATTCGGGTAGTGGAAACCGACTACGAATCGATCGGCGTGGACACACCGGAGGATCTGGAAAAAGTGCGTGCCTTGATCAGCGCGGGCGAGGCAGCAGTGGCCCGTGGCTAAATTCATATTTGTTACTGGCGGCGTCGTTTCATCACTGGGGAAAGGCATTGCGGCATCGTCGATCGGCTGCCTGCTGGAAAGCCGGGGCCTGACGGTTTCGCTGCAGAAGTTCGATCCGTACCTGAACGTCGACCCGGGCACCATGAGCCCGCTGCAGCATGGCGAGGTATTTGTCACCGATGACGGCGCCGAGACGGATCTCGATCTTGGCCATTACGAACGCTTCACGCACGTGAAGCTGACCCGCGACAACAACCTGACCAGCGGCCGCATTTACGAGCAGATTATTCAGCGTGAGCGCCGCGGCGACTATCTCGGCAAAACCGTGCAGGTAATTCCGCATGTGACTAATGAGATCAAGGCCGCTGTGAAAAAACTGTCCGGCCACGTGGATGTGGTCATCTGCGAGATCGGCGGCACGGTCGGCGACATTGAGTCGCTGCCGTTTCTCGAAGCCATTCGCCAGGTACGCCATGAAGAGGGCCGCGAGAACTGCATCTTCGTTCACGTGACGCTGGTGCCGTGGATCAATGCGGCCCAGGAGCTGAAGACCAAGCCCACCCAGCACAGCGTCAAGGAACTGCGGGCCATCGGTATTCAGCCGGATATTTTGTTGTGCCGCGCGGAGCGAAATCTGCCCGCGGACATGAAAGACAAGATCGCACTATTTTGCGATGTGGATCCGGACTCTGTCATTACGGCGAAGGATGTCGGCTCGGTCTACGAGGTGCCTCTGGTATTCGCGGAGGAACGGGTGGATGAAATTATTCTTCGCCATCTGAACCTCGATGCCACCGGCCCGCGCGATCTTGGCGCATGGCGCGAGATGCTCGACCGGATGCAGCATCCCGCCGACGAAGTGGACATCGCCCTGGTGGGCAAGTATGTCGAGTACGAGGATTCGTACAAGAGCCTCAAAGAAGCTCTGCTGCATGGCGGCACTGAGCACAACGTCAAGGTGAACATTCACTGGATCGAAGCCGAGAGTTTCGAAAAAGGACGGCTGGAGCGCGAGCTCGAAGAGTACGACGGCATCCTCGTCCCCGGCGGTTTTGGCAAGCGCGGAATCGAGGGCATGATCAACGCCATCGAATTCGCGCGCGTGAACAGAGTGCCGTACTTTGGCATCTGCCTGGGCATGCAGACGATGGTGATTGAGTATGCGCGGAATGTCTGCGGGATGACCGGGGCGAATTCCACTGAATTCGATCCGGCGACGCCGCAGCGCGTGATCTACAAATTACGCGAGCTCAAAGGCATCGACGAACTGGGCGGCACCATGCGGCTCGGCGCGTGGCCTTGCGTGCTCAAGCCTGGTAGTTTTGCCTTTAAGGCCTACGCGTCCGACGCTATCAGCGAGCGGCATCGGCACCGGTTCGAATTCAACCGGGAATTTGAAGAGGCGCTGACCTCCAAAGGGCTCCGCATCACCGGCGAGACCGCGGACGGCACGTACGTCGAAATCTGCGAGATCGAAGATCACCCTTTTTATCTGGGTTGCCAGTTTCATCCGGAGTTCAAATCGAAGCCGCTGGAGCCGCATCCGCTGTTCTGCGCTTTTATCGCGGCTGCCTGCAGGTTCCGCGCGCACCGGATCGCGGCGGAGATGGCGCCCCTGCTTCCCGAACCCGAATACCGCGCATAACCGGCCCGGCATGATTCAGTTCAGCGATTTCAAGGCCGCCGATACCCCCGCGGGTCCGCTCGTACTTTTGGCGGGCCCCTGCGTGATCGAGAGCGAAGAACACGTGCATCGCATGGCGGATGCGATCGCGCCGATCGCCGCGAAAGCCGGATTCCCTTATGTGTTCAAGGCATCATTCGACAAGGCGAATCGCACCAGCGGCGGGGGGTATCGCGGTCCCGGACTCAACGAAGGTCTGCGAATACTGGCTGGCCTGCGGGCGCGCGGATTTTCCATCGTGACGGACGTTCACGAGCCCTCGCAGGTGGGTCCCGTGGCAGAGGTCGCCGACATAATTCAGATTCCGGCATTTCTGTGCCGTCAGACCGATCTTCTGCTGGAGGCCGGGCGCACCGGCAAGATCGTCAACATCAAGAAGGGGCAGTTTGTCGCGCCGCACGATATTCACCATGCCGCCGACAAAGTGGCTTCCACCGGAAACACACAGGTGGTGCTGACGGAACGGGGCTCTTCGTTCGGTTACAACAACCTGGTGGTCGATATGCGCGGACTCCGGATTATGGCCGGCAGCGGCTGGCCGGTGGTTTTCGATGCTACCCACAGCGTTCAACTGCCTGGCGGGGCGGGTACGGCGTCCGGAGGCCAACCGCAGTTCATCGAGCCGCTGGCTTCGGCGGCAGTCGCGGTCGGCGTGTCCGGCGTCTTCGTCGAGGTTCACGACGATCCCGCAAAGGCGCTTTCGGACGGACCTAACGCTTTGCGCCTGAATCTTTTGGCTGGTTTTCTGGAAAAGCTCAAGGCAATCGACGGGGCGCGGCGGCTGGCGGATTCCGCAAAACAAGCAGTTCTGAACGCTTGACAGCCTTCGAGCGTCATAATCTCAGATAGACATGTTTTCCGATCCATCCGGTCTTACCGAATCTTTGCGCCAGCGAAGCCGCCGCCGCGGTTCCAATCGCGGCTTTTCGCTGATCGAACTGCTGATCGTCATCGCGATTATTCTTATCATCCTGGCGGTGGCGCTGCCGAAACTCACCAATGCCCGCCGTTATGCTCAGGAGATGGCCGCGGTTAAGGCGATTACGACGGTTCATACAGCGGAAACCCAGTATTATTCGCAGTTTGGCCAGTACGCGACAACGTTGACCCAGCTCGGGCCGCCGGCCAGCGGAGCGGCGGGACCGAACGGCGCGGAACTGATCGATAAAGACCTGGCAGGCGGCGAGAAGGGAGGATTCAAATTCGTGCTGAATCCGACCCCGACCGGCTATGCTTTGGTCGTAAATCCCATGACATTCGGCACATCGGGGAGTCATACATATTTTTCGGATCAAAGCATGACGATTCACCAGCACAACGGGCAGGAACCGGCCACCGTTAACGATCCGCTGCTTGGCGAAGCCGCCGCGCCCCAAACTCAGGCTCCCGCGAAGTAGGGCTAATGCCGCTCGTAAAGCGGATCGCCGTCTCCGCGGGTGCGGCGATTTCGATGGTGGTCATTATCGCCATCACTCTTCCCCGAGTGGCTCATGCCCCGCGCTACCGGCAGGAGATGTGGGCGGTGAGGGCCATCAGTACAATCCATATGGCGGAAATGCAGTATCTCGAAGAGTATGGCCGTTACGCATCGAGCCTGACTCAACTTGGACCGGGATCGGGCAATGCGAACCTGATCGACAGCGAATTAGCCAGAGGCGAGGGGGGAGGATTCAAACTCGTTCTGAACCCGACCCCGGTGGGCTATAGCGTGGTGGTCACGCCTTCGCGGTTCCGCCTGGCCGGCAGCCGGACCTGGTTCTCGGATGAGAACATGACGATCCACCAGCACAGTGGGCAGGAGCCGGCCACCGTTAACGATCCGCTGCTTGGCGAAGCGGCCGCGCCCCACACCCAGACTCCCGCGAAATAGCTGAAGTCGCATCGGAAATCTCCAGTCAGAAAATCAACGGCAGGAATCCGTATGAGCCGAAGCCCAGCACCATCTCGTTGAGCGCGGGAACTGTCCAGGCGTTGTCGCCGTCGTAATCCAGAATCCACACGCCGCCGCGATAAACCCCGATTTTGGACGGCCGGCCGGAACTATCCCAGTCCCCGACCACAGGCAGATCGCCAGCCTGGCCGTAGGTGTATGTGCGATCCGAACCGTTGAACAGACCGTCGCCGTTATAGTCCACCAGCCAGCTCCCGTTGCGGAACACGCCCACCTTGGTTGTGCCCGAGCCGTTCCAGTCGGCGGCCACGGGAATGTCGCTGCTCAGGCCGAACCCCGTGTACGTGACATCGTTCAGGCCCGTCGGAACACCGGTGAGGTGCCCGCTCAGATCCAGGATAAAGGACCCCTGCCGGTAGAGTCCCAGCGCGATATGGCCTGTGCCGGTCCAGTCGCCGACCACGGGAATGTCGCCCGCCTGTCCGAACGCCACAGTTTTGTCCCCCGCGTCGAAATAGCCGTCGCCGTTGATATCGAGGAACCAGGTGCCGTTGCTGAATACGCCTATTCGCTTCCTCCCGGTGCCATCCCAGTCGCCGGAAACTGGAAGATCGGCCGCGTTTCCGAAGACCGTGGTGGTCGTATCCCACGAAATATGCCACGGGTCCGTAACGATAACGGACTGGGTATCGATCGCGATGGTGAAGGACGGCGCGATTTTCGTGATGAAAGCGGTGAGCGTCGCGGGCAGAGAACTCTGCAGGTTTGCGGCGAGAGGAAAATCCTGGGAACTGGTTTGTCCAGCAATGATAATGGAGGTCTGCGCATCGACCGCGATCGATGTCCCGGAGTCGCTTCCGGATCCTCCCAGATAGGTTCCGAAGATCATGTTCGACAGAACGTTGTTCAGCTTGACGACGAACGCATTCGTGGAACCCAGATTGGTGGTCTGGAGAGCCCGTTGAACGGGGAAATCCTGCGAGACCGTGTACCCGGTTACGTACGGATCCCCGTGGTAGTCGAGGGCAATGGCGTTTATCCCGTCGGTTAACGCGCCGCCCACGAATGTGGAATCGAGCAGTCCGCCCGTGCCCGAATAGCGTGCGATAAAGCCGTCGGTCTCACCGCCGAAGATCGTCTGTAAAGCGCCTGCCGTAACGGGAAAGTTCGCGGACGGCGTGATGCCTGCCACCACAACATTCCCGAGCAGATCGACGCAGAGCGAATTCACTTCTTCGGGAAGGCCGGCCGATCCGCCGGACCCGCCGATGTAGGTGCTGAACAGCAGCGTCGTTCCGGACGGCGACAGCTTGGAGACGAAACCATCCTGGCCGCCTCCGGTCCGCGGCTGGTAAGGAAGTTTCGTCGGGAAATTAACCGAATAGGTGTATCCTCCTGCAAAAACGTTCCCGGATCCGTCCAGTTTCACGGAACTGGCATGGTCGTTTCCGCTTCCCCCCAGATACGTCATGAAGACCAGCGAGTTACCCGCTGGAGAAAGCTTGGCGAGAAAGGTATCCTGGGCGCCGGCGCTCCTGGTTTGAAAAGCCCGGGCCGTGACCGCGAGGTTCGTGGAAGTCGTGTCGCCTGCGATCACCGCGGCGTTATTGGCGTCGAGGGTAATGGCATTGCCGCTATCCACCCCGGTTCCGCCCAGGTAGGTGCTGTAAATCAAGGTGTGGCCGGCGGGGTCCAGTTTTGCGACAAATGCGTCGCGCGTCCCGCTGAGCCTGGTTTGCAGCGCACCGGCGAGGGGAAAATTGGAGGACGACGTCCAGCCGGTAATGTAGATGTTCCGGTTCGGGTCTATCGCCAGTCCGAAAGCGCGATCGTCCGACGATCCGCCAAGGTACGTGCACCAGGAAAGGGCGGCGCCGTTCGGCGTGAAACTGGCGACGAACGCATCGACTCCGCCACCATTCTTCGTACGGACGCCACTGGCCGGCAAATCGGTAGAACTGGTCCAGCCCGCCACCACAACGTCGTTGTAAAGATCGACGCCAACCGCCGTGATGCTCAACTGGGAGCTGCCGCCGAAATATCCGCTGGCTATTATCGCGGGGTCGATTACAAGAGGCTGGGCGCGATCGTATTCCGCGGTCTCGAAACCGATTGTCCCGTCGGCATACCGGTGAAAGGCTCCGTCCACCGGCCGCTGCCTTCCCTCGATGTTCTGATAGAGCGCCGGTTTGTCTTCCACGAAATCCCCGGCCTCTCCCGGCACCCGCAGAATTCCGTCGGCTTCAATCCGGACATCCCGGTCGAATCGAAGCCGGATCTCATCCACAGGCACCCCGCGGGCGAGTCTGTACTCGGCTTTCACGCCGTCTCCGTCGGCTCTGTAGATCAGGTCGACACCGGGCCAAAGCCCCTTGTAGACGATTTCCGAATAGAGAGGAATACCTGTCTGCCAGTGCGCCGGATCGGTACCGCGAAGATAGTTCGCCCGGGCTCCCGTATCTGTTTCGGGAACACTTTCCGGCGCGGTGATATTGGTGCGACCGGCGAAGGTGATCCGCACCGCCGCCGGACCCTGTTGCAGAACTACCGCGCGATCCTCGAACCACGCCTTGAAGCCCGGCCCCGAACCCGTGAAACGAATCCCGGGCGCTGCCTGGCCCCGGTTTTCCACGAAAGTGAACGGTATTTTCGGCGATGCACTACCGGTTTTGGGGCTCGCACCGCAAATCGATACGACGCACAAACCCAGAAGAACACGCGAAATTGTTGAACTCATCATCCATTTCCCCCTACAGAAAAGGGATCGGATGGCTCAAAAAAAATCTTTAGAGCGAAAGGATGGCGAATCGGCCTAGATAAATGCGACGGTGTTTACGCCCGAGATGTCAAAACGCTTGCGGCATCGGGGGTTCTTGCACATCGCCTGCAGGTCCACCAGCAGCATGTAGCTTCGGGCTTTGGCAAACTTTGCGCGATCCCGCTCATCCGCGCCGGCCGGAATCCGGTCTTTCTTCGTGCGCACAAGATAAGCGAGATCGTAGGTTTCCTGGGTTCTGCAGGAAGGACAGTTGAGAGTCGCCGGCCTTTTCGCCTGCGTCTCGGTGTAGAAAGCGCGTTCGTCCACTGATCTTCTTGGGCTACGCGGTCCGCTCAGCCAGCGGAATCCATTTCATGCCGTCCGGATTGCCCTTGTATTCCGCGCGGGGCCGGATGAGCCGGTTGTTGTGATACTGCTCGAGTACGTGCGCGGTCCAGCCGGACATGCGGCTGACGGCAAAAATCGGCGTAAAGAGATCGATCGGAATTCCCAGCGAGTAATAAGTGGAAGCCGAGTAAAAATCCACATTCGGGTTGAGCTTCTTCTCACCCCGGACGGTCTCTTCAACGCGCTTCGACATCAGGTAAAGATCTTCATGCCCGGTGCTCTTGCCCAGTTCCTCGGACATCACGCGGAGGTGCGACGCCCGCGGATCGTCCGTGCGGTAGACGCGGTGGCCGAAACCCGGAATCTTGATCTTTTTGGCGAACATCTCGTGCACGCGCTCGACCGCTTTGTCGGACGTGCCGACTTCGAGCAGCATGCGGATGACTTCCTCGTTCGCTCCGCCATGCAGAGGTCCTTTGAGCGCGCCGATTCCCGAGGTGACGGAAGAATAGATATCGGAAAGGGTGGCGGCTGTGACGCGGGCAGCGAAGGTTGACGCATTCAGTTCGTGGTCGGCGTGCAGGATGAGCGCGACATCGAAGACATGCTCCATCACGTCATCCGGCCACTTGCCGGTGAGGCAATAAAGGAAATTTCCGGCGAAGCTCAACGACGGATCCGCGCTGATGGGGCCGCCGCCGAGGCGCAGCCGCCCGAACGTGCTCACGATCGTGGAAGTCCGGGCCATCAGATTGATCGCCTTCTGCTGATTCGCCTCGGGCGACATATCCTTCGCCAGAGGATCGTAGAGGCTGAGCATGGAGACTGCCGTACGCAGCACGTCCATGGGCGACGATTTCTTGTTATCGATCAGGAAGTCGACGACCGGCTGAGGGATCGATGAGGCAGCAAACAAGGCGGCCTTCAGTTCCGCCAGCTCGGGGGCAGTGGGCAGCTTGCCTTTCCAGAGGAGCCAGATCACCTCTTCGAACGTGGCATGTTCGGCCAGGGTGTGGATGTTGTAGCCGCGATAGCTGAGAATACCTTCAAATCCGTCGATGAAACAGATCTCGGATTCGGCGGCGACAATGCCTTCAAGGCCTGCGCCAGTAGTGGGGACCGTAGTCGTGCTCATTTGTCTCTCTTTAGTTTATTGCAGCAGTGGTTTTCTCAAACGCCCGATCGTTCTGTGCAGCATGATGGCGAAAGGATTCTTTCCCGGACAGATGGGATAGGGCGCATAGCTGATCGAGTCGCTGCTCTTGTCGACCCAAAGTTTTTCCTGCCGGGTGGGGGTGACCTGCACTGTCAGCAGCACGCCATTGTTGCATGATTCGCTGTCGGTGATTCCGAAAATCACGGAGTCCGGGATGGAGCTTTTCGCGGGATCTTTCGATGCGCCGCCCCAGTCTTCCATGAGGCTGCCCATCGAATAACCGGGACACGGGGTCTGGAGCGTGCAGCCCCACGCTTTGTAGGCGGCGTCATAATCGCCCGCCTTCACGTCGCGGACGAAAGCCTTCACAACCCCTTCCTGATGGTGATTCCTGAACAGATACCAGGTCAGGGAGGCCAGCAGCACAAAGGCGACAGTCCCGATAATGGACCATTTCAATATCCGGTTCCGCCGCTCTTCGCCAGCGCCGTATTGATCGAGATAGCCCGCCATGTTTTCCGAAAACTACTTTGCGGGGTTGGCCTTATTGTACGCGGCGAGAACATCGGCCGTGATATCCAGGGCTGGTTTGGAAAAAATGGCCTGGGAAGTATCGAGGACCAGATCGTAGCCCTTTTCATCCGCCAGTTTCTTCACCACGTCCTGCATCTTCGTGCCGGCCTTCCCCAGAATCTCCTGACGGTCGCGATCGAATTCCTGTTGCGTATCGTCGGAGAGTCGCTGCGCATCGCGCTGTTTGCGCTGACCCTGCGCCTGCGCTTCCGCCGTAGCCTGCGGATTCAGCTTGCCGCTTGCAAGCTGCTGCTCGATCGTTTGCAGATCGTTTTGCAGCTTCAGGATCTGATCCTGCTTCGGCTTGTATTTCTTTTCGAGTTCGGCCGATGCCTTTTTCAGTTCGTCCGATTCCAGAAGAGCTTGCTGGGAATTGACGACTGCAACTTTTAGCTGCGCCGACGCGACGGAGGCGATGGGCGCAAGCGCACAGCAAACCAGACTGACACGGATTGCCAGGGAACGAAACAACATAAACTACGGGACTCCTCAGGTTGGAAAACCACAGATTAGCACAGCGCGGCGCTTTCCAAAGAAAGTACTATGCCTTGACAAACCGCGCAGGGCAGGCAGAAACTCAATCTAGAACGGTGATGGACCGTACGGTGGTTTGTACGCCTCTCACGTCGCGCCGCCAGATACCAACTGGTGCGAAAAACTTTCGGAAAAGCTGTAGCGGTCTTGGGCTTCGCGCTGACCGCTCTGTCGCTGACTGGCTCAACGCGGTTTTCAGCGAGTCCTCCAGTCCGAATCGCCGAAACACCTCTCACCGGGGAGATGGGCAGACGCAACGCGTCCGGCCACATCAACTTCAGCAAGGGGAACTATCTCCAGGCTCATGAGGATTTCCTCGGTACGGCCGCACTTGCCATTCAAATTCATCGTCTGCCGCTTGCCGCGACGGCTTACAGCGACGCGGGCGGGGCTGCGCTTGCCCGGCAGGATTTCCGTGACGCCCTCACCGACTTTCTGAAAGCCTCCGGCTTGGCTCGTGAGGCTGGCGAATCGCTGGCCCTCGCCCGCACCCTGAACAATCTGGCGAGCTTGTACCTGCAGATGAGCAATCCGGAAGCAGCTCTGCAGGTTGCCAAAGAAGGGCTCGATTATTCCGCCGGACTTCCCGACCGCAGTGTTCATCCAAAATTGCAGTTCCAGCTTGCAAGCGCGCTGGCCCGCCTGCACAGATTCGATGAGGCCCGTCCTGTTTACCGGGCCGCGATCGACGCGCTCGACGAACAGGGAGATTTCGAGGCCACCTCGCGTGCCCTGTCGAGCTGGGGCGGCGCCGCTCTTGAGGCGGGCTGCATTGAGGAGGCGGACGCGGCCCTCACGGAGGCTCTGCGCATCGCCCGGATGCACCGCCTGGGATCAGCCAATATTCTGCGCGGCCTGGCACGCGTCAAGGACAGGCAAGGTGACGGGCGCTCGGCCCTGGCGCTCTTCGATGCCTCCGTCGCAGCGGCGCCTGGCCTGACTCCCCGCTGGATTATCTACGCCGACAGGGGTGATTTCCGTCTGGCGCGCAACAACCTGAATGGAGCGCTCGCGGACTTCCGCGCCGCCAGCCAGTATGTGTCCCTTATGCGGGCGGACATTGTGCCAGCCGATCAGGATCGGGTAACGCTCGAAAGCGGTCTCAGCCGCGTGACCGGGGGCGTCGTGGAGGCTGCTAACCGGCTGGCGCGGCAAACTTCCGACAAGGCATTTCTCGAAGAAGCTTTCAATGCCGCTGAACAGGAGAGGCTCTGGACATTGCGCGCCTTGATGCCGGCGCCGAACGACTGGCGCAGCCGTTTGCCGCGAAATTACTGGGACTTGCTGGCGCACTACCGCTCGGTGGAACGTACCCTTCTCGCGGAGCCAACCGAAGGGAAGTCAGATCAGGCGGCCGCGCTCCACTTGCAATTGCAGCAAATGGAAGCCACGGCGGGCGCTGGTGAAACAAGCGGCAATTTTTCCGTGCTGGCTTCTCCCCTGGGCAGGGCGCAGCGGCTGCTGGATCGGGATACCGTGCTTTTTAGTTTTCATCTGGCGGCGCATTCAGGGTGGCTTTGGGCAGCCGACCGTGACCATGTGAATGTCTACGGAATCCCCGCTTCACCTGCGATCGAAGCAGCCGTGTCCGGCTTCAGCGGCGCCCTGAAGGCCGGCGAAGCCTCCGCTCCGGCCCTCGGGCGCGACCTTTACAGGAAGCTTTTCAATGGTGTGCCGCCGTCGTACCTGGCTCACAAACGGTGGCTGCTGGAACTGGACGGGCCGCTGTTCGATCTGCCTTTTGCCGCCCTGGTGGTAAGCGAGATCCACGCGTCCCGCGAAAATCCGCCGGACTATTTGATTGAACACGCTTCGCTCGAGGCGATCCCGAATATACTTCTTCTGGAAAGCAACGGCGCTCCTGCAAGCGGCGAAATGGTGAGCATCGGGGATCCCGTTTATAACGCTGCCGACAGCCGCTACCGGGGACAACGGAACCTGACCACGTCGGGCAACATGGTACTGCCCCGGCTTATAGCAACCGCGGATGAGGTGGAAGTCTGCTCGCGTGCGTGGGGTCCGGACAGGACCCGTGTCCTTTCAGGCGCTGACGCCGGGCTGGACGGGGTCGAGGCCGCGCTGGACGCCGGCCCCTCGATAATCCATTTCGCCACGCACGTAATCGCCGGCCCGGACGATCGTTCCTCCGGCCTTATCGCGCTGAGCCTCGATTCATCCGGCGCCATGGGGTTTATGGGGCCCGCGGAGATTCTTGCGCACCCGGTTACCGCCAGTTTGGTTGTGCTGAACGGTTGTTATTCGGCGCGGGGCGCGACCCTTCCAGGCACAGGCCTGATGGGCCTGACGCGGGCCTGGATCGGAGCAGGCGCAGGCGCTGTCCTCGCAACACGCTGGAACATTTCCGACGATGCGGGGCAGAGCCTGATGGCCGCCTTCTATCGCCATCTGCGGGCGTCCTGGAGTCAGGGGCCCGCTTTCGCGCTGCAGCAGGCGCAATTGGAATTACTAAAAAACGAACCCGCCCGAAAAAGATCCGATCTGCTGGGCGCTTATTTTCTTCTCGGGAGAGTGTGATGTCCACCGCCACTTTAGATCCATTGATTCGTCAAATGTCCGACTCAACGCAAACACCGTCCGCAGTTCCGCAAACGGCTCCCGCTTCGGGAGAGTCGCGCCAGGAAAACCTTCAGATTACCGATTGGGCTCCGCTCGTGCATCGTATTCGCGAGGGCGACAGCGCCGCAATGGAAGAGCTGTACGCGATCTTCGCCAAAGGCATCCGCTATTTCCTCCTCCGAAACCTCGGGCCTGAGGACCTGGACGACAAGGTTCATGACTGCTTCCTCATCGTGGCGCAGGCGATTCGCAACGGAGATCTGCGCGAGCCGGAACGGCTCATGGGGTATGTGCGGACGGTCGTCAAACGGCAGATCGCCGGCTCAATCGACATTGCGGTGCACCAGCGGCGAACGCGCGTGGAATTCGACGATACGCTCTTTTCGGTCTCCGACTGGCGCGACAACCCGGAGATCACTGTCATCGCCCGGCAACGGGCAGACATAGCCCGCAGGGTGCTCAATGGCGTTTCGCGGCGGGATAGGGAAATTCTGAACCGGTTCTATGTTCTTGAGCAGTCACAGGAACAGATTTGCGGCGAAATGGGTCTGAGCTACAACCAGTTCCGCCTGTTGAAGTCCCGGGCCAAGGCCCGATTCGGGGAATTGGGGAAGCGGGTAGCCGCTGGCGTCGGGATTCAGCTGAAACATGCTTGAAAATTTGCCCCGAAACGTTCCAAACTGAAACATCCTGAAAAATTCTCAGTACAGGTTGAGAATATTTACCGACCTCCGCACTTTTCCTATAAGGAGTCACGTGTGGAGTTGAATATTCACGGCACGGACGATGAACTGGAGAACTACGCCCTGGGCCGCTTGCCGGAGCCCGATTCATCCGATCTCGAAGATCATCTGATGTTGTGCGAGTCCTGCCGGACCCGCCTCGATTACATCGAAAACTTTGCGCTGGGGATGCGTCGCGCTTTGCATGAGGCACCTGCGCCGCCAGAATTCAGCTGGAAAGAGTTTTGCCTCGGCCTGTTTAAGAAACCCACCTTCGCGCTTGCCTTTTGCGCCGTGGCCTTATTGGCGCTGCTGGCGGTCTATGCCGGTAGAAGTCAAAAAACCCTCCCCGTTGCTTCTCTTCAACTTATTGCGCT
>DASZLO010000116.1:0-8614 GCA_035552315.1 Bryobacteraceae bacterium
ACCACTCCGTCTTTCATGACGAACTGGATGTGCTCCAGCTCCGCGATATTGTCGAGGGGGTTTCCGGCTGCGGCCACGATATCGGCACGCTTGCCCGGCTCGATGCTGCCCACGCGGTCGCTCCAGCCGAGAAGCTGCGACGCGGTCACGGTCGCCGAGCGAATCGCCTGCATGGCGGTCATGCCGTATTGCACATAAAATTCGATTTCTCTCGCTTGCGAGAATGCCGTCCACATGAAGCCGCTCTGGTCCGTGCCGCACGCGATCTTCACACCCGCTTTCAGGGCGAGGGCAAATACCGCTCGCTCTTTCGCTACCAGCCTGGTGTTTACCGTGTGTCCCGGTGAGGCATATGCGCTGGCAACAATGGTCGGCACCCAGTAAATGCCCTTTTTTGCCATTTCGTCCATCTCGGTTCTGGTCAATCCCTGGCCATGTTCAATGCTGTCGACTCCGGCATCAAGCGCCGTCTGGATTCCCTCCTGACTGACCGCGTGGGCGGCCACCGGCGTATGCAGGCGATGGGCTTCGTCCACAATGGCGCGCGCTTCCTCCGGCGTGTAGTTCACGATTCCGTGCAGCGCGTCGTCGAGCGAGAAGGTGTAATTGTGATCGGCATAGAATTTGATCCAGTTCGCGCCGTTGCCGATTTGCTCCCGTACCGCCTTTCTCGCGTTTTCCACTCCATCCACTACCTGGGCGCCATGCGGCAGGTTCAACTCCCAGGAATATCCGAGCAGCGGATACATGCCGCTCGGGGCCAAGGCGCGCGTCGCCACCTGCAGGTGCGGTCCCGGAATCATGCCGCGGTCGATCGCGGTCTGCACATCGACATCCGCATACATCGCGCCTTCCGTCTCCAGGTCGCGTAAGGTGGTGAAACCGTCGTCGAGCGCGATCTGCACATTGCGCGCTGCCAGAACCGCGCGATAGGGGATGGATTCTTTCAGCAGTTGATCGGCATAGACCAGGTCCGAAAACAGGATGTGCGTATGGACGTCGATCAGGCCCGGCAGGACGGTCGAATGGGAAAGATCGATCACGGGAACGCCGGCGGGCGGGCGGGCGCCCACAGTGACGGAGGCGATGGTGTTGCCCTCCAGCAAAAGCAGCACATTTTTCAGCGGCTGATCGTGTTTGCCGTCTATCAATGTGCCGCAAAGAATTGCCCGGCGGGCGGGCGGCTGCGCGGGCTGAAAGACCGGCGGGCCTTGCGGAATCTGGGCGTACACAAGGCAGCACAGACAGAGCCCGGCGAAACACGAAACTATAGGGCGATGCATAGCGAAGAATACTATGCGCGTTCGAGGAATCTGTCTGTCGCAGCAAAAGGCGGGGCCGGTTCGGTGTACCAGCAACGAACAATCGGATCTCCCGTGCTGACCGACTTGTGCGCCCATACCAGCCCGGCAATTCCCCCGCGCTCCACTCGCACCGTTTCGACGACATCGCCGAAGACGTCACAGATTTCCGCGATCACGTCTCCCGCGGACACGACATCTCCGATCTTCACCTTCAAACGAAGCAAGCCGGAACGCGTGGCACGGGTGATGGCGCGGTGTGTCGCCTTGATCTGGGGACCCGGGATTGCTGGCGCTCCTTCGATCATTCCGAGATAGCGCATGATGTTCTGAACGCCCGCTACGTGCACGTCGACGTCGGCTTCTTCCAGAGTTCCGTTGCCGCCGGATTCCGCGAGCATCGCGGCCACGCCGGCTCGCGCGGCAGCATATACGAGAGATCCGGCGAAAGGGGGCAACGTGCCGCCATCTTGCGCGAGCGAGATCAGACCGGGAGTAAATAACCGCGCCAACGCTTCGGCTCCCTGGTCCAGGGCCTGATTTCCGGTTACGCAGCAGCCGGCGAACGGCATGAGCATTTCGCCCAGATCGCCAGCATGCAAATCAATATAGTATTGCGCCCGCAGAATCACCCGGTCGAGCAGGGTCCTGGCCATAATCTCGCTGATGGACCCATCTCCGCCGGGAGCAACTTTGTTCAGATTCAGCCCATCGATGGGAGAAACAAAACCACGGCGGGCAGCAAACATGTGCATATTCACCACCGGGACCGCTAACACCGTTCCGCACAGTTTCCGCGGGTCCAGACTGTGTATCAACCGCAAGGCTGCTTCGATGGGCGCGTACTCGGTCGCATGCACGCCCGCCGTCAGGCAAAGCACCGGCCCCGCGGCGGCGCCGTTCACAATCACCAGCGGAAACGCAATGCTGCCCGTAGCGGTTTCCCCAATCTGCAGAAAACCCCGCGCCGTTTGGTCTTTTTCCGCACGGATGCCTGCAGTTTCAAATGCGCTGTTGTTGTTCTCCATGCATATCAATTCATGGAACGATAGATTTTTCCGAGTCGCTCCAGTCCGGCATCAATCTCGGCCGGGGTTGCGTGACTGTAGGCGAGGCGAACGTGATTTTTGGGTGCTTTTCCACCTGACAATGAGCCGCCGCTCGCGGCAAAGAATTTGCTGCCCGGGATCAGAATGACTCCGTCGCTCGCCGCGCGGCTTGCCAGGACATCTCCATCCACGGGCTCCGGAAGGGTAGGCCATACGTAATAGCCGCCCTGCGGAACAACCAGAGAGACTCCGGGCAACTGCTGCCGGATTGCCGCAACCATACGGTCGCGATGCGCCCGGTATACCTTCTGAACACGCTCGATGTGCGAGTCCAGACGGCCACGGCTGCAGAACTCAAAAATTATTCGCTGGGTCAGCGGACAGGATCCGCCGTCGGATTTCAACTGGATCATGCGGTTCAGCAGGTCGCGCGGGCCGCTCACCCATCCGATTCGCAGTCCGGGCGCAAGCAGTTTGGAGAACGTGCCCAGCGTCAGCACACTGTTGCTGCGGTCGAGCGCTTTGAGCAGAGGCTGCGATTCGCCTTCGAAACGAACTCTTCGATAGGGGCTGTCTTCGATGACGAGGATGTTGTTTTTTTCCGCCAACGCAAGCAGCGTCTCGCGGCGTTCGCGCGACATGGTCACGCCCGACGGGTTGTGAAAATCCGGAATGTCGTAGATGAATTTGGGCCCGGGCCGTCCGGCGCGTTTCCGTTCCGAGAGCAGATGCTCGAGTTCGGAAACATTCAGCCCGTTGCCATCTTGCGAGACCTCAATGAATTCCACGGCGAAACTTTTGAAGATGGGAATGGCGGTGAAGTAGGTGGGCGCGGTCACCACGATGGCATCGCCTTCTTCGAGCAGCAAACGGCAGACCAGCTCCAGGGCGTGCTTGGCTCCATTGGTGACGAACGTTTCTTCGAGCGACGCGTTCGCGACGCCGTCGCGGCGCATATATTCGACAATCCAATCCCGCAGCTCAGGGAGACCGGGCCGGGGAGCGTACTGCAGAGTTTCCGCGCGGCAGGCTGTGAGCGCCCTCTCCGCTTCCGATGTCAGGTCCGGCAGCACCCCGGGGAAGGCATGCCCGGAATCGAAAGAGATCGGGTGGTGGTCCGGCGTAGCGGTTGCCGCGGCAGTCGGCGGCAGCCTGCTCGCGCGCCGCGCCAGCAGTGCTTCAGTTTTCAATGTACGTTCCTCTCCACCGATTGTTTGTGCGCTTCCAGGTTCGCCCGTGTTTTCCGGGACCACAGATCGTGCGGACGCACGGCTGTCCGCTCCGCGAGAAGCTGCTGCGCCAATTCGTTCTGGCCTGCACGGATGGCGGAATCGATGAGCAACTGCTCGAATGTATCGCGCTGGGCGTGGCTGCCACCGACGCGGTGAATCAGTTTGCGCCGGGACAACAAATGGTCCAGCGCTTCGGAATAGGCGCCTTTCCGATGAGCGACAATCGCTTGCGCAACTGCCAGACCCACTTCGTCCATGACACGCGCCTGCGTCCCGCTCCCGCTTTTGGCGAAGGCCGTCCACGATTGCAGAAACTTCTCCGCGTCTTCGGAATATTTCGCCGCGGCGGCAAGCGCGTAATGCAAATCCGCGAACACGAACAGATGCTCGTCCAGCCGCGCCGACGCGCGCCTGGCCAATTCCTCCCAACGCGGTCCCACGTCTATATTGGCCTGCTCCAGCCTCCACAGCACGCCAGACGCGTTCACAATGTCCAGATACTCGTCGGTCGATTCGGCGCGAACTTCGCGATCGTACATCGCGAGCACGCGATCGAAATCTTCGAGCGCCAGATGGAACAGCGCGCAATGCCACTTCAGATGAAAAACAAAATTTCCGCAGCCGTGCCACTGCGGCTCCAGTTCCGCTACCCAGGCGATGCCATCCTGCGGCCTGCCCTGCATCTCCATGACATGCGCCACCGCATGCGCGGCCCATAGATCGCGCGGATTCAAGTCGATTGCCGCCCGCCCCATGTGCTCCGCCAAACTGTAATTGCCGGATTCTTCCAAGCCATAGGCATAGCAGCCGAGCAAATAGCTATAGCCCGGCACCGCCGGATCCCATTTCTTAAAAACGCGTTCCACGGATTCGCAAATTTGCCGGCTATTTCCGAGGTAGGATGTCATGAACTGCGCCAGCCGGATGGCGAGGATATCGCGCGGATAGGCAGCGAGGATGTTCTCCCAGTGCGCCAGCGCGGCACCCATATCTCCTCCGATCCAGGCTTCGAGCGCGAGCGCATGCAGCTTTTCGCGCAGAAGCAAGGGCGGTTTTCCACGCGCATCGACGGCCTGCGCTAACGACTCTTTCGCGCCCGACACTCCTTCCCGTTTCACTCGATGCATCTGCAGGTATCCGGCCAGGCAGTGTGCGAGAGGGCAAGCCGGATCGTCTGCCAGCAGCTTCTCGACCCGGGACATGGCGTCACGGCGCGAGCCGAGATACGCCTCAATGACGCCATCCAACTGCTCCACAGAACTCCGGCTCGACGCTGTGACCGGCAGACCGCGCAAATCTGTGTGCATTCTATTTTCCAGGCTACTGTCCGGTTAACGGCTACGCCCGGCGCCGGCCAGCAACCGGCCCGGCAACAATATTTGTATCATTCGCGACGGAGATGATGCAACAGATGATTCATGGAACCAAGCGCCGGGACGATTCGCGGCGCGGCAGACGTAGACGTCTGCGCCGGGCGGCACGATTTGATTGACAAGGGTCCCGGACAGGTGATAGACTGCCCGGAATCGATCCTTAGTGAAGCATTTGTTGCAGAATCCGAGTTGCTCCTGATGCAAATGAATCCGCTCATTCCAAAGGAGGAATTTATGACGAAGCTGCGTAGCATTGCAATTCTTTTATGGGCTCTGCCGGCGCTCGCGCAGAACAGCACGACGGGCTCCATAACGGGAGTGATTACGGATGCGTCTGGAGCGGCGGTCCCGGGAGTAGAGGTGACGGCGACAAACGATGCCACCGGCGCAACAGAAACGGCTACCTCAAATGGTCAGGGAACTTATATCGTTGCTCTGCTCGCGCCGGGCAGCTATCACATCTCGGCCGCGAAGGCAGGCTTTAGCGTTTCCACATACGAGCACATCACTGTCGTTGTGACAGAGGCGGCCACGGTAAACGTTCAGCTCAACGTTGGAGCGCAAACTCAGCGCGTGACTGTCGCCGCCAACCAAAACCCCTTGCAAACGCAAGACGCGCAACTCGGTATCGTGACGAGCAGCCAGACTATCGAAGCGCTCCCGCTGGTCACGCGCAACTTTATGCAGATTGCCGCGCTAGAACCGGGAGTCTCTTCGACAGTAACGGATGCTTCCGCGTTGGGGCGCGGAGCTCTCTCGAATGAAGAGGGCTCGGGCGGTATTTCTTCGAATGGCTCGAATACCAATGACAATAACTTTCAGATCAACGGAGTGGAGGTAAACGACCTGATGGGGGCGGGCACCTTTTCCGGCGGAGTTCCGACGCCTAACCCGGACACACTGGAGGAATTCAAAGTAGTCACCGCACCGTACGATGCGTCCAATGGGCGGAACGCCGGCGCGCAGGTGAATGTCCTGACGAAGGGCGGAAGCAACAACTTCCACGGAAACCTGTACGAATTTTTCCGCAACGACGATTTGAACGCGAATTCGTTCAGCAATAACCAAGTGGGCGCTCCACGGGGCGTGCTCCGGCAAAACCAGTACGGCGGCACGCTGGGCGGCCCCATCATCAAAGACAAACTGCTGTTTTTCGGCTCCTATCAAGGAACGAATCAGTTAAATGGGATCGCCTCGGGCTGCGCGGTCACGACTCTGCTTCCGCCGTTGACCAACGACCGCTCAGCAGCGGCATTGGGGGCTCTTTTCGGGGGACAGCGGGGCTATTTTCAGACCGCCGTTCTTCCGGGAGGGCCAGTCGGGCCGGCCATCGCCGCGAATGGCTCGAACATCAACCCGGTGGCTTTAGCCGTGCTGCAGGCGAAGCTGCCGAATGGCCAATACATTATTCCGTCGCCGCAGAAAATTACACCCACGACGCTGAGTCCATCGAACCCTCTTTATGCCCAGGCCTTCAGCGAAGAGGGCGCGTCCGTTTTCAGCCAGGCCTGTCCTTTCACTGAAAAGCAATTCGAGGCTAACGTCGACTACATTATGTCCTCGAAGAGCCAGTTGTCGGAAAGATTTTTCTTTTCGAACGACTCCCAAACACAAACCCTATTTCAAACGACTCTGCCTGGTTTTCCCTACCCGACGGTCAACACATTCCGCGACTTCGCGCTGATTTGGACCTACACCTTCAACTCGCATTTAGTAAACCAGGCTGAGGCCGGCTACCATCGGTCCACGCAGGCGCAGAGCCAACAATACCCTCCGGCGGCTTCGTCGTATGGCCAATTCGGAATCGCCCTGCCTCCTTTCTCCACGCAACCGAAAATCGAAATTGCCGATGCGGTGGTGGGCGGCTACGGGCAAAGTTACAACTTTGCGCAGAACAATTACATTTTGTCGGATTCGCTGACGTGGTCGCTCGGCCGGCACACGCTGCATTTTGGCGGCAACGCCACCAAGAGTCAAATCAATGAGAGCAATTTTCAATATGCCCCTCCGGTTGTGTTCGAAACGTTTGCGGATTTTCTTTTAGGACAGAACGCGGCGCAGAATGGAACAGCTGCGGCCTGTGTTGCGTTAGGGTGCAGCCCGGGATATAGCGACGTGGCCGAATCCATTTATCTTGGCGGCCAAACGGACCGCGCCTATCGAGTTGTAGAGGGCGGCGCGTACGTGCAGGACGACTTTAAAGTCAGCCGCAAACTGACTCTCAATCTGGGGTTTCGCTATGACCGCCTGGGTCAAATTGGAGATGCTTCTGGGCACAACGTGGCGTTCTTTCCGTATCTGGCCAATCCGAATCCTCCGGCGACAGGCAGCCTGCAAGGATTTGTCGTTCCCTCTAACTACACCGGGCCGCCGCTGCCGGCGGGGGTCACGCGGGGCAACAATGACTTCGGCACATTGGGGTACGGACAGAATACATTCGATCCAAGAGTGGGTTTTGCGTGGGTACTTCCGCGAACAGAGCGTGTTGTGCTGCGCGGTGGATACGGCACTTTCCACTCACGGAGCACTGCTATCGCTTTGTTCCAGGGCTTTTCGTCGCCGCCGTTCGCAACGATATCGCAAGTTAGCGGCACGCAAACCGCCGGATTTACCGATGCGAATCCCTTTGCTCCGGATACTGTCACGCTGCCCGCGTTCCAAAGTTATTCACCCAGCACCAACAATACCTACGCCGGATACGCCCCGAATTTCAGATTTCCTCTGACGCAGCGCTGGAGCGCGGATGTGCAGACCAAATTGGCCAACAAATTTGTACTGGACATCGGATATGTCGGGTCGAAATTCACCAACGAAACCGTTTTTACACAAACTAATCAAGCCGCGCTGGCCAGCGCGTCGAATCCGATTCGCGGCGTCACCACCAGCACGGTCGGCAACATCCCGCTGCGGGTTCCGATCGAGGGATTTAACGTAAACGGAATAAGCCTTTACGAACCGCTGGGCCACGGCACGTACAATTCGCTGCAAATCAGCTTGAATAAGCAATTCAGCCATGGCTTACAGTTTCTCCTTTCGTATACTTATGCGCGCGATCTGACCAATGCGATCGGGACAGCGCGTGCGGAAGAGGCGGGGACGTTCATCGGTAACCAGCTTGCGCCGGCCTCCGGTCCGGACCCATTCGTCAGGCCGCATCGATTCGTATTGAGCTAGGTTTATCAGTTACCCGGTCCTCAGAACGGCTTCTTAGGCAAACTGGCCGGCGGATGGTCGACATCCGGCGTCATCACGCTTCAGTCCGGGCAGGTTCTGACCGTGACCTACACGAATAGAAATAACGCTTATGGCGAGACGACGGATCGGCCCAACTACACGCCCGGCTGCGAAGTTGTCACCGGCGGCAACGTGGAATCCAGACTGCTGAACGGATACATCAATGCAAGCTGCTTTTCGGCGCCGTCGCCGCTGGTTGCCAGCAGCACCGCAACGGGTTTCGGCAACGCCCCGGTGGGGCAAATTGCCGGGCCCGACCAATTTAATATCGACCTTGCCATTCTCAAGCGGTTCCGGCTTCCCTTTGCGGGCGAGGCATCGAACCTGGAGTTCCGAACCGAGATGTTTAACGCCTTCAACCACCCGCAGTTCGCCAATCCGAGCACGACTTTCAACACCGCAACCTTTGGCATAGACACAAATGG
>DASZLO010000117.1:0-1502 GCA_035552315.1 Bryobacteraceae bacterium
TCAACTTCTGCGCTTCGCGGCTAAGACACTCGGCCTGCTTCTTCAGGTAGTCGCCTGCCTCTTCGAGGGCGTCGCCGGCATCCGCCAGGCCGCGCTTCAACTGCTTCCGCGTCTTCACGCCGGACTGCGGCGCATACAGCAACGCCGCGACGCCGCCCGCCACCGCGCCGATTCCCAAGGCAATCCAAAACTCTCTATGACGCATCGTTCGCACCTCCGTGTCGTGCTTGCCACTCAACCCAATAAGATTCACGCAGGAACTTCTGGGATGTATGACCATTGGCTAAAGAAAACGTCTTCGCCCATGCCATTCGTTCCGGTCCATGTCTAAACTGACCATCTGGAGTCCTGCGACAGGAATATGAAAGATCCGAATCTCAGAACGTTCATGGGCTGGGTGTTTGCGGCTCAAGCTGCGCTCGACGTTGTATATGTAGTCGCCAGCAGCGTACTTTTGTACAGCCGACACCATACGATTCTGTCTCAGCGCAATATGCTGTATCTGGTTTCGCACCTGGCGCCCGCCGTCATCTGCGGAGTGGCGTCGTGGGTGATTCGGGAGAAAAAACGTTTCGCACGCGTTTGGGGAGTCGTCGCAAGTTTGACATTCCTTGTCACCCTGCTGCGCTTTCACTATTTTCCCAGAGGATCTTCCTGGGCCTGGAATATCCCCACGATCTTTATCACAGTCACGGGAGTGCTCGTCTTCCTGCTCCCCGAGAAACAGGTCGCTGAAGACCCGTTAGAACCAGTGAGCGAAATCTAGTCCAACCCTGCCAGTTCCCGCGCCCGCACAAATACTTTCGCAAACATCACCTTATTCAACCTGCCGGTGTTGGTGTTCCGCAGCGACGGATGATAGCTTCCCACCAGCCATAAGCCATTTGGCAGGCGATACTCCGCGCCGTGCCGGAACGTGTATGCCGACCGGCGCTCGATGACGCCCGCGCTCAGCATGTGCGCCAGGAAGCCATCCCACGCAATCTTTCCCAGGGCAACCACGACCTTCACCTTCGACAGCGCCGCAGACTCCGCGGCAAAATGCGCGGCACAGTTGCGGACCTCCGCCGGAGTCGGCTTGTCTCCGGGCGGGGCACAGCGCACCACGGAGCCGATCCACGTGTGTTTCAGCTTCAATCCGTCGTCGCGCGAGACCGCGTTTCCGTGGTTCGCCAGTCCCACCTCAGCCAGCACCGGATACATGAAATTCCCCGCGCCATCGCCGGTAAACGGCCGCCCGGTCCGGTTCGCTCCGTGAGCTCCCGGCGCGAGGCCGACAATCTGAATCCGCGCCTTCTCATCGCCAAAGCCCGGCACCGGCTTGGCCCAGTATTCCTGATCGATGTAGGCCCGCCGCTTCACCCGGCCGATGTTTTCGCCGTACTCCCGCAGCCGCGGACACTGCTTACACCCGGCAATGCGATGATGCAGAGTCTGCAACACCGTCAGCCCGGTCGCCGCCGCGCTCTGCGCCGTCTTCGCACCTTTTTTGGTTGTCATTC
>DASZLO010000118.1:0-27026 GCA_035552315.1 Bryobacteraceae bacterium
TTCGGAATTTCGGACCATGGAATCGGACTGCGGTCCACATCGAAGGCCAGTTTGTAAGCGACTCCGGCCGACACCATGCAGAGACGGCCGTTGTAGTCGATATGCCGGGTTCCGAGCGCGACGCGCGCGAACTTCCCAAGCAGATACGATTTCTCTGTCGTCAGCGATGCGCCGCCGTACACGGCCACGGAATCCTTGCCGTAGCGTTCTTGAACTTCCTTGAGGCGTCGCGCGGTAAGCGCCATGGCTTCATCCCAGCTGGTCTTCACGAAACCGTTGCCGGTACGGAGTAAAGGATCGAGCAACCGGTCCGGATGGTTCGACTGCAGATAACGCTTGACGCCCTTCGGACACAGCATCCCGCGGTTAAATGGAAAATCCTCCCACGGCTCAAAGCCGATGACGTGGTTATCGCGAACCTTTAGCTGGATGCCGCACTGCTGTCCGCAAAAGCAGCAATGCGTCTTCACCAGCCGGTCAGGCTGCGTCCTCGGCTCCTTGCTCCACCCGCCTTCGGGAGTGTAGTTGAGGTGCGGTCCGTACTGGTCGCGAATTTGGTCGAGCGTCGCCGGCGGTTTAGCCATTGGCGGCCTCTTGTGCGGCCGATTTCAATTTGAGTTGTGACAAAGAAAGCGTCTTTCGTTTGCAGGGCGGGCAAAGATCCTGCCACGCGAAGGATGTCCCGGGCACCGAGTAGTCGAAGCCCAATTGGGGCAGCACGGTCTTCAGGTCGCTGACATGCATGGCGGATGCGAAACGCGTTTTGCATCGCGGACAGATTGCGCCGGGTCCTTGCTCTCCGGCACTGCGGTACAGCTTTACACCTAATTGGGCGGGCCGCTGAAAAATGTGGAAAAACTTTCCGAACGGAAGAAAAAGAAGTCCCGCAATGACAGTAATCGCATGAATGATGGCGAGAAAGCTGTATGCAGCGCCGCGGAGCCATTCTTGCGACACCGTCAACGCGATTCCCGTTATCGAGATTGCGAACAGCAGGATCACGGGGAAGAAATCCATTCCAAAACTCTGCAGCGACTGCGCCCCTTTATCCTGCAGGCGTCTCCAAAGCGAAAGGAAAACGCCGGTGATCACCAGGATCGCAGCAACATCAAGCCCGTGAAACAGCAAAAACGCAACCAGGGTATGGAGCGGAAAGGAACCTGCGGGGAATCCGAAAAGGTAGGTTACGTACGTGAATTGATCGTCGGGCAGAGATCGGAAAGCAATCCAGCCGAAAACCAGCGGAAATGTAATGGCTGCGGCAAGAATGCAACCCCAAAAGAGGCATTGGTGCATCCACCACCGGAGGCGCGATCGTTTGGCGATAAATGTTTGCGCAACGATGTTCCGGCCCGCCAGGCCCGCCACCGTGAGAGAGGACCGAAATACTCCCTGGCTGCGAAACAGCTCCCAGCCACGTCGCCAGTACATTCGGGTCGGCGGCTTATCCAGCCACACGTTGTAGTGATAAACGACGCCCCATGTGGCGAAGATGACTGCGAACGTGTAGATCACCAGCGCCGGATCGAAATTTTCCAAATTCCTCGATCCGACCACAATCGCCGCCACCAGCACAAGCGTGAACAACGTTGCCCATGCTGCCGCGCGAACCCGGTCCGCGACCCGGGCAAGATGGGCTGGAAGGGACAAGTCCAGCGCGTCCTGACGAGGAATGAACACGCGCGCGTTTATGCGCCACATCACCAGCGAAACAAGCGCCAGCAAAACAAAGGCCGGCCAGACCGTGCCCATTCGATCCCGAAACATGCCAAGCAGGAGAGGCGGGAAAAATCCCCCGAGGCCGCCCATCGCTCCTACCAGTCCTGTCACCGTTCCGGTTTCCCGTGGAAAGAATTGCGGTACCAGCTTGAAAACGGCGCCGTTGCCCAGTCCCATCATGACTGCGCATCCCAGGGCGCCGATGGTGAAAGGCAGAATAGACGGCCAGGCGAGCAGAAGCGCGAATGGAATCACGATGGAAAACACGGCCGACAGCACGCGGGCGCCCCCAACCCGGTCCGACAGCCATCCTCCAAGCGGGCGTAGCACCGTGGCCAGCACGACAAACCCCGCGGTGCGAAAACCGGCGTCGGCAGGCTGGAGATGGAACTGATCTTTCAAGAGACTCGGCAAATAAATCGAGAATGCGACGAAACCGCCGAACGTGAGGAAATAGAACGCGGACAATGCCCAGGAAAGGCGTTCGCGCGCCAGTAGTCCAAACATCTCGCCGACGGTTTTCGGATGGATCGTCACCGGCGCATTCCGTGCGAGCAGCCAAAATGTCACTGCCCACAACAGGAGCGCTGCTGCCACACCGCGGAAGATATTCTGCCACCCGAAGGCCGCGGCCAGCAGCGGTCCAAGAAAAACTGCGGCGGATTGGCCTATATTCCCCAGTCCATAAACGCCGAGCGCGCTGCCTTGCTTTTCTGGGCTGAACCAGCGGGAGACAAATCCCACGCCAACGGCGAAGGATGAACCCGCCAGTCCCAGGAAGAAGCCACCCAGCAGGATTTGCGGATACGTTTGCGCCAGGGGCGTTATGAACGCGGGTATTGCGCACACCACCATCAGCAGCGAGAAGACGAGCCGCCCGCCAAACCGATCCGCGAGCATGCCGACCGGGAGCCTGGCCAGCGATCCCAGCAACACCGGAACCGCGACCATCAGGGCCGCCTGCGTAGCGGAGAGGTGAAAACTATCGCGGAACCGGGGGGCGAATGCGGCGATGAGTCCCCACGCCGCAAAGCAGACGGCGAAGGAAATTGTGCCCAGCGCGAGAGGCAGCGCTCCTGCTGGTCCTGCCTGATTGCCTGATTGCATCGTTATCGAAACGGTCGAACTGATTGTAGGCACGAAAGCGCGCGCCGTTGCTCGTCGGTTTCGTGCACAGCCGCGCGAAACTGTTGCGACAAGATGAATGCTAACAGATGTTAAAGGAGATCCGTCAAGGGCTTTTCAATACTGGACCCTTTCCAGGACGGGACCTTTCCGTTTCTGCCATAATAATAAGGCTCCTGCATCTTCCGGCCGCCAGTCGGATGAGGCTCTTTACACCTACGCAGTCCAGACGCCTCAACGAGGTGACGGGATTTTTGTTTCTTGCCGCCGGGCTGTTATTTCTGCTCAGTCTGGCCTCTTTCCATCCGCAGGATTCTTCATGGGATACCGTCGGCGCAGCTGGTCGGCCCGGAAATCTGATCGGCCCTGTCGGCGCATACGCGAGCGACCTCTTTTTGCAGTCGTTCGGCCTCGCCGCTTTCCTGTTTCCAGTCCTGATCTTCGCCCTCGGCTGGAAGTGGATTCGCTCGGAACTCATCGTCGCGCCGTTCATTAAATTGTTCGGCAGCGTCACCCTGCTTCTCTCCGCCTGCGGTGCGTCCGCCCTCCTGCCCGAATGGCGTCTCTTCGGCGGTACCGTGATGCCGGGCGGCACAATCGGCTATCTGCTCGCCGACTCGCTGAAGAATGCCCTGAATCCTGCCGGAACCGCGGTAGTTCTATTCACCGCCCTGGTGGTCTCGATATACCTTGTTTCCACGTTCACGCTGGCGAAACTGGAAGCCTGGTTCTCACCGCTGCTGGCGGTGATCGCCCGCATCCGGAATAAGTGGCGTCTGGCGGCCGAAGCGCGCCGCGAAAAATATCTCCAGGCCGCCGAGGCCCGCCGGCAGCAGCGCTACGAAGACGAAACCGCCGCCCTGGCCGAGCCCGCCCTCCCGGATCCGGCGCAAACCAGACGCATCAGGCGTCAGACTCCGCAGCCGGTCTCCGAAAACCTCCCTTGGGATGACGCCGAACCGGTAGATTCAACCGCGGAAATCGCGCGGCCGTTGGCGAATATCCCCAAATTGACCCAGGAGTTCACCCCGGAGTTCACCCCGGACATCCCGATCCGCCAGCTCGCCGACGAACCGCCGGCTTCGGCCCCGGTCGCCGATTTCCCCTTCACCGCGCCGGTAAAACGCGAACTCGGCCCCAAACGCTCGACCATCTATCGCCTGCCTGCCTCCGACCTGCTGAACGAGATTCCCGTACGTTCCGCTTTCGATGAACAGGAACTCAAAAATACCGCGTCCGCGATTAAAGCCAAGTTCGAGGAATTCAACGTTTTCGGTTCCGTCGTCCAGATCAATCCCGGACCCGTGGTCACCACCTTCGAGTTCAAACCGGAAGCCGGCATCAAGTACAGCCGCATCACCACGCTCAGCGAAGACCTGTGCCTTGGCCTGCAGGCCGAATCGATTCTCATCGAGCGCATCCCCGGCAAGCCCACCATCGGCATTGAAGTTCCCAACGTGAAGCGCGAGGTGATCAGTCTCCGCGCCGTCATAGAGTCCGATGAATTTCAGGAATCCAACTCGTTCCTCACCATCTCCATGGGCAAGGACATCAACGGCCGCATTAAAGTAGCCGCGCTCGATTCCATGCCCCACGCCCTGATCGCCGGCTCCACCGGCTCGGGAAAATCAGTCATGATCAACTCCCTGATCATGTCGATTCTCTACAAATCGACTCCCGATGAAGTGCGCATGATCATGGTGGACCCCAAGCGCGTCGAGCTCGGAATGTATGAAGGCATTCCGCATCTGCTGACGCCGGTAATCACGGATCCGAAGAAAGCCACCAACGCGCTACGCAATGCCGTGCTCGAAATGGAACGCCGGCTGCGGCTTCTCGCCGAACAGGGCGCGCGCAATATCGATCAGTACAACAAGAAAATCCGCAAGCTGCAGACCGAGCCGCGCAGCCTCTTTGAGGACGAGGAGCCACGCACCGAAGAGCTGACGCCTTTGCCCTACATCCTGATTCTCATCGACGAACTGGCCGATCTCATGATGCTGGAAGGCCGCAACGAGGAAGAATCGGTGACGCGCCTCGCCCAGATGGCCCGCGCCGTCGGCATGCACCTGGTTCTGGCGACGCAACGGCCAAGCGTCGACGTCATCACCGGCATCATCAAAGCCAACTTCCCGGCGCGCATCAGCTTCCGCGTGGCCACTCGCGTGGACAGCCGCACCATTCTGGACGGAATGGGCGCCGAACATCTGCTGGGGAAGGGCGATATGCTTTTTCTGCCGCCTGGATCTTCCCGGTTCACGCGCGTCCACGGCGCTTTCGTCACCGAGTCGGAAATCAACGGCGTGGTCGATTTCTGGAAAGCCCAGGCCAAGCCCGAGTACGACCAGTCGTTCCTCATCGCTCCCCCTAGTGAAGACGGCGAGGTGGAAGTCGAAGAAGGCGCTCCCGGCGATCAGGATGCTATGTATGAGGAAGCGCTGCGAGTCGTGCTGGAAATGGGTAAGGCTTCGACGTCCACCCTGCAGCGCCGCCTGCGGCTCGGCTACGGCCGCGCGGCCCGCATACTCGACATGATGCACCGCGACGGTATCATCGGACCACCCGATGGCAGCAAGCCGCGTGAAGTTTTGAAGCGGCCGGACTGGCTGCGCGAAGTCGACCACGTGTAACTGGGTCATTTCACACATAACCCTGAAATAAAAGGAGATATTGGAATTTCTCCAAAGTTCAGGTATGGTGATTACAGCGTGAGAAAGATTATCTCCGCACTGAGTCTTGCCGTCGCTCTCGCGGGGCTGATTCAGGCAGCAACGACCGTCCAGCCGTTGCCTCCCAAAACACAAACGCAACAAACTCCGAAAGCCGTCGGGCGTCAGGCCCCACCCGCAACCAATACTCCCGACGGCATAATTGAGCACCGTATCCAGGCAAAGTTCGCCAAGTCTAAAATCAACGCCGAACATTTCACCGTATCCGTGCATGCGGGCGTCGCCACCATCGACGGGAAGACAAACGTGATCCAGCATAAAGGGGTTGCTACCCGGCTCGCCAAAACCGGCGGCGCGATCGTCGTCAGGAATCGCATTCAGGTTTCCGACGAGGCGAGGGCCAAAGCCGCCGCAAGGCTGGCGGGAAATTCCGGGGAAACCGAAATTGCCCGGGCGACGGTACTCCAGCCCTCCAGGGGAAAGTAGACGGCCGGGAACATACCGCCCGGATGCGGTGTCCTATAGGTGGGTCATATAATGTAAGGCAGCCCAAAGGACACCGTGACAGGCACCCTTTATCTGAACCTTAACTCAACCCTTACATCGGAGCAGGAAGCCGCGCTCGAAGACCAGCGGCTCCTTTCCGCGCTCCAGGCCGGTGACGAAGCGGCCTACGAGCAATTGATTCAACGCTTTCAAACGCCTGTCTACAATTTGGCGTACCGGTTGCTGGGAGATCAGGCTGATGCCAGCGATGTACTTCAGGAAGTCTTTCTGAAAGTGTTCCGCAACGTAGGCCATTTCCGCGGCGACAGCAGCCTTCGAACCTGGCTGTACCGGATCGCAGTAAATGAGTCGCACAACCGGCGGCGCTGGCTTTTCCGCCATCGGCGCGGCGAAACAGGCATGGAAGATGTTTTCGACGATTCCGATGTCCGCGACAAGCCGCTGATGGACCAGGGCGAGACGCCCTTTGATTTCACGATGAACCGGGAAGCGCAGCTCCTCCTCGAAGACGGTCTGGCAGCCATTAACCCGGTTTATCGGGCAGTTCTTGTTCTCAGAGAAGTCGAGGAGATGAGTTACGAGGAGATTGCGGGAATCCTCGAAGTTTCGATAGGCACTGTCAAATCCCGGATTGTGCGCGGGCGCGAGGCGTTGCGCAAATATGTTGCATCGCGTCTCAATCCCGCGCCATCCATGCAACTGATTCCAGGGACGGTGGAGTAACTGGCAATGGAATTGAGCAGCGGTGTAACCAGGGGCGATGGTAACTAAGATGGACGACTTGAACTGCAAATCGGTGCAAGCCCTGCTATGGGACGAAGGCGAGGATCTTGCCCAGGAGTTCAGTGGGGATGCCGGCTTCAATGCCCATCTGGACAGTTGCCGGGAATGCGGCCGGGATAGCGCGGAGATCAGGTCCATGCAGACCGGGCTTCGAAATCTTCCGAAGAAAACCATTCCGCCGCTTCTCGCCACGCGCCTGCGCGTGATTGCCTCGCGTGAACACTCAAGGCAAGCCCTTCGCCGCACTGTGAAAGCCCGCATGGCCGATATCGGTTCGCGCATGAAACTGGCCTTCGATAACCTGCTGCGGCCCCTGGCAGTTCCGGCAGCGGGCGGTATCCTGGCCTCGTTCTTCTGCTTCAGCATCATCGTCGACACACTGCACGTGCATCCCGACTGGCGGAATGACATCCCTGTCGGCCTGTATACCGAAGTGACGATGGCGGAGTCTTCGCCCTTCTCCTTTGCGGGCGATGACATCATCGTTCAGTTGACTATCGACGAAAAAGGTCACGTCAGCGACTATACGGTTCCCGATCCCCGCGCCTCCGCTGAGGACGTGCGCGAGATTGGCAACCTGGTCCTCTACAGCACATTCACTCCCGCGGTTTCGTTCGGACAGAGGGTCTCGAGCAAGATCCTCGTCAGCATTCACCACATCGACGTTCGCGGCTGAATTGAGACAAACGCTCGGCCAGCATTTCCTCGTCAAAGGCAAGACCCTCGAGAGAATCGCCAAAGCCGCCTGCGGCGAAAGTGTTCCTTTGGCCGTTGAAATTGGCCCAGGCCGCGGCGCTTTAACCGAACGCCTGATCGCCCATGCCGGGCGCGTAGTCGCCATCGAACTGGACGCCACCCTCGCCGCGCATGTTCGCGGGCGCTGGCCCAATCTGGAAATCATCGAAGCCAATGCACTCGACGTGAACTGGTCGCAATGGGGCTCCGGCGTTCTCGCGGGTAATCTCCCCTACTACATCGCCACTCCTTTGATCTCGAAGTACCTGCATAACCCGGGCCTTCTCAGCCATGCGGTATTCCTGATCCAAAAAGAAGTTGCCGAGCGGATTACCGCCAAACCCGGTGGCCGTGAATTCGGTTATCTCTCGGTCGAATGTCAGTTGCTCGCGGAAGTCGAATATCTGTTTTCCGTCCCACCGGGTGCTTTCCAGCCGCCCCCCAAAGTGGATTCCGCCGTCATCCGGCTCACTCCGCGGCCCGCCCTTGCAGTGAGCGACCCCGCTGGATTCCTGAAATTCGTATCCGTGTGTTTCCGTCAAAAGCGCAAGACGCTGCGGAACAATCTCGCGGCGGCATACCCCCGGGAAGCCTTCGAATCGCGGCCGGAAATGTCGAGGCGGGCCGAACAGTTGACGATCGGCGAATTTAGCGAGCTGTACGACTACTTGAAAGAAGCTCTGAAAACGATCCAGACCTTTTCAACAGCCGAAAGCGAAATCCGCCGCGTCAGCACGTCGTATTTGGATTCCGCAATTCGCTCCAGCAAACGCGAATAGATCGTGATCAGCGTCCACAGCGAGCGGCGCGTATTCGGCTGAATCAGCTTCAGCAGCGGCGCGGACTCGCGGTAGTAATTTCGCGCGCGCTCAATTTCAAAATCCATCAGACGCCCGAACTCATCCGACCGCCGTCCATCTTTCAGATCTTCTTCGGAAACCCCGAACCGCTCCAGATCCTCGGCGGGAATGTACGTGCGGCCCAGCGCGGCGTCTTCCTTAATGTCGCGCAGAATGTTCGTCAACTGAAAGGCAATCCCGCACTTCTCCGCCAGCGGAATCGCCTCGGGTGAAGTGAACCCGAAGATGTGAATCGTGGTGAGCCCCACCACCGAAGCCACCCGGTAGCAGTACCGATAAAGATCGTCGAAGTTTCTGACGTGGACCGGCTCCAGATCCGAAGCCACGCCCTCAATCATAGAATAGAAGTATTCGTGCGGAATCTTGTGCCGCTCCACGGAATCGAGAAATGCCGGCCACATGGGACTCTCGTCCGGATGGCCGTCCAAAGCTTCCACCAGCGCATTTCGCCACCGGTCCATGGCCGACTGGGTCGCGCCTGGTTCGTCGCTCAAGTCGTCGCAGTAGCGCATGAACGTATAGACCGCGCACATGGCATCCCGCTGCGCGGCCGGCAGCATAACAAACGAAAAGTAAAAGTTTCGCGCCCGTGTGCGGGCCACTTCGCGGCAATGCCGGTAAGATTCTTCGAGTGAAATCATGCGGCGCGGGCCACCGGAGTCCTTGTAAATGCCGCACGTGCGACGACGCCAATCAGAAGACTCACACGTTCCACCTTCGAGATGGACGGCCGCCGCGTAAGCACGTCATACTTCTGCTGTTCGATCTTGTCCAGAATGCGCATGCCCCCGCGGCTGAAAAGTTCGAGGTCGATCGACAGGCGCTTGTCCACCATTTTCGACAGCGGAAGCCCGGTTAAAAAGAGCGATCGCGCCCGGTCAACCGCCTCCCGCATGACCCCCTCAAACCGCTGATCGAAGCGATGCGCGAACAGATCTTCCACCGTGTAGTTGTGCCTGGCGAGAAGATCCAGAGGAAGATAAACCCGGTCCTTCAACTGATCGACCGTAACATCCTGCCAGAAATTCGCGAGTTGAAGCGCCGTACACGTCGCGTCGGACAGCCGCTGCCGCTCCGGATCCGAATAACCGCAAAGATAGAGCACCAGCCGCCCCACCGGATTGGCGGAATAGACGCAATAATCCAGCACCTCTTCCCAGTTCCGGTAGCGCGTTGTCTTCTGATCCTGCACAAAAGCCCGGATCAGGTCCGCGAAAGGCTGTTTGGGAATGCCGAATTTGCGTGTGGTGTCCCGGAGCGCCACAAACACGGGATGTTGCGCCGCGCCGCTGTCATACATCCGGTCCAGTTCGCCGCTCCACCAGTCCAGAAGCCGCAAACTTTCGGTCACGTCCCCGATTTCATCCGCGAGATCGTCGGCCCAGCGGCAATAGGAGTAAACGTTGTAAAAATCCTGGTGCAGATGCTTGGGCAGAAGGAAACTTACCACGTGGAAATTCTCGTAATGGTGAGTGGCCAGCCAGCGCGTATACTGCAAGGCCTCGTCTTTTTCCCAAACCTTCGCCAAAGCCTCGGGGCTTTTGACGAAGTCCCCGGGTAACAGGTGACTCATGGCCAGATGACTCACGGAATGATGGCAGTCTTCAAAGGACCGCTGCCTTCCATCAAACGGAACAAAACTTTGGAAAGACTTTTCAGCGGCTCCTCAGCCTGCACGAAATCTTTCGCCGTAACCCCGCCGTTTTCGATAATGTCCAGCGCTTCGCGAAAAGCGCGCGGCGTGTGATGGAAACTCGCTTTGACCGAAATTTCCGAGTAGTGCAGAAGATCGGTATCGAACTCGATCTTCGTACCGCTGGGCGGGCCGCCGAAAAAGTTCACCACACCGCCGCGCCGCAGCATTTCCATCGGCCATCCCCATGTTTGCGGTTGACCCACCGCCTCAATCACCACATCGGCGCCGTGCCCTCCCGTGAGTTCGCGAACCGCCGCCACGGGATCGGGAGTTTCTTCTGTTGCGATAACGCGATCCGCGCCCAGATGCAAAGTATGATCTAGCCGGGCCCGTTTGCGTCCGATCGCGATCACCTGCGCGCCGCGCAATTTCGCCAGCCTCACGAACATGGATCCGATAGGACCCACGCCGATAACCGCCACCTTATCGCCGGGTTCGACGCCCGCGTCTTCCAGGCCCTTCACCACACAGGCCAGCGGCTCGGCCAGCGCCGCGTCCTCGTATTTCAGATGCGCGGGAATTTCATAGGTGTTCCGGGCGACGATCCGGGCGGGAACCCGGATAAACTCCGCATACGCGCCGTTATTGAAGAGTAAATCGTCGCACAGGTTAACCCGGCCGCGCAGACAGTAGAAACACTGCAGACAAGGCGCGGAGTTTGCCGCCACGATTCGCTGGCCCGGCCGGAAACGGGTAACGCCGTCACCGACGGCCACCACATCCCCGGCGAATTCATGGCCGAAAACAGCAGGCGGCACGATCATGCGCGCATGATAGCCGCGGCGAAATACCTTCAGATCGGTACCGCACGTAAGCGCCGCGCGCACCCGGACAAGCAGATCCCCTGGCCCCGGCGCGGGCACCGGTACCTGCTCAAGCTGCAAGTGCTCTTTGCCGTAAAGTACAGCAGCAAGCATCGTCTTGTTCAAGCGGAAAGCTCCTGAGGATGCACGATGATCTTGAGCGGATTCTCGCCTGGAAATTCGCCCGGATGCGTGGCGAGGCGGAATGCAAGTTCAATCTTATCAAGCGGCACACGGTGTGAAATGAGCAAGTGGACGGGCAGTTTCCCGCTGAAAACCAGATCGGCCGACTCCTTCTGGATATCGACCGACGCACTGTAAGACCCCAGCAGCGAGCGCTCTCCCACGCAGATCGACGCTCCGGAAAGTTCGACGCGTTCCTTGTCGGAAGTCTGCGCGAAAAGCATGATTTTGGCGCCAGGACGCGAAGAAGCCACAGCCTCTTCGACCAGCCCTTTGACGTTCGTGGCCACGAAAACCATATCGGCGCCGCGTCCTTCCGTCAACTCCTTCAGCTTGCCCGATACATCGGAGCTTCGCGGATCCATCGCAAACGCCGCCCCGCACTGCTTCGCAAGATCGAGACGCATCGGGATCGTGTCGGTCGCCACCGTGACGCACCCACGCAGCTTGAGCAGCATGGTGAAAATCAGCCCGATCGGTCCCTGCCCCTGCACCAGAACAACATCCCCCGGCTGAGGCGCGCATTGTTCCACCGCCTTCAAACAGGTATTGACCGGCTCGACAAACGAAGCCACTTCAAAAGGAACGCCCTCGGGAATTTTTTCGACGCCCCGTTCCACAATCCAGTCCATCACCCGGACATACTGCGAGAATCCGCCGCCGGCCGGTTCAAACCCCGCCGTCACGCCAACCTTTTTATAAACCGGACACTGCGCATAAAGCTTGCGCGCGCAATAGAAGCATTGGCCGCACGGAATGTGATGGAAGACAATCACCCGGTCGCCGGGACAGTGCTTCGTTACTTTGATCCCAACCGCGGCCACCACGCCCGCCGTCTCGTGGCCGTAGATCCGCGGAGGCGTCAGCAGATTGTACTCAATCTTCTTCAGATCGGTGGGACAGACACCACAGGCCTCCACCCGGATCAGGATCTCGCCGTCGCCGATGGCGGGCGTCCCCACTTCATCCACCGAAATCACGCTGTTTCCCCGGTAAACGGCTGCTCGCATATTTTCAGAAACTACATTCACTCAGAAACTCTCCCAATTTTTTTGAAGCCAATGCCGTACGCCGCTGCAGCCGGATCAACTCGCCAAAACGCTTTTGCGGACTGCCAAACGCCCCCAGAACCAGCCGCGCCACGCTGAACTGGCCATCCGAAGTGAGCGCGGCATTAAAGTCGTTGGAAAAGGTTTCGTCCGCCAGATCGCTCACCGCCCGAACGCAATAAAAAGGAACGCCAAGGTCCTCCGCCGCCCGCGCCACACCAGCCGCTTCCATTTCCACAATCACGCCGCCCGACGCCCGCAGGGCTTTCTTTTCGGCGGCGATCTGGGCGACATGATCGATGCTCATCACCGCGCCACTCATGACCGCGCCGCGAGCCGATGGGGGTCCCCCTGGAGCCTCCGCCGCATGCGTCTGCGCCCCGTTCCTGACTTCCGTCGCAACCACCACATCGCCGATCTTCAATCCGGGATCGAGCGCGCCGCAGAAACCCGTGCTGCAGACAGCGGAAATCTCACCCGCCATAATGGTCGCGGTAAATGCCCGGTCCGCTCCCGCCCCGTTTGCGATAGCGGCCACCGCGCGCCCTTTCCATTTTCCCGCGCGCGCCCAATTGACGGCGAGAGCCACGGGCCTGACGTTCTCCCATCGCTTCACCCATTCGCCTAATTCGCGCGGGTCGGCCGCCACGAAGAGAATCGGATCGCTCATGAAGCTTTTTCAGACCATTTAACCGCATCCTCCAGCGCGGCGCGCGCCGGACGAGGCGCATATCCCAGCTCACTGGCGGCTTTTTGATGCGTCACCCACATCTTCTTCCGCGCCATCCGCACCGCCTCCAGAGGCGCGCGCGGCGGCGATCCCGTGAGATGCGCCAGTCCTGTCGTCACCAGCCCCGCGGCATACGCCACGAAGTAGGGAATCTGAACGGCCGGCGCCTTGCGCCCGGTGATCGCGGCAAGTTCCCTCAGAATTTGTCCGAGCGTGAGATTTTCCGATCCCAAAATGTAGCGCTCGCCAGGCGTCCCGCGCTCGCAGGCCAACAAATGTCCCCGCGCCACGTCGTCCACATGAACCACATTCAAACCGGTGTCGATGTACGCCGGCATCGCTCCATCCAGAAAATCGCGGACAATCTGACCCGTCGGAGTGGGTTTGAAATCGTGATCGCCCATCGGCGCCGTGGGGTTCACGATCACCACCGGAAAACCCTCCGCCGCGAACTCCATCGCTACCTGTTCGGCCAGAAATTTCGACCGCTTATATGTCCCCCCCATATCCGCCAGGGAGACCGGCTGCTTCTCATCTCCAACGCCGCCGCCAGCCGGAATACCGATGCAGCCCACCGTGCTCGTATAGACGAAACGTTCGACGCCGGCATCCCGGGCGGCTTTCAGCATATTCCTGGTTCCCTCCACATTCGAGGCGTAGAGGTCTTCCGGATTCTTCGACCAAAGACGGTAATCGGCGGCGACGTGATAAACGGTTCCGCATCCCGCCGCCGCCCGGGCCAGCGACCCGGCATCGCGCAAATCGCCGGTGACCCGATCGACGGAAAGTTCGGGAATCGCGCTCGATACCCGGACCAGCGCGCGCACCTGCTGCCCCTGTTCCAGCAGCATCTTAGCGACATGCCAGCCGACGAAGCCCGAGGCTCCCGTGACCAGTGTGGGTTTCAATTCACATTGTTTCACGAGGCCGCCGGTAATATTAAGTATTGCCAAAACTGACCCGGGAATTGCTGAAGCGCTTCGCCTTCGTTTGGGTCATTTGCCTGATCGTGGCTTCCCTGCAGCCCTTCCGTCCACCCGCCACCCGCGGCCGTGCCTCCCACAAGCATCAGATCGAGCACGTCGTGGTCTTCGGCGCCACCGCGTTGCTGTTGCTCGCCCTCGCCAGGACGGGGAAAGAAGAATGGAAGGCCGTCGGAGGGGTCTTCTGCCTTGCCGTAGCCATCGAAATCAGCCAGTTCCTCATCTATCACCTCGCGGCTTTCGAGTGGTGGGATGTCCGCGAAGATTCCATCGGAGCCGCCATTGCCCTCCTGATTCACCAGGTCTGGCCGTTCGTGGTTCCTTAGAGGCGTTCCTACTCGTTGTCGAGACTACGCCACAAATACCAGCACGCCACTGAAGTATAGGGTTTCCACGCCGCGGCGATCTCTTCCATTTCGGGCGGTTTGGGCAAGTCGTCCAGCCCATAAGCCCGTTTCATGGCTGTCCGGATTCCAAGGTCGGCCACGGGCAGCACATCGTTCCGGCGCAGCGCGAACATCAGGAACATCTGCGCGGTCCAGACTCCGATGCCCTTGACCTTTGTCAGATGCTCGATCACGGCGGGATCGTCGCAATCCGGGAGGCTTTCGAAAACCACGCTCCCCTTTTTCGTGTGCTTCGCCAGTTCGCGGATATAAAGGGTCTTTTGTCCCGAAAGCCCGAGCCGCCGCATGCGCTCTGTACGCAGCTTCAGGATTCCCGCCGGCGTGAGCGTTTTCTCCCCCGCCGCGGCGTGCAAACGTCCGAAAATCACGCTGGCCACCCGGCCGCTTAACTGCTGGTAAACAATGGAGCGGACAAGGGTTTCGAACGATGGCTCACGGTACTCCAGGGTGAACGCCCCCACCTTCCGGATAATGGCGGCTAATACCGGGTCGGATTTTTTGAGATGCTGAATAGCAGAGCGCATGGTTCAGGAAACAAACTCCTCCCGGTACGCGTCCATATCGGCGACTGCGTTCCGCACCTCATTCATTCTATGAAAACGATTACTTTGACCCTCGGAACTCTGGTGATTCTACCCCTGATTGCGATCGGGCTGCGCACGGAATTGCGCGCCCAACAGCCGCAGCAGTCAAAGATCGAGGACGACAACGGCGATGCCATCAAAGTCGATGTCGATGTGGTGAACCTCTATTGTTCCGTACGAACGAAGCAGAATGCTCTGGTCGGCAATCTTGAGAAAGGCGATTTCGATCTTGCCGAAGACGGCACGAAACAGACGATCAAGTATTTCACCCGTGAGACCGACCTGCCCCTCACCATCGGTCTTCTGGTCGATGTCTCCAACAGCCAGCGCAATCTGATTGAGATCGAACGCCGGGCGGCGTCTTCCTTCTTTTCCAGCGTTCTCAAGAAGAAGGATGTGGCCTTCCTGCTCAGCTTCGGCGCCGATGCCAACCTCGACCAGGACATAACCGGCTCGCCTCAATTGCTCCAGGACGCGCTTCGCGGCATGAAACTCAACGGCGGATTCGCCGGGATCAATTCCGGCCCGGTGCCGACCATGAGCAAGCCCCGCGGCACGGTTCTGTATGACGCCGTCTATCTTGCGGCAAACGACATGCTGGCCAAGGAAGTCGGCCGCAAAGCCATTGTCCTGATTACCGACGGCGATGATCAGGGCAGCCGCGAGACTGAAAAGGCCGCTATCGAAGCAGCCCAGAAAGCCGATGCGATTATCTACGGCGTGCTCTATGTGGATCGCCAGTTTTACGGCGGCTTCGGAATGGGCTACAGCGGCGAGGGCGTTCTCAAGAACATGGCGGAAGAAACCGGCGGCCGGTTGTTCCAGGTGGACCGCAAGAATACGCTCGACTCAATCTTCAACCAGATCCAGCAGGAGATGCGAACCCAGTATGCAATCGGCTATACGCCGACCAACAGCAAGAAGGACGGTTCTTTCCGAAAAATCGACCTGCGGTCTTCGAACAAGGATTTGAAAATTCAGGTGCGTAAGGGCTATTACGCCCTGCCCCCGCTCCAGTAGGACCGCTGGATCTTTAGATGTACCGTTTCCGCTCCACCAGATAAGCGTCGATCGCCTCAGCCAGAGGAGGCATCGCGGCAATCCCGCACTCTCTGAGCCGCGCGTTGTCCAGCGCGGAAAATTTAGGACGGCGGGCATCGGTTCGGTACTCCCGCTCATTGGTGGGCGTGAGATCCGCAGCTACCCCGGCCTTTTCGAAAATCAGTTTCGCGTACTCAAACCACGAAATCGGCTGCCCTCCGCCGATATGGAAAATTCCATCCAGACCCCGTTCCAGCAGATCGATGGTGCGGCTCGCGAGGGCGGGCGCGTACGTCGGTGAAGCCACGTGATCCTCTACCACCCGGATCGGCTTTCCTTCGCGCGCCAGACGAAGCATCAACTCGGGAAAGTTACTGCGCGCGGTTTTCAAGCCACCCGGCCCGAACACTCCCGAAGTTCTCACAATCAACGGATTTTCCAGATAAGCCTGTGCATACAACTCACCCGCCAGTTTGGACACCGCGTAAGCGCCGGTAGGATGGGTTGCGTCCGTTTCTACATACGGCCTGCCCTTTCTTCCGTCGAAGACGTAATCGGTTGAGAAGTGAATCAGACGCGCGTCATTCTGCCGGCATGCCATGGCAATATTGCGCACTCCCAGAGCATTGGCTTCGAAGGCGGCCAGCGGCTCTTTCTCCGCCACGTCGACCTGGTTATAAGCCGCGGCATTGAAAACGGCCCACGGATCGAAATCGGCAAACTCGCGCTCGACGCGCTCCCGGTCGAGAATACTCAGTGCCGTCCGGCCAAATCCCCGAACCTCATATCCGCGCTGGCGCAGGTCCGCGCAGAGTTCGACGCCAAGCTGTCCCGACGCCCCTAAGACAATGATTTTTTTCGCCAAAGCTGATTCTATCAGGGCAAGTTCCGATCGGAATATGGCCCCGCAGTCAGGTTTGCGGACTACTAAATTACCAGTGCAGTCCGAAAAATGCAGAAATTCCGGCGGCCGCCGCGAGCACAATCCCGAACCCGGCCCAGGCGATCCAGGGCAAGCGGGGCAAAGCGCCAATGGCCTTCACGTCCACCGGTTCGACGAGAGCTTCGTCGAGTGAAGATTTTTCGGGAATTCCCGGTTCCACAGCCAGATCGCGTTCGCGCTGGGAGTCCCGCCGCGCCAGAACCTGGGTAAGTTGTTCCTTCCCGGCTCTGTCGGCAATCACGATCGTTCCGGAATTGGCGCTGGCGGTCGATTCCATCAGCTGCTTCCGAAGCACTTCCGGCACATCCTGCACGGAGTCGTAAAACAGGCACTCATCGCCCGCCGAGATCATCACCACCGAAGTCTTCACGATGCCGGAAACGTTGTGATACAAGCTCACACCGCACTCCGGGCATGCTCCCCGCGGGCCATCGAACTGCGAAAAACACCGCGGGCACGTCATCGGTTACGCCGCCCTTGGGCCCGGGGCACTCTGTGCGCCGAACTGGCCGAGAATCACCTGAATGAACCCGAGCGCCGACTTGGGCAGCGCTTTGTCCTTCCGGTAGATCAATCCGAGTTTCCGGAGCATCGGCTCCGGCGCCAGCGGAACTGCCTTCAGCTCTCCGGCTTCTTCCTCGCGCCTGCAATTGGAGGCGGAAAGGAAACTAATGCCCAGACCCGCCATCACAAATCGCTTCATCGTCTCCGATGAATCGAGTTCCATGGAAACCTGGAGTTCGTCTTCCACCGCTTCAAACCACGCATTCAGGCGGGTTCGCGTAATGCCGGTCTGCGGAAGCAGCAACTGGTATGGAATCAGATCTTCGCACGTCACGCTTTCCTTCACCGCCAGCGGATGTCCGGCTGGAACGATCGCGCGTACCTCATCGCGATGAATCTCCACAATCTGCACGCGCTTTTCCAGCACGGGAAGCTGGGTGAGGCCGAAATCGGCGACATTCTCCATCACCGCCTCCACCACGCGCGCGCCATAGGAGCGGTTCACCTGCAATTGCACGCCCGGAAACATCGTCTTGTATTCGGCAAAGACCGCGGGCAGCACATAGATGCAGGTTGCTTCGTTGGCTGCAATCACCAGCTCGCCCCTCGGCGAGGTCTCCAGTTCATTGAGCGCATTTTGCGCCTGCCGCCGGATATCGAGCAGACGTTCGGCGAATTCCGCGAAAATACTTCCCGCCGTGGTGAGAGAAATCCGGCTTCCAAACCGCTCAAACAGTTCGGCTTTCAATTCGTGCTCAAGCTGGCGGATCTGTGCGCTGATGGCCGGCTGTGTCCGGTAACACGTCTGGGCGGCCTTTGAAAAGCTCTTCAGGCGGACGATTTCCAGAAATGTGTGGAGCTGATCGAAATCCATCTCTTCCCCGACGTATCAACTGATTTTAACAGAAGCCCGAAAATTGCGTTTCCGGAGCGTCTCCGCTAGTATGAGCGCATGCGGAAGCTCTTTCTCGGTCTGTGCGTTAGCCTTACGATATTGTGCATCGTATCTTTCGGCCAGGATGACAAGATCGCACGAGGCAAATACCTTGTCGAGGAGGTTGCAAAATGCCAGTCCTGCCACTCGCCACATCTGATGAACGGTGAATATGTGAAGTCGGCCTGGATGAAGGGAACCACCATCGATTTCGTTTCCGTGAATCCCACTCCCGGCTGGCATATCAAAACCCCGGACATCACCTCCACCAGCCAGTTGTGGGCACGATGGGGCGATGACGGTATGGTGAAATTTCTGGAAACGGGCAAGAATCCACGCGGCAATCCAGCCGACCCGCCAATGCCCGCCTACACGCTTAGCCATGACGACGCCGTGGCTGTAGCCGCTTACCTGAAATCTCTCAAATAGGCGGCGGTCCGTCCCGCGCGGCGCAGGCCCCGGCCTGTGAACAGCCCCCGTGCGAATACAATTAGGACATCCATGACAGTCGAGATCGACGGAGTCACCATTCATCTCGCCCACCCCGACGAACTTCCCGTTCGCTGGGTAGGCCAGGAAGAACTCATGCGGCAGCTTCTGGCCGCCTGGATGGTGGTGGCGGAAGCTGACATTCCGATGAACCCGCGGCTGATCGGCAAGCCGGGCGTCGGCAAAACCACGCTTGCGTACGCGGCCGCCAAACGCATCGGTCGCGACGTGTACATCATGCAGGCCACCATGGATACCCGCCCCGAGGATCTTCTGGTCACCCCGGTAATTGAAGGCGAGGGGAAACTCCGTTATGTGGCGTCGCCGCTGGTAAGCGCCATGATTACGGGCGGCGTGGTCATCCTCGACGAAGGTAACCGGATGAGTGAAAAGAGCTGGGCCAGCCTTGCCCCTCTTCTCGATAACCGCCGCTATGTGGAAAGCATCGTGGCCGGCGCGAAGATCAAGGCGCACCAGAACTTCCGTCTGGTCACCACCATGAACGACGATGCCTCCACGTTCGAACTCCCCGAATACATCCACTCGCGCCTGCAGCCGCAGATCCTGATCGATTTCCCCGAAAAAGACGAGGAATATCAGATCCTCAAGGAAAATCTGCCCTTCGCCGACGACATGATCCTGCAATATGTCACCGATTTTCTGCAGCAGGCCCATGCCGCCGACGAGCGCTACAGCGTCCGCGACGGCATCAATCTGGGACGCTACGCGATCAAGCTCCGAAGCTTCGCCACCGGGCCGGAGCACGAAAAAAATGCCCTCGAAACCGCGCTGATGGAAATTCTTGGCGAGGAGGCGCTGCGCTATGTCCGGCGAAACCGGCCCGTTACTTCCTGATGGCCCCCATTCTTATGGCCAGAGCGGGCTTCCCGATTTTTCCAGTCTCGTTCGCGGCCGCTTCAGCTACCTGCCGGTTGTACCCGGCAAACTCGAATTCGCGGTTGAAGTCCGGCGGCGCATTCTGGCCGAGCGTCCGGCCGTAGTCGCGGTCGAACTCCCCGGCACTCTCGAAGACGTTTACCTCGAAGCCATCCGGCGGCTGCCCCAGATTTCCGTAATTTTCTACGACAATACCGAGCGTCCCTATCGCCGCGACGCGGAAGCCGGTGAAGACGCCGAACAGGCCGTTTATGTTCCGGTAGAGCTTACTGATCCTTTTGTTGAAGCCATTCGCACCGCTCAGGAAATCGGCGCGCAGGTGGTGTTCGCGGACCCGGATGCCACCGAGCGTCCGCACCTTCCCGACACCTACCCCGATTCCTATGCGCTGACCACCATTCCGCTCACCCAGTATGTGGAGGCTTACCGGGTTTATCCCCAGGAACGCACTCCCGAAGCCGAGCAGTTCGCCCAGGGAATCGCGTGGAAGTTGCAGGGCGGCGACCCGTTCGCGCATGTGATGGTGGTGATTTCGCTCAATCTCCTCGATCCGGTTCTGGATGCCATGGAGAGCCCGCAATCGGAGCCCGCATCCCGCCGCCGCGAAGATCTAAGGCTGGTCAACGCCGACCCCGAATGTCTGGGCGAGATCATGACCGAGTATCCGTTTCTGCAGGAGCGCTATGAGCACTTCCGCATGGGCGACGATCTCACGGTCAAAGGTTCGATGCTGGTGGACCGGCGTCGCGCGCAAGTGGCTCTTTACCGCGAATCGGAAGACGCGTACACGCTGAACACCGGAGAAACCATGCATGCCTGGCAGCGCAGGATGCTCGGCCGTTACAGCCGCAACCTGGCTCTGATTGGCCGGGATTTGACGGCTTCGCTGTTCGATCTCACGATTGCCGCACGATCGATCGTGGACGAAAACTTCGCGTGGGACGTCTGGGAAACCGCTTCGCGCTATTCGCATCAGCAGACCTCGAGCGATCTGGAGACGGTAAACATTTCGGGCGATGAGGTGTGGCTGAATACCAAGCGGATCCGGCTCCGCCGCCGTCTTCCCAGCACCAAGCGCCGCATGGGCAGCTTCCGGCTGAAACGCCGCAAGAAGGAAAAATTTCCGGGCGAGTGGGCCACATCGCTGAATGGCGCCAGTATTTGTTCCTACCCGCCGGAGGACATGGTTATCGAAGACTTCGGGCGCTTCCTCAAGAAAAAAGGCAAGAGCGTTCTGTCCGAGGAGCGTTCGACGGTTGAGCCGTTCACCGCGTCGCTGCTGGATGGAATCGATCTGCGGGAAACCATTCGCAACTGGCACGAGGGGAAAATTTTCGTTCGCAACATTCAGAAGATCCACGGCGAAGTGGGATCGGTCGTGGTGATCTTCGACGAGGATCGAGACGGCCGCTACGACTATATGACGACGTGGCTGGGCGAACACCAGAACGAATCGGACATGGCCTTCTACTCCACCTATCCGTTCGAGCATCTGGTAGGGCCCGGTATCGGACGGGCTGAATACGGAGGCTTTCTGATGAGTCTTCCCGCGCGCCGCATGTACGATGTCTGGCAGGACCCGGACTACGACTTCGCAGAAACCAAGGCCGAGCGGCTGCTGCTGGCCGGGCTCGATTATTCAATTCAGAAGTATGTGGTCTACGTAGCCGCGAAACCGCCCCGGTCGGTCTTTCGAAACATTGCGTCGCGTTTTGGAAGAACCATCGTGTATGTTCCGATCGGCCAGCTGTCGCCGGTCACGATGAAGAAGATCCGGGTGGTGCACGTGCTTGACGGTTACGACAAGCGCGAAGGCGCCAAAGAATTCATCTGGTAACGCCCTGATAAAAAAAACCGCGAAGGGGGGACCGCGAAGAACCGCGAAGGAACCGCGAAGGGGACAGCCTGATCTGCCTCCTTCGTTTTTTAAGCCGGAGCGCTCAACGGCTTGCCTTTTTCCGCCATTAAAATCGCGATAAACTTCGCCGGTTTCGAGTCGCTGGCGTTCCGCGATACCGCATGCAACTGCCCTGGAGTCTCCATAAACATCTGCCCCGGTCCATAGGTCTTCTCCGGCCCATCCCCGACCTTCGAACGGATCTCGCCCTCCAGCACATAAACAATCGTGATCCCCGGATGCCGGTGCGGCGCCGAAGTTCCTCCGGGTTGATAGTTGATCTCCCGAACCGTCACCGCCCAGTTCTTCATCTCCACATCCGGCAAATCATGCTCAAAGACCGCCGGATTCGTCTGCGCCCGCGCCTCGGAGATTAACGCCTCGGCGAGTAGAGCGCCTGCGCCGCCTAACCAGAATCTGCGATTCAACATGCAGTCAGGATAGTGCAAAACTAGGTGGAATGGTGACTCAGGGTTCCAGCGAATACGCTTTTGAAATGGCCGCGTCCGGCATACGCTTCGGATTCGGCGCGACGCGCGAAGTGGGCGCGGACCTCGTCGACCTCGGCATGCGCAAGGTTCTCGTATTCACCGACCCTGTGCTGCGCTCACTCAAGCCGGTGCAGACAGTTCTCGAATCTCTCGAAGCGAACGGTATTCAGTATTCAGTCTTTGACCGGGTGAGGGTCGAACCCTCCGATGAATCCATTCAGGAAGCTATCCATGCCGCGACCGCCGATAATTTCGACGCATTCGTGGCAGTTGGCGGCGGCTCCACGATCGATACCGCCAAAGCCGCGAATCTCTATAGTTGCTATCCCGCGGATTTTCTCGACTACGTCAACCCGCCGATCGGAAAAGGCAAGCCTGTCCCGGGCCCGCTGAAACCGCTGATCGCAATTCCGACAACGGCGGGTACAGGCAGCGAAACCACGGGCGTCGCCATCTTCGACTACAAGCCTCTTCACGCCAAGACCGGCATCGCCCATCGCCGCCTGAAACCAACTCTCGGCATCATCGACCCGGAAAATACCCGCTCGCTTCCACCCGCGGTTGCGGCCGCATCCGGCCTCGATGTCCTCAGCCACGCAATCGAATCGTTTACCGCCATTCCTTACGGGCAGCGTCCCCGGCCCGATCGCCCCATCCTGCGGCCCGCCTATCAGGGCTCAAATCCCATCAGCGATATCTGGAGTCTCGAAGCTCTGCGCATGGTCGCCAGATTCATCCGCCGCGCCGTAGCCGATCCATCGGACGACGAAGCGCGCGCCCAGATGATGCTGGCGGCCTCTTACGCCGGCGTCGGCTTCGGCAACGCGGGAGTGCATCTGCCTCACGGAATGTCCTATCCCGTATCTGCCCAGGTACGCAGCTACAAAGCCCCTGGCTACACTGCCGATCACGCCCTCGTGCCGCACGGCGTCTCCGTGATCCTGAATGCGCCCGCCGTTTTTCGCTACACGGCCTCCTCGTCTCCGGAACGCCATCTGAAGGCCGCCGAAATACTCGGCGCCAATACCCATCGCGCCATGCCCGAGGATGCCGGTGCGATTCTTTCAGACCAGATCGTGCAGATCATGCACGATCTCAAGATGCCGAATGGCCTGCGCGCATTAGGTTACCTCACCGCGGACATTCCCGCGCTGGTCGAAGGTACGCTGCCGCAGCATCGCGTCACCAGACTCTCGCCGCGCCCGGCGGACGCCGAACAACTCGCGGGAATCTTCGAAGAATCGATGGTGATCTGGTGAGCGCAACGCCGCACGACCTTGCAACCCTGTTGAAGCGAACCATCGAATCTGAACTTCCGGAGCTCCGGGCCATCACGGAAGAACAAGCCTCCGCGAAGCCCGCCAGGCCCGGTGCCTGGTCGAAGAAGGAAGAGCTGGGTCACCTGATCGATTCGGCCACCAACAATCACGTTCGTTTTGTTCGCATGGCTCTCGAGGATAATTTTCAGGGGCTCTCATACGCGCAGGACGACTGGGTATCGCTCCACGCCTATCACGACATCGCCTGGTCCTCCCTCGTGGACATCTGGGAAAAATATAATTCACTGCTGAGCCACCTGGCCGGTCACATCTCAGCCGGCCGGCTCGACTCGCGCGGAGTCATCGGAACAGGTGAACCGGTCACTCTGCGCTTTCTCATTGAGGATTACGTTTTGCATATGCAGCACCACCTCGATCACGTCTTGTCAAGAGGGAACCTTACGCTTTATCCCAGGCCGCAAGCGCAGTGAAAACAACAGTTTTCACGTTCAGTGTTTCCAACTGTTACAAGTGGATTTACAGAGGCACTTCTGTGTTAGACTCATCCTGTTTGCGGCATTCCGGCAACAAAATTTAAGCCACTGTCTGTAACTTAATCCCGGATAGTCTTGATGAGGTTTGGCCTCAGCGTTACTTGTCTGTGCGGTCTGATCCGCGCAGCCGCTGGGGATTTGCCTTATTGATCGGACCGCTTGAATTGGTTGGGGGAAACGGGCTTGCCGGTTGCGAGAGGAGTGTTGGTGTAGTGAGTGGGGATCATCGAAATCCATGGGAGTTAATCAGAGAGCAGCTCGAAAAGAAAGTGAGCGCGGAAAGTGTTGAAAACTGGATTTCCAGAACCAGATTTTCCACCGTCGAAGGCAAGACCCTCGTAGTCACAGCTCCGGATTCAGCGACTGCGCGATTCCTGACAGAAGAATATTCGCAACAGGTCGCCGCGCTGGGCTCGGCCCTGCGCTGTGGGATCGAACGGGTGGAATTTGTCGCAGACCGAGCGGCTCGCTCACCTGGTTTACCCGGCTCTCGGGTCGACAATCCGGCGGAAATCGATTCCCCGCTTTTGCTCAATCCCCGATTTACGTTCGATTCGTTCGTAGTCGGTTCATGTAATCAGTTCGCCCACGCCGCGGCACAGTCGGTAGCGATGAACCCGTCCCGCAGCTATAACCCTCTGTTCCTTTACGGCGGTGTTGGCATGGGCAAAACGCATCTCATGCATGCCATCGGCCGCGCGCTGATTGCCAAAGGCAAGATGCGCATCATCTACACGACGACGGAACGCTTCACCAACGAGGTGATCACCGGCATCAAGCACGAGCGCATGGCGCAGTTGCGCGCACGTTATCGCAGCGCCGACGTTCTGCTGGTCGACGACATCCAGTCGCTCGGCACGAAGGAGCGCACGCAGGAAGAGTTTTTTCACACCTTCAACGAACTGCACGATGCACAGAAGCAGATCGTGATTTCGAGCGACTGCCCTCCCAAAGAAATTACCGGTCTGGTGGAACGCTTGCGATCGCGGTTCGAGTGGGGACTCATGGCCGACATCCAGCCGCCCGATCTGGAAACGAAAATGGCCATCCTGCAGAAGAAGGCCGAGGGCGAGCGCATTTGCCTCCCCAACGATGTCTGCACCTTCATCGCTCAGAAGACCAAATCCAACGTGCGTGAACTGGAAGGCGCGCTGGTGAAACTGATGGCCTTCTCGTCGCTCACCGAGGTTCCCATTTCGATTTCGATGGCGCAGCAGGTCCTGAAGGATTTGCTCCTCAGGCAGGACCGGCGGATCACCATCGAATCGATCCAGCGCGCCGTGGCCGAAAGGTATTCCATCAAGCCCGCCCAGTTGAAGGAAAAGAGCAATCGGAAAGAGATCGTGGGCCCTCGCCAGGTCGCGATGTTTCTAGTCAAAGAGCTCACCCAGGCGTCTTTGCCGGAAATCGGCCGGGCTTTCGGCGGCAAGCATCACACCACAGTCATCCATTCCATCGATAAAATCGAGCGCAATCGCGCTGGCGATCCCGAGCTCAACAAGCTCATCAACAGCTTGATCGACTCATTACAATGAACTTAGCGGGATATCCACAGACCCCTCTCTGGAAAAGCTGTGATTGCCTGTATAAAAGGCGTGACAGGCCGGTTTGTCCGCTTTCCGCGCACCGGTTTCCCACGCGGGAAAATAGCTAAAAGTTCTAAATCTTTGTATAATTTAGAGAGTCTTCCACTTTTCGACAGACCCCATGAATACGGTTCTATTAGCGTATTTGTCTATACAGTCGTAAGAAGAGCGTCGTCGAGGTTGTAGAAGGTTTGCAAAAAGTGTAGAAGGTTGCAAAAAGGTCAGATCGGAGCCACTCCATGGAGTTCACTGCAAACAAGGCGGACCTGGTCCGCGAACTGAGTTTGTCTCAGGGTGTAGTAGAGAAGAAAACGACGATTCCGATCCTGTCCAACGTTCTTCTGGAAGCCCGTGAGGATCGTCTGTATCTGACCGCCACCGATCTGGAACTCGGGTTTCGAACCTCCTGCCCGGCCAAGGTGAAGAAGGAAGGCTTCGGAACCATTCCAGCGCGCAAACTGCTCGACTATGTGCGCTTGCTTCCCGATGCCGATATCACCGTCAAATTCGCTGAGAATCACTGGGCCAGTTTCACCTGCGGCCGCTCGCGGACCCGCATTGCCGGCATGAGCCGCGAGAGCTTTCCCGAGCTGCCTTCCATGCCGGACACAATCGCCGAGCTTTCGGTCAAGCAGCTTTCAGCCATGATTGCCCGGACCATGTTCGCCATCTCGATGGAAGAGAGCCGCTTCACGCTGAATGGAGCGCTGCTGCTGCTCGGGGACAAGAATTTGACGATGGTGGCCACTGACGGACACCGTCTGGCGTACGTGCAAAGGCCCTCGGAAGCGTCTAATGGACATATGTCCTACCGCGCGCTCGTTCCGCGCAAAGCGATGGCTGAGATCACGAAATTGTCCGATGAAGCCGGCGCCGACGCCAAGGTCAAATTCGGCGGTGACGATAACCACCTGTTCTTCGAGTTCGGACCGCGCCTGCTGATCACCCGCAAGCTCACCGGTAATTTTCCGGACTACGAACGCGTGCTCCCGCAGGACAACACGCACATCGCGCGCCTCAGCAAGGACGAAGTGAAAGGCGCCATCGAACGCGTCGCTCAGTTCGCCGACGAGCGGTCCCGCGCGATCCGCGTTCAGTTCATCGCGGGCGAAGTGAAGATCTTTTCGTCGTCCCTCGAAACCGGCGACTCCGAGGAAAGCGTTTCTGCCGAATACAGCGGACCCGACATTGAAATCGGTTTCAACGCGCAGTACCTGCTCGACTTTCTGCGCGCTGTTCCGCAGACTCAGGTTGCCTTCGGTTTGAAGGACCAGAAGAGCGCCGGTGAATTGCAGCCCGTCGCGGCCGATGAAGGCGAGCAGTATCGCTATGTCGTAATGCCCATGCGCATTTGAAGCAGTTCCACTCAGTAGAAGTTTTTTAAATTCGTGTTTGCTTATGGAAAATGAGTTTCAGCCGCAGCCCCCTAATCGCATGGACGACGCCGTTTACGATTCGACATCCATCAAAGTTCTGGAAGGACTCGAAGCAGTGCGGTTGCGCCCTGCCATGTACATTGGCTCGACGGGCGAAGCTGGCCTGCACCACCTCGTCTACGAGGTTGTAGACAACTCGGTCGACGAAGCCCTCGCGGGTCA
>DASZLO010000119.1:0-30013 GCA_035552315.1 Bryobacteraceae bacterium
CTCGGCGGATGCGGGAAGGCAGGACAGAGCCGCGGCGGCCGAGATCCAAAGAGGCAGGCGCGCGGCGGAGCGAAGCCGGAAAAACACAGGGCCTAATGAACCGAAACGCACACTTTTCAAGATGACCTCATGGCACTACCAGCTATTATCGCCGTTTCACGCAATTTTGACAGAAGGTTAAGCAAGCGGGCGACCTGCGGTGCGGCGCGGATAAGGGGCAGGGTGCATAATAAGATGGCAAATGCTTGAAGATCTGATCCAGCGGGCTCGACGGCGGCTGATTCTGAACGAATCGCTGTCGCAAATGGCATTCGCGGCGGCTGTTTTTGCAGGCGGTCTGGCCCTTTTGCTGGTGCTGGGGACGGCATTTCTTGCGTGGTGGAGTCTGATCGTGTTCGCCGCGGCGGGACTCGGCGTGGGTATATACAGGATTAGCCGCCGCACGCCGGATTCATACGCAACCGCGGTGCAGCTGGATGAGAATGCGCAGCTGAAAGACACGCTTTCCACAGCGTTGCATTTTTCAGCGCATCCCGCGGGCTCACCCGAATTTTTGAAATCGCAGCACGAGCAGGCTGCTGCAGCGGCCACGACCGTTAGCCTGGAGACCGCGGTCCCGTTTACATTTCCGCGCGCGGTGTATGCCATGGCAGCGTTCTGCCTCTTCGCTTCAGCGCTGATCGGGATCCGCTATCGCACAGGCAACGGACTGGACCTGCGGCGTCCCATCACCGAAGTGCTTTTTGAAGATCAGGCCGCGCCACAGGCGAAGAAGCCCGGCGACGCGCCGCGTTCCCGTCCCGGCCAGTGGGCCGATGAAGCGCAGCAGATGCTTTCCAAACTGGGTCTGGCGCCGAAGCCGGAAGGTCCAACGCCGGGCGATCCGGACGCGATGGACCAGGCTATCGAACAGGCTTTGCGGCAACCGGACAACAAAGCGGGCAAGAACGCGCCGAAGGGCGGCGAAGGCGACAAGACCGCGGGCAAGGATGCCAGCGCCGGCGACGATGCGCCGGGCGGCGATCCGATTGAAGGCGATAAGAATGGCGGGGAGCCCAAGGACCAGGACGGGAAGTCGGCGTCCAAGGGCGGCGATCCCGACGACAAGGGCGTTCCGAAGAAAGACGGCGACAGCAGCAAGGAAAGCCTGATGTCGAAGTTGAAGGACGCAGTGTCCAGCCTGCTTGCCAAGAATAAGCCTGACCAGAACGGTCCGCAACCCAAGCCGCAGGGCCAGAAGTCCGCGCAAAACGAACAGCACAAGAACGAAAAGAAAGGCGAGGCCGGGGACGGCAAGCCCGAGAAGAGCGACGCGGATGCCGATTCCGACGACACCGACCCCAACGGCGACGCGCTGGGCGGGCAAAAGGGCGAGGGCAAAGAGACTACGGCCTCCAACACGCCGCAGAAGCAGGAAGGCAGCGGCATAGGCGCGCAGGACGGGTCGAAAGACATGAAGCTCGCCGAGCAGTTGAAGGCGATGGGCAAGATCAGCGAGATCATCGGCAAGCGCTCGGCAACTGTTACCGGGGAGACGTCGATTGAAGTGCAGTCGGGAAATCAGCAGTTGCATACGGCCTACAGCAAGACCGATGCGGCGCATGCCGAAACCGATGGCGATGTAACGCGGGATGAAATTCCCCTCGCGGTACAGGCCTACGTGCAGCAGTATTTTACGGAAGTCAGAAAGGCCGCGGCCGCGAAGAAGTAACTTCCCAAGGCTTGTCGGCTTCACCTTTATCGCGTCCTTCGACCCGATCGTAAAGATAGACGTTCGAAACCGTTCCCAGCGCCTCGTTGTAGAGCGAGACCAGTCCCAGGGCTTCGCGCAGGTCTTCCTGGAAGGCCTGGATTTCTTTCAGTTCTTCGGCGAGCGCGGGTTTGCGTTTGCCGCTCGGAGTGATGAAGAACTTCTGAAATCCGCCATCGGTGAGCGTGCCGATTTCCCTGCCCATGACTACGCCGGCGCGCGTCGTGAAATTGGGGATATCGCCCGGTCCCGGCTCGGCGATGGCGGCGATGCCGTTGCGTTCGATGCGGGTCTTCCCGCCCGGCTCCGGGGATATCTTGAATCCGGCGGCGCGGGCCGCGTTCATGTGATCTTCAAAGGTCAGATGTTTAGCGGCGGCCCGGCGGAAGAACATAATTTCTCCTATTGTAACCGGCCACTGGTAGACTTGCCTCGTGTTTAAGGCCATTGCCGCGATTCTCGGGATTAGTGCGGTTTTTTCGGGGAGCGGATTTTCCCAGACGAAGAATATCGCCGTGATTGCGCACCGGGGCGAGCACCTGAGCCATCCGGAAAACACCATTGAGGCTTTTGCGGCCGCGGCTGAAGCCGGCGCGGATTATTTCGAGCTGGATGTTCGCACCACCAGCGACGGCAAACTCGTTTTGATGCATGATGCCACCACGGACCGGATGACCGGGGTGAAGGGCGAAATCAAGAGTATGACGTTCGACGAAGTGCGCGGGCTTAAGGCCGGAGGCAGCCGGATACCGAGCTTCGATGAAGCGCTGGCCTTTGCGCGCGGCAGGATTGGCGTCTATGTCGATAGTAAGAACATCTCCAGCGCCGATGTTATCGACGCCATTGAGCGCAACGGCATGCAGGATCGTGTCGTAATCTACGGGAATCCAAAGTACCTCGGTGAGGTGGCCGCTGCCAGACCGATGTGGAAAGTCATGCCTGAAGCGCATAACCCGGCGACGCTGCGGGGACTGATCGATTCTCTGCATTTGAAAGTCGCGGCTTTCGACGCGGGCGATTTTAAGGAAGAAACCATTGCTGTGGCAACAGCGGCCGGCGTGGATATTTATGTCGACCGGCTGGGCGCCGCGGATAATCCCGCAGGGTGGCAGGATGCGATAGACCGCGGGGCGGCGGGCATTCAGACGGACCATCCGGCCGAGTTAGTGGACTATCTGGTATCCAGGAAATACCGGGCTGCGCGACGGTAAAACCCTGACCGGTTTTATTGGGTCAGCTTCTGCATCAGCATGGGAATCACTTCGGGCGCGGGACAGACGGCCGGGCGTTCCCGCCACAGGGTTTCCGAAAGTTGCAGGACCTGTTCGGCGGCTTCGTTGGAAGTATCGGATTTTTTCAAGGCCAGAATGCGCTCGGCTTCAGTGAGATCCGGGCCCTGAAATCCGCAGGACAGAACCGTGTCGTGGACCATGCGCAGGATCGCAAGACTGCGGTCGTATTTTTCGCGCGATGGCAGACGCCGCGGCGTGGGGTCGATCTGCGACAGCGTGGTAGTGAGTTGCATGTCGTGCCGGATGGCGCCGTCGTCGGGCTTCAACTTCAATGCCCGGGAATAGGCGCGCTGGGCATCGGTATATTGGCCGTCCGCGGTTTCGGCCTGCCCAAGGCCTTCCTCAAGCGCGGCATCGTTCGGATGCGTATTCAGAAGAGTCTGATAGAGTTCCGCCGCGCGCGCCTGGCTGCCCGCGAGCAGAAAATAGTGAGCAACCTGCTTCAGGGTGTCGAAATCCTGCGTCTCAGCTTCGAGCTGGAGCAATTCACCGAGCAGGAGTCTGGTATCGCCGCGCTGGGCGAGGTCCCTGATCCATTCGAGGCGCGCGTCGTTCGCAAGGGTCGAGGGAATGCGGGCGGGGTCGCGATCCCAAACGCCGAAGATCGCGCGGTGATAATAGGCGGCTTCGTTGTCGAAGTCGCCGCGGGCGCGCGCCATGCGGGCCAGCAAGAGATTGGCCTGTCCGTCGTTCGGCGACTGCCGCACGATCGCATTGAGCAAATCGGCGGAGTCCTGCGTGCGGCCCGCTGCGAGCAGGGCCTGCGCGTAAGCGAGCTGATATTGGCGATCGTCACGCTCCAGCGCATAAGCGCGCTCGAGGGGATCTACAGCCTCTGCCGCATGACCGGCGGCCAGGAGCCTGGTACCGTTTTCAAAAAGACGCCGCGCTTCGCTGTGCAGTTCGGAGCTTTCAACGCGTTCGAGAGAGACGTCGAGCGAATAGATCCCGGCGATCACGGCAATGATGACCGCGACGAGAGTTATGCGCGGCCGGTTTTTCGTCCCTTCATCCACTATTTCAATCTTATGATGCGGGCTCCGGCGGCTTTCGGGATATCCTTTAGCTAGCAAAAATGAAGATCCTGATCTGGCTAATTCTTGTGGCGGTGCTGATTCAATTCATTCCGTATGGCCATAGCCATACGAATCCGCCGGTAACCCAGGAGGTCTCATGGGATTCGCCGCAGACAAAGGATTTGTTCCACCGCGCCTGCTTCGATTGCCACAGCAACGAAACCACGTGGCCCTGGTATTCAAATGTAGCGCCCGTATCGTGGCTGCTGCAGAGAGATGTCAACGGCGGACGCAGCCATCTCAACTTCACCGAGTGGGACAAGCAACAGCGGCATGCCAAAGATGTGGCAAACGAGGTCCGCGGGGGCGATATGCCGCCCTGGTTCTACTTGCCGATGCATCCCGCGGCGAGACTTTCCGATGCGGAGAAGCAGGCGCTGATCGACGGCGCGGGAAAATCGCTGGGACCGCAGAGCCCTCCCGAAAAGCAGTAGCGGATACTCTTTTAAGAGAGTCCCCGCATGAAAATATTCCGCATCCTGTTTCTGACAGCGGTTTTTGTCTGCGCCGCAGCCGCGCAGGACACCAGTCAGGAACTTCTTCGCCACTACCGGGCGTTGGTTCAAATTAATACCAGCAGCCCGCCAGGCAACGAAACAGCCGCGGTGGAGTACCTGAAGAAGGTGCTGGAAGGGGAAGGCATTCCGGTCCAGATATTCGCGCAGGATGCGAAGCGGGCCAACCTGGTGGCGCGGCTAAAGGGCAACGGCAAAAAGAAGCCGCTGCTGCTGATGGCCCATACGGACGTGGTGCCGGTGCAGCGTGAGAAGTGGCCGGTGGATCCATTCGGGGCGATCCTGAAAGACGGTTACGTCTGGGGCCGCGGGTCCAAAGACGATAAAGACAAGCTTGCGTCCAATCTGATGGTGATGCTGCGCGCCAAACGCGCGGGCGTGGTTCTGGATCGCGATTTGATTTTCCTTGCCGAATCGGGCGAAGAGGCCGATCCGGCCGGAGTGGGCATTCCGTACATGGTCGCCAACCACTTCGATGAAATCAACGCAGAATTCGCGATAACCGAAGGCGGGGGCGTAACGCTCGACACCACGGGCAATGCGACAGTGGTCACCATCGGAACGACGGAGAAGGTTCCGCGCCGCGTGCGCCTGATCGCGACCGGCGTTTCGGGTCACGGTTCGGTGCCACGGCTCGACAACTCCCTGATTCACCTTTCAGCCGCGGTGGCGAAAATCGGCACGTGGGAAACTCCGATGCGTCTGAACGAGACCACGCGCACTTACTTTGAGAAACTGGCGGCGATGAGTACGCCAGCCCAAGCCGCGCGTTATAACGGACTGCTCGGGCCCAATCCGCCGGAGTCGATCCAGAAGTATCTGGCGGCTAATGAACCATCACGTTATTCGATGCTGCGAACGTCCGTGGTGCCGACCATGATGAAAGCCGGAGTCGGCCCCAACGTGATTCCTTCAGAGGCTGAAGCGACCATCGACATCCGGGCTCTGCCGGACGAGGACATGCCGAAGTTTTACGAAGTGATGAAGCAGATCATCAATGATCCGGCGGTTCGGATTGAGCCGATAACGGGTAACCTGCGTCCGGCGGGTCCGCCTTCCCGGCTCGATTCGGAGATGTATCACGCGCTGGAAAAGGTAAGCAAGCAGATGTATCCGCACGCGACCGTGCTGCCAACCATGTCAACGGGGGCGTCCGATATGGCGCAAACGCGCGCGAAAGGAATTCCGTCCTACGGGATCGGGCCAGCGAGCAGTGAGTCCGACAGCGCGCTTTACGGAGCGCATGGGGATGTGGAGCGCCTGGCCGAATCGTCGCTTTACGGGCTGGAGGATTTTACCTGGAAGGTTGTGATGGAAGTGAGCGCTCCGAAGTAGTTTCGCGCAGCCATGAAGAAGAGCGCGGCGATCAACATTTCTTTTCTGGCATCTGTCGCGGCCGCCATAAGCGCCTGCGGGTCTTCTCCCGTTCACATACACCTGAATGCCTCTGGACAGTGCGTCAGCGAAGTGACCGGCCAGCTTGTTAATCAAAGCTACTGCACTCCTGGAGGCGGTGGCGGGGGCTACTTCGGCGGGACGCGTTATGTATACGTTCCAGGGGAATCGGCGATCACCACACGCGGCGTTTTCGGTGGAACTGCCGAAAGCGCGACTGCCGCGGCAAGCGGTGACAGCGCAGGTGGGCACGGCGCCGGAGGCGATGGCGCGGGTGGACACGGCGCGGGTGGCGGCGGCGAATAATGCGCCGCGAAACCGTTGCACCGCGGGCCGCATGGCAGGATAAAGTTTCCGCGCAGGGACTCACGTTTCACACGCCCGATGGCCAGCCGTACTGGGATGAATCGATCTGCTATCGCTTCCGCGCCGGCGAAGTCGATCAGATCGAGGCTGCCACCAATGACCTGCAGGAACTCTGCCTGAAGGCGGCTCAGCACGTTATCGACAATCAGCGCTATGCGGAGTTTCATATACCGCCAGCCGCCGTGCCGTTCATCGAGAAAGCATGGAATTCCGAACCGCCGTCCATCTACGGACGTTTCGACCTCGCCTTCGACGGCCGCAATCCGCCGAAGATGCTGGAGTACAACGCCAACACACCCACTTCTCTTATTGAGGCCTCCGTCATCCAGTGGTACTGGCTGCAGGACATGTTTCCGAAGGCCGACCAGTTCAACTCCGTTCACGAAAAACTCATCGCGCAATGGAAAGAGATCCGGCCGTGTCTGAGATCCGGCCTGCTCTATTTCACGTCAACAACCGCCCATGAAGACGTGATGACCCTTGCGTACTTGAAGGATGTGGCTGCACAGGCAGGCGTTGATACCACCGCGATCGCCATCAACGACATCGGCTGGAACGACGACGCCGTCGAATTTCGCGATCTGAACGAACTACCGATCCGCAACATCTTCGCCCTTTACCCGTGGGAATGGCTGCTCGCTGAATATCCCGAGGCGGTGCTGCGCGCGCAGGGAAATTCGCTTTGGATCGAACCGATCTGGAAAATGCTGTGGTCCAATAAAGCTTTGCTGGCGATCCTTTGGGAACTCTTCCCCGAACATCCCAATTTGCTCGAGACGCATCTCGATGACCCCGGCACAATGCGCGAATACGTGCGCAAGCCGATTCTGTCGCGTGAAGGCTCCAATATTTTTCTGAGGACCAAGAGTGGAGTAGCGGAAACCGGGGGCCCTTATGGCGACGGGCCAGTCGTTTACCAGGCTGCTGCCCGGACACTCGACTTCGACGGCAAATACCCGGTCATCGGCAGCTGGCTGGTGACCGACCAGGGCGCCTGCGGCATAGGGATCCGCGAATCCGATACTCCGATCACGGACAATCGCAGCCGCTTCGTCCCGCACTACTTCACTAGATGACTTTTAGTTTCCAGGCTCCGCGCCGGAACAGCACAAACGACGAGATCGTGGCCAGCGTTTCAGTGGCGGGGACGGCGGCGAAGATGCCGAGCGGTCCCCAGTGGAGAAACACCGCCAGTGTCCACGCCAGCGGGAGCTGGAAGCCCCAGTAGCAGCAGAGATTGATCAGCATCGGGGTGCGGGTGTCGCCGGCGCCGTTGAATGCCTGCACCAGCACCATGCCCCAGGCGTAGCAGATATTTCCCACGCTGAAGCAGCGCAAAACGGTGGCAGCCGCGTCGCGCACCGCGGGATCGGTGGTGAAGAATCCAGCCAGTTGCGGGGCGAACAGCAAGAAGATCACGGCGACGATTCCCATGTACCAGGTTCCGTAGATTCCCGTTTTGTAGACGGCGGCTTCGGCGCGTCCTGGTTTCTTCGCGCCCAGATTCTGGCCAACCAGAGTCGCCGCTGCGTTCGACAAACCCCACATCGGAAGAATGATGAACAGGATCATCTTGAGCGCTACCGTATAGCCCGCCACCGGCACGCTGCCGAAGGACGCACAGAGCCGAACGAGTCCGGTCCAGCTGGCCGATCCGATCAGTTCCTGCAAGATGCCTGTGATCGAAACGGATAGCAGCTGCCACATGACTTTGGCATTGATGCGGATCTGGCGCGCGTGAATGCGGATGCGGCTATAGCCGCCGAGCAGGATCCAGACCTGGAAGGCAACGCCGATTCCCCGCCCCGTTGTGGTGGCCACCGCCGCGCCCACAACCTTCAGACGCGGGAACGGACCCCAGCCATTGATCAGGCAAGGGTCAAGCACGATGTTGATGAAGTTCGCGATCCAGAGCGCGCGCATGGAAATGGCCGCATCGCCCGCGCCGCGAAAAATGGCGTTGATGAGGAAGAGCAGGAAGATCGTTACCGAGCCGCCCAGCAGAATGCGCGTATACTTCGTGCCAATGGCTACGACGGAATCGGTTGCGCCCATGAGCCGAAGCAGATCCGGCGCGAAGAAGATTCCGGCCGCGCCGACTACGATGGCCAGCACCAGTCCCACCGCGATGGACTGGACGGCGGCGACCGAAGCGCCTTCCTGATCCTTTTCGCCGATGCGGCGCGCGACAAAGGCGGTGGTTGCCATGCTGAGTCCCATGGCGATTCCGAAGACGAGCACCAGGACGGATTCAGTAAGTGCGACCGTCGCCAGGGAATCGACGCCGAGGCGGGCTACGAAAAACATGTCGACGATGCCGAAGAGAGATTCCATCAGCATCTCGAGGATCATGGGGATCGCGAGGAAAAAAATGGCGTGTCCCGGATCGCCCTCCGTCAGATCGCGCTGCGACCCGGCGAGGGCTTCACGAATTGTTGCGAGCAAAGTTGAACCTTGAGTTGCTGAAGCGACAGCGCCGCCCGAGAGCGGCAATATCAACCACTATAAACGGCGGATCGGGCTGCCGTCATGTGGCTGGGGAAATTACAGTCAGGCGGATTTGAGCCAGCGCTTCGTGTAATTCATGGAACGCTCGATCGCTTTCTTCGCCTCGTCATCGAAAGCGACGTTGCTCTGATCGCGCCTGCACTTGCTGTTGGGGAAGACTCCGCGCAACTGCAACATGTACTTCTGGCCTGCCACGCCATAGGTCTGGGCGTCGAGAATCAGCAGGAGCGTCTTGCTGAACATGTCTTCGGCTTCCTCGACGTTGCCGGCTTTCCAGGCTTTCCAGGTCGCGACATACAAGTCGGAAAAGCCCGCCGCCGGCATGTTGCCGCAGGCGCCGCGGGCCAGTTCTTCGATGAAGGTCGGGCCATGTTTGCCCGAGAAAACGCCGCGGAGCTTCTGCGTGTGCGCGGCGTACTCGTTCAGGCGGGGGAGCGTGACACCTGCCTCGTCTTTCACGTACTGGATGGTCGGATTCTGTTTGGCCATGCGCAGCACCAGATCCACGCTGATATCCCCGATCGCCTGTACGCAAAGCGGTTTCGAACATGCGGAGGCGATCGCGGAATAGTATTCCATCTGCCTCGATTCGTCTTTTCCGACGCCGTTCTTGAACGGGATGGCGATGATTCCGTCGACGCCTATCTTCTCCGCATGGCGCGCAAACGGCAGCGCCGCTTCCGCGGTCGGAGCCTGCACGCCGATCATGACCGATGGACGGGTCGCGGCGGGCGCGGCTTTGTTGGCGCGCACAATGGCCTCGGCGCCGGCGAAGCGTTCATCCGGCGTCAGAAGGGACCATTCGCTGGCATTCTGCGGCCACGTCATCCCCTGCACGCCCATGCGATGGAGGAAGGTCACTTCGTTCGAGAGCGTGTCGGTATCGAGCGCGCCTGAATCCTTGAAGGGCGTCTGCACGATGGGGAAGATTCCCTCGAAGCGCTTGCTCTCCGCGCCCGCGGCGTTCTTGAGAAGGAGCGAGGAACCAGCCGCGGCGGCGGTGGCGATGAATTGACGTCGGGAACTTAGTTGCACGAGGAGTACCCCCGACGATGTATCTTATCGAATTTCAACAAACGCGTGTCGAATTTCAGAAGCCGGGTATTGGACAGTTCAGAACGCGAGGCGCGTGCTTTCCGGCCCCATGTGTATGTGCGCGCCGGTGGCCTTGCCGGGCACTGCCATGCGGAAGGCGAAATAGGGGATGTGTTTCGATTCGAGGTAATGCATGAGCCACTTGCCCTCGGGCTGATTGGGACTCACCGCCACATCCACGCGGCCGCGGTGGTCGAAGCCGAGCGCCCGATGGACGGCAGTCTCTCCGTCCGCGCTGATCGGCAGCGCGCGGGCGAACTTACCGGTAAACGCGCCTTCCACTTCTTTCAACTCCGCACGGGTAAAAATGCCATCGCCGGCGTACTTCGTGTATACGTTGCCCGCCCATTCCGGATGGGTTGGGGCTTCAGTCTCCAGACTGGCCATGTTTCTTTCGAGCCGCACCGACTCGGCGATCTGCTGGATCAGTTTGGCGCGCGCCTCGGCCAGTTCGAGTTCGGCCTGAGAACGCGCGAGGTCGGCCGTAGTCGCCTGGGCTTCGGATCGTGAGATGACTCCGGCGCTCACCAGTTCCTGCGTCTCATCCATGGCGCGCTGGCGGCGGACTACCATTTTCTGCGCCACGTAAACCATCTGGTCCATCTGTTCCGGGAGCAACTGATTGCTGTACATGTTCTGTTTCAGCAAGGACATATCGAGCGCATCCTGAACTTCATCCTGAGCTTTCTTGAGGCGCAGTCCAGGCAGCGCACCCATGCCGACCAGCTTGCGAATCTGTTCCACGTTCTGGCGGGCGCGGATAACCATGGGATCGTTCTCGTCCGGCTGGAGGGCGTTCGGGGACGCTTGTTCACCGTGGGCGGGAATGGCGGCAGGCGGATCGAGCGCCGGAATCGCCTCCGTTTGAGCCAAAAGCAAGGGGAGGGAGAGGGCCGCAAAGGCGGCAAAACGGAAGAACACCACTGTTTTTATAGTACGATGGATATCAGGAGGGCGTTTCTGGCCCAGCAAAAAATCAGTCCCATTCCGGATATCGAATCAGAAGAAATTTCAGACCAGCCAGCCTGGCAACTCGCGGTAAAAGCCGCTCAAACCAAACAGGCTCAAGACATTACAGTCCTCGACCTCACCGGCATCACCAGCTTCACCGATTATTTTGTGATCTGCTCCGGTACCAATTCCCGGCAGAACCAAGCCATTACGGATGCCATAAATGCCGAACTGAAGAAGATCGGGGACCGGCCCAACAGTATTGAAGGGTACAACCAAGGCGAGTGGATTCTGAGCGATTACGGCGATTTCATCATTCACGTGTTTTCGACGAAAGCACGTGAGTACTACTCGCTGGAACGTCTCTGGCGCGAGGCGAAGGTTCTGGAAATTCCGGCGGAGTGAAGGTTTACCTTTACTATTCCGGCAGAGCTAAAGACCTCCACGCCAATGCCATGGCGGCGGATTACATCAAGCGAACCAGTCATTACGCGCCTGCGGAAATGATCGAAGTGCGCGGCAAGACGGATCTGTGGGCGAAACATCCCACAGCGAAGAAAATTCTCTTCGATCCAGCGGGCCGATCGATGGATTCCAACACGTTTGCGCAGCTATTCTCCAAAGCCGAAATGCTGGGCCACGATCTGGTGTTCGTGATCGGCGGACACGACGGTTTGCCGGACGCGTGGAAGGAACGAGCCGATTTGCTGTTATCGCTTTCCGCCATGACCATGCCGCATGAGCTGGCACGCGCGGTGGCAGCGGAACAGATTTACCGGGCTTTCACGATCCTGCGCGGGCACCCGTACCCCAGATAATCGATTTTGTAATCTAAACTGACGGTAGCGAAAACCACGAACTCATGGCCTGGTTCAAACGAGATTCCAACTCGGCGAATAACCCGAACATCGACGATGCCGGACGCACGGTACGCACCGAGGGGCTGTGGCTGAAATGTGACGGCTGCCGCGAGATCCTGTGGAAGAAAGATCTCGATCTTACGCACAAGGTTTGCGCCAAGTGCGGCCATCATTTCCGCCTGGAAGCACGCGCCCGGCTCACGATGCTGTTCGACGACGGGGTGTATGAGGAACACGACGAAGGTCTGGAATCCAACGATCCGCTGAAGTTCGTGGATCAGAAACCCTATGCCGACCGTCTGACATCGACGAAGCTCGCCACCTCGTTGAAAGAGGCCCTGATTTCGGCCACCGGTAAGCTGGAACGGCGCACCGTCAATATCTGCGCCATGGAGCCGAAATTCATCGGCGGCAGCATGGGGGCGGTGATGGGCGAGAAGATCACCCGGGCGGTGGAACGCTCGATGGCGGACCGCAATCCGCTGATTGTTATTTCCGCGTCCGGGGGCGCGCGCATGCAGGAAGGGGCCATCAGCCTGATGCAGATGGCGAAAGTCTCGGCCGCTCTGATGCGTCTCGATGAGGCCGGAATCCCTTACATCAGCCTGCTGACGGATCCCACCACCGGCGGCGTTACCGCCAGCTTCGCCATGCTGGGCGATTTAAACATAGCCGAACCCGGCGCGCTCATCGGATTCGCCGGTCCCCGCGTGATCGAACAGACCATCCGGCAGAAGCTTCCCGAGGGCTTCCAGCGCAGCGAGTTTCTGCTCAAGCACGGGATGCTGGACGCGGTGGTGACGCGCGCTGAAACCAAGGCTTACATCGCCAGGGCGCTCGAGTTTTTCGCGGGCCCGGCCGAACAAGCCGCGGCATGACGTACACGGGGACTCTCGATTTTCTCTTCTCCCTCGGCCCGGAACTCAAGACCGTAAAGTGGGATCTTGCCCGAATTGAGAGGCTGCTCGCCGAACTCGGGAAGCCGCATTCGCGCGGCCGCTACATTCACGTGGCGGGAACGAACGGCAAGGGCTCGACCTGCGCGATGATGGCCTCGGCTTTGCGCGTGAGCGGATTACGGACGGGACTTTATACATCGCCGCATCTGGTGGATCCGCGGGAACGCATTCAGATCGACGGCGAAAAGATTTCCGAAGAACTCTGGGTTGCGCTGTTTGAGGAGGTCCACAGAGCGGCGGAGGAGTTGATCGCGCGCAACGAAGTGGATGCCCATCCCAGCTTCTTCGAAACACTGACGGCGATGGCCTTTCTCGCATTCGAGCGATCGGGGGTGGATGTGGTGGTCCTCGAAACCGGATTAGGGGGGCGGCTCGACGCTACGAACGTGGTGATTCCCGAAATCGCGGTGATCACTCCGATCGATTTCGATCATGAGGCTTTTCTGGGATCGAGCATTGAATCGATCGCGGCCGAGAAGGCGGGGATTATCAAGGCCGATCGGCCAGTGGTCATTTCGAAGCAGCGCACGGCGGCTTTCAATATTCTGGAGCGCAGGGCTCTCGATTTGGCTGCGCCGGTGACACTCTCTTCTGCCTGGCGCGTGGAGGAACTGGAACTGGACAAATTCGGCAGCCGGTTCACGCTGGTGGCCGACGAGCCGATTCCGATTCATTGCCCGCTGGCTGGTGAACATCAGGTGGAAAATGCGTGGACAGCCGTGGCTGCGCTCAGTATTTTCGGACTCTCGGCGACGGCGATTCGCGAAGGGATCGCGCGGGCCTCCTGGCCGGGACGCCTGCAGCGCATCGGAGAAAATCCCGACATCATCCTTGACGGCGCCCACAACCCCGCCGGAGCGCGCGCGCTGGCCGCATATATCAAGCGCTTCTTTGCGGAAGAACCTGTGCGGATTATCTATGGAGCGATGCGGGACAAGGCCATCGACGAGGTGACCGACATTCTGTTTCCGCTGGCCAAGGAAGTGATTCTGACCGCACCGGAGCAGGCGCGCGCGCTGAATCCGGATTCCCTCGCTGAGGTGATTGAGCACCCCAATGTGCGCGTCGCCGGTACGGTGGAGGCTGCGCTGCGGATGGCACGGGAGAATCCGATGACAACCTTCGTGACCGGATCTCTTTTCCTGGTGGGTGAGGCATGGCGCGCGTCGCAGTAATCGGCGGCGGACTGGCGGGTCTGGCGACGGCCGCGGCACTGGGAAGCGCCGGGTTCGAGGTCGACATTTACGAATCGCGCGGTTTTCTGGGAGGCCGGGCCACGTCTTGGCCGGTGGCGGGCAGCGGACCTGACAGCACACTGAACACGGCGGAAATGATCGACAACTGCCAGCATGTGCTCATGCGCTGCTGCGTGAATCTGCTCGATCTTTACGGGCGTCTCGGCGCGACTAACAAAATTCAGTTCTATCGCGAGTTCCGCTTCATCGAACCCGGCGGCCGCACTTCTTTGATGAAGCGTGGCATGCTTCCGGCGCCGGCGCACTTCGCGGGATCGTTCCTGAAGCTGAAGTTTCTCAGCGTGGCCGACAAGATCGGCATCGCACGGGCCATGAATGCGATTCCGCGCGAGCGCGGCACGCGAACGGATCTCGACCGCATTACGATGCTCGACTGGCTGCGCGAGAAGCGGCAGACACCGGCGGCGATCGAACGGTACTGGCGTCAGGTGCTGGTGAGCGCGATCAATGAAGAGCTCGATCGCATGGCGGCAGCGCACGGATTTCAGGTGTTCTGGCTGGGGATGATTGCGCGCGCGGATGCTTACGAGATGGGGATTCCCAATGTGCCGCTGCGTGACCTCTATAACGAAGAATCGCTCAAGGGTGCAGGCGCGATTCAGATCCACCCGCGTTCGGCCATAACGGCTATCAACCGCTCAGGCGGACTGGTGCAAAGCATTGGCACAGCCGGTGCGGAACACACGGCCGATTTTTACGTTTCGGCGCTGCCTTTCGAACGGCTGCAGCCTTTGATGCCCGAACTTGCGGTGGAGTGGTCCGCGTTCGAACATTCGCCGATCACCGGAATCCACCTGTGGTTCAACCGTCCGGTGACCGATCTTCCGCATGCGACGCTGCTCGATCGCACAATCCAGTGGATGTTCAACAAGAAAGAGGGGCGGCACATTCAGGTGGTTGTCAGCGCTTCCCGCAGTCTGGTCGAAATGCCGCGTGAAGCGGTGATCGAGATGGCGGTGCGGGAACTCGCGGAATTTTTCCCGGCAGTGAGCGGGGCCAGGCTTCAAAAGGCTCAGGTGATCAAAGAGCTTCGCGCCACATTCTCAGCACGTCCCGGTCTGGAGGCGTTGCGACCCGGGGCCCGCACGGCATTTGAAAACTTTTTCCTCGCGGGCGACTGGACTCGCTCCGGATGGCCCGCCACCATGGAAGGCGCGGTTCGCAGCGGCTATCTCGCGGCCGAGGCGGTGACCCGGGCGGCGGGAAGACCGCAAAGTTTCCTGCTGGCAGATATTGCATGAGCTGGCGGATAATATTAGCCATGCGCAAGCTTCTTCTCACGGCACTGTTGCTCTGCACGCCCGCTCTGATTTTCGCGGCGTCTCCCGGAACCAAACTTACGGTTCAGGTCAATTCCTCGCTGTCAGGCAAAGGTATCGACCGCGCCAGCGTGATTGTGCATTTCACCGAAGGCCGCAACATCAACCTCAAGAAGATCCGCACCACCTGGGAAACCAAGACCAATCAGCAAGGCAACGTTTCGATTCCGGAAATTCCGCAGGGCAAGATCACCATCCAGATCATCGCCGAAAATTACCAGACTTACGGAAACGTTTACGAACTCAAAGATCCCGAGCAGACCATCGAGATCAAGCTGAATCCGCCGCAGGCCCAATACTCAGAGGACAGCAAGACGAAGGAAGTCAAGCCGCTGAAGTAATCGGGAAGCGCATTTACGCTACACTGAAATTACAAATGTACTATCGAGCTGCCGCAGTGTTACTCGCCTGCGCGGTCATCAGCCCTATCCGCGCGTTTTCCGCAGATCTTCAGCCTCCACGTGCCGGCAAAGTCGACATCATGAAGGCATCCGATGTCAGACCTGGAATGAGAGCCATCGCATGGACCGTATTCCAGGGCGACACACCGGAGCCTGTGCCGATCGAAATCATCGGCAACTGGAAGAACATGTGGGGACCCGGCCAGGACGTGATCATCGGCAAGATGGGCGGCAAGGCCGAACGCACCAATGTGGCGGCTGGCATGAGCGGCAGTCCGGTTTATATCAATGGCAGGCTGATCGGCGCGGTGGCGCTGCGGCTCAGCACGTTTTCGCCGGATGCGATCTGCGGCATCACACCGATCGAGCTGATGCTGGAGATCAACGAATTCGACCAGACGCGGCCGGCGGTGGCGCAGCCCAATGGACAACCCAACGAACGCCTGGCCAGCACATCGCCATTCCCGCAGGCATCGTCAATGACTCCGATCGCCACGCCTCTGCTGATGTCCGGATTCAACGATGCTGTGATGCGCCAGTTTCAGCCTGTATTTAATGAATTCGGCGTTACGCCGGTACAGGGCGGCGCGGGCAGCACGCTCACGTCATCCAAGCCCGCGGCCGACTGGCGGACCTCGCTGCAGCCCGGCCAGACCGTGGCGGGCGTGCTTGTTTCAGGCGACATGGGCGTCACGGGACTGGGCACCGTGACTTACAACGACGGCAGGCGCATTCTCGCTTTCGGACATCCGTTCTTCAATCTGGGCCCTGTCGACATGCCGATGAGCAAAGGCGACGTACTTATGGTGCTGAGTTCGACTTACCAGCCGACCAAGATCGCCAACGCCACTGAGATTGTGGGCTCGCTGCATCAGGATCGTCACAGCGGAATCATGGGCGTCCTGGGCGAAGAGGCGCCGATGATACCGGTTACGGTAAACGTCCGCACCATGGGCGAGCACGATACGGTGCGCGCGGTGAAGACCTACCACTTTAATGTTTTCCAGCATCAGAAATGGACCCCGCAGCTGATGGCGATGACACTGATGAATTCCATCAGCGGCATCAATGACATGACCGACGAGGCTACCTATAAGCTCAGCGGCACGGTCGATTTCGCGGACGGCAAGAACAAACTTACGCTGGAGACCATGCAGAGCACCAGCGATTTACCGGTCCCTGTGCCAAATACGCTGGCCTCATGGTGGGGCGATCATTTCAATCGCCTGTATCAGAATTCGGTCAAGATTCCTCAGTTGAAAGACACCACGGTGAATGTCGATCTGTTGCCGGAACGGCGCGTGGCGACGATTGAGAACGCGTGGACGCCGAATGAGAACGTACACGCCGGCGACGAGATTCCGGTGAAGGTTTTCCTGCGTCCTTATCGCGGCGGGCGGCTGGAACGCGATTTCAAACTGAAACTGCCTCCGGGAATGGGAGCGGGGGAACACCGCATCCTGCTCAGCGATGCCAGCGTGGCGGACAGAACGCAGAGCGCCGCGGTTTCGTCCAACCGGTATATGGATGTCCCGCAGCTGGTCTCGCTTTTCAATCAGGAGCGAAGTAACAACAAGCTGTATGTTTCGCTGATCGATTCCAGTCCGACCGCTTACTTCGAAGACAAGACGCTGCCTGGCCTGCCGTCTTCCGTGCTGAACGTGATGCAGGCCGGACGCACCGCGACGCAGGCGGTTGTTACGTCACCGGAAAGTTCGAGCGAGCAGATGTCTCTTCCGTTCGACTATGTGGTGAACGGAAGTTATGCTCTGCGAATTAACGTCAGGTAGAGCAAGATAGTAATTCGATGAAAACCATTCTGCTGTTCGCCCTCTGCGGCGCATTGTGCCTTGCGGGCGATACGCGTTCCTGGACTGAGTCCGATTATCAGAGCTTTCAAAAAGGCAATCTCAAGAATCTTTCCATCCGCAGCGACGGGCGGCTGACGCTCGCGCCGAAGACCACTGAGCTTTACGATTCATCCACGGCGTATCTGTGGACGCTGGCGCAGGATTCCCGCGGCAACATTTACACCGCCGGCGGACCCGGCGCGAAGCTCTTTCGGATAGCCCCTGGCGGCAAGTCCGAAAAGATCGCCGAGTTCGATGCCCTTGAGATCCACGCGATCGCGGTCGATTCCAAAGACCGGGTCTATGTGGCGACCGCGCCCGACGGCAGGGTTTATCGCGTGGGCACGGACGGCAAGAGCGAAGAATTTTATAACCCGAAACAGAAGTACATCTGGTCGATGCTTTTCGACAAGGCCGACAATTTGTACATCGCGACGGGCGATCAGGGTGAAGTACACCGGGTCTCGCCTGACGGCAAGGGTCAGGTTTTTTTCAAGAGCGAAGAAACGCATGCGCGCTCCATTGCGCTGGATCATGACGGCAATCTGATTGTCGGAACCGAGCCGGGCGGCCTGGTGATTCGGGTGTCGCCGAGCGGCCGGGGATTCGTTTTGTATGAAATGCCCAAGCGCGAAATTACGGCGCTGGCGATCGGTCCTAAGAATGAAGTTTACGCGGCAGGCGTGGGGACCAAGAGCGCCGCAGTTGGCGCGGCGGTTGCCCCGGCAGCGTCAAGCACCACTGCTGCTCCGCATCTGACCTCCGGGAACATCACGCTGGGACAGTTGCCAAATCCGGCTCCCGCGGCAACCGTTACAACGCCCTCGACCATTGCGGGCGGGTCGGAGATCGACAAGATCACTGCCCAGGACTCTCCGGAAAAACTCTGGAGCGGCGCGCAGGACATCGTTTACGGACTGGCGTTCGACGGTAATGGACGCCTGCTGGTGGCCACCGGCAATAAGGGCGCGCTATACCGGGTGGAAGGCCGGACTCTCTACTCAACATTGGTTACGTTTCCGGTCGCGCAGATCACGGCGCTGTTGCCGGCCAAAGACGGATCGATTTATGCGGCGACGGGTAATGTCGGCAAGGTGTTTCGCGTCGGGCCGGGGATTGAGAGCGCAGGCAGCATCGAAAGCGATGTTTTCGACACGGGCGGTTTCTCCACATGGGGGCGGCTTTCGTTCTCGGCAGCTCTGCATGGCGGTAAGGTGACACTGTCGGCGCGCTCCGGAAACCTGGACCGTCCGCAGCAGAACTGGAGTCCCTGGGCGGCGGGTGTCAGCAATCCCGACGGGGGACCGGCGGGTGCGCCGCCTGCCCGTTTCACCCAATGGAAAGCGACGATTACGGCGGCACGGGGCGATGTCTCGCCGTCGCTGGATTCAGTGTCGGAAGCTTATCTGCGGAAGAATATAGCGCCGCGAATCGATTTGATCGAGATCACGCCGGCTAACTATAAATTTCCTGCTCCGGTGACGCCCCTGAGCATTTCGAGCAATGCGAGTATTACGCTGCCTCCGTTGGGTGCGGCGGCCGGACCTGCGAAGAATTTGGATATTTCGGCGCCGTCTTTTACGCCCGCGATGCAGTATGCGAAGGGGGCGTTGGGTGTGCGTTGGTCGGAGAATGACGAGAACGGCGACACGCTGGTCCACAAGATTGAGATCCGCGGCGAGAAGGAGCACAACTGGATTCTGCTGCGGGACAAGGTGTACGAGAAGTATTATTCATTCGATTCCACGGCTTTCCCGGACGGGGATTATCGGATTCGCATTACGGTGAGCGATGCGCCTTCGAATACTCCGGAGGACGCGCAGGAGGCGACGGAGGAGAGCGATCCGTTTACGATCGACAATAGTCCGCCGAAGATTTCGGGTTTGTTAAGAACGGCTGGCGGGGTTAAGTGGCACGCGGCGGATGAACTGAGCACGATCCGGAAGGCCGAGTATTCTTTAGATGGCGGGGACTGGACGGTGGCGGATCCGGTGACGAAGTTATCCGATTCGCAGTCGCTTGATTATGAGGTGGCGCTGAAGAATCTTCCGGCGGGGGAGCATGTTGTCGCGGTGAGGATCAGCGATGAGAACGATAACAGTGAGGTCGCGCGGCTGGTTTTTACGAAGGGGACAGCCTGATCCGGCTCTTTCGCACTTTTTGCGTATTTCCCGCTTCGAGGCCAACGCCGTCAAGCTTCTCATATCCCCAGCGCCGCCAGACGCGTCCGAACTGATTTTCCAGTCCTTCGATAAAGGGAGCTTCTCCGAAGGGCCGTCCCGAATAGGTACAGCGCCGCAGCAGAGTCAGGCGGCCGGGAGAATCGGTTTCGCCGTGCATTTCGCGCCAGGCCTGGACACCGCCGGTTTCGCGCCAGAACGTTAGATCGAGAAGCCCGGAAGCATCGGATTCGCCCGTCAGATGGCTTGCTGCGCTGGACCATGGATACTGCTCCGGGGCTCCGCTCATGAGCGCCCGGCACGGATTCTGTTCCACATAGCGGATCGCGCTCCACTGATGGCGCGGGGAAAGCGGACAGGAATAATAGCGGGCCTGCCACAGATGTCCCGAGCGGCCGCGGCGCGTGTTCAGATACTGCGCATAGCGGCCATGGGCGCGGCGAAGGAGCACGGCCAGGGAATCCTCGCGATCGGGCACGGCCACCAGGTGGACATGGTTCGTCATCAGGCAGTAGGCGAGAATCCGGACCTGGGAGTCGGCCAGATTTTCATGCAGCAGAGAGAGGTAGAGGCGGTGATCCGAGGGCTTGAAGAAAACCTTCGCGTGATTGGTTCCGCGTTGCGTTACGTGATAGGCGAGGCCGGGCTGGACACATCGAGGATTTCGGGGCATTCTGTCAGGGAAGTGCGAAACGGCGGGAAATTTCTCGGAGGGAGCATGCTGGACTGACACGATTTCGAATTGAACGAAAAGAGCCGGATCAGGCTGTCCCCTTCGCGGGGCCCCTTCGCGGGCCCTTCGCGGGCAGTGGTGGGGGTGGGCGGCCTAGCGGTGTGGAGCGGCGTGCGCGGTGTGGAGTTCTTCGGCGCGGCGGAGCGCGTGCTGGAAGTTTTCGCAGATATTTTCGCGGCCGATAATTTCCTCGAACTCGGAGTTTTCCATCATCGCTAAAGGCTGCTCGCGCGCCCCGCAAACGATCATCACCTTCCCCGCCCCGCGCAGATCGCGCGCCAGATCTTCCAGCGCCAACAGGCCGGTTCCGTCGATGGCGGTCATGTTCCGCAGCCTCAACGCCACGATCTCCGGCAATTCCTCCAGTCGCGCTATAATCCCGCGAATCTTGTCCGTCGACCCGAACAGAAACGGACCGTGAATCCGAAATACCGCCACATACGGAGGCACAACTTTGTCCTGCAGGACATGTACCCGGCCCTCATCCACATCCTCCGGGGTAACCTCCGTAACCGTGGTGGTCGCGGTGACTTTATGGATGAAAGTCAGCGCCGCGATAATCATCCCCACCTCAACTGCGATGGACAAATCCGCAAACACCGTTAGCAGGAACGTGATTGCCCAGATCGCCACATCGGCCTTCGGCAGCTTGAGCAGCTTGGGAATCTCCAGCCATTCGCCCATATTCCAGGCCACCATCAAAAGGATCGCCGCCAGCACCGAGAGCGGAATATAACTCGCCAGCGGCGCCGCAATCAGCAGAATGAGTGCCAGCGTCACAGCATGAATCATCCCCGCCACTGGAGTCTGCGCACCCGACTTAATGTTCGTAGCGGTCCGCGCAATCGCACCCGTCGCCGGGATCCCGCCAAAGAACGGCGCCACAATATTCGCCAGCCCCTGCGCAACCAGTTCGACGTTGGGATTGTGGGTATCCCCGATCATGCGGTCCGCCACCGAAGCCGACATCAAAGACTCAATCGCCCCCAGCATCGCAATCGTTAAGGCAGGCGTTAATAGGCCGCCGAGATTGGCCCAGTGAATCGACGGCACAATGAAAGGAGGCTGACCGGCGGGGATGCTCCCAAATCGCGTTCCGATGGTCTCCACCGGCAGCTTCAGAAAAGCGACCACCGCAGTCGCAACGAACAGGACCACAATCGATCCGGGAATCTGCGGACGCAGCACACGGATCGCGACCAGCACCAGCAAGGCCACCAAAGCGACCGAGGTTGCCGTGACCGACAAAGAAGAGAAATGCGCCGCCAGCGCATCCATGCGAGGCAGGAAGTCGCTTGGCACACTGTCCATCCGAAGTCCGAAGAAATCGCGGATCTGCGTGCTGGCAATCAGCAGCGCGATGCCGTTGGTGAATCCGATGATGATGGGCCGCGGGATGAATTTGATCGTGTCCCCAAGGCCGGTGAGCCCGAGAACCACCAGGATGACTCCCGCCATGATCGTGCAAATCAACAGCCCCTGAAAGCCATATTTGGTCGCGATCGAAGATACAACCACGACAAATGCGCCGGTCGGACCGCCGATCTGGACGCGCGATCCGCCGAACGCCGAAATAATGAAACCAGCAACGACCGCCGTATAAATACCCGTCTGCGGAGACAGCCCCGACGATATCGCAAAGGCCATGGCCAACGGGAGCGCGACCAATCCGACGGTAACTCCGGCAATCACATCGGCAAGGAAGGTGCGAAGGGTATAGGTGCGAAAACAGAGAATCGACTTAGGGATGAAGTCTGTAAGGAACATTACGCAACCACTCTCTCCATCGTACCGCCGACCCCGTAATCGAGGCCTCGGGTATGATTGCTGAAGATCCCGATGTCACCTCAATCCTCGAACGATATCCAGTCAACGCTCAACGAACAGCGCGTCTTTCCCCCGCCTCCGGAATTCAGCGCCAAAGCCCGCATTAAGAGCATGGCCGACTACGAGCGCCTCTACGAAGAGGCCGATCGCGACCCGGAAGGCTTCTGGGGAAAAATTGCCGGCGAACTGGAATGGTTCAAGCCGTGGACGAAGGTTCTGGAATGGGATCTCCCCTGGGCCAAATGGTTCACCGGCGGTCAATTGAATCTCTCCCATAACTGCCTGGACCGCCACGTGAACACCTGGCGAAAAAACAAGGCCGCCATCATCTGGGAGGGAGAACCGGGCGAGATCCGAACGCTGACTTATCAGCAACTGCTCTCGGAAGTTTCGAAATGCGCCAATGTCTTGAAGTCGCTGGGCGTTAAGAAAGGCGATCGCGTCGCCATCTATATGGGGATGAGCCCTGAACTAGCTATCGCACTCCTCGCCTGCGCCCGCATTGGCGCGCCGCACACCGTAATTTTTGGAGGCTTCGCGCCCCAGGCTCTGGTCGATCGCATCAATGACGCGCAGTGCAAGGCTGTCATCACGCAGGACGGATCGTATCGACGCGGAACGGAAATCCGGCTCAAGCCCATAGTCGACGAAGCCGTGCCGAACTGCCCGACGGTCACAGCGGTGCTGGTCTACAAACGCACGGGAACGCAACAGCACTGGGTTCCCGGGCGCGACCACTGGTGGCATGAGCTGATGCCGAACGCGGCGGACGAATGCCCGGCCGAGCCCGTGGATTCCGAGCATCCGCTGTTCCTGCTATATACGTCCGGGACCACGGGAAAACCGAAGGGCATTCTCCACACGACCGGAGGTTACTCGGTCTCCACTTACGCCACAACGCAGTGGATTTTCGATCTGCGCGATGAAGACATCTTCTGGTGCACGGCCGACATCGGCTGGGTCACGGGCCACTCTTATATCGTTTACGGCCCGCTCCAGAACGGCGCGACCGTCGTCATGTATGAAGGCAACCCGACCTTCCCGCAACCCGATCGCTTCTGGGACATGATCGATCGTCACAAGGTCTCGATTTTCTATACCGCGCCCACGGCCATTCGCGCCTTTATGCGGCTTGGCGAGCAGTGGCCGGCGCGCCATACCATGAAGACTCTTCGGCTGATCGGCAGCGTAGGCGAACCCATCAACCCGGAAGCCTGGATGTGGTACCGCAGCATCATCGGACACGACCGCTGCCCGATCATCGACACCTGGTGGCAAACAGAAACCGGCGCCTGCATGATCAGCCCGATCCCCGGGGCCACGCCCACCAAGCCCGGATCCTGCACCAAACCGCTGCCCGGCATCAGCGTGGAAGTGGTCACGCGCGAAGGTGAACCTGTGCCCGCGGGTTCCGGCGGATATCTCATTGTCAAAAAGCCCTGGCCCGCCATGCTACGCACGATCTACGGTGATCCCGACCGCTATGTGCAGCAATACTGGTCGCAAATCCCCGGCGCCTATTTCACCGGCGACGGCGCGAGACAGGACGCCGACGGGTACATCTGGGTAATGGGGCGCGTAGACGACGTTATCAATGTCTCGGGACACCGCCTCAGCACCATGGAAGTCGAGTCGGCGCTGGTCGCCCATCCGACGGTGGTGGAAGCAGCCGTCGTGGGCAGGCCGGACGAAATCAAGGGTCAGGCTATCGCGGCCTTCGTGACGTTGCAAGCCGGGCGCCAGCCATCGGATGAACTGAAGGCCGAACTGCGCAACTGGGTAGGAAAAGAAATCGGCTCGCTGGCCAAGCCCGACGACATCCGTTTCACCGACGCTCTGCCCAAGACGCGAAGCGGAAAAATCATGCGCCGCCTCTTGCGCGAATTGGCCGCTGGAGGCGACGTCAAAGGCGACGTCACCACGCTGGAAGACATGGGAGTGATCGCGTCGCTGCGTCAGGACGAAGAGTAAACGTCCGGCTAGCGGACGAAGCGTATTTCCTGCTTATCGACGCCTCCCCCGTGCATTTCGATATGGAGGCTCCAGCCGCGATAACGCAGATTGTACGCGGCGAGAACGTAGTCGCCGGGGAGCGCCAGGAACGAGTAGGCCCCGGACGCGTCTGTTGTGACATGCAGCGAACTGCTGCCGTCTTCCTGCAACAACCAGACAACGACGCCTGGCATTGGCAATCCATCGGAGCCTTTCACGACGCCCGAAATGGTTCCGAAGATTGCCCCGAACTTCAAGGGCGCGGCAGGGCTTTGCGCCAGCGTGCCCCCCAGAGGCGGCAAAGCCATCCGGGCACCTAAGCTGGCGAAATCGTTGTTGATTGGCGCCAGATGCGCCGGGGTGGACTTGAACAGGCCGTCCAGATCGTTCCGCGTGCCGATTAAAACGGGTTTAGCGGTGCCGAGAGCCGTATTCAGCGCCGGGGGCGGCGCGTCGCACACTTCGAGATTCCGGCGCTCCTGGGGTGAGAGCTTATTGATGTAATCGTAGGTGTCTTTCAGAAAATTGGCGCCCTCGGCCACGGCGGCGAGTCTGATGTTCCCCTTCACGATGCCGACGAACGCCACCACGTGAGCGGCGGGGCCGATGAGGCCGATGAGCTTGTCGGAGAGCGTGGGATCGTTGGGAACCGGGACGGAGAGTTCGCGACAACCGGCTGTGAGGGAATGCGCGGCGAAGCCGAAGAGGAAAGCCGCCAGAATTGCCGCGCGGGTCACCTTTGTATTTTTTCGTTTGGTCCGGGAGGTGTCAACCCCGGCGCGGATCCGGACTTAGTTCACTTCATGGTTTACAATATAGCTATGAAGCGGGTCAATATTCACGACGCGAAAACGAACCTGTCGCGCTATCTCGCCGAACTGATGCCCGGCGATACTCTCGTGCTTTGCAACCGAAATCAACCGGTGGCGGAACTGCGTTCGCTTCGTAAAGGGAATGTTTCGAAGCCCAGAATCGGAATCGCGCGTAACGAATTCGTCGTTCCCGATACGTTCTTCCAGCCATTGCCCGACGATATTCTGCGAGCCTTTGGCGGCAAGTGAGTGAGCCGGCGATTCCAGAATGAAGCTTCTCCTCGACACCTGCACATTTCTGTGGATCGCTTCGGGCTCCTCTGAATTAAGCAAGACGGCAACGGAAGCCTTTCTGGATCGAAATAACGAGCGCTATCTCAGCTCGGCGTCCGTGTGGGAAATCGGCATCAAATTCTCACTCGGACGACTGCCATTACCGGAAAAGCCGGATCGCTTCGTCCCCCGAATTCGGGAATCCAGCGGTATTGCGTCTCTCGATATTGAGGAAGAATCGGCGCTGCAAGCGGGCCGCCTGCCTGGGCTGCATGCAGACCCGTTCGACAGGATGCTGATCGCGCAGGCTATTGTGCACGGGATGACGATCCTGACGCCCGATCCGCAAATTGAACGATACGCCGTTCGCGTCCTGTGGTGAGGATTCACAACATTCCGTGAGAACTTCCGGTGCCGGCGGCACTCCCCTGGCGGAGAGCTGAATGACCGAAACGGAAAAACGCAAAGCAATCGACCTCGCCTTGATAGCCATGGACAAGCAATTCGGCCGCGGGACCGTGCTGCGTCTGGGCGCGGACAACGCCGTGCCGGTGGCAGTGATTTCGTCGGGATGCCTGTCGGTGGACAACGCGCTCGGAGTCGGCGGACTGCCCCGCGGCCGGGTGATTGAAATCTTCGGACCGGAATCCTCCGGCAAGACGACGCTCTCCCTGCAGGTCATCGCACAGGCCCAGAAACTGGGCGGCGCGGCGGCGTTCATTGACGCCGAACACGCTCTGGATCCCATCTACGCACGAAAGCTCGGCGTGGACGTCGATAACCTGCTTGTCTCCCAGCCCGATCACGGCGAGCAGGCGCTCGAAATCACGGCCGCTCTGGTGCAAAGCGGCGCCATCGACATCATTGTGGTCGATTCCGTTGCAGCTCTCGTTCCCAAGGCCGAACTGGAAGGCGAAATGGGCGATAGCCATATGGGACTGCACGCCCGGCTCATGTCGCAGGCGCTGCGCAAACTGACCGGTATCGTTTCCAGAACCAACACCTGCCTGATCTTCATCAATCAGATTCGCGAAAAAATCGGCGTTATGTTCGGCAGCCCGGAGACCACCACCGGTGGCCGCGCGCTGAAATTCTACTGCTCGGTACGAATCGACATCCGGCGCACCGCGGCCATCAAGGACGGCGAAAGCATCGTGGGCAATCGCACGAGGGTAAAGATCGTCAAGAACAAGGTGGCTTCGCCGTTCCGTGAGGCCGAATTCGACATTCTTTACGGCGAAGGCGCCTCGCGGGAGGGCGATCTCATCGACATGGGCGTGTCGAAGAATATCGTGGAGAAGTCCGGCTCATGGTTCAGCTATCGCGGGGAACGCATTGGGCAGGGGCGCGAAAATGCGCGCGTGTTCCTCAAGGAACATCCGGAAACCGCTCAAAAGCTCGACGATGAGCTGCGCGCGGCGCTGAATCTCACGCCGAAAGGTCTGGTGACAGCCGTTGCCTGAAGAAATGTTGCCTGAGGAAGTGATGACTGAGGGGCTTGTAATTCCGAAGAGATGGTCATATAATGTGACCATGGATGAGAAGTATAAGCTGGCGGACGCGAAGGCCCGTTTTTCGGAGATCGTCCAGAAAGCCATGCTGGGCGAAACCATCATCATCACGAAGGAGAATCAACCCGTGGTGAAGATCGTAGCGATCAAGCCGGCGACCCGGATGCCGGGAACCGGGAAAGGCATCTGGATGGCTGCGGATTTCGACGAGCCGCTAAGCGATTTCGCGGAGTACGCCTGATTGGCGGTTCTTCTCGACACCCACGCTTTTCTCTGGTGGTGCGAAGACAGTCCCGAACTTTCCCGAAGAGCCCGCAAGGCCATCCACGACAACGATTGCTTCGTTAGTCTCGCGAGCTTTTGGGAAATTGCAATTAAAGTCAGTCTGGACAAGCTGCGGCTGCCCGCCATCCCCGAACGTTACCTGCCCGATCAAATGTCGCTGAACGGTTTCGATCAGCTCGAGATCGGCTTTCGACAGGTGATGCGCTGCGCAACGCTGCCGCGCCACCACGGCGATCCTTTCGATCGGCTGCTGGTAGCGCAGACGCAGGAATAGAATTTGCCGCTGGTCTCGCGCGATACAGCCTTCGACGCTTACGGCGTCAAACGAATCTGGTAATCCACCCGGAAATCCATCAAAGAGAATCGTCCGGCTTTTTCTGCGCCATCTGTTTCACTTCGACCGGCAAATCGAACACCGTACCCGGAATCGGTTCATTGAGCCGGAGATCGCCCACGCTGAAAAGCAGATTCTGCCCCGATACCACCATCCGGACCCGCGTCGGCCATTTGAACCCGGCCACGTCGCGGTACTCCTCAAATGTCATCAGGGTGGGCAGCGCCCCCATATCCGTAGCCAGCGCGATTTGCGTGCGGTAAAGCAAACCGGTTCGCTTGTCGTACCAGCGCATCAGGGCGGGCGAATTCCCGCGGGGCATCAGCCGGACGCGATAACAGTCGTGGCCGTCGATCCGCTCGCGCGCTTCGGTCCGCACCTCGCGAATCGACTGCCGCCACGCGACGACTTGCGCGGCATCCATCGTCACGCCGAGACCGTTGTGGTCGGCCCGGAGCTTGACCCGCGGTCCCAGGACGGGCGAACGTTCCCATGACACAACGCCGTCGCTGCCTTCTTCCTGCAATCCCAGCCCGGGGACGTCGACCGCCTGATAATATCTGCCGCCATCCGACGCCCACGAGTCGACGTGGGCTTCAGTATTGCTGGAAAGAAAAGTCAGGGTGCCGCTGATGCGCTGGGTTTTGAGATTTTCAAAAGCTTCCAGCCCGCCCGAGACATAGATGTGGCGCTCAATAATTTCTTCCGCATTGGGCAGCGCTGTACCGGCGCGTTCGGCCGCAAGATAGTCCGCAACCGCGGGCGGAAGTGTGGGGCGGGTTGAATTGTTATAGACCGTTTTGACGGACAGCCGGTAGTGAAAGTCACCGCGCCAAGCCAGCATGACGGAAGGCTGTTTGAGGCCGCTGTGTTCCGCCCAGCTCTCCACCGTAAACCCGACCGGAATGGCGCCAGACGGCGAAAGCTCGGACGTCTCACGGCGCACGAGTAACCCGGAATCGGCGTCGAACCATTCGGCTGTCTGGGCGCTGAGCTGGACCTTATAGCAGAGGCGGCCGTCCAGATTTTCGATGCCCGCCAGCTGCGCATGAGAATACAGCGAGTGCCAGTCCCCTTCCTCTAGCATGCGGGATTCGCGAATCGCCTCGTCGCGCTCAGGCCCGCGCTTAATCCGTACTCCGGAAAAGCCCGACACCGCCCACGCGGTTCCTTTCGAGACGCCTTCGGTAGCTTCCTCGGGGATATGCACCACACTCACCGAATCGCCCGCGCGGGTGGTGGTAATGGTGGCCCGCAGCACGACATGATCGTCATCGAGCGCGCGGCCTTCGAGGTCGTCGGTCTCGGATTTCTGCGCATGCCAGAGGCTGACGCCCCCGGTAATCCGGACATAACGATCCAGCACGGCGGCCGCGGTAACGGGTCCTTTGTTGTTCGCGAATGTGTTGTCCGCGAATGCGGGGGTGCCAGAGAGAACGAAGAAGACGAGGCTAGGGAGTAGAGATCCAGCTGTCCGCGGCTTCGATAACCAGGTCATGGTCCGCCAATACGCTCTCACGGGTTGGATGCACCTCAACGTCGGGAGTTACACCATTTCCTTCGAGAACTTTCCCGTTAACCGAAGTGTAGCTTGCCTGGGCGTACTGGAAGCCGTCGCCGTTGGGAAGCCGGATGATGTCGGAAGGCAGCGCCGCCCCCATGGAGCGGGTGCCGAAGATGCGCGCCCTGCCGAGATCCTGCAGACCTCCGGCGAGGATTTCCGTGGTGGAAGCGGAGCCGCCGTCAACCAGAATGGCGAGGCGTCCGGCATAAGTCTGCGGGCGCGGAAAAATGACGAACTGCAGGGTGGTCTGACGCATCTTCATTTCGCCGAGCTTCTGGCCGGGCTTGTCGATGAAGAAACCGGCGATCCCCATCGCCATAACGCCAATGCCGCCGGGATTGCCGCGCAGGTCGAGTATGATCCCGGGAGCTTTGGAGAAGCTTTTCACCGCCGCCTCGAATTTCGGCATGATGGTGGCGGGATCCAGAAACTCGTTGAACCGAATGTAGCCCGCGCCGCCCGGCAGCAGGCGCGATTCGAAGAACAGGCGCGACTCGGGCAGATTTCCGAAACGAACCAGCGTGCCTTCGAGCGACGACGGCGAAGGAGGAATTACAGGGGCGGCAGAGTTCGACGGCGGCGGTTCGTAACGATCGCTGGGAATGATGGCGTAGTGCGAAGCTTCGAGCTTTGCCACCATGCCGCGGAGAAGATCGCGCACCTCTTCCATCGAAGCCGCATTCTCGACGAGCGGCCGCGTGGAATCGTGAATAGCCTGCCAGTTCAGCCCGTTCAGTTTGGGGTCGGGATGCTGGTCGCGAACCGTTCGCCAGAGAAGTTCGAAGGAGGCGAGATTGTCAGATTTTTGCTTGGGAGTGAGCTGTGCCGAAAGCGTTCCGGCAAGCAAGAGCGCGGCAATCAGGGAACGGCGCAACACTCACTATGGTAGCGTGACTCTGATGGCAGGAC
>DASZLO010000120.1:0-13685 GCA_035552315.1 Bryobacteraceae bacterium
CTACCCCGCGTCCGGTCCTGAACCGATAGCGCAACCCGCACCCGGTCCCCGACTCGCAGACGCACAAAATTCGCTTGCTGCGTGCTCGGGAGGTGAGCAATCACTTCGTGCTCTCCCTCTACCAGTCTCGCCCGCACAAGCGCGCTCGGCAGCAACTCAACCACCAGTGCTTCGGCAGTCCGTTCCGCCACGCCGTTCCTAGCCCGTCAGGGCCTGGACAAAACCCAGGGCCCGTTCTCCGTCACTGCCACCATATGCTCAAAATGAGCCGAGTACGACCCATCCTTCGCTACAGCCGTCCAGCGGTCGGACAACACTTTCGTCTCCGGCTTGCCGAAGTTCACCATCGGCTCAATTGCCAGCACCATGCCCGGACGCAGCCGCGGATTTTCGCCGCGCCGGTCCACGTAGTTTGGAATCTGCGGCTCCTCGTGCAAGCTTGTACCGATCCCGTGTCCCACGAATTCCCGCACGATCGAAAAGCCATTGGACACCACGTGCTTTTCCACCGTGCCGGAGATATCAAACAGCCGGTTCCCCGCCCGCACTTGGCCAATCGCCAGTTCCAGGCTCTCTTCCGTCACTTTCAGCAGTCGCTTGACCGAATCGTTCACTTCGCCCACTGCTACCGTCACGGCGGAATCGCCGTAGTAGCCGTCCAGCTGCACACCCGTGTCGATCGACACAATGTCGCCCGCTTTCAACTTCCGCTTGGCGGACGGCATTCCATGAACCACTTCTTCATTCACGGACGTACACAACACATAGGGATATTTCGTCCCCGCTGCCTGCGAGTAATACCCCTTGAATGCCGGTTTCGCACCGGCCTCAGCAATCATCTTCTCGGCCGCCGCTTCCAGATCGTGAGTGGAGACACCCTCGGCTACCATGGCTTTCAGGTCCTGCAGGATCCGATAAACCAATAGCCCGCTCTTGCGAAGCTTTTCTAATTCGGCAGCGCTTCTACGCACAATCACTTGACAACATCTGCTTGGGCCCGCGGCGAGAAAATCCCGGCCGCCATCAGCTCCTCGCAGAAATCGTTTCCAATCTGCTCGGGACTCTTGTTGGCCCCCTCGGTTTCAATCACGGGAATGCGAGCTTCCCGAAAAAACTCCAACAAGGGACGGGTCCGCAGCGCATACTGCTCCAGCCGTTCCCGGATCACCGACTCCCTGTCGTCCTCGCGTCGAATCAGCGGCGTCCCATCGTTGTCACAGATCCCTGCAACTCTCGGCGGATGCGTTTGATTACTGTAAATGGTGAGACAGGCCGGGCACTGCCGGCGACCACTCAGGCGGGCAACTATCGTCGCGTCGTCAACCACTAAGTGTACCACGATGGGGCGATACCGGAGCTGCCCGGTGATCTGCAGCAGTACTTCCGCCTGGCCGATCGTCCTCGGATACCCGTCCAAGATGACCCCCGCCCGGGAATCCGGCCGGCTGAGCCGCTCCCTCACGAACGTATTCACCAGATCATCGGTGACCAGTTTCCCCGATCTCATCAGGTCTTCGACCCGCTTCCCGATCTCGTCTTTCGCCCGAATATGCTCCCGAAGCATCTCACCGGTAGAAATATGTAGCAAATGAAAGCGCTCCTGCAGGATCCGTGCCTGTGTTCCTTTTCCGGACCCGGGTGCGCCAAACAATATGACGGCCGGCGGATACGAGCTGGCGTTTACGTCTGCGATCGGCTCTGCACCCACTAACTGCGGCGACCTCGAATTCGGCCCGCCCGCGGAGTGAACCCTTCATAGTGCCGCATGATCAACTGCGCCTCGATCTGGTTCACGGTGTCCATCGCCACGCCGACCACGATCAGCAGCGACGTGCCGCCAAACCAGAACTGCACGCCCAACCCCTCCAGAATGAAGCGCGGAAAGTGAGCGTCGATAAAATTCCCGACCACCGGTAGATGTTGCAGTTTGATTCCCGAGAACATCAACTGCGGGATCAAAGACAGGATCGACAGGTACAGCCCGCCCACCACCGTGATCTTCGACAGGATCTTGTCCATGTAATCCGCAGTGTTTTGCCCAGGCCGGATTCCCGGGATAAACCCGCCGTATTTCCGCATATTGTCCGCGGCTTCCTTCGGGTTGAAAATGATCGACACGTAGAAGAAGCAGAAGAACACGATGAGGATGATAAAGGCGATGTAGTACAGCGGCTCAGAACCGCCGATGGCGCCCATCATGCTGCTCAGCCAGCGGCTGTTTTTTACCACCGGAAATGACAGCGCCGTCTGCGGTAACGCCAGCAGCGACGAAGCGAAAATGATCGGGATCACGCCCCCGGCGTTCACTTTCAGAGGCAGGTGGGTGGACTGGCCGCCCATCATGCGCCGCCCGATCACCCGCTTGGCATACTGCACCGGAATGCGGCGCTCGCCTCTCTCGACCAGCACCACGAATGCCACCACCGCGACCATCACCACAAGGATGAGAATCATCTGCAGCGGATTCCACTGGTGGGTAACAAAGGTGTTCTGGTAAATGCTGGCGATCGCGCGCGGCAGCCCGACCACGATGCCCACGAAGATGATCAGCGACATCCCGTTGCCGATACCCCGGTCGGTGATCTGTTCACCCAGCCACATGATGAACGCCGAGCCGGCCGTAAAGGTCAGCATCGTCATAAAAATGAAGCTGAACCCCGGATGCAGAACGAAATTTCCACCCGAATTCTGCAGCGCGAAGGCGATACCCATCGACTGAACAACCGCCAGCGCTACCGTGAGATAGCGGGTCCACTGAGTGATCTTGCGCCGCCCCAGTTCGCCTTCTTTCTGCAGTTTGTCGAGCGTCGGAATCACCACCGTCAGCAACTGCAGAATGATCGACGCCGTGATATACGGCGTGATGCCCAGCGCAAAGATCGTCATGCGGCGCAGCATGCCGCCGCTGAACAGATCGAAATACCCCAGGAATCCGCCCGAGGCGTTGCGCGTGAAGAACTCTAAAAACCGTTGATTATCGATCCCGGGCGTCGGAATGAACGCGCCAATGCGATACACGGCCAGCAAACCCAGCGTGAACAGAAGCCGCCTCCGGAGATCCGGAATTCTGAACATGTTGCTGAGAGCTTCGAAGAACTTTGTCATGAGCGTTTATGGCTTCCCGTAAGGATGGCGAACTCTATCCGGGTGACCTATTTCTGAGCTGGCTTTTCGCCGGTCTCGCCCGCCGGAACTGCGCGCGCGATCACCTCGGCACTTCCGCCCGCCTTCTGAATCTTGTCGAGCGCCGACTTGGAAAACACATGCGCCTTCACGCTGATCTTCTTGGTCAGTTCGCCGTTCCCCAGAATCTTGAGCCCCGAGTTTAACTTCTTTATGACACCGCTGGCAAGCAGTGTTTCCGGTGTAAACGCATCGCCGTCCAACTCCTCGAGGGTGCTCACGTTCACGATGGTGTAGTCCTTGTGGAAAATGTTGGTGAAGCCGCGCTTCGGCAAGCGGCGGTGCAGCGGCATCTGGCCGCCTTCGAAACCGCGCATCTTGCTGTAACCCGAGATCGACTTGGCGCCCTTGGCGCCGCGGCCTGCGTACTTGCCCCGGCCGGTTCCCATACCTTGGCCGATCCGCCGCTTTTTCCGTTGCTGCCCCTTCGGAGGACGCAAATTGCTTAAATTCATTGGCCTAGTCCTTCACAATTTCGAGCAGGTGCGGCACTTTCGCCACCATGCCCCGGAACCCCGGTGTGTCCGGCCGTTCCACTACGCGGTTGATCTTGTGAAGCCCCAGCGACTTCACGATATCTTTGTGCTTCTGCGGCGTGCAGATGACGCTGCGCACCAGCTTGATCTTGATTGTTCCTTGCTTTTCGGTCTCGTGTTCTGCCATATCGCCTCTGCCTTCCTACAGCTTCTCGATCGGCAGGCCGCGCATCTCGGCGATCGCATTCTTGTCGCACAGCTGTTCGAGCGCCACAATCGTTGCTTTCACCACGTTATGCGCGTTATGCGAACCAATGGACTTGGTCAGAATATTCGGAATCCCAACCGCCTGGATCACCGCGCGCACCGGACCGCCCGCAATCACGCCCGTTCCTTCCGGAGCCGGCTTCAGCAGCACCAGCCCGCTGCCGAACCGTCCGAGTACAGGATGGCGGATCGTGGTTTCGAGAACATTGATCTTGCGCAGGTTCTTCTTCGCCGCTTCAATACCCTTCTTGATGGCGGAGGGAACTTCCTTGGCTTTCCCGGTTCCGAACCCGACCACCTTGGCTCCCGGATCGCCGACCACAACCAGCGCCGAGAAGCTCATGTTCTTACCGCCCTTGACCACCTTCGTCACGCGGTTGATGCTGACCACCTGTTCCTTAAGGTTCAGGTTCTGCGTATCTACGCGCTTGGCCGTTCCATTCACTGCCATCGATTAAAACTCCAGTCCTGCTTCGCGAGCGGCATCCGCCAGCGCCTTCACTCGGCCATGATACTGATAACCGCCGCGATCGAAAACGACCTTGGTGATGCCTTTTTCCTTGGCGCGCTCGGCGACTGCTTTGCCGATCTGCTTGGCGCCATCCACGTTTCCGCCCTTGCCCTTGAGGTCTTTCTCGGTCGAAGCGGCAGCCACAAGTGTATGCCCCTGCTGATCGTCGATCACCTGGGCGTAGATGTGATTCACGCTGCGGAACACCGCCAAACGCGGGCGCTCGGGAGTCCCGGCCACGCGGCTGCGAATCCGCTTATGAATCCGGAGTCGAATTTCCTGTCTAGAATCGCGCGCCATTACTTACCTCCCGCCCCGGTCTTACCGGCCTTCTTGCGGAGCACTTCGCCCGTATAGCGAACACCCTTGTTCTTGTAGGGGTCCGGCGGCCGCAGCGCCCGGATGTGCGCCGCTACCTGGCCCACTTCCTGCCGGTCGAAACCCGACAGGACCAGGTGCGTCTGTTTGTCCACTTTCAAATCGACGCCGTTCGGCAGCATCATCTCGATCGGGTGCGAATAGCCCAGCGTGAAGGTCGCCACTTTGCCCTTCACGTCGGCGCGGTATCCGGTGCCCACAATGTCCAGCTCGCGCGTCCATCCGGCCGAAACGCCCTGGATCGCGTTCGCCATCAGCGCACGTGTCAGCCCGTGCACCGCGGCGAGCTTGTCATTCTCGCGAACCAGCTCCAGATGCCCGTCTTTCTGTTCAATCTTGATGCCCGCCGGGATCGGCACCGTCAGCTTGCCCTTCGGCCCCTCGACCGCCAGCTCGTCGCCGACATTGATTTTGACGCCCTTCGGCAGAGGAATCGGCTTTTTACCTACTCGTGACATGGTCTTGAATTCCTTACCAGATCTGGCAGAGCACTTCTCCGCCAACGCCTTCTTTGCGAGCCGTGTTCCCCGTCATCACGCCGTTTGGGGTCGTGAGGATATTGATCCCCAATCCACCCAGGATGCGAGGAATTTCCTTGCTGCCGACATACACCCGGCACCCCGGACGCGACACCCGCTCAATGCGGGAAATCACCGGCAGATTTCCGGGCGTGTACTTCAAATACAGACGAATAAACTTCTTGGCGCCTTCTTCCGTCAGTTTGAAGTTCAGGATGTATCCTTCCTCCTTCAAAATCCGGGCAATCTCGTTCTTCAGCCGTGATGCAGGGACGTCTACCTTGGGGTGCCGCGCAATCAACGCATTGCGCACCCGCGTCAACATATCGGCAATGGGGTCTGCTGTCATTTATCTCTTACCTTCAGCACCTTTCATTGTGTGTGGGGCGATCTTAGGAATGCTTACCAGGGAATGCTTACCAGCTGGCTTTCGTCACGCCGGGAATCTGGCCGCTCAGCGCGAACTTGCGGAAGCAGATCCGACACAGCCGAAACTTACGGAGGAAGCCGCGCGGCCGCCCGCAGTTCTGGCACCGGTTCCGCAGCCGGACGGCAAACTTCGCCGGCTTCCCGGCATTATGCGCCCGCGTCAGCTCTTCGAGCTTCTTCTCTTCCTTCGCGATCTTTGCAGTTGTTGCCATGAAAAATCCTTTGCTTTGCTGACTGCTATTGCCGGAAGGGCATGCCCATGTGGCGCAGCAGCGCCAGGCCTTCGGCATCGGTCTTTGCGGTGGTCGTGATTGAGATATTCATCCCCTTCGTCTTTTCCACCTTGTTGTAGTCGATCTCAGGGAAAATCAACTGATCCTTCAACCCGAGCGTATAATTCCCGCGTCCATCGAACGACTTCGGTGAAACGCCCCGGAAATCGCGCACGCGCGGCAGCGCCACGTTCATCAGGCGATCCAAAAACTCGAACATCCGGTCACCGCGCAGCGTCACCATGCAGCCGATCGCCATGCCCTCGCGCAGCTTGAATGCCGCAATCGATTTCTTGGCCTTCGTCACCACCGGCTTCTGTCCGGCAATCGCGCCCAACTCGTTCACCGCGCCGTCCATCAGCTTGCTGTTTCCGGTCGCTTCGCCTAATCCGATATTGATCGAGATCTTCTCAACCTTCGGCACCGCCATCGGATTCTTGTACGAGAACTCCTTGGTGAGGTTCGGCACCACACTCTTCAGATAGTGCTCGCGCAGCCGCGCATGGCTGCCACCGCTCTTCGGCCGGCCTGCATCGATCGCCGGGGCATTCGACTCGGAGCGCCGGCCTTCGCCGCGCTTTCCCTGTGCCGCCTGGGCGCCTTTATTGTCTGTCTGCTTCGCCATTTTCCTGGATCCTTACACTTGGCCGATTCCAAACGGCCTCAAAACGTCCTGCTCGGTCTACTTCCTGTCCAACGTCTCGCCGCCCTTGCGAGCGATCCGCACCCGGCGCGTGCTGCCGCCCGTGGTTTCGAGCTTGTACCCAATCCGGGTCGGAACACCGCCCGGGGTCAGCATCATCACGTTTGAAACATCAATCGGCATCGGCTTTTCCGCCACGCCGCCCTTGATCTGCTTCGATGGATTCGGCCGCGTGTGCCGCTTTGAAATCGAAACCCCGTCCACCGTCACTTTGCGGCTGAAGCGGTCGACTTCCAGCACCTTGCCGGTCTTGCCCTTGTCTTTCCCGGCAATTACCCGCACCAGATCGTCTTTCTTGATCTTCACCCGGCCGGGCTTCTGTTCGCCCTTCTCCTGCCGGCGCTTATATGCAACTTTCGACATGACTTAGATCACCTCCGGCGCGAGCGAAACGATTTTCATAAACCGTTTGTCACGCAGTTCGCGCGCCACCGGTCCGAACACGCGCGTTCCCACCGGCTCGCCCACTTCATTGATCAGCACCGCCGCGTTCGAATCGAAGCGGATGTAGGTGCCGTCCCTGCGGCGGGTCTCCTTGCGCATGCGCACCACCACGCAACGCACCACTTTGCCCTTCTTGATATTGGAATCGGGCGCGGCCTCTTTCACGCTCGCCGTGATCACGTCGCCCAAACCCGCGCGAAGTCCCAGGTCGCCGCCGCGGGGCAAGATGCACTGCAGCTTGCGCGCGCCGCTGTTGTCGGCTACCTCGAGAATAGTTCGCATTCCAATCATATGAGTTCTCCCAAAAAACCTAACCCGGGTCCAGGCGCCCCCTCGGGCACCCGCCCATCGCTACTTTTTCTTCTTTTTCAAAGTCTTCTTAACACGCGTGTCCGCACTCGTTGCCAAGGCCGGATGCTCCACGCCCACCTGCACCGCTTTGCGCAGAATCACGCCCAGCTGCCACCGCTTCAGGCGGCTCAACGGACGGCACTCCACGATGCGCACCACATCGCCCACATGCGCTTGCCCGTCTTCGTCATGGGCATAAAACTTCTTGCGCTTGCTCACGATTCGCTTGTAAACCGGGTGCGGAACACGGCGGGTCACCTCCACCACGATGGTTTTCGCCATCTTGGTCGAGACCACTTCCCCCACCTTCTCGTTCTTGTTGCCGATGGGACCTTTTCCTTTTTCGAAAGTGTCCCGTGCCGCTGTTTTCTGTTCTGCCGCCATCTCTTATTCCCGGTTCCTGCTTACTTTTTCTTCTTCTTGCCCGCGGTTTCCTGCACCGGAGCCGCCACTTCGCCAGCCGCGCGCTTCTCGCCGAGCACTGTCAGCATCCGCGCCCGGTCCTTCTTCAGCGCCCGGTACTTCTTTAGCCCTTCGAGCTGCCCCATGCCCATCTGGAACCGCAGCCGGAACAACTGCTCCTGTGTCTCCAGGGTCTGGCGCTCCAGGTCTCCGATATCCGTTCCGCGTAATTTCTCTGCGTTCGCCATCTCGCCTATTCCGCCTCTTCCACCTTCGCCGCTTCCGGCTGGTTCCGCGCCACGAATTTCGTCGGAACCGAGAGCTTCATGGCCGCCAGACGCATCGCCTCGGCTGCCAGTTCCCGCGTCACGCCTTCCATCTCGAACAGCACTTTGCCCGGCTTCACAACGGCCACCCAGGCCTCTGGCGCGCCTTTGCCTTTTCCCATACGGGTCTCAGGCGGTTTCTTCGTGATCGGCTTGTCCGGAAACACCCGGATCCACACCTTGCCGCCGCGCTTGATGAAGCGCGTCATGGCAATACGGGCCGCTTCGATCTGCCGGTTGGTCACCCAGCCGCAGCTCATCGACTTCAAACCAAAATCGCCGAACGACAGCTCGGAACCACGCCAGGCCTTGCCCGTCATGCGGCCGCGCTGCTGCTTGCGAAATTTGACTTTCTTAGGCATCAACATAGGCTATTCGTTCGACTCCTTATTCGGCTCCGTGGCGGTGTTCGGTTCAGCAGGGGGATTGGTTTCCGCAGCCGGCTCGCTTGCCGGACGGCCGGTTTCCGCCTTCCACGACGGCGTCACCGGAGCAGACAGCGGCGGAATAATCGGCGCACTGGTCGGCTTCGGCAAATCCGAAGGAGCCTGCTGCACAATCGGGCCGCTCACTTCGGCAGCGGGCGCGGCCTGCTGCACTCCGCCACCCTGCGGCGGGAAACGGCGCTCACCACCGCGGTCTCCGCCTCTATCCATTCCACGGTCCCCACCACGATCGTCGCGCCGACGACGACGCGGCTCACCCTCATTGCGGAGCGTGTTGCGGCTCTTATTGCCGCCTTCGATTACTTCCCCGCGATAAATCCACACCTTGATTCCGATGACGCCGTAGGTGGTATGCGCTTCGGTAAAACCGTAATCGATATCCGCGCGCAACGTGTGCAGCGGAAGCTGGCCCTGCAGATACCACTCGCTGCGGGCGATTTCCGCCCCGTTCAGGCGTCCCGATACCCGGACCTTGATACCCTTGCAGCCGAACCGCAGCGCCGAATCCACGGCCTTGCGCATCGCGCGGCGAAATGCCACGCGCTTTTCAAGCTGCAACGCAATCGATTCCGACACCAGCTGCGCATCCAGCTCGGGCCGGTGCACTTCCTGAATGTCGATGAACACTTCGCGCTTGGTCTTCTTCGCCAGATCGCTTTTGAGCTTCTCGATCTCGGCGCCCTTGCGCCCGATGATGATTCCCGGCCGCGAGGTGCGAATGGTGATGCGCAGCTTATTGCCCGGCCGGTCCACTTCGATCGAGCTGATGCCCGCGGCCCGCAACCGGCTGGTCAGCGACTCGCGCAGTTCCAGATCTTCATGCAGCAGCTTCGAGTAGTCCTGCTTAGCGAACCAGCGCGAACGCCAGGTCTTCGTCACGCCTAAGCGGAAACCGTAGGGATGTACTTTCTGACCCATTGCTTACCTTTTCTTTCCGGCCTATTCTTCTTCCGCTTCCGGCGCTCTCTCGCCGAGCTTCACCACAATGTGCGACGTGCGCCGCTGATAGCGGTAGGCACGGCCCATCGGAGCCGGCCGGATGCGCTTCTGCCGCGGCCCTTCGTTCACGTACGCTTCGGAAACAAACAGGCGATCGACATCCACTTCCTGCGACTTGTTCTCCGCATTCGCGATCGCCGAGCGCAGCACTTTTTCCACCGGTCCCGCGACGCGCTTGTTGGTGGCGCTGAGAATGTTGATCGCGTCACCGGCCTGGTGCCCCCGGATCATGTCGATCACCAGCCGGGCCTTCTGCGCCGACACGCGCACATAGCGCGCTTCCGCCTTCGCCAGATTGTCAGCCTGATCCGCCATCTACTTGGATCCCTTCTCGGTGGATTTGGCCGCGTGTCCCTTGAAGGTCCGCGTGGGAGAAAATTCGCCCAGCTTGTGGCCCACCATGTTTTCGGTGACATACACCGGTATGAACTTCTTGCCGTTATGCACGGCCAGCGTGTGCCCGATGAAGTCCGGAACGATCGTCGAGCGGCGCGACCACGTCCGCACCACCGTCTTCTGACTCCTGGCGTTCAGCGTCTCCACCTTCTTGATCAGGTGGTCATCGGTGAACGGTCCCTTTTTGAGTGATCGACTCATTTCTGTATTCCCTTACCGCTTTTTCGCCTTACGGGTCACAATCCAGCGATCCGTGCGTTTGTTGTTGCGCGTCTTGAAACCGCGTGTCGGCTGACCCCACGGCGTCACCGGATGGCGGCCGCCCGAAGTTTTGCCTTCACCACCACCATGCGGGTGATCCACCGGGTTCATCGAAACGCCTCGATTGTGCGGGCGCTTGCCCAGCCAGCGGCTGCGTCCCGCTTTACCCAGCGATACGTTCTCGTGCTCGACATTGCCCACTTGGCCGACCGTCGCCATGCACTCCACCGCCACACGCCGGATTTCACCCGACGGCAGCTTCAGCAGCGCCAGTCCGCCTTCTTTCGAGACCAACTGCGCCTGGGCACCGGCCGAGCGCGCCATCTGGCCGCCCTTGCCGGGCTTCAGCTCGATGTTGTGCACCACCGTACCGGCCGGGATGTTTTTCAGCGGCAGCGCATTGCCCACCAGAATGTCCGCGTTCGGCCCGGAGTTGACCGTGCGCCCCACTTCGAGACCCACCGGGCAGATGATGTAGCGCTTCTCGCCGTCCACATAATGCAGCAGTGCAATGCGCGCCGAGCGGTTCGGATCGTATTCAATGGCCGCCACCTTGGCATCCACCTCAAACTTGTCGCGCTTGAAGTCGATGACCCGATAAGCCTGCTTGGCCCCACCGCCGCGGAACCGCATCGAAGTCACGCCGGTAGCCGTACGGCCGCCGCTCCGCTTCTTGCCTTCTACCAGCGACTTCTCGGGCGTGTCCTTGGTGATTTCATCGCGGGTCAGATAGGTCTGGAAGCGCCGCGTTGGCGTCGTCGGACGAAAACTTTTTATTGGCATAGCGTGCTTAGCTTCCTATTCCTATATGTCCGTGTACTCGGGCGCTTTTTGCCCGGCCTGCAGGCGCACATACGCCTTCTTCCAATCGGACGCGTACCCGGTAAAGCGTCCGCGCCGGCGCAGCTTGCCTACATAGTTGCTGGTGCGCACTTCGGCGACCTTTACCCGGAACACGGTCTCGACAGCCTGCCTGATCTGAATCTTGTTGGCGTCGGGATGAACCTCAAAACACAGCGTGTTTTCTTCTTCCCGCTTCGCATGGCCCTTCTCAGTGATGAGCGGTCGCCGAATCACATCGTATACGTTCATTTCGCCAGCGCCTCCGACAACTTCCTCGCCGCCGCTTCGCTCAACATCAGTTGTTGATACTTCAGCAGGTCGTACACCGTCACATCCTTCGTCGGCACCAGCTTCACCCCGGGGAGATTGCGCGAGGCGCGAGTCAGATTGCTGTTCTCCGCCGACTCGACCAGCAGTACCGTCTTCTTCGCTTCGAGCTTGCCCAGCACGCTCACCATGCTCTTGGTCTTGTGATCGCTCAGCTCAAAGGCGCGGACAATCTTGATCTGTCCGTCGCGCAGCTTGGCCGACAACGCCGAGCGCAGCGCACCCAACAACATTTTGCGCGGCAGCTTGTATTCGTAAGAGCGCGGTTGCGGTCCGTGCGTTGTGCCGCCATGCCGCCATAGCGGCGACCGGATGGAGCCCATACGCGCTCTACCGGTACCCTTCTGTTTCCACAGCTTCTTGCCCGAACCGGAAACTTCGTGCCGCGTCTTGGTCGCAGCCGTTCCCGAACGATGGGCCGCCGTGTACTGCTTCACTGCCTCATACAGCAGCGCTTCGTTGACTTCGGCGCCAAACACCACGTCCGATAGCTCGATCGAGCCCACGGTCGCGTTGTTCAGATCCACAATATCTACACTCGGCATTGTTGTTTTCTCTTCTGTCCCCAGCGCTTCTCTTCTGCTCTTAGCGCTTCGCGCGCCGCACCGTCACATAGCCACCATTCGGTCCGGGAATCGCACCCTTCACCGCAATGATGTTGTCGTCGGTGTCCACGCTCACGATTTCGAGGTTGCGCACGGTAATCTGCTCGGCGCCCATCTGCCCGCCCATCTTCATGCCCGGGAACACGCGCGAGGGAAAGCTCGAACCGCCGATTGATCCCGGCGCCCGGTGAAACATGGATCCGTGCGTCGCATCGCCGCCCCGGAAATGATGACGTTTCACCACGCCCTGAAAGCCCCGGCCCTTGCTGGTTCCGATCACATCCACCACGTCTCTCGGCTTAAATTCTTCGGCCAGCACCCGGTCGCCCTGCTTCATGTCACCGGCGCCATGCCCGAGCAGCCGGAATTCCCGCTGAAACTTCACACCCTCGGCGCCCGACTTCTTCAGATGTCCCGCGGCGGGCTTGTTCGGCTTCTTTGCGTACTCGACCAACCCGAGCTGCACGGCATCATAGCCGTCGCTCGCCGGCGTTTTGCGCTGCGTGACGACACACGGGCCCGCCTTCACCAGCGTGACCGGGACCACCTGGCCCTCCGCGTTAAACACCTGCGTCATTCCGATTTTCTTGCCGAGAATTCCTGGACTCATTTCCTAATTCCTTGTCCCTGAGTTGATGGGCTACTGCTGCTTCTTTGCCTGCTACTTCTTGCCGAAGGCCTTGATTTCAACGTCCACACCGGCTGGAAGGTCCAGCTTCATCAACGCATCCACGGTGTCCTGCGTCGGCTCGAGAATATCCAGCAACCGCTTGTGCGTCCTGATCTCAAACTGCTCCCGGGACTTCTTGTCCACGTGCGGCGACCGCAAAACCGTATAGCGGTTCTTCAAGGTCGGCAGCGGAATCGGTCCGGCAACAGTGGCTCCGGTACGCTTGGCTGTATCGACAATGTCGCCCGTCGATTGGTCCAGAATGCGGTGATCGTAAGCCTTCAACCGGATGCGAATGCGTTCTTTCATGTTCTTTCGTCGTCTTCCCTATCAACTGATCTCGCGCTCCACTCCATTCGGCAGAGCGCGAGACCCAATCGCATTTCAATTTGCCAGAGGCAAATTCGGGTTCAGCAGAGCCCTATGACTGAATCTCCGTCACAGTTCCGGCGCCCACGGTACGGCCGCCTTCGCGAATCGCGAACCGCAACCCTTTATCCATAGCCACCGGAGTGATCAGTTCGATCTCGAGCGACACATTGTCGCCCGGCATCACCATTTCCATGCCTTCCGGCAACTTCGCCACGCCCGTCACGTCCGTCGTCCGGAAGTAAAACTGCGGCCGATAGCCGTTGAAAAACGGCGTGTGCCGCCCGCCTTCTTCCTTCGACAATACGTATACTTCCGCCTTGAACGTCTTGTACGGCTTGATGCTGTTCGGCTTCGCCAGCACCTGCCCGCGCTCCACGTCCGTCTTTTCAATACCGCGCAGCAGCAGCCCGACGTTGTCCCCCGCTTCGCCCTGATCGAGCAAGCGCTTGAACATTTCCACGCCCGTCACCACCGTCTTGCGAGTGTCCCGGAAACCCACGATCTCC
>DASZLO010000121.1:0-9862 GCA_035552315.1 Bryobacteraceae bacterium
CTTCGCGGCTTCCGGGGTCAACCCTCCGAGGGCTGCGGTGCGGGCGAAGCGGTCGCTCAGCCGTCCCGTCAGAAGCGGACCGAAAGAGGCTCCGCAGAGGTAGCTCACCATCAGGTACGCCGACATGGCGCTGCCTCGCAGTTGCGGCGGCACTATGTCGTGCAATGCGGCATAAACCAAGCCGTAGTATGTCTGCAGCAGGCCGTACGCCGTCATTGCAAGCGCCGTCACCAGCACCGCGTCTTGCGCGCGCAGTGCCGCAAACAGCAGAGGCGCCGCCGCCAGTGCCGCGAGTGACGCCAGTTTCATGCGGCCGAATTCAGCCCGATCGCCTGCCAGCCACACCGCGCCCGCGCCCAGGATGCCCGCCACGCCCGATCCGATCCCGGTCCAGATTCCCGCCTGCCCTACTGTCAGCCCGTGGACTCGCGTGAGGAAGGCCGGCAGGAAGTACGAAAAGGAGTACAGCGCCGAGTTGACGATTGCGCCCGATGCCGCAATCCACCAGAACGGCTCCAGCCGCAAGAAGCTGAACGACCGGGTGTCGGCCGCCGCTGCTCCCGTACGCTCGGGTTCCGGCAGACTCCACACCGCGGGCAGCAACGCCAACGCCGGCACGGCAGCCAGCACCATCGCGATGCGCCATCCATGCGCCTGCGCCACCGGACCGCTGATCGCCATGCTCAACATGATTCCCACCGGCACCGCCATCATGAAGCCCGCCATCGCGCGAGCCCGCCGGGCGGAAGGGGCCAGGTCTGCAATCCAACTGGTGGCCGTGGGGGCGCACACCGCTTCGCCGATCCCGACGCCGAGGCGCGTGAACAAGAGCATCAGGTAGCTGGTCGCGATGCCGCTGAGCGCAGTGAGTCCCGCCCATAAGGCGATGCCCGCGGCCAGCAGTCTGCGGCGGCTCATGTTGTCCGCAGCCCTGCCGAGAGGAAGGCCCGCGACGGCATAGAGGACTGTGAACAGCGCCGGCAACAAGGCAAGTTGTGTATCGGAGAGGTGGAATTCGTGCCGCAGCGGTTCCACTACGGCACTGAGGACTTGACGATCGTAGATATTGAGAACGTTGACTAGAAAAAGAACGGCCAGTGATGGCCCGACCGCTTTGGATCTCACTGGCCGCTCATGCTATCACATCTTGATTTCGCTATCTTTCAGATCTTTGACGCTGGGGCTTTTGGGACTCTTCGGCGGCGCCGGCGGATTCGGAGCGTCACCATTCGAGTCTGTACCTTCCTTGCGAACTTCGATGGAGCCGCGATGGGCGGTGAGCCGCACCATGGGCCCGTCGCCTACAGTGCCTTTGATGGTCGCGCTGTGGCCATCATGCTCCTGCACCAGCGGCGCGCCGTAATCGTTGACTGCATCGCCCCGGTCGGCGGTTCCATCCAGCCGGAACGCGGCCTTTTCGGGCAGCACCAGCACCATGTTGCCGAAGCCGCTGCGGGCTTCAATCGGAGGCACGGGAAATCCGGGCTGCAGTTCCACATCGCCATGCTGCGTTTCCAGTTCCAGCGATTGCGTGAATTTCTGCATCTTGATATCGCGTGCGTTGGTCACCAGCTTCACGGGACCCACCAGGCCGGATGCGGTGAACTCTCCGCGATCCATGCTGATCTGACCCGTCACTGCCTGTACGTTCAACTGCGTGTTGCGGGCGCCTTCGAACTGCAGCGGCTTGGCCAGATTCTTGAACTCGAGCGTGCCGTCGTAGGCGCCGTTGATGGTCACCTGCCCGGAGATGTTTTCGAGTTCCACGTCGGAGCCGCGACCCTGCAGGTCGATCTTGCCTTTGATATCGGTGGCGCGCACCAGATTGCTGCGGGCCACATCCAGGCGGGCATCCCCGCCGATTTTGGAGAGCCGCACATCGGCATGGCTGGATGCCAGGTCCACACCGCCGGTGATCTCACTGACTTCATAGTCGCCGGTGTTGCCGCCGTGCGCTTCCACGCTGACGCCGCGCGGCACAATCACTTCCAGGTCGTCGGACACGCGTTGATTATCCGGCGCGCGATCCTGATTGCTGCGGATCAGCAACTGGTCGCCCTGCGGAATCAATTCCACCGGAGTGACGCCATTGGTGCGGTCCGCGTCGGTGCGGTTGTAGGCGCGAACGTACTTGCGGCCATTCACGGTCACCTGCTGCACATCGCCGCCGGTGACTTTGATGTTGCCGCGGGCATTTTCGAAGACGATGCGCTTCATCCCGGTGGCGGGGCTTTCGGCCGAAACCGGATAATCGTACTGCTCGCCGAACCACTGGAGCCCACCCGTATTAAAGTGGATCCCATACTGGCGGGCCTGGAAGATGGCCAAGCCGGCGAAGCACAGCATGATCACCAGCACGACTTCGCCGCCCGTGAAACTGCCCCGGTACCCGTCGTCGTGCGAGAAGAGGACTTCGATCAGCCGCACCACTCCCCAGCCGATCAGCAGGAAGGGCCAGTACTGCGACACCATGTCGAAGATGGGCGCTTCCGGATGCAGATTGTGCCACAGAAACAGGCCGCCGATCAGCAACAGCATCAACGGTCCGGTCAGCGATCTCCGTCTCATAGCGACCCTCCCGGATTATTTGGCGTCTGGTTCGGATCCGGCGTGCGGTTGGGCGCGGCGCTGCCGCCGAAGCCGCCCTTTGCCGGTCCGGAAGTGGTGGATCCGGCTGCGGGCTGCGAGTAGGGGCTCTGCGAATACGATCCCTGCGCGTAACCACCCGGAGGCGGCTGGAAGCCTTGCGGCGGGAACGGCTGCTGATACCCCGGCGGCGGAGGCGCCATCCGTTCCGTGCTGCGGCCCAGCAGGCTCATCAAGCCGAAGACAATCAGAATCACCGGCCAGGTCTGTTCAAACCGGTACTCGGTGAAATTGTTCAGCGCGAGCAGCAGGCCCACGGTAATCAGCGTGATAGGCCCGCGAACGGCGCGGAGCATCGTACGCTCATTACCTCTCATGACGAATCTCCTCGACGGACGCGTCGCCACCCACAAAACGGCCCCAGAGTAAGTACGCACCCGCGGCGATCAGGAGCACCGGCCAGTAGCGGGCCACGCGGTCGAAGTCCAAAAGGTCCAGCGTGTGCAGCAGCAGCAGGACGCCCAGCAGGATCAGCGCGATTCCGGCGACCGGGACCTGACCCTTATTGCCGCGCAGATTGACGATGCTGGAGTACTCGTCCACGAACTCGCCGGCGCGGCGTTTGCGTGCGGTATGGTAAGCCTCGAAAATCATGTAGGCCCACCAGGCCAGCACCAGCATGACAAAGATGGGTTCCATTCCGCGCGCCGCGTTGGAATTGGCGATGCTCATCAGCATGCCCCAGATAATCGCATGCACCAGGCCCTTGGCATACTGCGCGTTATAGATGGCGCCCACGCCGGGAATCATGCCCAGGAAGAGCGCCAGCGGCGGAGAGACGTCGGAATGCACGTAGCTCGGCGGCACGGGAGACATTCCGGGTACCGGGCCCGCGTAGGGCGAGGCCGGCATCGGCTGGTTCGGAGGAGGCGCGGCGGCGGCCGTCGCGGGCACATGCTCCGCGCAAAAAACGGTCCCGAAGGCATCTCGTCGGCATTCGTCGCACACCGGCTTGCCGCAATTGCGGCAATATGCCGTGGCCGGTGTTTCAGGATGATTTTGACAGTTCATATGTTCCTCTGTAACGTACTCCCCCGGGTCTATCTACTTCGCTGCCGGAGCTGCCTGTTCCGGTGCCGTCCGGACGGGCAGCTTCCTTTGATCGCTTTTTGTTTTTTCGACTGCCGGCTGCTGATCTTCACTCTGCTGCTGCCAGTCGTGCAGCATGGTTTGCATCTGATAAACGAACTTCAGATTGTTGTAGAACTTCACCGTGCGTCCCCACGTGTACGATGCGCGTTCATCCAGCGACTGCCAGATGGCGGCAGGCCGTAAATCCGAAGCTTTGAATTTGGGCATCCTGCCCTGCGCGATGATCGAAAGCGAAAGCATCGTCAACGCGATCCCCATGGCGAAGCGCGGCTGCAGAATCGGACTCAGAATGGCCCGCATCCATTCCCGCGCCTTCGATTGCGATTTTTCCTTACTCCACGGCGCATCGAAAAGAATCCGGTTCACCAGTTCCGGCGGAGGCTCCACATCGGCCGCCCGTTCCATAAAGGCCACCGCGGCCGCCGAATCCCGAGCCAGTTCGGCACACGTGGGGCATTCGGCCAGGTGAGTTTCCACCACCGCCCGCTCATCCGGAGAGAGCGTGCCGTCCACGTAATCGCAGATTAGAATTTCAAGTTCTGCGCAGTTCATACCGCCAGCTTCTGCTTCCGCAGCAGCCGGGCCAGTTCCGCCCGGCCGCGATTGATTCGCGACTTTACCGTGCCTTCCGGAATCTGCAGCACATCGGCGATTTCCCGATATTCCATTTCCTGCAAATCGCGGAGAATTACTGCTTCCCGTAAGTCCGGCGAGAGTTTCTGCAGCGTGGCCTTCAAAATCTGGCTGGCTTCCTGCCCGGCCAGTGCATCGTCCGCCCTCACTGCCGCCGTGGCCCCCGCCTCTTCAATCATCGGGAGCTGTTCTTCAATTGAATCCGTGACCCGTTCCTGCCGCGTCCGCCTGTAATGATCGATCAGCAGATTGCGCGTGACCCTTGCGAGCCAGGTGCCGAACGAACCTTCCGTGGAGCGGAAGGTCTTAATGGTGCGGAACACCCGCAGAAAGACTTCCTGCGTCAGGTCCTGTGCTTCCGACCCGCTACCGGTGAAGCGATAGCATAATCCGTAGACTTTTCTGGTGTGGACACGAACCAGTTCCTCCCATGCGGATTCATCGCCGCGCAGGCATCGGGAAACGAGACTGGAATCGGGATCCAATGTCCTTTTTAGCAGATCGCCGCCTCGGTCAACAGCGGCGAACTGGTGTCTGTCACCGGTTTCCACCGTCCTGTTTTCGAAAACCCCGAAGGCTAACGTTGCGCTCGCCATTTCTCTCGTTCTTTCATAATTAAGAACGAGGCTTTATCATGATAGGTTCAATTTTTCCGGTACGCCAGCATTTTAGGCCCTGCTAGATTGATAGAGACGGTAAAGGGAGACACTCATTCGGCGTTCTACGTGGAAATGGCTGGTGGCGGGCATCCTGGCCGCGATTGCCCTGGTCTGGTTCGTGCATGCCCAAATGGCGGCCCGCTCCTTCGATTGGGGGCTTCTCACTGGTACCCTCCGGAACCTGCACTGGCAGTGGCTGGCGGCGGCCCTTGTCCCCATTTTTGCCAGTTATTATGGACGCGCCCTACGCTGGGCGGTCTTTCTGAGGCCGCTCAAGCCGCATCCGTCGATAGTAAATCTGCTGGGAGCGACCCTGATCGGCTTTACGGCGATCACCCTATTTGGACGGCCGGGAGAGTTCGTGCGGCCCTATCTGATTGCCCGCAAAGAGCAGGTGCCGGTACCTTCTCAATTGGCAGCCTGGGTCCTGGAGCGGATGTTCGACCTGTTGATGGCGCTGGCCGTATTCGGTTTTGCCCTGACCCGGATCCATACCGGCAATGTTCACGTCGGGCCGAATCTCTCCTGGGTGCTGGCCGCCGGGGGCAGGATTGTCGGGTTCCTTTCGGGGGCGGTCCTGGTGATGCTGGTGGCCATGCGCCACTTCGCGGAACATCTGCGGCTGTGGCTGATTCGCGCCCTCCGGTTTCTGCCAGAGCGGCATTTTGTGAAACTGGAGCGGCTAATTACTACATTCGTACAAGGAGTGGAGTCTACCAGGAGCGGGGGCGCCCTGTTCCTGATTCTGTTGTACTCGATCGTGGAGTGGATTTTGATTGCCGGGTGCTTCTGGTGCGTGGCGCAGGCCTACTTGGGTATTCTGAATCTTACATTTGTCGATGTTTTGATTTTCATGGGGTTTGTGGCCTTCGGCTCTACTGTGCAGATTCCCGGAATCGGCGGTGGAGCGCAAGTGGTTGCGGCCCTGGTACTGACTGAATTGTTCAACGTGAAGCTGGAGGTGGCTACCTCCTTCGCGATTCTGATCTGGATTATGTCGTTTGTAGTAGTTGTGCCGGTGGGGCTGGTCTGGGCTTTCAAAGAGGGCATGAACTGGCGCAAGCTACGGGATCTCGGCCGGGAGGCTTCTTTGCAATGAAGTGTCCATTTTGCAATCACTTGCACGATAAAGTAGTGGATTCCCGCGAAAGCAAGGAAGGCGATGCCATTCGCCGTCGCCGGGAATGCCTTTCCTGCGAGCGAAGGTTCACTACATATGAACGGATCGACCAAGTTCCGTACATGGTGATCAAAAAAGATGGCCGGCGGGAGAAGTTCGACCGTCAAAAGGTCCTGGGCGGACTGCTGAAAGCCTGCGAGAAGCGGCCTGTCGGCATGGCAAAGCTCTCGGAGCTGGTGAATCGCGTGGAATCCAAGGTGAGCGACTCACCGGACCGGGAGATTTCTACTATAGAAATAGGAGAATTTCTAATGGAGAGCCTGCGCGAACTAGACAAGATCTCTTATGTCCGATTTGCCTCAGTCTACCGGGACTTCCAGGATGAACAGGCCTTTTTCAACGAGTTGAAGATTCTGATGCGACAAAAATTGACATAGGTCAAACGACTTCACGTTTGTGTGTAACCTTCTCAGTTTTAAGACATCTCTTAAAATAGAGCTTTAATTCTGCTGGTTAATGATGCTATCATCAGACGAAAGTCGAACCCCGAATGCAGCCGTGCTTCTCAACAATTGGGGCCGGGCCAGCAAGTCAACCAAATCTCAGGTAAATACCCCATCTCAGACACTCGATGTAATCGTCGCTTGTCCATAGGGGGAGGTGAGTCTTAGTGGATCAATTTGAAGATCAGTTTTTAGCCGAAGACCCTGAAAAACTAGGCCTTAGCTTCGAAGACGAAGCCAAATTTTTTGATCCGGAAGCGGCGCATGAAGCGGACTTCCTGCACCCCGCTCCGGTGGAAGAGTCCATTTACACGGACGACCCGGTACGCGTGTATCTCCGCGAAATGGGTGCCGTTCCGCTGCTGACGCGCGAAGGCGAAGTCGATCTCGCCCGCCGTATGGAACGCGGTAAGTTGCGCATGCAAAAGGCCATTAGCCGTTCTGCGCTGGTGCAGGGCGTGGTGGTCGAACTGAGTGAAGCCCTCAAAAAGGGCGCCATCGAAATCGAAAGTCTGGCCGATCTTGGCGACGTGGAAGAAGGAACTCCGGCCGACGTAAAGGTCCGTTCCGAAGCTGCCAAAAAGTTTGCCGACGTCGCCATCCTGCACAAGAAGCTGCAACAGCTCGAAGAGAAGGTAGCTACCGCGCCGGTCACCAACAAGCGCGCCAAAAAGCGTCTTTGCGGCAAGCTCAACCGCGCCAAGGTGGAAACCTCTCTGGCGATCCGCCGCTGCCCCTTCAGAGCCTTGAAATGGAAGGAGTTCTCCCGCGAGATTGAACGCGCGGTAGACGAAATCAACCATCTCGACAGCGAAATCAAGAAGCTCGAAGTCCGCAATAACGCGATCCAGGCTCAACGCCTGCGCGAACTGAAGCGTGAAATTAAGAAGCGCGAAGCCATCGCCGGCGCCACGCTGCCCGAACTGAAGCACAGCCTCACGGTGATCCGTCACGGCGAAGCCGAAGCCGAACGAGCCAAGAAAGACTTGGTGGAAGCCAACCTCCGCCTGGTGGTCTCCGTCGCCAAGAAGTATGTGAACCGGGGACTGCACCTCCTGGATTTGATCCAGGAGGGCAATATCGGCCTGATGCGCGCTGCCGATAAGTTTGAATATCGCCGCGGCTATAAATTCTCGACGTACGCCACCTGGTGGATTCGTCAGGCGATCACCCGCGCCATCGCCGACCAGTCCCGCACCATCCGCATTCCGGTGCACATGAACGAGAGTATGAACAAGTTCCTTCGCGCCACTCGCGAATTGGAGAAGGAACTGGGCCGTACTCCTACAAATGAAGAAATTGGCCGCCGGATGGATATCCCGGTGGAGAAGGTCCAGAAGTTGAAGACCATCTCCCGCGACCCGGTCTCGCTGGAGACTCCGGTGGGCCGCGACGGCGAGTCTGCTCTAGGCGATCTGATCGAAGATCGCTGGGTGGGTTCTCCGGTCGATGCCGTGATCGAATCCAACGTTCGCGATGAAACCGCGGGCATCCTGAAGACTCTCTCTCCGAAAGAAGAGAAAGTGATCCGGATGCGCTTCGGAATCGGCTGCGAGCGCGAGCATACGCTCGAGGAAATCGGCCAGGAATTCGACGTCACGCGCGAACGCATTCGCCAGATCGAAGCCAAAGCGCTCCGCCAGTTGCGCGCCCCGGAACGGGCCCGCCGCCTGCGTGCGCTGATGGCCGCCCGGTAAGAAAAAACAAAGAAGGCAAGAAAAAGACACCTTTCGCCAACTCGGCGTCGGGTGTCTTTTTCGTTTTATGGCCCTTTCGAGCCGTGAAATTGGCGCCGATCACCTGTGCGGATCGGTCTACAGGAACAATCGCCCCGAGTTGCAAACAAAGCGTCTGCTGATTGGCTGGAGGATTGCTCCTTCGCTGGCCGGAGGGCTGCCTTGATGCCGATAGTCAAAATAACTGGACAGGGTATTGCGGCGATTGCACTCTCAGTCGCCCTTCTCTGGGCCTGCTGGATTGCCACTCGAGTGACCAACGACCGGACCATGACGGAGCGAGCTCGAGTCCTTCGAGACCTCGAGCGCATGCAGCGCCGGCAACAGCCGCAACCTGCCTCGACTCCTGCCTCGACTCCCCTTCGCCACCGCACCCATCTTTCCGGTATTACGGCGGGGTAGCAACCGGAAGCAGCCAAAAACCGTCTATAATGACGTAACAGAACCGTTGGGATGCAGGAAAACGAAATTCTTCAGCCCCCCGAACCCGACCAGACGTCTATTCGCCCGCGGCTGCGCAATGCCCTATCCTGGCTGCGCGACCTAGCATTCTCGGTTCTCATCGCGGTCGTTCTCATCGTCTTCATCTACCAACCGGTCAAAGTGGAAGGCACCAGTATGCTGCCCACACTGAGCGACACCGATCGAATCTTCATCAACAAATTCACGTACCGCTTCGGGTTGGGCGATATCGAGCGCGGCGACACAGTGGTCTTCTGGTTTCCCGATGACACCACGAAATCCTATATCAAACGCGTGATTGGCTTGCCGGGCGACCTGGTCCGCATCGACGAGGGACGGGTCTATGTCAATGACCATCCGCTGGCGGAAGGCTACGTCGAAGAAGATTTCAAAGATCAGATTTCCTGGCCGCCCAGCCATCGCGATCGGCTAGTCCCGCGGGACCGATACTTCGTGCTGGGAGACCATCGCAATTCGTCCAGCGACAGCCGCTCCTGGGGCTACGTTCCCCGCGAGAACATCTACGGCAAGGCCGTTTTCGTATACTGGCCTTTGAATAAACTCGGCCGCCTGCGCTGACCTATCCTATTTTGCGCAGGATCCAAAGCACCGCTGAAAAGACCACGCTCAGCAGGATGCAGGTGGTGAGGGGAAAGTAGAACGACGAGTTCTTCCCCTGGATATAGATGTCGCCCGGCAGGTGTCCCAGCCTCAGCGGCAGTCTCCCGCCGAAGCTGAGCAACAGTCCGACGACGACCAGCAGCAGTCCCAACGTGATCAGCAGGCGGCCTAATGGCATGGCGTCAGTGCGCCACCAGTCGCCCTTGGCTCTCGTTCCAACGCCACAGCGCTTCGGAGCCTTGCAAGTGCACGCCGCCGAGCCAGCGATTGGCGCCGTTCAGCCGGACATGGTCAGAACGCCCGGCCAGAACATCGCGGCCGGTCTGCGTGAGGCGATACTCGCCGGAGGACTCCTCCAGCAATGGGTATCTGCACTGCGCCAGTCCCCAC
>DASZLO010000122.1:0-20050 GCA_035552315.1 Bryobacteraceae bacterium
GCCCTCATGTGCGAATCATCCAGTGTATTCGAAGCCGTGGAATAACATGGCAATCGTGAACCCAGCCACTGAACTTGCAGCGCTTTACCGGCGCGACATCACCCGGCTCCTGCAGCAGTTAAGGGCCTTCGAAGCCAACGACGCGGCTCTCTGGCAGACCCTGCCCGGCGTGACCAATTCGGCGGGCCATCTGATGCTTCACCTCGAAGGAAATCTGCGCGAATATGTGGGACGACGGCTGGGCAACCTGCCGTTTACCCGGCAGCGCGATCAGGAATTCTCCGCTCTCCAGGTACCCGCCGCGGATCTGGCTCATCGGATCGAGGAACTCCGCGACACTGTGCCCGATATCATCGCAGCGATTAAACCTGAGGCGCTGGATGCTGTATTCCCGGATAAGCTCCGGGGCCTCGACCTCTCAACCCAGCAGTATCTGATCCACACGCTGAGCCATTTCAACTACCACCTCGGCCAGATTGACTACCTGCGGCGGATTCTCCTCCAGGCCAATGCGCTCGACCTTGCAGGTCTTTGATGAGCGTTAGTTCCCCTGACTGAGGCGGCGGTGGAATAACTCAAACACGAACTCATAACACCGGTGAGCGAGAGCCGGATCGTAACGGACCCCTTCATCGCGCAGGAAGGCATGTTGTCCGTTGACTTCGATCCACTGATAAAACACCCCGGCTTCCTCAACGCGCGCATGGATCAGGTTCCGCCCTTCCAGCGGCACATGCGGATCCTGCCGGCCCCAGAACATCAGTAACTCACCTTTGATGTCTCCGGCCCGGTCCAGCGAATTGTCCTGCAGACCTTTGCCGAGCGCATGGTTGTGCAGATCGGTTGCGTAAAAACACGCCGTCGCCAGCACATCCGGATTCATGGCGGCCCGGAACGCCAGATGCCCGCCGGTGCAGATTCCCATGACGCCCAGCTTTCCCGTGCAGAACGCAGACGATTTCAAATAGTCGAGCGTCGCGCGCGCATCGGCATCGTAAGAAGGCACTTCCTTCGCGGTCTTGAGAGCGTTGCCGTGTTCGCCTCCGGCCTGATCGTAGGCAAGCACGGTTCCCACCGGCACCAGTTCGTGATAAATCTCAGGTACCGCCACCACGTAGCCGTGACCGGCAAGGTAAGCGCCGGTGCGGGCGATGGGTCCGGTGATCTGGAAGATCTCGGAAAACAGCATCAGGCCCGGATACTTCCCGGCGGCCGCGGGACGGAACACCCGCACGCGCATCGGCCCGGTGAGGGTCTTCAGTTCAACGGTCTCTTCGGTAATCGTCATCGTTTCCTTTCGGCCATATGGGCGGCCATATGAGCGATGAGCTTCTGGGTGGCGGCGGCGACTTCAATGACAGCTCCATCGAACGCTGCCAAATTCGCCTTCGATGGCGCGCGTGTGCCGCTGACCTTGCGGACAAACTGCAAAGCGGCGGCGGAGATTTCGTCCGGAGTCACCGGATCGTCATGTCGGCGAAGAACTTTAATGCTGCGGCACATAGCTGGTAAGAGTCATTATGCTACGTAGGTGAGCCCTTTACAGCAGTTTCAGGATGGCGCGGTACGAGGCTACCTTCACTCCCCCAGGCAAATGACAACCAAAGGTCTTGTCCTCACCCATGGGGCGGGCGGCAACTGCAACGCCGCGCTTCTGGTCAAGGCTGCTACGGTGCTTTGCGATGCCGGAATTTGCGTGCTGCGCTGCGATCTTCCGTTTCGCCAGCGACATCCCTTCGGTCCGCCTTCCCCTTCCGGAGCGGCGCAGGATCGGGACGGACTTCGCGCCGCCGTGCAATCCATGCGAAAACTGGTGCCGGGAGCGATAACCCTGGGAGGCCATTCCTACGGGGGCCGGCAGTCCACCATGCTGGCGGCTGAAGAGCCGGGGCTTTCCGAAGCGCTGCTGCTCTTCTCTTACCCTCTTCATCCTCCGAACAAGCCCGCGCAGCTGCGCACCGCGCACTTCCCCGGTCTGCAGACGCCCGCGCTGTTCGTACACGGCGCTAAAGACCCATTCGCCACGACTGACGAAATGACCGCGGCGCTCCGGCAGATTCCTGCCCAAACCACGCTCCTGACAATCGATGGAGCGGGCCACGATCTGAAGCAGGGAAAATTCGATGCCGCCGTCTGGCAGTCGATAACAATGTACCTTGGAACTGCCGGGGGGAATACCGATGCCAAATATTGATGCGTACCGCATGATCGCTGAACTCAAAGAACTCCGCGAGCTTACCGCGGACGAGAACGGCGCCCAGCGCGTGGCATGGACCGACATGTGGCTCAAGGCCCGCGAATGGTTCTCGACGAAAATCGCGGACCTGCCCGTGGAAGATCACAGAGACAGCGCGGGGAATCGCTGGATCACGCTGGCAGGCGATTCCGAAAAGGCTCTGATCATCGGGAGCCATCTGGATTCGGTTCCGAACGGCGGCTGGCTTGACGGCGCTCTTGGCGTGATCTCTGCGCTGGAGATTCTGCGGGGCTTTGCACGGCAATATAACGGGCGGCCGCCGGTCACCATCCGCCTCGTCGACTTCGCGGATGAGGAAGGCGCGCGCTTCGGCCGCAGCCTGCTGGGTTCGTCGGCCTTCGCCGGCACGCATTCCATCGAAGCCGATCGCGGCCGGAAAGATAGAGACGGCGTTCGCCTCGAAGACGCTCTGCGCCGCTGCGGCGTGGAGATCGATCGCTTTCCCGATGCGGCAAAGGAACAGAAGAACGCCGCGGCGTATCTCGAACTCCATATCGAACAGGGGCCAGTCCTCGAAACTCTCGGACTGCCTCTGGGAGTCGTACTGGGTACCAAAGGCGTGGAGCGGCACGCCGTCACCTTTCACGGGCAGGAGGCCCATTCCGGCTCGACGCCGATGAAGTCCCGCCACGATGCGCTCGCTGCCGCCGCGAAGCTGGCGCTGGAGATCCGTCCCATCGCCACGCGTCATCCGGACGCCGTCTGCACCATGGGAAGCGTCAAGACGTTTCCGGGGATTGTCACCGCGGTCGTGGGACGCTGCGAAGCCACCCTCGACCAGCGCGATCTCGATGCCGGCGTTCTGGCGCAGATGTATCAGGACGCCCGCGACTCAAGCGAGCGGTTCGCGCAGGAAGAAAAGTGTACCGTCGAATGGTCGCGAATCTGGAGCATTGAGCCGGTGCCATTCCATCCGGTGCTCGTCGATTTTTGCGAAAAGGCCATTCTGGAAGTCGCGGGCAAAGTGCATCGCCTGCCGTCGGGCCCGCTACACGACGCCGCCGAAGTTTCCCGCGCCGGCATTCCCACGGTCATGATGTTTGTACAGTCGCTGAAGGGCATCAGCCACAACAAAATCGAGGACACGCAGGAAGAGCATCTGAAAATGGCGGCGGAAGCGATGGCCCGCCTCGCCGCCCGCACGGCTGCCTGGATTGTCGGCTAGCTAATTCTCCGTCGGAGTCTTTTCCGCGCGGTCGACGACGAGCTGCTCGACGGTAGCTTTGCGCGATTCCAGCTTCAGGCCGAGGGACTGCACCGCATCGGTCAGCGACGTTGAGCCGGTTGGATCGGACGCTACGGCGGGTTCTGCCTGGCTACCCGCGGTCTGGTTGCCCACGCCCGGCCCCGCAGGGGGAACATTCATTCCCATGGACCTTGCCATGTTCATCAGGTCCGCCAGGGAAACATCCAACGAAGCTTCGTAGTTGCCCTGTATACCGGTCATATCGACGATCTGGCTTCCCTTTCCGCCACTCAATTGCGTGAAGAGCTGGGTCAGCATGTCGGCAAAGCCGCTCAAAGTCACCATGCTGAATTCCAGGTGCATCGACTGGCTGGCGGGGTTCACCTTGTACGCCATCTTGCCTTTGGTCCCCGTGTTGACCACCGCACTGCCTGTCGACATATCCACAGAAACACGGATCTCCCCGTCCGGGCCCTCGGACTTCATCTCGCCAGGCTTGAGCGGTACGCTCTCGTCAATCGCGACCGGGGTCCCGCTGGACGCCTTCAGCTTCGGGCCGCCTTTACCAACCACGATCGCGAGGACCGGATGCTCCGCGCTGCTGCGATGGACAGCCACTTTGAAGCGCTCTTCTAGAAGCGACTGGAGCATTTGATTCGCATCGGCTTTGGAACTGCCCTCCGGCATTTTCGCCACAATGTCGAAACGCGCCGTGCCCATCCAGTCCGGACCGCTGATCTGATAAGGCTTCACGCCGTACGCAAGTGCGATCAGATCCTTTAGGGCCAGGAACCTGTACTCAGCTCTGCCATCGCCGACGTTAGCTCCAAACGGAACCTTTCCGCCAGCCTGGATTGCCGCGAGCATTCTTGCCTGATCAATGGGCGCGGCGGGTTTGACGGTCGCCACTTCAAATGCGAGCTTCGTCTGAGCGGGTACCGCGACGACGAAAAGAGCGAACCCGAAGAATACATTTGTGATAATTCTGCTGACCATTACCCCAACAGCGTAGGTGAAATGAGAACTGCTGTCAATGGCTGCCGCTAATCGGTCTCCAGCGCCAGCTGCCATTTCGTCCGCGTATAAGCAACACGAAAACCCTTCCGCTCCGCATTGCACTGGCTGACGCTCCCCGGACTGGCGCACATCATCGCCAGATCGCATCCCTCCGCCATCGCAAATTTCATGCGCGCGGCAAGCAGCGCTCCTTGGGCTCCCCTCGAACGCGCGGCCGGAATCGTACTGGCGCCGCCGAACAGCGCGACGCGTTCGTGGCAGGTCAACACCCCGGTTGCGACCGGTTCGTTCTCCAACTCCGCAAAGAACGGCCACGTTCCTTCACTCGATGCGATGACGCGCCCCAGGCTCTGCAGAAATTCCGTCCACTCGGGATGCTCAGCCCACCCGCGCGCCGAAATCTGCGACCAGGCTTCTTCTTCGCCGGGCGTCATCAGGCGCACCCGCACTGCGGATTCCACGGGCTTCGTATCCTCCGCAGCACTCAACAGCGGCTTATAGAGAACGTTGGTATATTCGATCGGCCGATAGCCCCGCCGGCTCAGGGATTGCGCCAACTCGACCCCGCCGAAAGGACTGATTTCCAGATTTACGGAAGCACCGCGCTCCCGGAAAAACGCCTCGATTAGATCGAGGTCCGCGGCCGAAGGTTCGGCCTGAAGGCCCAGGCCGAACGCTTGTGTGAGCGGCGAGTCCGGCCCGTCGAACATCGCCCGGGCCCCGGCGACTTCAATCCAGCCAGCGTCCGATTCCGGTGAGATGCGCCGCCTCGCCTCCACAAAAAAAGACCCAGCCACCCCTTCCGAAGCTTCCAGCCTTCGGGCCAGGGCAATATCCGCCAGAAGCAATTACTTGCTCGCGCTCGTGACCGGCTCGATCTCGTCCAGATAAACCTGCATCACCAGACTCACGTGGCCTTCAATAAAATGCCCGGCCATCGCCCGGCCATCCGACAGCGCCACGACGCAATGGGCATGCACCACCGGATTTCCTTTGGAGTCCGGGGTAATATTGCCGACGAATGACGAAACCTCTACCTCTTCGTCGATCGGATTCTTTTTCTGGGCCCGCTTAGCCGGGTCATACCAGCCGAGGACCGCATGATCGAAGGCCCCTATAGCCGTGAAGTGCGCGTACTTCACATGGTTTTTTTCGGCGAAATCCAGCAGTCCGGATGCGACTTCGTCCCCTTTGCTCAAAAGGATCTGGAAGCTGCGGCCGCTGGCGCGCATCTCCGTAACCTTCATCTTCGGCGCCATCCCGTGCGGCGTCACTTCCGAACGGTCCTGATACTCGACTCTCCGCGCCTCGCCCGATGGCGGGGCCTGGCCGAACGCCGCAAAGGCTGTGGCCAGTGCTATAGCTGCTAAAGAAAATTTCCGGATCATCACTGTCTCCTCAAAATTCTGCCTGTCAAGTCCCCATGATTGTACCTGTTTATGGGTTTCGTTGAGCCGCGGGCCCCGCCCTGGTGCGCGATAAGACCCAAGTTCGAGTTTCCCCGGCGCGGGAACGGCGACGGGCCGCCGTTTTTCCCGTATATCGGAACACAAAGTCCTGACGCACTTCTTATGAAGTTTTTATGTCTTCGGACCTAACCTGCAACTGGGTGATGGATATGAGACAGCAAACCTTCGGAACTCCGGCCCAGACGCGGATCGCGACCAGCGAGGCGCAACTCGATCTGGTAGTTCCTTTCACCACGCCGGCTCTGACCCGGGCGGCTCTGAAGGCCGCCAGCGGCATGGGCGCCGGGCTCGGGGCTTGCATTCGTCTGGTGAGAGTCCAGTGCGTGCCCTATCCTCTCGACCTGAATCAGCCGCCGGTCTACATCGAATTCCTCCGCCAGCAGTTGAGCAGTTTTCACGCGGCGCTGCCGGTGACGGGCGAGATTCTCCTCGCGCGGGAATTCGAAAAGGGCATCGAGGGCGCATTGCGCGAAAACTCCGTCGTGGTGCTTTCGTTCCGGAAACGGCCCTGGCGGACACGCAACGAGCGTCTGGCGCTTCATCTGCAACGAAACGGACGGAAAGTCATCATTTCCCCGGACCAAAACACGGAAGGACAACAGAAATGCCTCTAGTCGTACCTGACATCGTTTACTGCCTGGTTATCGTCGCCTTCTTCGGCGTCGCGTGGCTGATGGTGCGGGCCTGCGACCGCCTCTGAGCGGCGGCATTGCGGAGAAAAATATGGAATATCTGATCGCAGGATTGATTTCACTGGCCCTCGGCGTTTACCTCTTGTACGCGCTGTTGAAACCAGAAAAGTTTTAGGAGTTACTCCAATGACCGCAAATGGCTGGATTCAAATAACACTCTTTTTCCTGCTGATCCTCGCATGCGCGAAGCCGCTCGGCTCGTTCATCGCCACTGTGATCGAGGGTCGCAGGAACTTTCTGACACCGGTTCTCGGACCGGTGGAACGGATCATTTACGCGTTGTGCGGAGTCAAGCGCGATGCCCAGGGGCAGCCCGAGGAACAGCACTGGACCCGGTATGCGGGCGCGCTGCTCGCCTTCAGCGCGGTCAGCACGGTGCTGCTGTACGCCATTCAGCGACTGCAGCTCTGGCTGCCGTTCAATCCGCAGGGTCTCAGCGCAGGGAATGTAAGCCCGGATCTGGCCTTCAATACGGCGAACAGCTTTGCCACCAATACCAACTGGCAGAGTTATGTGCCGGAGACAACCCTCAGCTACTTCGTACAGATGGCCGGGCTGACGGTTCACAACTTCCTGTCGGCCGCGGCCGGCCTCGCCATCGCCGTCGCGCTGGTGCGGGGCTTTGCGCGCCAGTCCGTCCAGACGATTGGCAACTTCTGGGCTGATTTAACGCGCGGCACTCTCTATATCCTGCTGCCGATTTCCATAATTGCAGCGTTGATTCTCTGCTCCCAGGGCGTGATTCAGAACCTGAACGGATACACGGTTGCTACCACCGTCGAGGGAGTGAAGCAGACCATCGCGCAGGGCCCGGTGGCTTCGCAGGAAGCCATTAAGATGCTGGGCACCAACGGGGGCGGCTTTTTCAACGCCAACTCCTCTCATCCTTTTGAGAACCCGACGCCGCTGTCGAATTTCCTGCAGGTCTTCCTGATCTTTCTCATCCCCGGGGCGCTGACCTACACATTCGGAAAACTGGTGCGGGACACGCGTCAGGGATGGGCTGTCTTCACCGCCATGGCCGTGCTGTGGCTGGCAGGCGTCGCTGTCGCTTACCACTACGAGCAGCGCGGCACTCCGATGCTCGAAAAAGCCGGGATTGCGATGGCCGCTACAGACACCCAGTCGGGCGGCAACATGGAAGGCAAGGAAACACGCTTCGGCATCGCCAACTCCGCACTCTTCGCCACTGTCACGACCGACGCCAGCTGCGGGGCCGTGAACTCCATGCACGACAGCTTCACGCCCCTCGGCGGGCTGGTTCCGCTGTTCAATATCGAACTCGGAGAAGTGGTCTTCGGAGGCGTGGGCGCGGGCCTCTACGGGATGCTGATGTTCGCCATTCTCGCCGTCTTCATCGCGGGTCTGATGGTGGGACGCACGCCGGAGTACCTCGGCAAGAAGATCGAACAGAAAGAAGTCAAGATGGCAATGATCGCCATGCTGGTGCTGGCGGCCTCCATTCTCCTGTTCGCCGGCGCCAGTTCCGTAATCCCGTTCGCCAAAAACAGCTTCTGGAACCCTCCCGGCCCGGCAGCCGCCAATACGAATAATCCGGGGGCTCATGGATTCTCCGAGATTCTGTACGCCTATACCAGCGGCACGGGAAACAACGGCAGCGCTTTCGCGGGAATCAATGCGAACACCCCCTGGTACAACGTGACGATGGGGTTTGCCATGCTGATCGGCCGCTTCATGATGCTGCTGCCGCTGCTCGCCATCGCGGGCTCGCTGGCGGCGAAGAAACAAGTGCCGGTCTCGGCTGGAACCTTTCCCACGCACGGGCCTCTGTTCGTGGCCCTGCTTGTCGGTGTTGTCGTGATCGTCGGTGCCCTGACTTACTTCCCGGCCCTGTCACTGGGGCCAATCGTTGAACACCTGATGCTCTAAATTATCGAGCCGCTGAGGAAAACTCTATGTCTGTCGAATTGCAGGAACCACCAGTACAAACGCAACCGGTCGATAACGCCTCTCTGGGCCTGTCCCGGGGCAAGCGGGCGCGCCCCTTGTTCGATCCGCCCATCGCACGGCGCGCCATTGTGGACTCGTTCATCAAACTGAATCCGGTAACGCTGGCGAAGAACCCGGTCATGTTCGTGGTGGAAGTGGGGGCGGCCCTCACCACCGCGCTGATGATCCGAACGCTCGCTACGGGCGGCGCCGGCTTCGGCTTCGAAGCCCAGATCGCCGCATGGCTCTGGTTCACGGTTCTGTTCGCCAACTTCGCCGAAGCCATGGCGGAAGGCCGCGGGAAAGCGCAGGCCGACAGTCTGCGCAAGACCAAGACCGATGCCTCGGCCAAAAAGATCGCAGGCAACGGCAAAGTAGAAATCGTGGGCGCGGCAACCTTGCGCAAAGGCGATGTCTGCCTGTGCGAGCCCAATGACGTGATTCCCGGGGACGGCGATGTCATCGAAGGCATAGCCAGCGTGGACGAATCCGTCATCACGGGCGAAAGCGCGCCGGTGATTCGCGAATCGGGCGGAGACCGCAGCGCCGTTACGGGCGGCACGAAAGTGCTCTCCGACTACATCAAAGTGCAGATCACCTCAAATCCGGGCGAAACCTTCCTCGACCGCATGATCGCTCTCGTGGAAGGGGCGCAGCGTCAGAAGACGCCCAACGAGATCGCGCTCAACATCATGATCGCCGGACTCACCCTGATCTTCCTGCTGGCCGTGGTCACTCTCGCGCCCTTTGCGCAGTACAGCGTAGATGCGGCGAAAGCCGGGTCGGTCCCAACCGTCATCGTGCTGGTGTCGCTGTTGGTATGCCTGATTCCCACGACCATCGGTGGCCTGCTGTCCGCCATTGGCATCGCCGGCATGGACCGCGTGATGCAGCACAACGTTCTCGCGATGAGCGGCAAAGCCGTGGAAGCGGCGGGCGATGTCAATACCCTGCTTCTCGACAAAACCGGCACCATCACCCTTGGCAATCGTCAAGCAGTGGAGTTCATTCCCGCCGAAGGCGTGACGGAGGCCGAACTGGCCGACGCCGCGCAGCTCTCCAGCCTTGCCGATGAAACGCCGGAAGGCCGCAGCATTGTCATTCTCGCGAAAGAAAAGTATGGCCTGCGGGGCCGCGAGATGACCCAGCACGATGCCGAATTTGTAGCCTTCACGGCTCAGACTCGCATGAGCGGCCTAAATTTCGAAGGCCACGCTATCCGCAAGGGCGCCACCGAGTCGATCCGCCAGTTCGTCACCTCGCAGGGCGGCACGTTTTCACAGCGGGTCGCCGACATCGCCGACGGAATTGCCCGTACCGGCGGCACACCGCTCGCGGTCGCCGTCGATAAACGCGTGCTCGGCGTGATTCACCTGAAAGACATTGTCAAAGGCGGCATGAAGGAGCGGTTCGCGCAGATGCGCGTCATGGGCATCCGCACGGTCATGATCACGGGCGACAATCCGCTTACCGCCGCGGCCATTGCGACCGAAGCCGGCGTCGACGATTTCCTCGCCCAGGCTACACCGCGCGACAAACTGGACCTCATCAAGCGCGAGCAGGCAGGCGGACGCCTCGTCGCCATGACGGGGGACGGCACCAACGATGCCCCCGCGCTGGCCCAGGCGGACGTCGGCGTGGCCATGAACACCGGCACCATGGCCGCCAAAGAGGCGGGCAACATGGTGGATCTGGACAGCAATCCGACCAAGCTGATTGAGATCGTGGCAATCGGCAAACAGTTGCTGATCACGCGCGGCGCGCTGACCACGTTCTCGATCGCCAATGACGTGGCCAAGTACTTCGCCATCATCCCCGCGATGTTCGCCGTCACTTATCCGGCGTTGAACCGCCTGAACGTGATGGGACTGCACAGCCCCGAAAGCGCCATTCTCGCGGCCGTCATTTTCAACGCGCTGATCATCATCGCGCTGGTGCCGCTGGCACTGCGCGGAGTCAAGTACCGCCCGCTGGCAGCGGGAGCCCTTCTGCAGAGAAATCTGCTGGTCTATGGACTCGGCGGCGTTCTCGTCCCGTTCCCCGGCATCTGGCTCATCGACCGGCTACTGGGACTGCTGCATCTCGCATAAGGAATGAAGAGACAAGGAGAATCCAAATGCTGTCCGAACTTAAACCCGCCATACTGATCACGATCGTGTTCACGATCCTGACCGGCATCGCCTATCCGCTGGCGGTGACCGGCATGGCGCAGACGCTTTTTCATCATCAGGCCAACGGCAGCCTGATTGAGCAAAACGGCAAAGTGATCGGCTCAGAAATTATTGGCCAGAATTTTTCGAAGCCGGAATACTTCCACCCCCGTCCATCCGCTGCCGGATCGAACGGCTACGACGCGACAGCATCGGGTGGTTCCAATCTCGGCCCGACCAACCCGGCGCTCAATGACCGGCTCACCAAAGACGCCGCGCAGTTCCATAAGGACAATCCGGACTATAGCGGCCCGATCCCGGCCGACGCCATCACTACATCCGGCAGCGGACTCGATCCGGAAATCAGCCCGGCGAATGCACTGGCGCAGGCCGCGCGCGTGGCAAAAGCACGCGGGCTGTCCACCGACGCAGTCGTGGCGCTGGTCAACGCTCACACCGAACACCGGGACCTCGGCATCCTCGGCGAACCGCGCGTCAACGTCCTGAAACTGAATCTGGCGCTCGACACAAGGCGATGACTAACCGGTAACATCGAAACAACGCGAATGTCCTCACGAGAGCACGGCCGCCCCGATCCTGACGAACTCCTCCGCCGCATTCAGACCCAGGAGGAATGCGATTCGCGCGGCCGTCTCAAGATTTTCCTGGGCTACGCGCCCCGCGTCGGCAAATCGCTGCGCATGTTCGATGAGGGCCGCCGCCGCAAAAAGCGCGGACAGGACGTCGTCGTGGGAGCCATTCAGGAGAAAGGCGCGGGCGACATCGAACACCTGATCGGTGAGTTTGAAATTCTTTCTTCCCTCGAAGCCATTCTGGCGCGCCATCCGGAAGTCTGCCTGATTGACGAACTGGCCAAAGACAACCCTGCCGGAAGCCGCAATCCGCACCGCTACGAAGACGTGGAAGAGCTCCGCGACGCCGGTATCAATGTGGTCGCGGCCATCAACCTTCAGCACATCTGCGAACAGCAGGTCGCGGTGGAGCGGATCACCGGACGGCGGGCGGCCAATTGCGTTCCGCAGTCTTTTATTCAGTCCGCCGATGAAATCGTCATCGTCGATGTTCCCCCAGAACAGCTCACGCAGAATGGCCCGCGCAGCTTGACTGCCCCGCAGTTATCGGAACTGCGCGAGGTCGCGTTGCTGCTCGCCGCCCAGGTAGTTGAACATCAGTTGCAGGTTTATATGGATGCCCATGGCATCCTGCAAAGCTGGGGCACGCAGGAACGCATACTCGTTTGTGTGACCTCGCGCGGCAGCGCCCGCGACATGCTGGCCAGCGGCGCGCGGTCGGCCAAGCGGTTCCACGGGCAACTGCTGGCCGTCACCGTTAAGCCGCATGACATGGAGCGCAAAGACGAGGAAGACCTCGAAGAAAATCTGGAGTATGCCCGCAAACTCGGCGCCGAGGTTCATGTGATCGAGGGCGACGACCCGATTGCCGAAATCATTCGGTTCGCCCGCGAACAACGAATTACGCAGGTGTTCATCGGACACACGCTACGTAAAGCCTGGAAATTCTGGGAGCCGAACCCTGTAGACCGTCTCATCCAGGCAGCCGAAGGCATGGACGTCCGCATCTTCCCGCACGCCGCCGAGCAGACAACCTGACATGGACGGGACCCCGCGCGGAAAACTCAAAATCTTTCTGGGCTACGCGGCCGGCGTTGGCAAGACTTACCAAATGCTGACCGAGGCTCAGGCCCTGAAGAAAGAGGGCCGCGATGTGGTGATCGGCTATTTCGAGCCCCACGGCCGCAAGGAAACCATCGCCCGGACCGAGGGTCTTGAATTCATCCCGCGCCGCGCCTATCAGTATCGGGGCGGTTCTTTCGAAGAGATGGATACGGCCGCGGTGATCGCGCGTCACCCCGATGTCGCCGCGGTGGACGAGTTCGCCCACACCAATGCCCCGGGCGCCGAACATCCAAAGCGCTGGCAGGACGTGATGGCGATTCTCGATGCCGGCATCGACGTGCTCACCAGCCTGAACGTACAGCACATCGAGAGCTTAAATGACCAGGTCTGGCACGTCACCGGCATCCGTGTCCGAGAGACGGTTCCGGACTGGGTCGTCGGCGAAGCGAATGATGTCGTGATGGTGGACGTCACGCCGCGGGCACTGCTCCACCGCCTGGAGCGCGGCGTTGTCTATGCGCCGGAGAAAGCGGCCAGCGCGCTGGAGAACTTCTTCACCGAATCCAATCTGACTGCGCTGCGCGAGCTTGCCCTGCGCCAGACTGCCCACCAGGTTGAGGAACGCCGTGAGGAATTGCGGCTCCCGCAGCCCGTTAACCTGAGAACGACCGGGCCGTTGCGGGCGGAGCGCATCCTGATCTGGCTGACTTCCCATCCCTCGACCGCCATGCTGATCCGCCGCGGCCGCAGGGTGGCGGATTACCTCAATTCATCCTGTACCGCGATTTATGTGAAATCAGCCGAAGACCCGGTGGCAATCGAGCGCTATCTGAGTTTCTGCCGCAACCTGAAGATCGAGCCCGCTGCCATCGAAAGCAATGACGCCGCCAAAGCGGTAGCGACCTATGCCCGCGAAAAAGGGATCACGCAAATCTACGTGACCAGGAATGCGCCCGACGTGCAGAAGCTGGTGCAATTGGCGAGGGATATTCAGGTGACGATCGTGGCGGAGCGAAAGCGGTCATAGCCCTAATGTGTGTCACCATTGACCAATCAGATCTCTATGAAAACTCATCGGAACCGCTTGCTCGCCTGGCTGATTTTCGGAACCGTGATTGCCGTGGCTTGCGGGGTCAAGCACTACCCCATCGTGTTGACCCTCAGCCTTCCTCTGTTCTGGCTCATTGCAGCAGCCTGGTCCATCTATGCGTCACCTGGTTGGCGTGGGCTGTCTGCACTCTTGGTGCTGGCGTCGACTATTCCGATGAAGATCACTTTTCTCTACGTGCTTTTGTCCATGGCAGCTGCACGTGGTCATGTGATTTGAAAACGAAATTAGCGGATAGACGGAGCGGTCTCCACCGAGCTATGAGGGAGCCACAAAAGCACGGTTCTGGGTATTATGAACTGTTTCCAATGAGTGGGAGGGTTCCATTGAACCAGGCAATTCTCTCGATCGTCTTGGTTGGCATGATCTGTCAGCCTGGGACCGCCCAGATTCGGCGCGAAATATCTAAAGCCGAGGAAGGCGTACGTCAATTTCTGGTCGAGTACATAGAATCTGAGCACGGGCAGGTTGACGGGGCCCGGTACGAGGTCGGATTTTCCGACTTGAACGGAGACGGCATTAAGGAAGCTATTGTCTATTTGTCAGGAAGAGAATGGTGTGGAACTGCCGGTTGCCAGACACTTGTTTTGACTCGATCAAGAGATTCCTACCGGCTAGCCGGCAGGATACTTGCGACACGTCCGCCAATCCGCGTGCTTTATCGGAAAGAACATGGCTGGCGCACGCTGGGCGCGTGGGTCCGCGGGACGGGCGTTTCCGCCTATGAGGCGGCTTTTCCGTTCGATGGCAAAAACTATGCGATCAGTGCAGCTCCCGGATATGCATCGCGGTTGAAGTCGAACGGGGAGGGAGAGATCGTAATCCCGGTATCCGCCAATGAGCAAGCACTTTCGACGGATCACTGACGAATCCGAAAACCTCCTCGAAAATGCGTGGAAAACCTGAAAACTCGCACACTGACAGACAAGCCAGCATACATACTTAGTACGTATAATATGTATATGGATTCCCGCGTTGCGTTTTGATTGGGACGCGGGCAACGTAGCTCACATTGCAAGGCACAGGGTAGCTCCCGACGAGGTGGAACAAGTGTTCCGCAACGAAACCATCGACCTGAACTACGAAATGGTGGACGCAGAGGAACGCTGGACTTCAGTTGGACACACCCTCACCTTGAAGATTCTGGTGGCGGTGTGGACCATGAGAGAGGGCGCGATCCGGACCGTCACTGCGTTCGAAGCCGGAAAGCCTTTGGCCACCGAATACATGAAGAAGCGAGTTGAATGAAATGGCACTCAAGAAAGATGAAATGAATATTCCCGAGTTCACGAGCGAAGCACAGGAGGCACAGTGGTGGGACGAGCACCGCGGGAAGATCGAGAGCCGTCTCCTTGGCGCGATGCGCTCAGGCACGGTGCAAAGGAATGCAGCGACACGACTCGCTGGAGAGGCGCGCGCATCCCGGAATATCACAATCCGGATGCCGCTGGCGGATTTGGAGCGGGCACGCCAGTTGTCGGCGAGGCGGGGCCTCGCATACCAGACGTTTATCAAAATGCTCCTGCACGAGGCCCTCGATTCAGAGGAGAAACGGCTGCGCGTCTAGCCGGCTGACGATAGGTATCCAGTTTCGATATTCGTCTGCGCCACTGCCCGGTATTGCCCCGGGTCCTCGGTTCGACGGTCCGGCAATCGGAGTGGCAACTCCACCCATTCACTCCCACCCCACTGACCTGATCCCCCCACAAATTGTTGCGAACCGTTGACGCTGCGGATCGTACTATCTTTTTGCAGCCATGAAATACGCCCTGCGGACCCTCTGGAACGATCGCGGATTCTCTGCCATGGTTGTCATCACCCTCGCGATCGGGATCGGGGCCAATACTGCAATCTTTTCGCTGGTGAACGGTGTGCTGCTCCGCCCGCTCGATTTTCCGGACCCCGGGCGTCTGGTGGCGCTTTCCGTGTCCGCGCCGAAGTTTCGCAACGGAGAGCCGCTGCCGCTCAATATCGCGCAGCTCGTGGAGTACCGCAAACGCAGCCGTGTCTTCGAAGGCATTGCGGCTTACCGCAACACCACCATGAGCCTCACGGGACAAGATACTCCTGAGCTGGTGCCTGGAGCGGTGGTCTCGGCCAATCTGTTCGACGTGCTGGGCGTGCACCCGCGGCTCGGCCGGTCCTTTCTCGAACAGGAGGATCGGCTCGGTAATGACCGGGTGGTCATCCTCGCCGATTCGATCTGGCGACGCCGTTTCGGCGGAGATCCATCGGTCATTGGCCGCAAGATCACCCTCGGTGACGCGCCTTACATCGTCGTGGGCGTTCTGCCGCCGGATTTCGAATTCCCCAAGCAAGCCGACGACATTGGCAAACGAATGAGCGGCCGGATGGAGATGTTCCGGCCCCTGGGCTACGAGCCCGACGATCTGGTGCCGCACCGGGGCGATCTGAATTATCTCGGGATCGCGCGTCTGCGCGCCGCACCCGGAGCAAACCCCGGAAGCAGTCTCGCAGAAGCGCGCGCCGAACTCCTCGCCGCCGAGACCGCAATGGACGCGCAAATTCCCGGGGAATCCTGGCACATCGTCCCTCTGGTCGCCGGACTCCAGCAGAATATGACCGGCGAGATACGGCGGAGCCTCCTTGTCCTGATGGCGTCCGTCGGAACCGTGCTGTTGCTGCTGTGCGTAAATCTGGCGAGCCTCGCGCTGGCACGCGCCGCCGGACGAGCCCGTGAATCCGCAATCCGCACCGCCATGGGAGCCAGCCGATGGCAGGTTGCCCGGGTATCGCTGGCGGAGACCGTCATACTGACTGCCCTCGGCGGAGGCCTCGGCATTCTAGTGGCTTTCCTGGGGATGCGTTGGCTTCTCTCGGCTGCGCCGGCCGACCTGCCGCGACTGCGCGATGTCGCCATCGATGGCCGGGTGCTGCTTTTCGCAACAGGCGTCTCCGCGATCACAGCGCTGATATTCGGTATTCTCCCGGCTCTGCGCAGCGCGTCGGGGGCAGGTCCTTACGAGACGCTGAAATCCACCAGCTACGGGAATGCGGGCGGGCCAGCCGGACAGCGTTTACGGAACATCCTGGTTGCCGTTGAAGTCAGCCTTTGCGCCGCGCTGCTGGTAACCGCCGGTCTCTTCCTGTCGAGTTTCGTACGCCTGACAAATGTGCCCAAAGGCTTCGATGTCGACGATGTGCTTACCGTGAATGTCGCGCTCCCGGGCACCAAGTACGCCAAAAATCCCGACATGGTCCGCTTCTATGACACGGTACTGACCCGGGCGCGAGCGCTCCCCGGCGTCCAGTCGGCCGCCGTCGCGTCCTATCTTCCACTGGAAGGCGAAAGCTGGATCGATATCGTCCATACGGAAAACGATCCGCGCCCCGAGTCGCAACTGCCGATCGTCAACGTCCGTTTCGTCAGCGACGAATATTTCCGCACCCTGCGCATTCCCCTGCGCGGCGGGCGCGACTTCCAGCCCTCGGACCGCGACCGCACGGTTGCCATCGTTTCCGAAAGCCTCGCACGCAAACTCTGGCCCAATACCGATTCGCTGGGTCGCAGGCTGGTCGACAACAGTAAGGTGCATGAAGTTGTGGGCATTGCCAGCGACGCGCGCAACACGAGTCTCGACAAGACTCCGGTGGACATGATGTATATGCCGTACTGGCAGCGGCCCCGGACGACCGCCTCGATTCTGGTACGCACGGCCATGGATCCGAAGGCGATCGCGGCCGCCCTGCGTGAAGTGGTCTGGAGCGCCGAACGGGATGCGCCGGTTCCTGAAGAGCGAACCCTGGGCCAGATCATGTCCCAGTCGATCGCGAGGCAGCGGTTTCAGATGATGCTGGTGCTTCTGTTCGCCATGGCCGCCCTGGCCCTGGCTGCGTTCGGGACCTACGGGGTGGTCTCCTATTCGGTGGCCCGGCGACGCGCCGAAATCGGTATTCGCATCGCGTTGGGCGCTCAGCAGGGCCGGGTGCTTCGCCTTGTGCTCCGGCAGGGTATGACGCCGGTAGTAGCGGGCCTGATCGCCGGAGGGTTGGCTGCCGTCGCCATCGGCAAATATGTATCGAGTCTCTTGTTTGAAGTGAGTCCGCGCGATCCATGGGCGTTCATTGTCTCGGCCGCGGTATTGATCGCGATATCGATTTTCGCCTGCTGGATTCCGGCGCGGCGCGCGGCTGCCGTGAACCCTCTCGACGCCATCCGTTACGAATAGGGGCTTTCCGCCCGCAAAAGTACCCTTCATTCTTTTCCGGTGTCTTTTATTACGATCGTATTTTTATAATGGACTTTACATGACCAAGGGCCTTTTCGCCCGGACACGCCCGCGGCCCGCGCTCTATCTCCTGATCGGGGGATTATTTTCCGTTACACCGCTCCTCGCGCAAACTTCCGACAATCCCGGCAGCGGGCTTAAAGGCCTTACGCTGGAACAACTTGGCAACATTGAAGTCACCACCGCTACCCGGCAGCCGGTCACGGTCAACAAGACTCCCGCAGCAATTTACGTCATCACGCAGGAAGACATCCGCCGGTCCGGAGCGACCAGTATTCCGGAAGCCCTGCGCCTCGCCCCGGGCGTTGAAGTCGCCCGCATCGACTCGGTCAAGTGGGCCATCGGCATTCGTGGCTTCGAAAGCCGTCTTTCGCGGGAAATTCTGGTTTTGATCGATGGCCGTACCGTTTACGACCCCTCTTTCCATGGCGTCTACTGGGAAGTGCAGGACACGCTGCTCGAAGATATCGACCGGATCGAAGTCATCCGCGGCCCCGGTGGAACCATATGGGGCGCCAACGCAGTCGATGGCGTGATCAATATCATTAGCCGGAGTTCCAAGGACACAACCGGCGCGCTTGTGTCGGCCGGCGGCGGCAATGTGAATCAGGGCTTCCTCAACGTCCGCTACGGCGGCAGCAACGGTAAGGGTCTCGACTACCGCGTTTATGCCAAGGGCAACACGGAATCGCCGGAATCCCATCCAAACGGGCAGCAATTCGACGACTGGCGGCGCGCCCAGGCGGGGTTTCGCGCGGACTGGCAGATCAATCCCCAGGACACGCTCACGATCCAAGGTGACATTTACGCCGACGTCGACGGCGAAAGCGTCCGGGTCACATCGCTTTCGGCTCCCTTCACCTCCATCGTCAATAAGAATGCGCAGCTTTCCGGCGGCAATATCCTGGGCCGCTGGACCCGGAAGTTCAGTGAAAAGTCCGACCTGCAGATTCAGACCTACTACGATCGCACCAGCCGGCTGCAGGCGAATCAGGCGGAATACCGGGACACATTCGATTTCGACCTCATCAGCCGCATTGAGGCCCCGCACAACCAGGAAATCACCTGGGGGCTCGGCACACGCATCAGCCGCGCGGTGCTCCCCGCCATTGTTCCGACTTACGTCTTCTCGCCGGATACGCGAACCGATCAGCTCTATACCGGCTTCGTGCAGGACGAGATCCCGATCGTCGAGGACCGGTTTTCGCTGACCCTGGGCTCCAAGCTTATCCACAATTCCTTCAGCGGATTTGACGTGGAACCGTCCGCGCGATTCCTATGGACGCCGTCGCCACGCCGCAGCTTTTGGGCAGCGGTGACGCGCGCGGTCCGAACACCGTCCGATATCGAAAATGACCTCACCAGCACTTCCCTGATTTCGCTCAACCCGCTCGTGTACAGCGTGACCCAGGGAGACGGGAAGTTTCCCTCCGAGGTGGCTATCGGTTATGAGCTTGGCTACCGGAGGCTGATCAATTCGAAGGTTTCAATCGACATCGCAACTTTCTATAACAGCTACGACCACCTTCAGAGCCTCGAGCCCGGAATTCCGTACGCTTCGATTTCCCCCCAACCGCTGGCCATGATTTTCCCCTACACCAATGGCAACGGTCTGAAAGGAAATTCCTCCGGATTTGAAATCGTTCCCAACTGGAAACCGTTCTCCTGGTGGCGTCTGGAAGGATATTGGGCCTATCTGAATCTGGTGCTGCGGCCCGGCCCGGGCAGCGCCGATATCACAAGTGTTCCCAACCAGGAAGGCTCCTCCCCGCGGCACGAAGTTTCTGTAAAATCTTCCCTGGATTTGCCCGGGAAAATCGAATTCAGCCAGGACTTCCGTTTCGTCAGCGCGCTCCCCGGTCAGCTGATCGGCAGCTATGAAACGGCTGACGCCCGCCTCGCTTGGCGTTTTCTGCCGCACCTGGAATTCTCGGTCACGGGACAAAACCTTTTTCAGCCCCGCCACGTCGAATATGGCGGCGATCCCGGAGCCCTGGTGGGAATTGAGCGGGCCGTCTACGCGGCGATTACCTGGCGCAAATGATTCGGGCTGTCATCAAGAGCCATGCCGCGAAGGAACGAACCGGGCGGCACACAGGGGGCGGCGGCATCCTCGCGTGCATTCTGCTTGCTTTGTCATATGGAGCGTCGATTGTTCCCGTCGAGGCGCAACAGGCAAAGCCGACCGAATACGACGTCAAGGCCGCCTATCTGTCCAATTTCGGCAGATTCGTCGAGTGGCCGGCCGCGACGGAAACGAGTCCGGGAACCAGCGATCCGGCTGAGCCGTTTAACATTTGTGTGCTTGGCGCC
>DASZLO010000123.1:0-6593 GCA_035552315.1 Bryobacteraceae bacterium
CTCCGGGTCCGAGAGCGTCTACTTTGAATTCCAGGTCAAATCCAATCGCGTCGCCGGCAATCTTGTATGCCTCGGCTCCGGCCGCTTCCAGCGTGGTGAAGGTCCGGAGTTCCTGAGAGAAGGCGTGTGCCGGGACGGCTCTGATTCAACCGGGAACGTGTGCTGGTTTGGATATTTAAAAAGCCCCTGCGCCAGAGGCGTCCTCGACTAACCACTTGTTTTCACTCAGCGCGTTCAGAATGTGTTCCCGTTGCACATCCGCAGGCGTGACTGGTTCCGTCGCAACTAACGCCTGCGGCTGGCAACGGAGGGAGGATGAGCACGTCGGACGCATTTTCGACTCTGACAGCAGCTTAATCATTTAAGCTGGGCGTTCGATATGGCTTCGAAAGTGCTTTTCTCAAATTAGCGGTCTGCTCAGATAGTAATTTCTCATAGACGGCATTCCGATATGGCGGCATATAGCGCGCTTGCGGCAATCTCGGCGCGTGGCTTCAGCACCGCTGTCGCGCAGTCACCCGATGTTAACCAGCCAAATTCGCCGGCTGCCGCCGATGAACACAAACGCGAAACCTGGCTGTTCCCGGCCCGGAGTTTGAATCGGATCCTGCCGGCGTGGATTGATTTCGGCGGCGAATACCGAACTCACGTCGAAGGCGAAGATTACATCCGATACACGACCACGAAGAATGCTTATTTTTTGAGCCGTTTTCGACTTGGTCTCAAGATTCAGCCGGTGAACCAGAATATTCAACAAATTTGCGCGAGCGCGGAGAAAGCGACCGATAAGCAATGGAAATGGCGGCAAACCTGCGAAAGCGTTTGGCTCGTCACAACACATGACGCGCTCTACGCAAAGCAGCTGCGCGATATCCATACCCGAGAAACCCCGGGCGCTCAGCCGGTACATCGGCCATGAAGCCGACCTGAACGTCGAGTATCAGGCTCCGATGCCCTATCGGCTGGGTTCCGGCTATGCACGGCCGTTTTCAATCCGTTCTTTGTATTTAGCTGGCATTTTTAGCCTGACAGAGCATATATAAGTGCAATCTACAAGAAAGGCTACTCAGCAACAAACGAGAAGATGAGGACGAAAACGATAGCTTTGAGCGTAATCCACATCCGCGAGGATCGATCTCAGTTCCTCATCCGTTACCGGATTGAGAACGACCGCTTTGCCCAGGTGCTTTCATCTGTCACTTCGCGCTCCGTGGTGCTGGTTGGCGTTCCCTGGCAAGAGGCTCCAAAGCCCGGCAGTACCGAGCTGGAGTTTTCCGTGATTGCGATGATACCGCTCACGGCATCAGTAGATACCGAACAGACCGCCGCTACGTTTGAAGGCAACGATCTGGTGCTGAGGCTGATCAAATCCAGTCTCCCTTCCGGTGATTATGAGGCGCCAGATCGCAGTTTACGAGTGGATGGGTCGACCCACCTGTGATGGTATTTCGACTCAGAACGAGCGCACGAACGGAGTAAACGACCTGAACTCATGCCTCCGGAGATGGAGACCGAGTTGCAAATTCCGAGCGGTATGACAAATCCGAATCCAGGAATTCCTGGCGACACTGCGAGAGCCCTTTCGAGGCGCAGTTTCATTCGTGGCGTCATCTGCGGAGGGGCGGTGGTTTCCTCGGCGAACTACTTATTCCGCAGCCCCACCGCCCAGGGCGCCGGCAGCATCGGCGCGGGACAGCTCATCAGCCTGAACGTCAACGGGCAGCTTCGGCGGCTCGACGCCATGAAACAGGAGACGCTGGCGTGGACCCTGCGATACAAGCTTGGCCTCACGGGAACGAAGCTGGGATGCGATCGCGCCGAGTGCGGCGCCTGTACGGTTCTCCTCGACGGCGTTCCGCATTATTCGTGCTCAGTGCTCACCCACACCGTGCGTAACCGGAAAGTCCTGACGATCGAAGGGCTGGCCAGGGACGGAACGCTGCATCCGGTTCAGCAGGGCATCATCGAGGAACAGGGCTTCCAGTGCGCCTTTTGTATGTCCGGTTTCGTGATGGCCACCGTTGGATTTCTGAAGACAAACCCGAACCCCACCAGAGCGGAACTGGCGCATGGCATTTCCGGAAACCTGTGCCGCTGCCAGGACTACGACAAGATTCTCACCGCGTTGATGTGCGGGGCCGGGAAGATGCGAAGCGGGGAGAACGTAACGGGGGCAAGCGATGTCTGACTCGATCGGCGGACGAATCTATGGACCGCAGTACAAACTGATCGGCAAGAACTATGTGACTGCCGATCTCCTTGCGAAGGTCACGGGCAAGTCGAAGTACGCCGAAGACTTTCGCGCGGAGGGCATGTTGTTCTGCAAACTCCTGCTCAGCCCTTTGCCGCACGCCCGCGTCAAACATATCGACGCGAAAGAAGCGATGGCGATGCCCGGCGTCAAGGCGATGCTCACCGCCGGCGATCTCCCGGCGCCCGCCGATACGGTCACCGATAACGGGACGGTAATCAAGGCCAGTAAATGGGGTGAACGAGGTCTCACGATGGAACCGGTATACCAGGGCGAGCCGATTCTGGCGATCGCCGCCGTGGATGAACTGACCGCGGCCGAAGCCATCGAAAGTATTCGCATCGATTTCGAGCCGCTTCCATTCGTCATCGATCCGCTCGATACGCTGCGCCCCGACGGCCCGAATCCGCGCACCGACGGTAATGTCTGGATCACGCCGCCGGGCGCGACGTCGCCCACAGTGGCAGAGATCAAGTGGACGGATGCAGATTTCACCGAAGAGAGGCAAGGCCGTCTGCCGATGGGCAAGGCGCCGGATGAGTGGTCGTACGGCGATCTGGACGCAGGTTTCGGAAAGGCTGCGCTGGTGCTGGATGAAACGTTTGTCACGCCGGACGTCAGCCATCAAACGCTCGAGACACGGAGCGCGATGGCGTACTGGCAGAACGGCAAGGTCTATGTTCACACCGGTACACAGAGCACCGCCCAGACACTCACGGCTCTCGCCCGATGGCTAAACATGCCGGCCGACAAAATCGTTTTCATCAGCGAATATACCGGCGGCGGATTCGGCAGCAAGGTCACCGGCGGTGTCTCAATGATTATCCCGGCGCTTCTGTCGAAGAAAGCCAACGCTCCCGTGATGATGCGGATCAGCCGCGAGGAGGAGACATACATTGGGCGTGCAAGGCCCGGATTCCAGGGCCGAATGAAGGTGGGTTTTTCGAATGAAGGCAGAATCCTCGCGCTGGATATGTTCGTGGTCTCGGACAACGGTCCGTACGATGCGCAGGGCGATGCGCCGACATCGGGCCACATGGTTTCCCTTCTCTATCAGCCGCTATCCATGCGATGGCGCGGATTGACGGTACTGACGAACACGCCGCCGCGCAGCGCGCAGAGCTCGCCGGGAGGCATCCAGGGCATCGCCATCATCGAACCGATCATCGCGAAGGCTGCGCGAAAGCTCCGCCTCGATCAGGTCGCGATCCGCTACATTAATTGTCCCGAGGGCAAAGCGCCTTACGGGCCGCCTGTTGCCGGGAAGCTTCAGCACGCGACGAGCGCATTTCTGAAAGACGCGCTCACGCGCGGAGCGGACCAATTCAAGTGGCAGGAGAGAGTGGCGCGCACTCCCAAACGGATTGGCTCCAGAGTGCGCGGAGTCGGAGTCTCGCTGAGTTGCTATGTCGGCGGCACTATCGGCTTCGACGGCCTACTCGTCATCACGCCGGAGGGGCGCGTCCAGTTCCAGTCAGGAATTGGAAACCTGGGAACGGAGTCCGTGATTGACGTCCACCGCGCCGCGGCGGAGGTTCTCGATGTCCCCTGGGAAAAATGCGAGGTGATCTGGGGCGACACGTCAAAGCACTTTCCGTACACCTGCGTGTCCGGCGGCAGCCAGACCACACACGCCATGACTCGGGCCGCGCATGCGGTCGCAATGGATGCCAGACAAAGGCTGCAGGAGATCGCAGCCACGACTCTGGGCGGTAAACCGGAGGACTACACAGTCGCGAATCAGCGGGTCTTCAGAAAGGGCAATGGCTCGGGGATGACTCTGGCGGAGGCGGCGCAGCGCGCCATCCAGCTCGGCGGTAAATATGATGGCCACGAAGCTCCGGCCGACGTCAACCGGATGACCAGATCATCGATCACGGCATTGGCGGGCCAGGGGCTGGTGGCTGCGGCCCGCGACAATTACCCGCGCGACGGCATAACGCATTCTTATGTCGCGAGCTTTGCCGAGATCGAGGTGGATGTCGAAACCGGCAAGTATTACCTGGTGGACTTCCTCGCATACGCGGACGTGGGAACGGTGATTCATCCACGAGCGCTCGGCGGACAGATCCTCGGGCGATCGACCCTCGGTATCGGCCATGCGATCGGTCAGAAGTGGGTTTTCGATCCGCATTATGGCGAGATGGTTTCGAAGCGGTTCCATTACAGCAAGCCACCCACAATCCTGGATGTTCCGGTAGACATGCAATGGGCGGCGTTGGATATTCCGGATCCCGAGACGCCGGTGGGCGCCCGTGGAATCGGCGAACCGCCTGTAGGTGGCGGGTGCGCTTCCGTGCTGAACGCCCTCTCGGACGCGCTGGGGGACGAGGTGTTCCGGCGCGCGCCCGTCAATGCCGACACCATTCTGACGTCACTCGAAGCAGGGCGGCCGATGCAGCTTCCCTTGACGGCTCACATCTGAAATCACACATCGGATTGAAGAGGACCTATGGCAGTAATACGAGACGTAATGCCCACATTTGAGCTGTTTCAGCCGGCCACGGCCGCTGACGCCCAGCAACTTCTTCAACGCTACGGAGAAGATGCGTGGGTTATGGCTGGTGGGCTCGACAGCTTCGACTGGCTGAAGGATCGAATTAAGCGCCCGAAAGCGGTCGTCGATCTCAGCGGAGTTACGGAACTCAGGGGGGTTCGCAGCATCGGCGACATTGTCGAGATCGGCGCAATGACTACGCTATCCGAAGTAGTGAACCACCCGCTCATCAGGGGAAAGTACAGCCTTCTGGCCGAGGGCGCCGAGCAGGCGGCTTCCCCGCAGATTCGCAATCAGGGAACCATCGGCGGCAATGTATCGCAGGACGCGCGTTGCTGGTATTACCGGGCGGGCTGGCCATGCTATCGCGCCGGCGGAAACATTTGCTACGCCGATACGCCCACAGGCCGGAACCGCGAGCACGCGATTCTGCACGCGCAGCGATGCGTGGCCGTGAACCCGTCCGATAGCGCTCCGGCCCTGATCGCGCTGGACGCAAAATTCGTCCTGCGCACCCCGAAGGGAGAACGCGTCATCGACGCCGAGGACTATTTCATCGGGCCCGACATGGACATCACGCGCCTGCACATTTTGAAACCCGGCGACCTGCTGACAGCTATCCGGATTCCCGCCACCTGGGCAGGCGCGCGCTTTTATTTCGAGAAGGTGCGGGACCGGAACGTCTGGGATTTTCCGCTGCTGAACGTCGCCTCGGCGATGCAGGTTTCGGGCAACACGATAGAACGCATCCGAATCGCTGTGAATGGCGCGGCCGCTCGCCCGCTGCGCTTGAAAGCAGTGGAAGATCTGGTCCGCGGCAAGGCGCCGACGCCAGCGACCGGTGCAATGGCCGGGGAACTGGCGGTGCGGGGGGCCGTGCCGCTACAGTTCAACGCTTACAAAATTCCTTTGATGAGAAACCTGGTCAAACGCGCGATTGGCGGCGTTGAGGAGGCGAAATGGGTATCCTGAAGCCGATTACGGAATGGGCCACCAGTCCCTGGGGCAAGACGGTGCCGATTCATATTGCGTGGTTTCTGATATGGGTGGCTGCTCTGGCTGGACTGCTGTTCCTCATCGTGCACGCCATCTACGTGCGGTTTTTTGCGAAAGCGGAAGAATTCGCGGGCAGCGCTTTGCCCGCACTCGCGGCCCGGATACCGAAACTGATTCCCAGGCACTCGCTCGCGGCACGGCTGTTTCACTGGATCATGGCCGGCAGTATGTTCACACTGCTCCTCACCGCCTTCCTTCCGAAAGCAGGACTGCAGTTCGATTGGGTCACTTACCACTGGATCGCGGGAACCGTACTGGTTGCATCCGTCGTGTTTCATATCATTCATGCCTCTTTCTGGCTGGACTTTTGGGCGATCTGGCCGGACAAAGCGGACATGACGGATGCGTGGAGAAGAGTGCGCAGGTTCATGGGCCAGTCCGCGCCGGCGCCGCGAAGATTCGCAAAGTACCCCCTCGAGAACAAGCTTTACCATGGAGCGATCGTCGCCGCCGGCCTCGCCGTCATCTGCACCGGTGTATTCATGATGTCCAGGGTGCACACCATCTTCTTCCCGCGGAATCCCTATTTGTTCAGCGACATGACGTGGGGGCTGATGTATGTGCTTCACGGGCTGGCGGGCGTCGGTCTGATCGCGCTCGTTATGGTGCACGTCTACTTCGCGGTGCGTCCGGAAAAACTGGACATTACAAAATCGATGATCTTCGGTTCGATGAGGCGTGAGTTTTATTTGAAACACTACGACCCGCAACGGTGGAAATTGGAAATGCCCATCGAAATGCCGTCGGCTGCTGGAACGGACGGAAAGGAATAACAGATGGCCGCAGAGA
>DASZLO010000124.1:0-10926 GCA_035552315.1 Bryobacteraceae bacterium
TTCGCGGGGATATGCCGTCGATAGCCGAAGCGAAGGAACTGGATCTGACGTTCACGGATGCCCCTACGGTTGCCGGGCAACTGCGAATCGAGGTTGTGGACGCGGCAGGGAAACAGCAATGGAGCGCGACGGCGCCGGCAAATTCCGGCAGTATCTCAGTTCAGATAAAACGCCATTTTGTTCCGGGAGATTACTTCGTGAGGCTGTACGGTCCGGATCAGAAGCCTCTCCATGAATATGGCTTCAAAGTCCGTCCCTAGATCGTTTCAAAAAGAGATTCGTCTAAACTAAAAAACCCGCCGGTTTAATCGAGCCACGGTAAATTTCGCCGTTTCGGCCACTGCCATGACGGCCATCACTCCAGCCTGCACGGGATCGCTGACCACCAGGTCGGCCGCATCCGGAACGCTGCCCGCCATATTCAGGCTGATCACCAGCAGCCCGGCAGCCCGCACCTCGCGCACGGCTGTCTCGATATCGCCGCCCATCAGGGACCCCGCCAGAACCAGCGCGCGGGCCCGGGCCAGACGCCGTACCGCGCGGACCGCCTCGGCCAGCGGCTGCTCACCCACCAGCGGAATGGTATCCACGGAAATGTGTTCGCCCCGGATGTTATGCCGGTCCGCTTCCACAATCGCGCCGATAGCCACCTGAGCCACTTGCGCTCCGCCGCCCATAATGATGATCCGTTTGCCGTAGATCTCCTGCATGCTCTTCACCAGACTCACCGAGCGCACCACCGGCAGCGCGCGCAGATCCGTCACGATGGATTCTCCGGCGGACGTGGTCACTTCGAAATAGATTCGCGATCCCGCGGCCGAGTTCTCCAGGATCGATACGCTGACGATGTCCCCTTTGTGTTCGGCGATCACGCCCGTCAGTCTGTGGAGAATGCCGGGTCCGGCGTCGGTGTCGATGAGAAGCCCCTGATTTTCCATTCAGGAGCTATCATCTCAGGTGTGATGCCAGGCGTGAGTTCATCTGTAAACAGCGGCATGACCAGGCGAAATCTGCTGGCTGTCCTGATGGCCCAGCCTCTGCTGGCGGCGCGATCCCGTATTTCCAAGAATCGCGTCAGCGCCGTTACCGATGAAATCGGCTCGACCCAGTCACAGGCCGTGGAGTTCGCAAAACGCTTCAATATGCAGTGGGTGGAGCTGCGTAAAATACCCGGTACCGACAAAGAGTTCGTATCCCTCACCGCCCCGGAACTGAAGCGTTATGCCGCCGAACTCGGCGAGAACAAGATAAAGGTATCGATGCTGCATACAAGCTCGCCCAAACCCGAGGCGATCGACGCCGCTCTGACGTTGGGGGCGGCAAAACTTCTTGTGCCTGCCGGGGTCGTCATTGTGTCATCGCCGACCGCGCGGGCTCTGACGCCAGCCGGCGTGGACTGGAATCCGGGCAAGGATGCCGCGCAACCGGCCCGCGGCACCGTCCTCAATGTCCGGATTCCGAGCCTGATGGAAATGAACTGGCGTCGCGTTCTGGAAGCCCTCGAGCGCGACAATTATCAGGGCGAGATCTGTCTGGAAACTCCGCCGGACAAAGCTGACGAAGCCATCCGCGAACTGATGCATTTCGTCGGAGAGTTGTAGGAAAGCCAGGAAATAATAATGAGCAAAGCATTCGGAATCGCCTTCGGCGCCGCCCTGGTGGTAATCGTCATTCTCGTCTGGACCGGTTTTGCCACCACCAAAGGCAATCATCTGGCGCCTTCCGGCACGATCGGAAAAGTGCGTGTGCAGTCTGTTACCGACGATGTCACCTTCATGGTCATTGACTTCAATATGAAGAACGATTCCGATCGCGACATGATCGTGCATAGCATTTCCGGCACGGTTCAGACCCCCGAAGGCGATGTCGACGGAAGCGGCGTCGCGGCCAGCGATCTGGTCAGCGCCTTCCGCCTTTACCCGCTGCTGGGCGATCAGTACAACCCGGTGCTCAAAGAGCGCGACGTTTTGCCCGCGCATCAGACGCTGGACCGCATGGTGGGGATACGCTTTGACCTGCCTCTGGCCAAAGTGGAGAGCCGCAAACGGTTTATTCTGAAAATCCAGGATGTCACCGGTCCGGTACTCGAATTATCGAAGTAACTGGTACAGTGAGGCGACATGTCCGAAGCGATTGACTTTTACGTACGCGATAACGAGACGCGTTTTCTTGAGGAACTGAAGGACCTTCTCAGGATTCCCAGCATCTCCACTCTGCCGGAAAGTAAGGATGCCACGCATCGCGCCGCCGAAGCCGTGGTGGATCATCTGTGGGCCGCGGGCCTGCCGCACGTCGAACTGATCGAAACCGAACGCCATCCCCTGGTTTACGCCGAATGGCTGCACTCGCCCGGCGAGCCCACCGTGCTCTGCTACGGACATTACGATGTACAGCCTCCCGATCCTCTGGAACTCTGGGAGACGCCTCCGTTCGAGCCCAGCGTGCGGAACGGCAACATCTATGCCCGGGGAGCAGCCGACGATAAAGGCCAGATGTTTTCGCACATCAAGGCCATTGAAGCCCTGCATGCCATCTATGGCAAGCCGCCTGTAAACATCAAAGTTCTTATTGAGGGCGAAGAAGAAGTGGGCGGACTTTCGGTCGCCGAATATGTGGCGAAGAATCCCGAAAAGCTCAAAGCCGATGTCGCGCTCGTGTCCGACACCGAGATGTATGCCCCCGGCCTCCCGACTCTCAATATCGGTTTGCGCGGGTTGCTCTATATGGAGATCGAAGCGCGCGGTCCGGCGCGCGATCTGCATTCCGGTCTCTATGGCGGGGCCGCGCCCAATGCCGTTTTCGGTTTGATTGAATTACTGTCTAAGGCGAAAGATGCCGACGGTCACATCCTGATTCCCGGAATTTACAGCGATGTAGTGCCGCCTTCCGCCGAAGAAAAGGAAAGCTGGAATCACCTTCCTTTCGACGAAAAAGAATATCTCGAAGCTGAAGTAGGCTCAACCGAGATCACCGGCGAAAAAGAGTATTCGGTTTTCGAACGCACCTGGGCGCGCCCCACATTTGAAGTGCATGGCATTGCCGGGGGCTTCACAGGCGCGGGCGCCAAGACGGTGATTCCGGCAAAGGCCGTTGCGAAGGTCAGCATCCGGCTGGTTCCCAATCAGGATCCGGACAAGATTCTGCGCGCGGTGCAGCAGTTCGTGAAAGAGAACGCGCCTCATGGAGTGCAGTTCGAAGTTCGCGTGCTCAGCTCGGGACCGGGCTTAATGGTGAATACCGATCATCCGGCAATCCGTGTTGCCGCCAAAGCCTTCAGCGATATCTTCGGCAAGCCAACAGTATTCACCCGCTCGGGCGGATCGATTCCGATCGTAGGCGATTTTGCCACGCACCTGGGCATCCCCACGATCCTGATGGGCTTCGGCCTGCCGGATGACGGACTGCATTCTCCGAACGAGAAATACAACATCCGGAATTACTACGACGGCATCCGCACGCTTGCGCACTTCTTCGAAGAGTACGCAAAATCCAGGTAGTTTCTTAAGTCTCCGTCCGGAATTGCGTGCCAGCGAGGCTGCCGGAGACCACGCAACAGCGGCGAACCTCGAGGCTCAGCACAACACTGGCCGCCAGCGTAAGAGCTCCCACGCAGATGTGCGCCGCGGCGAGAAACGCGAAGACCGTGGAGGTGTCGAAATCGAGCAACCGCATTACAAAGATGGCGATCCCCAGCGTCACCTGAAGCAGCAGCGCCGACATCGCAGCCAGCGCGGTGGGCCGCAGGGTCTCGTTGGTGGGGAAGTTCTGCAGCAGTTGCACGGACAGCACGAGGAGGAGAAGCGTGGCTACCATCGCTCCCGCCATATGAGGCATCACACTGAAGATCTTGTGGCGGTAAGCCGCTCCCAGCGCGATCTGAATAACGATCGCCAGGGGAGTCAGATTGGCGATCGTCAGAAGGGAAGGCCAAGCGCTGATATCGACCGTGTCAGGGGAGTTAATCCAGTCCAGGGACATGTAATAGGCGGTTACCACGAGGCTGGCGAAAAATAACGGCGCCACGATCGCGTGAGGAATTGCCAGCGCCGCTCCCACCGGCGGTACCGGTGACCAAGCCATAATCGCGCAGTCGATGGCGAATAGCGAGGCGGAGACCCAGCCCGTCGCGCGTACCCAGCCCGGCACATTCGACGGAATGAGAGCGATCAGCAACAGCACGGTCATCGCGCCAGTCGCGATCGCAAGATCAATATGATATCGGCCGGAGGTGAGGCCCCTGATCAGAGATACGGGCAACCCCGAGCCGGTCAGATCGCCCTGTACGATTCCCGACGACAACGCGCCGACCCCCATCAGCAGCAACGCCACAGCCGCCGTGGCAACAGCAAAACGGGAAATACCTGGACCTGGAAGATGCATAATTTAGACGACTTCGAAATTCCCCATCATGCTCATGTCCTCGTGCTCGAGGTTATGGCAATGAAACACGTACCGCCCGCGATAGTCGCTGAAGCGAACGAGTATGTTCGCCGCCTGACCGGGGCCTAAATCAATCGTATCCTTCCACCCCGCGTCCCAGAGTCCGGGTCTGCCGCTGTGGGACAGGACCTGAAAGTGAACAAGGTGCAGATGCAGAGGATGGCTGAAATCGGTTTTCAGCTGCCAGATTTCCGTGGCGCCCAGTTTGGGGCGCGCGTCCATGCGCTCCGGATCGAAAGGTTTGCCGTTGATTGTCCAGCTCTGCATGCCGCGCTTGTAGCTGAAGTTGAAGGTGCGGGTGACGCTGGCTTGCGCGCGATCGGGGGCAGGGACGTCATCGGCCAGGCGCGCCGGTACATGGCTTTCATCGCGTTCGTGGCGAACCACGTCGAAACGCATGATCCGGCCCGTGGGCCCGCTGTCCGCCTTGTTCACGAGGGTCACGGTCGAACCGGGGCGGTACTGCGAAAAATCGATCACGACGTCGAACCGTTCCGAAGGCGCGATCCGGATGGTGCGGTGGGGCAATGGCGAGCCGAGAAGTCCCCCATCGCTTCCGATCTGCAAGAACGAGGTTCCCGCAGGAGGAGGATCGAGGGCAAGCTCATAGCGCCGGGCGTTGGATGCATTCAGAATTCTCAGCCTGTACTTCGTATCGGCCACTTCGAGCCTGGGCCATGGTGCGCCATTGACTAAAATCACGTCCCCAAGCACGCCGCCCATATATTCGTGCTGAACCGCGGGACCGCTTTTCAGCGACGGATCCACGCTCGGATACAGCAGCGACCCGTCGGTATCGAAGGAACGGTCGCAAATGAGAAGCGGAATGTCCTTTTCGGCTCGCGGCAGCGGAAGCTTTCGCTCGGCATCGTCGCGCAGAAGATAAAAGCCCGCCAGCCCGCGCCAAACCTGGGGCGCGGTAAAGTCCATGCGGTGGTCGTGGTACCAGAGCGTGGCCGCGCGCTGGTTATTCGGATAAGTATATTCGCGCTGGCCCTGCGCGATTCTGGCGAGGCTGTCCCGCATGTCAGGCATGGGAAAACCGCCGGCCGGGAGAATGAAGTCTGTCGGATATCCGTCGCTCTCCGCGGGCGTGTGACCGCCATGCAGATGATTGACGATCGGGGTTGGCAATCCATTGCGCAGCCGCAAGCAGACCTGGCGGCCGCTTTGGGCTTCAATGGTAGGGCCGGGGAAAGTTCCGTTGTAACCCCAGATCGGCGTTTGCATGCCCGGGAGGATTTCCGCCCGCGCTTCCTTGACGGTTACATCGTAGTAGTCGGTTGTGGCATCCGCGCTGCCGGGTTTCAGCACCTCGGGTACCGGCAAACGGGCCGCGAACGGTTCAGGCATTTTCGCGCGGCTTGGCAGCAGTCTCGATTCCGGTTTGGGGTTCACGCATCCCGACTGGAACGGGAGGAGCAAACCGGCCGCGCCCATTCCGATCAGTTCGCGGCGGGAGAACTTCATTTGCGGACCCGTTTTCCAAACGCCCAGAGAATTTGCCAGATAACCGCGGCTGTGATCAAAATGCTGAGCGGAATATGAACGTTGAGAAAGCGCCCGTAGCCGGTGCCGACCTGCAGTCCTTCCCCCAGAAAAATGGCGACGCTGGCGACCACAAACCATAACGGTACGCTCTTGATTACGACGGCAAGTACGATCTGGATGAGACATAGCCCGGCTATTACCCACCCCGTCACTTCGTGGATCTTCACCGCGCCGTCTTCACCGGACAGAAACCGGCCAGCCAGTGTGGCCTGCATCAGAACCCCGAGAGCATGCAGCACCAGAATGGTCCGCAGCGCCGCGAAGGTCAAAGCCCCGCTCCGTTTTCAATCCACATAAAACCGCTTCACTCGTCCACTGATTCCGCACAGCACGCTGTAGGAAATGGTGCCGGCCACGCGCGCGATTTGCTGCGCATCGAGATGGACGCCGCCATCCTGCCCGAGCAGCAACACCTCATCCCCTGGAACCAATTGAGGGGACTGGCTGATGTCTATGGTCGTGAGATCCATCGACACGGGTCCGATAATGGAACAAAGCCGCCCTCCGGCGATGACTTTACCTTTGTTTGACAGACGATGGGGAATACCGTCCGCGTAGCCGGCCGCCAGAACCGCCAGACGCATGGGTGCGGCCGCCTTAAAAGTTCCCCCGTAGCCTATTTTTGCTCCGGCCGGGACATCTTTCACAGCAATAATCTTTGCGCGCCACGACAGCGCGGGCTTTACCGAAAGCACGGGCGCCGGCGCGTTGCCTTTGGCCGGAGACACATATCCGTAAATCGCGTGACCGGGCCGCACCAGCGACCGCCGGCTGCCGCCGCGCGGGTAGGCAATCGCGTTGGTGCTGGAAAAGTGCGTCAGTGCGGGACGAAAGCCCAAACGGGCCAGCTCATCGAGGGTCCTGTCGAAGAGCTGAATCTGTTCGTCCGTTTGGGAGGATTCGAAATCCGCGGCGGAGGCAAAATGCGACAAGACGCCCTCGACCCGGGCATTGCGCAGCGCTCCGATCGCCTCGGCAATTCCCGCCGGGGGAGTGCGGGTTCCGAGGCGGTTCATACCCGTATCGATCTTCAGGTGCACATCGATCGGCGGCGATTCGTCAAAGTAGCGCAAATCGTCCAGCGAATGAACCACCGGAGTTAAATTGAACTCACGCAATGCGGCGCGTTCCCAGGTCATTACGCCTGCCATCACGAGAATGCGGCAAGGGATGCCTGCATTACGCAGCAGGACGCCTTCCTCGACGGAACTCACAGCCAGCCACTTTCCGCCCTGCGCGCAGACGACCCGCGCCACCTCGACGGCCCCGTGGCCGTAGGCGTTGGCCTTGACGACAGCCATCACTTCAGAGCCGGGATCCGCGGCATCACGCACTGCCCTGTAGTTTGCGGCGAGCCGTGAGAGGGAAATTTCAACGTAGGAACGGGCGAGTTGCGGCACAGCCGTTTTTATTCTCGCAGGCTCTTGAACAAATCCTCGTACTGGGTCGTTACGGCGTCCCAGGCGTAACGCAGACGCACGCGGCTGATCGCGCAGGCGCGAAACTGGTCCCGCTCGAATTCGCTCATTGCCAGAACCTCGTGAATACGCGCCGTAAGCTCGGCTTCGTCGCGATAGGGAAGGCCGGCGTTGCCGCAGACCTCGGAGTTCTCCGGCGTTTCAAAATAGAGGACCAACGCACCCCGGCCCATGGCTTCTATCAGGGCCGGGTGCGTACCTCCCACCTCGGTTGCATGTATATACGCAAAACACCAGGACCCAAGTTCGCTATATCCGAGCCCATAAATGGCGCCGGGCATCACGATTCGCGGATCTTTCGTGTCGTGCACCTTCCGGATGTATTCGTGGGCATAGGGAGCATCTCCGACCAGCGCCAGTTTCATGCTTGTCACCACCTTCTCGAACGCCTGGCGCACCTCGAGCGCCCGGTTCTCCGGCTCCATGCGGCTGACATAAAGAAAGTAGCGAAACGGTTCGAGGCCAAGCTTATCGAGAGTGCCACGCGTCTGAGCGCGTTCGGTATCGGCGCCGTAAGGGATAAAAAGCGAATCCTTGTTATAGGTTTCCTTGTAGTAGGTCCGGATCGCCTCGGCATCGGTCACAAAAGTGGTGGGCAGAATCGTAGCGAGATATTCGGAGACGCGAAACCAGGCCCGCGCGAAGACATTCCACTTGCGGCGTTTGCGCTCGAGGCCATCGACGTTGAGCGCCACTGGAATGCCGAAGATTCGCGGGAGAACCGTAAAAACAGCATTTCCGGCGTTGCAGTAAAGGACCACATCCGCCGGGTGGATGAGCAGCCAGAGAGTGGAGAGGAAGGTATGGCTGATTGTCTCGAAGTACTTGTGCCGGATCGCCGGCAGATAAGCCAGGCGCACTCCCCGGTATTCGGGAAAATCGTGCCGTTCACGGCAGCAGACCACTACATCGTGGCCGCGCGCCACCAGACGGACCGACAACTCCTCGGCGAAAGTTTCAAATCCTCCATAGCTGGACGGAATCCCGCGCGTCCCGAGAATCGCAATGCGCACTTGATTAAGGGTACGCGAGGCCTAACGCCGCGCGGCCTTCGAACGCGTTTGCGAGGCGGCGAACTTTTTGGGGGCGGCTTTGCTGACCGGTTCGAACGAGAACCAGCTCGCCATGTACTGGTCGTCGACGCGCTGGCGCTGCATAATCTCGCGACGCTTGGCCATTACGCTTTTCCAGTTGCGGATCAGGAAAGGAAAGGCCTTGAGCGAGGTGTGTTCCCAAAGGAGGCAGCACGCGACCACCACCACGTCGCGGGCTGTGATCGAAAAGAAATTGCGCCGGTAGAGATCCGGGCTGATGTTTTTCATGCGCAGCAGGAAGCGGTTCTTCACCGAGTGCATGTTGATTTCGGGAGGCAGAGCGCGCCGGTTCCCTGGAAGCGCGTTGCGAACGTGATAGCCCTTGGCATACGGGGCATACAGGCATTTCCAGCCCAGCAACTGCGCCCGCCACGCCACATCCGCGTCCTCGCGATACACAAAAAAATCGGCGTCGAAGAACTCGCCGCCGATGGTAATATCGTCGATCATTTCACGGCGGTATAACGCCGCCGCCGCCGTGGCCCCGAAAACGTATTCGTAGTTCCGGAAGTGCCCGTTATCCACCTCGAGACTGCCACGATCGAGATGGCGCAGGTTCGGGGTAAAGTAGATTCCCGTGGAATCGACCTTCGGCTCGAAATCGAACGTCGAAGTCATGGTCAGCAGCTTGCCGCAAACGGTGCCGACTTTCGGATCAAGATTCCCCGCCAGGACCAGGGCTTCAATGAAACCCTGCAGCAGCAGCACGTCGGGGTTCAGCGTCAGGATCCACTCAGCGCTGGAAAGCGCAATGGCCTGATTCTGGGCTGAAGCGAAACCAATATTTTCCTGGTTGTAAATGACCCGGCAGCGGTCTTCGAACGGCTCCAGAATGTCGACCGTTCCATCGGTGGAGTTATTGTCGATGACAATAATCTCCTTCAATGGATAATTCTGTTCCAGGACGGATTCAAGGCACCGCTTAATAAAGCGGCCGCTATTGTATGTGACGATCGTTACAGCAACGAAGTCGCTACGGGACATGTATGCGCGGAGTCTCTTCCACTGTCAGATTTGAGCCACTCAAGCTTCTCCCACCCGTCGAAAACACTTACACCTTAGCTCTGCCGCGACACAAAAACTCTGCGCACCGCCGAGCGGGCAACATTGCCGTATACTACTAAGGCTTTTACGCCTCCGCGCCGAAATCCCCACATTGCACGAAGGATGGAACCGAGTGCTACCGTTGCGCAAACCGTTCTGAATTCAATCGAACGATAATGCCTGGCGGCGTATTCTAGAAGATTACCATACCAGTATTTCTCGCGATTCTCCAGCGAAAGCGAGTGGATTGAGTGTGATCCCGCATGTTTCGCAACCGCCGCCGGTTCGTAATACACACTTAGTCCAGCGCGTTTCAGGCGCGCGCAAAAGTCCACATCTTCGAACCACAGCGGCCAATAGCGCTCGTCGAACCCCCCGAGGCTTTCCCATACGGATCTGGGGAACATCAAAAATGCCCCGGCTGGTTGTTCCACAAGCCCCGCACTCATCGGGTTCAAGCCCTTGCAACGGTAATGCCAATTCACCGGGTTCCCGGGCCACAACTTGTTTATTCCCAGAACTTCGAAAATCAAAGCCAGCGGCGAGGGCAGGGAACGCGCCATAAAGCCGGTCTGAGGCATCCCGTCGGGGCCAATGAGCATGCCGCCTGCCGCGCCCGTTCCAGCCGTGCTGCAACGGTCAATCAGACATTCGAGGCCGTGCAAAAAATGCGCATCAGGGTTCAGCAAAAGCACGAATTTCGCACCGGTTGCGCGTATCCCCTGATTCACTGCCGCAGCGAACCCTATATTTGTAGAATTTCGGAATAACCGGACTCCGCGGGCTCTTACTATCTCGCAGGTATCGTCCTGCGAATTGTTATCGACGACAACTATCTCGACATCGGAATTTAACGCCGGGGAGTCGAGACATTCGCCGATCTCAAGAGCCGAGTTGTAAGTGACAATGACTATCGCGACACGCGTCATGTGTCAATTCGCCTCGGCTGTTTGCCGAACCGTGTCAGCCGGAAGTACCATCGCCAGTAGGAATCCGTCGATCTTGTGGCAATTTCCTGCTCGGAAGCTTCGAGAAAACGTCTTACAGGCTCTGAGTAAGTGCCACCCGTATGAAAGCCACGGAGACCGTCGATCTTCCCTGCCAGCCATGCCCGTCCGGCGCCATGCCGCAAGGCAACCATGCCCCACAGAAGCTGTCCGGCCAGAACAGGCCAGAACCATGCACGCAGCAATGTCGAATCGTACTGAGTCGACACAAGTAGTAGTTGGTTGCGGGATATCAGCCGGACCACGCGCGGGTTCCAGCGGCCGAAAGTCGCGCTTCCCTCATGCCAAGCCATCGCGGAAGGAACATAGACT
>DASZLO010000125.1:0-4279 GCA_035552315.1 Bryobacteraceae bacterium
CCATCGTGGAGGAAGGCGACCTCGCGCCGGGCGATGAAATCGAAAAGGTCAGCGAGGAGCCGGGCGGCATCAGCGTCGCCGACGTGGTGGCTCTTTATCGTGGGCTGAAAACCGATGCCGCGCTTCTCGAGCGCGCTCTGCAGGCGCCTCTGTTCGGCAGCTGGAAGCAGGAGCTGCGCGAACGCCGCTCCTAACGCCGCCAGTGGTTGTGATGGTCCTGGTAGTCTTTCAGCCGGTTGAGATCGTCGCGCAGCACTTCGCGGTCGCGGGGCGCGAGACGCTCGTCGTTCGACGACTTCCGGATATAGTCGATCACGTCGTTCAACTCGCCGTTATCGAACTGGTTGTGGTCGAGCTTCGCCTGCAACTCAGTTAGTTCCTGCTTCGTCCTGTCGAGGCGCGCCCTTTCACGCTCGGCTGCTCTCGATGCGCTCCAGATGTGATCCAGATCCGTTCGCACATGGATAAAGATCTGGGATCGCCAGCCCTCGCCCCGGAAGCGTTCGTCGTGGTCGTGATACCAGTCCTGGGCGGCGATGCTGAGCGTGAACGCCGCTGTTACGATTGCTGCCTTGAAAAACCTTTGCATTCTCACCCTCCTGTGCCACCATTATCCCGAAGCGTGGAAGACACGCACCATGTTTAAGCAAAATTTCATCTTCCGTGTCTAACGCTGCCTGAATCTGGCTTTCTACCATCGAACACACATGACTATCCAACGGATGGAGCACGTCGGCATCGTGGTTGACGACCTTGCCGCCGCCACTGAGTTCTTCCTTGACCTCGGACTCGAACTGCAGGGCGAGGCGACCGTCGAAGGTCGCTGGGTAGACCGCGTCGTGGGGCTCGAGGGCGTACGGGCGGACATTGCGATGATGCAAACTCCGGACGGCAACGGACGGCTCGAGCTGACGAAGTTCCACTCGCCGTCACTCGAGAGTGACAACCGGGCCGCCCCGGCGAACACGCCGGGTATCCGCCACCTCGCATTCGCCGTTCAGGATATCGATGCCGTTGTTGCGCGCCTGCGAGCCCGCGGAGCCGAACTCATCGGCGAACTGGCGCGCTACCGGGACAGCTATCGGCTCTGCTACGTCCGCGGCCCGGAGGGAATCATCATTGAACTGGCGGAGCGGATCGGTTAGGGGGTCGAGTCCGTTGCCGATTATCAGAGATTTGTCGCGCCAGAGCGATTCACCCGAGGGTAGAGTGCAGTTGCTGCGGACCGCGTGGACGGCTGACGGCGTGAAGGTTGCGAAATGCTGAAAACCACCAGCGCGGCGCTCTTGCTCCTCGCGGTAGCGGCGCCGGGCTTTGCTCAATGTCGTTTTCCGCGGGAGAACAGTGGCCGCCTTCTGTCTTATGCCTTCGATCCCGCTGTTACTGGCGATGGCACGATACTGCACGTCACGCTGAGTTTTCAGGGCGGCCAGGATGCGCGGGATGAGGTCGAGATACCCACGGAATGGGCGGGGGAAAAGCTTCACGGTCTTGTCAACCTTCGCGCGCTTTCGAAGGACACGGTGGTCGCTGATGGGAATTCACCCGGAACCAGCTTGACAGGGTCATTCGCCGAATCAGCAACTCGTTCTCGCTTACGACGGTAGTGAAGGATTGGACCGGTCGTTTCCGCCATCCGGCGGAATTTCACGGCTCTTTGCTGCCTGAATGTATGGCTCGTCCGGGGAATCAGTGGGTAACTTGCGGGTCTAAGAAGCAAACATTTGGGCCACCGATGAACACGGATAACGCCTTGCTTCTTATCGGTGTTTATCGGTGGCTAAACTGTCTCACTGTGCGACGTAAATCTGGAAGCCGTTGCCGCTTTCTACATAGATCGTACCTGCATAGTTGACGACTTGAAAGTTGATCTGGCTTGTCCCGGCCACCAGGTATGGCGCGGGCCCTGCATACGTCAACAGAAAGGGTGTGATGATCGTCTGTCCGCCCCCGAAAAAACCGAATTCCACTGCAATTGCCTGAACGGCGACCTGCGCTGTATTTGTGGGCAGCGGAAACCCCACCAACGTACCATCTCCCTGGGCGGGATCGATGGGGCCCAGCCCCGTCGCCCACACGGAAATAGTGGACCCCACAGGCGCCGGATGATCCGCGGAGTTGATGGTTCCATCCTGATTTAACGCCGCCGCATGAACTCCATCGATCGTGAATACCCCCGGCGAAATCTGCGCCACCGGCACAGTCAGGCAATTCGTCTTCACGTTCTGGTAGGAAACGCAGACCTGCGTGGTTTGACCCGGTGTCAGCGACCACGGCGCCACTGCATTGATCTGAGCATCCTGCACCCACGTCAGCGGCGCCGGGTTGCCGTCAAAGGTCACCTCGACGTTCCCGGCTTGTGTGGGGAAAGGACTCTGCAGGGTGGCCTGCGTCTGGATCCCCTGCTGCGGACCGAGCCCGTTTCCGAACAGGCTGACCATCGTTCCCGGTGCGATCTCTACAGAACTGCTGTTATAAGTCGCCGCATTGCCCAAACAGGCGAGAGGAAAAGTTTGCGTGTTGGCATTGGGGGAGAGGCGCCACAGGAACGGCGTCGTCGCGTCGCCTGGGTTTGCGGGCGGGACGTACGGGAACGGACCGGTCTGCGAGGGCGTGAAGCCCACCTCCGCTTGATCGACCACAAAGACGTTCGAATTGACGCCTATGGCGACCAGCGCCCCGGAATTGTGGCCACCTGGGATATACGTGGTTTGGAGTACCGAACCGTCAGGGGCAAACACGCTGAGCAGGTCCAGTCCGCAGGTAGCCAGACTGTTTCTGACCGGTGTCAAATACTGCGTAGATCCCGTGACGTACATGTTCCCAGACGCATCCACGGCAAGTGCGGGAAAAAGGCTTTTGGGGCCGGACTGCGAAAGTGTGACCGCGCCCGTGGAATCGAAGCGCTGCAAGACTCCACCTTCATTCCCGGCGCCACTGTAAATGACGGCATTCCCCTGCGGATCGACGGCGACGACCATCCCGTAAATTGCCGCAGGCAGAGTCGAGTAAAAACCGGCGGAACCGTCTGGCGCCAGCCGCGCCAGAAAGGTGCTGCTGACGTCCGTCGGCGAGGATACCACCGATCCCGCCACAAACGCCCCGCCCGACGCATCGACGGCAATGGCCGTCGGGTAGCCCGCCACCTTTGCGGTGTAGTCGATTCCACTGCCATCGGCTTTTAGCCGAACGACACCACCGACGGCATTCGACGCGTCAGATTCGCCGGCCACATATGCGCGGCCTTGCGGATCTACTGCCAGAACCGGCTCAGGCACGTACTGAGGGAGGTTGGGGACCTGCGTCTTCCACGCGATGCCGCCCCCATCGGCGCTCAATTTCGCAACGAATAAAGATGTAGCGGGCGGCACTAACGGCGCAACTGCGGAAATCGACGACAGCAAGTACACGCCGCCGGAGGGATCCACAGCAATCTGATCCGTCGCAAATCCAGGATTGTTCTCCCACAGAATTGTCTTCCCGTCCGCCGAGAGCCTGGTCACCCTGAAAACAGACGGAGAACTGAGAGAGGTACCCGGAAAGACCGATAGAATGTAGAGCGCCCCGGAACCATCGGTAGCGATCTGCATCTTGCCTGCATTGGGGTAAAGCCATTCGCTATAGTCCGCCCCCAGCATGAATCCGGGTTGCGCTGCCATTACCGCGCCGTTCAACAACGCCAGACAGAATACTATTCTCACGAGCACAAATGTGCTTTTTGGCACGCCAGATGCCAAAAGTAGTGACGTGGAATCAATGTTCCGGGGGTGGATAGCGTGTCACTTTGCCTCAGTGGTGGCCTCGTCCGGGAAATTTGCGGCTAACTGCCGGGCCCGCGCTGAGATTGAGGGAGGAATCTGCGGAGTTTGCGGCAGGTGGCGTCGAAGGAACGTTGCTCTTCTTCCGAGCCGTTGTGAAGGAGCGGCCCGCCGTCTTTGTGGATCACGCTGCATAACAGCCGTTGGGGGGCGCGCTTTCTCAGAGCGGGGTCGTAACGGCGGTCACGAATGATCTGTCCGCCCAGTAGCCAGAGATTGTCCACGTGCGTACGAGGCCGATCCCGCACGCTGCGGAAAACCGTAAACGGTGAAGCAGGAATTTTGCGATAAATTGTCCCATTAGAGCGAATTTCAGACAAAAATGACTACGCCGAAAATCCCGCTCCCCTCCGGCAAACGCGGCGGGAACTCCGTTGCGGCGTGGCTATACCGCCATTGGGTCGCGGCGGCGCTGTGCATGGGATTGTTTCTCCTGCTTCTGGCGCCGGTCCTGAGCCTGT
>DASZLO010000126.1:0-5402 GCA_035552315.1 Bryobacteraceae bacterium
GAAACTGCCTTTTCTTCTTTTTCTCCTCGTTGCCGGGACAGCCAGCGCGGCGATCGACGGAACGGTTGTCAACGGAACCACAGGCAAACCCCAGCCGGGCGCCACCGTCACCCTCTTCCAGACCAGTGATCAGGGCCCGCAGGACCTCGGCAGCGTCAAGACCGATGCCAGTGGCAGGTTCGTCATCGATAAGGATGTGAAGCCCGGCCAGGGCGGCGGTCCTCTGCTTCTGCAGGCTGTTTACGGCGGCGTTCAGTACAACAAAGTCATCCCGCCCGGCTTCCCGATGACCGGAGTCAGTATTCCCGTGTTTGAGACTTCGAAGACGCAGGGCGATGCCAAGATCGATCAGCACATGATCCTGCTGGAGCCCTCGCCGGCGGGCGAGATGAAGGTCAGCGAGACCTACGTCTTCAAGAACGACGGCAAGACCACGTGGAATGATCCGGACCGCGGGACGCTGCAGTTTGCGCTGCCCCCGGCCTCGCAGGGCAAGGTGGAAATCAACGTCCTAGCGCCGGGCGGCATGCCCATTCGGCGCGCGCCAGATCCAGGCACGAAGCCCAATACCTACAAACTGGACTTCCCGATTAAGCCGGGTGAATCCCAGGTGGAGATGACGTGGACTATGCCATTCACCGCGCCGGGATCGTTCGAAGATCAGATCCTCGTCAAAGGCGGCTTGACGCGTCTGGTAGCACCGCTGGGCGTGACCCTGAAGGGAACCGATCTGGAAGTGCTCGGCCAGGAGCCCAGTTCGCAGGCAACGGTCTATAACGTCAAGGGCCCGGAAATCAAAGTCAGCGTCGAGGGCACCGGTTCGCTCAGCGGCCCGGGCAGCGACAACAGCGCCGACAACACCGCGCCCGGTCTTAGTGAAATTCTTCCCAAGCTCTACGGGCTTGCCGCCGGCAGCTCCAATCTCGGCGAATCGCTGCTCGCCGTCAAGTGGATTCTTCTAACCGTCATCGGGATGCTTGCCCTCGGCTTCGTGCTGCTTTACCGCAAGGGCGATCCTGAACTGAAAACGCCTGACACGAAAGCCCCGGGGCATGCAAGCGGTCGCGGCTGATCGCGTCTGGAAGTACTTCGGCGATTATCCAGCGTTGCGCGGCGCCAGCCTCGAAGTGGAAAAAGGCGCGTGCCTCGCGCTGCTGGGCCGCAACGGGGCAGGCAAGACCACCCTTCTTCGCATCCTCGCTAATCTTTCCAAACCGACGAAAGGCGAGGTGACGCTGCTCGGGCTCTCCTCGCATACCGAACAGGCCCGGCGCCGCATCGGCTACCTCGGCCACGGCATTGGCGTGTACGACGATCTCTCCGCGCTGGAAAATTTGAAGCTGTTCGGGCAGTTGCTGGGGGTGGAGAATCCGCTCGGCGTCGCAACCAATGCGCTCGAACGCGTCGGCTTGACGCGCGTGAAGGACGGACTGGCGCGGGAGTTTTCGCGCGGCATGCGGCAGCGGCTCGCCGTGGCGCGGGCATTCCTGCACGAGCCGGAACTGCTGCTGCTGGACGAGCCGTTCACGTCCCTCGACGATCGTGCGGTCGCCGTTCTCCAGAAGCTGCTTAGCGATGCCCGATCGCGCGGTGCAACCATCATCATGTCCACGCACCAGATCCGCGAAGCGATGGAACTGGCCTCGCATGTGGCGCTGCTGGAGCGCGGCAAGATCGTTTACGCGGGATTGCAGACCCCTGAGATGCTGCTCGATCCCGGCTGGCTCTACCGGACGTACGGGGACAAACAAAGCGACAAGCAGAGCGACAAACACGGAGATAAGCAGCAGTGAAGAGCGGACTCACCGCGGCCCTTGCCATTGCGCGCAAGGATCTTCAGACCGAACTGCGCACCCGGGAATCGATCACCGCCAGCCTGTCGTTTTCGCTGGTGATTCTGGTGTTGTTCAGCTTCGCGTTCGATCTGGGACGCGAGGAACTTTATGCGATCTCCGGCGGATTGCTGTGGCTGGTGTACTCCTTCGCCGGCGCGCTCATTGTGAACCGCAGTTTCGCCCGCGAGCTTCCGAACGACTGTCTGGACGTGCTGATCTCGTCGCCCGCGCCAGGCTGGGCGATTTTTCTCGGCAAGGCTGTCGCGGCTTTCTTTCTGCTGGTGACGGTGGAGCTGGTTTCGCTGCCCTTTTTCGGACTGTTTTACAACATCGCCTGGTGGAATTCCCTGGCAGTTCTGCTGCCCGTGATCGTCTTGGCTACGTGGGGTATCGCCGTAGTCGGAGTGGCCTTCAGCGCGGTCACCGTGAACGTGCGGCTGCGCGAGCTGATGCTGCCGGTGCTGCTCTATCCGATGCTGATCCCGCTGCTGCTGGGAGCGATCGGCACCACGACGGCTTTATTCAGCCAGGACCCGGATGCGCTGAAAAGCATGGGCAGCTCCATCCAGCTGATGATCGTCTTCGATGTCATCTATACTTCGCTGTCCTTGTACATCGTTGAGTTTATTCTGATAGTTTAGGAGTCGATATGCGCGAAAAACTGGTTTATACACTCGGCATCCTGGGAACGCTGGTGATGCTGTTCAACCTGCGCACCATTTTTACGGTGCTGCCGGACGAGGCCATGCAGGGCGCGATTTACCGGATCATGTTCATTCACATTCCGGCTGCCATCGACGCGGATGTATTCTTCTTCGTCGCGCTGTGCACGAGCGTGCTGTTCCTGGCGAAAAAGCAGTTTATCTACGATTCCATTTCGGTGGCGTGCATTGAAGTGGGCGCCATGCTGGTGCTGGTGAATCTGATCACCGGCAGCATCTGGGGCCGCAATCAGTGGGGAATCTGGTGGGCCTGGGATCTGCGCATGACGAGCCAGTTGATGTGCTTCCTGCTCTATCTCGGCTATCTGCTGATTCGTCCTTCGATTCCCGAACCCACGCAGCGGGCCACGATGTCGGCCTTCATTTCCATCTTCGCTTTCGCCGATGTGCCGCTGGTGCTGATGGCCATCCGGCTGCCGAACGTGAAGACGCAGCATCCCGGGCCGGTTCTCGAGACCGGACAAATGGCGCCGGAGTTCATTCCGCCGTTCGTGATCGGAATCTTCGCGCTGCTGCTGCTCGGAACGGCGCTGGTGCTCGTCCGCCTGCATCAGGAGACGACCCGGCGCGAAATCGATTCTTTGCGCCGCGAGCTTCACTCTTACTAAAAGGCATTCCACTCAAAGGCAAACCTATTCATGGACCCGACAGCGATCATTACGAATCTGAAGTTCCTGTTCTACGGTTATTCCGCGGCGTTTCTGGTGCTGCTGGGCTTTGTCCTGATTCTGGTCAGCCGCGGGCGCAAAATCGATCAGGAACTCAAACGCCTGAAGTCGCTGGTCGAGGACAAAGAAAAGCCGTAAGCGCTGGAGCGGATATGAAGATCGCCATTATCGGAGCGGGGAACGTTGGACGCACTCTTGGTGAGCGCTGGACGAGACGCGGGCACGAAGTCCAGTACGGGACGCGCGAGCCGGCCGGCTCGGTACGCGATGCCGTGAGCTCAAGCGATGTCGTTGTACTGGCGGTGGCATGGAAGGCCGTGCCCGCTGCGTTGCGCGACGCGGGGGACATGAAAGGCAAGATCGTCCTCGACCCCACGGTGCCTCTGACGGCCGATTATTCGGCGCTCGACCCCGCCGCGCAGCCTTCCGGCGGCGAAACAGTCGCGGCGCTGATTCCGGGCGTTCCGGTAGTGAAAATTTTCAATACGACCGGCAACAACAACATGGCGAACCCGGATTATCACGGCGAGGCGGCGACCATGTTCTATTGCGGCGACGACGCCGCGGCGAAGAAGACCGCGGCGGCCCTAGCAAGCGATCTCGGTTTTGAGCCGGTCGATGCAGGCGGGCTCAACCAGTCGCACTTGCTGGAGACGTTGGGCCTGTTCTGGATCTCGCTGGCTTTGAAGCAGGGGATGGGCCGGGAAATCGCGTTCAAACTGCTGCGGCGTTAACCGCTATTCCTGCAGGTCGGTAGAACCGGGCATGCTGATCAGGAACCCGGCCAGCGAAATCGCGCCGGTGGAAACCGCCCAGGCAGCGAGGTGTCCGGCGCCGATCAGACTGGTTGCGATCATGGGCGCGACGATCTGCGAAACCGATGTCAGCGACTGCGTTAGTCCCAGGACCACGCCCTGCTCGCGCCTGCCCGCCCGCTGCGTAATCAGCGAGGTGACGGCGGGCCTTATAACGCCCGTGCCGTACGAGGTGATCGTACTGGCGGACAGCAATTGCCCCAGCGTCTGAGTCCACGCCAGCAGAGCATAGCCGACCGCGGCGGATGCAAAGCCGGTCCACACGAGAGTCCGCTCGCCCAGCCACTTGACCAGCCGTCCGATCAGCCCGCCCTGCAGGATCACGCCGAGCAGTCCCACGTAGGCGAAAACATAGCCCACCTGTTTGGCGTCATAGCGGTAACGCGCCTGCGCGTACAGCGCGAAGCCGCTCATGAAAAAAGCGAACGCAAACGCGAAGCAGAAGAACTGGCTAAGCAGGCGTCCCAGGCCGGGGCGGGCGAAATACTGCGCATAGCCTTTCCAGTCCAGAACGCTGAGCCGGCGGCCGCCCGGTCCGGCTTCGCCGTCGTCGGCGTGCGGCACGACTTTCGGCAGCAGGGTTGTTGTGCAGATCACGCTCGATGCGGACAGAAACGCCGCCGCGAAGATCGGATAGGTATAGCCGTATTGGGAAAGAAATCCGGAGATGCCCGGGCCCACCAGAAAACCGATTCCAAAAGCGATGCCGATGACGCCGAACGAGCGTGCGCGCTTCTCGGGAGTGGTGACGTCCGCAATGTAGGCCTGCGCCAGCGAAAGGTTTCCGGCTGTTGCGCCGTCGATGACCCGGGAGAGAAAGACCATCCAGAGCGAGCCCGCATACGCGAGGATCAGGAAACCGACGAGCGTGCCGAGCTGGCTGACGATGAGCAGCGGTTTGCGGCCCATATGATCGGACATGCGGCCCAGGATGGGGCCGGCAATCAACTGACAAAAGGCATAGCTGGAGATTAGAAGGCCGACCTGAAAATCGGATGCGCCCAAGTGTTCGGCGTAAAACGGGAGAAGCGGCAGAATGATAGTGAGGCCGAGAACATCGACCAGAACGATCAGGAAGATTGGCAGTAAGGGGGAACGATTCACTTGTTCGGGAAACGGTGTCGTGGAAAGCTAATTCAATAAAAAGGCCCTGGTCCTCAGACCAGGGCCTTTCTTAAAACGAAAGAGACAAAAGTCCGTTAACCCTGGCAAGTCACCATCGACTCACCAGAGGACTGAGCCGAAGTGCAATTCTTCAGAGCGGCGGCAACTGCGTCAGGCAGTTTCGCGATGCAACCGTTTCCGGTGGGTGTTTCGCCGGGACCGCAAACCAGGTAAGTATTCGTGACCGTAACGCCATTG
>DASZLO010000127.1:0-3015 GCA_035552315.1 Bryobacteraceae bacterium
CGCCACCCTGTTCTCGAAGGCTTCGCTGATACGAACTGGATACCGGGAGCGGAGAACAGGGTTCCTGTCGCCCCGGTCAGTAACCCGGTGTTGACCGTTGTGCCTGGTTTCGTAGCCTATCCGCCCGAGCTCTCCTATCCCACGCGCCCGCACACGGACGAGCCGGCCGTGGTTGCGCGGGAACGGGGAAGCAGCCGCCTGCTGTATTTCCCCGGCGACATTGATCGCACCATGTGGCAGTCAGGACATACCGACCTCGCGCGCCTGCTGAGGAACTCGATCCGCTGGGTGGCCGGCGCTGACCAGACCGTAAAAATCGAAGGTGAGGGCGTCATCGAAGCCTTCGCGTGGGAGACTGAGCCGGGCTTCGCCGTGCACATCCTCAATTACACGAATCCCGCCATGCATCGCGGCTGGATTCGGGATTTCTTCCCCATTCGCGAACAGCGGGTGCAAATGAGATTGCCTGCGGGGAAAAAAGTAAATCGGGTTGAGTTGTTGCGCGCCGAATCCGCGGTTCCTTTCAAAGTATCCGGCGGCTCGATCGAATTCGTTATTCCAACTGTGGCGGACTACGAAGTAGCCGCCATCTATGCAGCCTGAGCCTCTCTAGTCCTGAATGGAAATGGGCACGTCCTGGTGCACCCGGAAGCTCAAACGGAAGCTGGACGAAGGCCAATCCGGACGGTACGAGCGAAAGTCTGTTACCCGACCTTAGCCATCCGGCTCCCATTCCGCCTCACTGGGACTATAAAGACAAGCAGAAGAAGTTGTGGCGCATCTGGAAAGACGGCACAATGACCCCAAAGAAGTCTTAACTTTGTGCCTCATCATGATTAGCCCTTTGGCGTCACTATGCGTCCAACGGACTGCTACTGATGCGGACCTTCGTTTAAATTAAAGGAATATGCCTGAAATCGTATGTGGCCCGATCGACAGATCGCAAATTGCTGAAGAAGTACCGTTCATGTCCGCTCTTTTTTCCAATGGCGACGCAAAAATCGCTGCAATGTACGGCGTCGGCTGTAACACTGATGACCTATGGAAGGAAGTCATGGTTCCGGTATCCGGTCTGGCCGGATGGATGAATGACAGTATCCACGCTGGCACGTATGTTCCCGGCGAATGCGATGTGATTATCTCCGATCGAAACCGGCTGACGGTTCGCCTTTGCCATGAGTCCGACATTCACGTCCTGACCACTGAGTCGGCGACTATCCGGGAATGCGTAGAACGCTGGCTGCATTTGGGGTACCGCGTGATGGCGAGGAATGATTCATCGACCGCCCGAGAGGACTGGCGCGAGGTTCACACAGTGGCGGACGCTCTCGACCTTCAGTAGGGAGCCCACCGGCATCGGCCGGGCGCAGCATAATGGCGGAGCAGGTAAACGATAACCGCGCCGTCGATTTACAGCCTGCCCGCGTGACACCGGGCGGCCCATCACGCGCCATTCGGTCCTGTCCATTGGGCTGCTGAGAGGCTCGACAATAGAGTACAGCCCCGCTTCGCCGCGATATCGTCGGCTTGTTTCAACCCGCTCACGATCTGAAAAGGCTGCTGTTCCGAACCTACATCCGCCTGATTGCGTCCGACAACGTTAGTGGGTGAGGCCCGCCGAATTTTAAAGCTATTTACCCTCGTAGCGATGTCGTCGAGATACAGTCTTTCCATGCCCGGCTCGGTTAACCCGGCGGAATTTCCTGCTGACGCGGCGGAGGCCGGTTTTTTCCTCCCTGGAGCATGGCGTGCTGCTCTTCCTCTGTCGTGTTCCAGAAGTGTAAGCGTTGAAGGGCTGCACAGCCACAAACTTCATCCGCTCAGAAAGCGGCATAGCGCGCGCGAAACATGACCGGGCGGCCGGAGCTAAAACGTTAGCCGCAAACTCCCCTGCAACAGGCGGTTCGGATTCGTCTGCACCGGCTGGCTTCCATGCTCCGTTGTAATTTGACCGAATCCCGCGTCCCCCAGCGTCGTATCCGGCTGGTCGAACTCCGGCGTATTCGTCAGGTTGAAGGCCTCGGCGCGAAACTCCAGCCTGAACCGCTCTGTAATGCTGAACCGCCGGAACAGCGATGCATTGATGGCGAAAAGCCGCGGTCCATGCAGAATATTGCGGCCCACGTTTCCGATGGTTGAGGCCGATTACCTTCCGGATCGATGCGAAACACATACTCGCCAGTAGCCGGGAAATGACGCATCGTATGAAGTGCGCTCGGCAGCGTCAGCGATTTTGCGAATCGGCTGTTGTCGCCGCCATCCGTGCCGGGCCGGTACGGCTGATGATGACGCACTACGGCCGGCTGTATGACTCCGGGCCCGAAAAGCGCCGTTTGGACGATCTTTTCCGCCGCAGCCAGATACTTTTCCATCAGTACTGGCGAAACGGAAAGAACATCACCGATGTCCTCGAAACCGTAGCCGGAATCGTCCCGCGGAAAGTCGTCGGCAGCGTGAATATCGACGCCGGGAAGATCCGGATCGTGTTGTTGTGCTGGGAGCGGTTGAGGCGCCGCGCCGTTACCCGGCCCGCTTCCGGCTTCAGCGAGCGGTCCGCACGACTTCGGCAAAGAAGTCGTCGCCACCGCCCTCAAACTCAGAGAGCTTGTGATCATCCCGCAGCTTACCTCGGCCTAATGTTGTAGGTCACCTCATGCGGCCGAGATCCGGGCTCCTTTCGTCTCGACAACGTTGTGGGCTGACGCCGCGCTTGAGAACAGAGCTATAAGACCTTCGACCAGTGTTGGATGAGTCAGGACCGCATCGCGCAGCGCCGTGTAGGGCAGCCCTCCGATCATCGCAATCTGGACGGCGGCCAGGATCTCCCCCGCGCCGGCGCCGAAGGCCGTGAACCCGAGGATGCGATCGCTATCGGCCTCCACCAGCGCCTTCACGAACCCACGGGTCTCCGAAAGAGTGCGCGCACGCAGGTTGGTTTCCATTGGGACCTTAAACAGGCGATACGCTATCCCTTGAGCCTCCGCTTCTGTTTCACTCAGGCCGATACGAGCAAGT